>DAOPZC010000156.1:0-3236 GCA_035353175.1 Kiritimatiellia bacterium | reverse complement strand
ACACTCGTTCCCCGTCCTCTAATACACGCACATCCTTTAAGGCTGCCGCCGGTTATAAAACCCCTACCCGATTCGCGGGGAATATACCAGGCAAGAACCGTCCCAATATCGACTGAGCGGACGGCAAAATAGCGACAGACAAAGGTCTGGTTCTTAGTCGAAACGCCGGTTTCGATTCCGGAAACTTGCGGTCATTTGCCAGAGCCGTTTAGGCGCTGCGCTGTGCGATGCCGCGGAGTTCAACACGCTGTCCCGATTCGTCTTTTGACTTTCTATCCAGGGAGGGATCATGTCGATTTCAGATGAGAAACGCCCGCCGTGCTCGGCGGGCAAGCGGCCCAAATGGGCGCGCGGGAAGTTTTTCCAGTGCTCGCTGGTCACAAGTGATGTGCTTTGGAAAGCGCCCTCCGATGAGGGCGGAGGCGCGGAGGAAGTGTTGGCGGCCTATTTCTATCAGGTGCCCGTGGCAGGCGGAGGCGTCAATCTTGGCGTGCAGGTGCTCTGCAAAATCCTGACGCTGTATCTGGTGCTGGAGGGCATGCCGAACGCTTTCCTCGCGCTCAAACAGGTCTGCCTCGCGTACGGGGGCGTGACGGACGTGGCCGCCACCGGCGACAGCGGTTGCGTGGTCTGGTCGGACTCGTCGATTCAGCGGATCCTGCGGTATGATCGAGTTGACCCGCACACGGATGACCTGGACACCCTGCTTCGGTATGCGCGATTCGTTCGGTATATGGGCAAGCCGACGTTCGCGGAACTCGGCTCTGATGAAGACACGCAAAGCGTCGGCACCTCCACGATCACGCGCATGGGGTCCGGCAGCGAAGGGACGGAAGAAACGGGGTTCGCGAACAGGGTCCGCATCATTCAGGACGGCGCGGCGCTGGAGTACGGCGGCAAGACCTACGTGTTCGGCGGCAACAAGCGTTGGCAAATCGTGAGGCAGTTGATCGCCGCCGCCGGTGAATACGTGGAGTGCGGCAAGGGGCTGAAAGGCTATTTCGCGAAGCACAAGGAGGCCAAGGCTTTCTTCGACTCCGCCGTCGAAGCCGAAGGTCTCGGGCGCAAGGGAACCGGACGCTACAGGCTCAAGGTCTGATTCGATTGTCGTGAACAATCGATAACAATTCTTTCGCAAAAAACCCCTGTGTTTACAGGGGTTTTTCGTTTATGGCGAACAATCGAAAGCAATCGATTGCTCGCTTTTCTTTATATTTCATATAAGTGGCCTTGCAGCGGCGGGGTGTCCCGTGCGCGCTTATTGCGACCACAAAGTGGACGCAATGAGGAGTGTAAAAAAAGAAAAGGAGAGTGCCAAATGGCAGTGCTGCAAGAGCAATCGAGCAAGAGCATGAATCCGTTCATCGAGCAGATCAAAGATGATCTGGCTCCGGCGGGTACGGTGGTCGCGACGATCATCGACATTAAGGATCAATTCGGCGTCGTTCGGCCCTCGTTCGACAACCCGCAGGTGACGGAGGTGGTCGACCTGACCACATTCCTGTTCGGGTTCCGCGACCAGGCGGGGCAGCCGCACCGGATCGCGTCGAAGACGATGCGTATTTCGGGAAACGAGAAATCGAACCTGTTCGGTTTTCTCAAGTCGGCGCTGGGGTCCGCGCCGAAGTACGGCTGGGACTACTGCGAACTGAAGGGCAAGAAGTGTCTGATCACCGTTGCGCATGAGGCCAAGCGCAACGGCCAGGGCGTGTACCCGACCATCGCGGCGCTGTGTCCCGTCCCGGCTGGTATGGCGGGTTCGACAGGCTCACCGCAGGCGGCAGGCGTTCCGGCGGCGGTGCCGCAGGCTGCGCCGGTGGCCCCCGCCCCTGCCCCTGCGCCGGTGCCCGCGCCGGTGGATGACGAACCGTTGCCGTTCTGAGCTCGGCCGCGCGGGGCGGCCGGCGACGGCCGTCCCTGCGCGGTTTTTTCGAGTGAATCGAAGGAATCGAACAGGAGAAAGATCATGGCGATTTTGACACGGAACATGGTGAAGAGTTCGCATTGGTACACCCGCTTGGGCGAGCCGATGCACCGGATCATGAAGGCGGACGGCTCGGGCGACCGGGCAACGACGCTGGCGGACGCGAAGCGGCTGAAGCTGCTGCCGTCGGTGACTGGGATCTTGGGCGTGCTGGCGAAGCCCGCGCTCGAGAGCTGGAAAATGGATCAGGTGGCGCTCACCACGCTGCGCACGCCGAAGGCGGAGAACGAGGCCGCCGAATACTGGTGCAGGCGCGTGAAGGACGCGGCGTTCGAACAGGTGGAGGACGCCGCGGACCTCGGCAGCGAGATCCACGCGGCGCTGGAGTGCGCCACGGCGGGCGAGCCGTGGGACGCGGAACGGTTCGGCGTGTACGTGCAGCCGGTGCTGGATTTCATCGCGCGGGAAGGTCTGTGCGTCACGGGGCGCGAGAAGCGGCTGGTGAACGGGACGCACGGCTTCGCGGGTCAGACGGACCTGCTCTACACCTGGGGCGGCAGTCTGCCGGGCATTCTGGATTACAAGACCAAGAAGACCAAGCCGGGCGAGAAGGTCAGCGCGTATGACGAGCACCGGCTCCAGCTCGCCGCGTATGCGGCGACGGAGTACGGCGAAGCGGCGCTGCCGACGGTGAAGGCGTTCAACGTGTTCGTGTCGAGCACGGAGCCGGGCCGCGTGGAGTTCGTGCAGCACGGGGACCTGTCGAGGGACTGGGCGGCGTTTAAGATGCTGGCGAGCATCTGGCGGTATGCGAAGGGCTACGATCCCCGCTTCGCGCAGGAACGCGATTAACCACAGAGAGCGCAGAGGAGAATCAAATGAAGACAACGACATTGACGGCGATGAGGGCGATTTATGAGAGCGATCCGGCGCGGACGCGGGCAGATCGCGAGCTGCTGCTGAAGACGCTGGGGCTGACCGATTGTCAGGAGGCGGCGCGGCCTGCGGAAAAGCTGGTCGCATTCGAAGAAGCGGCCAAGCGGCTTAACCGGACCACGCGGACGGTTCATCTGTTGGCGCGGCGCGGCGTGCTGCGCAAAGCGCGGATGCCGGGCTGCACACGGTGCGCGGGCGTGCTGGCGTCGGATTTGGACACGTTGCTGGCGAACATGGTCGAAGTCGTGGACGCTTCGGCAGCCGGACGGTAGGCAGCGGTTAGCGTGGAGGCCGGAGTGATGGGCAACGTGAAAACGGTGAGGCCGGAGGAGTTCACGCCGATGCCGGGCGCGGTGATCGGCGTTGATTTCGAGAC
>DAOPZC010000155.1:0-3329 GCA_035353175.1 Kiritimatiellia bacterium | reverse complement strand
CCATCGAAATGCCGGTGTAGAAGAAATCGCCGATGTCGTTGTGCGTCACCTGCACATCGCTCGCATGTCCGATCCAAACGCCCGTCGCGCCGGGAAACACGCGCCCGCCCTCCTGCAAAATGTTGTTGTCGACCACGATCTTGCCGGTCAGCTTGTCCGGCAGCTCCTCTTTTCCCCACTTGGAATCGCCGATCCGGACGGCGCCGCCGCCGATGTCGTACACGTGGCTCCGCTCCAGCACGCTCTCGCGGCACCCTTTGCGGAACCAGACGCCATGCGGACCGACATGCGCGAACACGCAGTCGCGGAACGCCACCTGGCGCACGCCGTCCAGCTCGACAGCGGCGGGCTGCGACACCGCCGCCTGGCCGTCGCCTTGTCCACGCTCCGGGAGCTGATAGGACGCATACATAAAGGACAGACCCTCGAACGAAAGCCGCGAGATCCATTTGTCCGCCAAAGCGTCGCCGGTGAAGCGCAGGAACGCCGTCGTGACGGGCGCAACCGCTTCGGTTTTCCCGGGCGTCTCGCCGGGCAGGGGCAGATAGCTCAGCAGGCCCGCTTCATCGAGATACCATTCGCCGGCCTCGTCCAGCGCCTCTCTGAAATTTTCGAGCTGGTACCGCGGCAGATAGCTTTTCCAATAGAAGAAGGCCCACGGCGTACTGGGCGTCACCACCACACGTCCGCGGTCGAGATCGACCGCCTGCACGCGCGCCTGGCTCACTTCCCATGAGTGAAAAACCCGCACCACCACATTCGACAGCGCCTCGCGGCTTTTGCCCGCCAACGGCGCGATGTCGTTTTTGTCCGCGATGAACGCGCGGTGCGACAGGTCCGCGACCTTGCCGGTCAGCGGGTCGGTGCCATACGGAGACGGGGCCTGCATGTAATAATAAAACCGGTTCGGCGACCGCGCCCGCGTGGCGCGCCGCCCGTTGATATAAAGCTGCTCGAAGCGGAACGGCGGATCGACCCGTGTCGACCACACGCCATCGGCGCCGACGTCGAATTTCGGCAGGCGTTTCCCGCCGAAGAATACCGGCTTCGCGCCCTTTGCCGCGACATAGCTCACCGGTGCGTCGGCCGTGCCCGAGTCCTCGGGGCCAAACACCACCGGCTCCGTCACGCTATACTCACCGTCAGCGAACACCACGTTGACCGGCCCGTTGAGACTGGCCTGCGCCCTCATCTGCCTGACGCGATCACGCGCGCCCTGCAGCGTCGCCAGCGGCTGCCGGCCGTCGCCGGCCGCCGCGTCGCTGCCGGTCGGCGCCACATACAGCGTCGTCGCGCAGGCCTGCCCCACGGCCAAAAAAAACGTCCCCATCCAACACATCACCGCACGAGTCCATGTTTCCATCACGTCCCCCCTCTTCTTATGATGGGGTCATTTATATCACACTAGAGGGGTTGTCGACCAGACCTTCACAGGCCAAAAGGTCCAGACGGCCGACGCCGCCCGCGAAATCCGAACGCGCCCGGACGGGACGGGCTTTCGCACCGCCTCCCCATTTTATCGGCTTGCATACCGACCCGCAGGTATGTATATTATGCGCTCCATTCAAACCCCAAGGAGGCGGATATGGCCAGAAAAACCAAGGCTGAAGCGGAAAAGACGCGCCAGAGAATTCTGAAGGCGGCGCTCGACCTGTTCGTTGAAAAGGGGTATGAACGGACGACCTTTGAAGATGTGGCAAACCGCATCCAGCTGACAAAAGGCGCGGTCTACTGGCATTTCACGAACAAACCCGACCTGTTTGCGGCACTCGTTGCCGACATGACCGAAAAGCATGACAAACAGCTTGCCCGCTTGCTGACCGACCCCATCTCGCTGGATGGGCTGATCACGCACTTCGTCGAACGTGCGCATTTGATCGTGAGCAAATCGATCAATCGCAAGTATTTTCTGATGATGCTCAGCATGGACTGGCCCGCGGCGAAATTCATTCCCATCAAACGCCGCATCCGCGAGATCGGATCAAGTCCTTTTGTAACCATCGAACGCACTTTAATTGCCTTGCAGAAAAATGGCGCGATACGTCCGGACGCCGACATCGCCACCGCCACCGCGTCACTCAGCGCCATGTGGCTGGGCGTGATGAAATTGCAGATCGACCAATGCCTTGAAGTTGATTGGTCGAAAGCCATCAGCTTGGGGTTCAGCGCGATCATCGACACCATTAAGGCATAACTAATTTAGCGAAAACAGAAAGACGAAAGAATGACTACACCTCAATCAATGTATGGTTTCGGAGCACGCTGCGCGGTTTTTGCGCCCGTTTTCTGCGGGCTTCTGCTGACAGGCTGCAATCGTCAACAACAGACTGCCCCCCCGCCCGTCCCGGAAGTCGCCGTCATCACGGTCACGCAGAAGCCGGTGCTGCTGACCACCGAGTTGCCGGGGCGCACCACGCCCTATTGCATTGCGGAGATCAGGCCCCAGGTCAGCGGTCTCATCCTGAAACGGCTTTTCAAGGAAGGCTCCGACGTCAAGGCCGGGCAGACGCTTTACGAGATCGACCCCGCGCCGTTCAAAGCGGCGGTCAACAGCGCCGCGGCGAGTCTTGAAGCCTCGCGGAAAGCCGCCGACCAGGCGCAGGCCGCGCTAAATGCTGGCCTTGCGGGCGTTGAACGGCAGAAGGCGACCGTCGCCTTCGCACGCTCAAACCGCAAACGTTTCGAGGAGCTGTTCACGGAAAAAGCCGTCTCCGCCAGCGACTGCGAACAAGCCGTGACCACAGCCCATGAGGCCGACGCCACGCTCAAGGTCTCCGAAGCCCAAGTCCAGAATTACCGGGAAGCCATCGCCGCAGCCGAAGCGGCCATCCATCAAGCCGAGGCCGCGCTCGAGACGGCCCGGATCAATCTGGGGTACACGAAGATCACCGCCCCCGTTTCCGGACGCATCGGGACTTCGGCGGTGACGGACGGTGCCATCGTGACGGCCTACCAGCCCACCGCTTTAGCGACGATCCAGCAACTGGACCCCATCTATGTGGATGTTCCCCAGTCCACCGTCGAGCAACTCCGTCTCAAGCGCCGGTTGGAGGGCGGCCGCATGAACCGCAACGGAACGGACGTGAGCAAAGTGCAACTGATCCTGGAGGACAATTCGCCATACCCGCAGGAGGGAACGCTCCAGTTCAGCGACGTGTCGGTGGACACGACCACCGGTTCGGTCATTCTGCGGATGGTTTTTCCGAATCCAGACGGGACGCTCCTGCCGGGCATGTTCGTTCGGACGCTCATCAAAGAGGGCATCAACGAAAAGGCCATGCTGATTCCCCAGCAGACGGTGTCGCGCGACACCAAGGGCAACCCCGTGA
>DAOPZC010000154.1:0-3366 GCA_035353175.1 Kiritimatiellia bacterium | reverse complement strand
CGAGGTTTTCTGGACTTTTAAGATGGTGGCGGGTGAGGGTCACGATCCCCCGACCTGCGGATTATGATTCCGACGACATATTAAAAATGCCCTTATTTTTTGACGTTTTTTGAATGACTGTACCTTTTTTGTACCCAAAATGTTCGGAATTGTGGTATGATCGCCTCGTTTTGAGACCGAGAACAGAATTCGAGGTGAATCATGGGCAGAAAACCGAAAGACACTAAGCACCTCTTCCTGCGCGGCGGGCGCTGGTGGATCAAGTTCAACCGCGGCGACACGCATATTATCAAAACCACCGGTTGCGTTGAAGCCGATCTGAAGGGCGCTCAAGATAAGCGGGATGTCGAACTGCGCCCCCACCTGCTGGAAGATGAGGTGGAGAAGAAGGCCGAGGCGGTCAAGAACCTGATGACGGTTGAGGAGCGGCTGGAGACGGCCAAGGACGCACTCCCCGCCATGTCCCTTGAGGAGACGTGGGACGCGTTCCGGATCGCGCCCAAGGGCAAGACCGCCAGGGGCCGCGTGATCGCGCCAGGCAGCCGGACGCTGAATGACTATGAGGCGCACTGGCGGGCCTTCTGCGAGTGGCTGGAGAAGCACTACCCCAAGAAGAACGATAAGGGCGAGAAGGTGCCGATGGAGCTGCGGGAGGTCACCCCCGATCAGGCCCAGCGGTATCTCGCGGAGATCGAGTCGACCCGGTCGTCCAACACGCGGAACAAGATCCTGGCCCTGCTGCGGCTGATGTTCAGGGTGTTGGCCGTGAAGGCGCGGCTCAAGGCAAACCCCTTCGACGGGCTGGACGCCGCCCCGCTGGCCATGGCCCGCAAACGGCCGCTGACCGGCGAGGAACTGCAGACGGTCTCGAAGATGCTGGAGGGCAAGGGCGAGATGGAGATCCTCTTCTCGCTCGGGTACTACACGGGCGCGCGGCTGGGCGACTGCGTCCTGATGCGCTGGGACATGATCGACATGGGGGCGCGGAAGATCCGCTACACGCCGCACAAGACGCGCAAGAGCAACGAGGTCATCACGATCACGATCCACCCCACCCTCTTCGACCTGCTGGACCGGACTCCCAAGGCCGACCGACGCGGGCTGGTGCTCCCCGAACTCGGGAAGCTCTACATGACCCGGACGGGCGTCGCCGCAGTGTCCAAGCGCATCCAGCGGGTGTTCGAGGACGCGGGCATCGACACGGGCCTCAAGGTTGAGGGTTACAGCCGGGCCGTGGCACAGGTTGGGTTCCACTCCCTGCGGCACGCGCACATCACCGCGCTGCTCGAAAACGGGATTCCCATGGACGCCGTGCGGCAGCAGGCCGGCCACGCCTCGCTGGAAATGACGGCCCGGTACTACCACGCCAGCGAGAAGACGCTCCAGGCCACCGCCCACGCACTCCCCCCTATCAGCGGCACCTCTGGCGCGGCCACGGCCGGCACGAAGCTGGAGGCCGTCCTGGCGGGGCTGGAGGGGCTTACGGACGAAGAGCTTTCGGCTGTGGGCTCAAAGGTCCGCGAGATCGAGGCCAAGCGCAAGAATGCGCACAAGTGACCGGTTGACGAATGGTAACGTAAAAGGTACTATATGGGCGTGTACGAGATCAAAGAGTTTGCCGAGAACGGAAGTTCGCCGTTTGCCGACTGGTTCAACGGTCTCGATGCCGTGACGGCGGCGCGGGTCGACCGGTTCATCCGGCGGATGGAGGCCGGTAACTTTGGTGCTGCTAAGCCGTTAAGAGAAGGCGTAAGCGAATTGCGCATGGATTTCGGCCCCGGTTACCGGGTCTATTACGGGCTGGACGGCAAGACACTGGTGATCCTGTTGGGCGGCGGAAGCAAGCGGCGGCAGTCGGCCGACATCGAAGCCGCAATCGCCCGCTGGAAACGTTACAAGGCTGGGAGGTGAGATTATGGCACTGACACGCAATTACAAAGCGACCGTGGTTGAGCGGCTGAAGAGCGACCCGGAATTCGCTAAGGCGCTTTATGCCGAGGCGCTCGACGCGCTGCTGACGGGTGAGACCGAGGAAGGGCTCTCCATGCTGCGCGACCTGGTTCACGCCGAAATCACCTTCAAGGAACTGGCGCGGATCACGGGCGTCGGCGAGAAGTCCCTGCACAGAACGCTGTCCCGGCACGGCAACCCGCGGGCATCCACGCTGGGCAAGGTGGTTGTCGGCATCCGCGAGGCGCTCGGCTACATTCCGCAGGTCAGCGTGGCGACGGCATAATTGTCACAAATAGTAGCTATTTTATGTGACTCGGTCAGCGTGGCGACCGTGTAACTCAAAGGAGGCAATATGAAAGTCGTATTGGAGCGTCCGAGATGGGCACGCCGCGATTTGGCGCTGCAACTGACAGGCGTGACCGAGAGCCGCCTGTTGAAACTTGTGAACGAAGGCTTTGTGCGGGCGCGGAAAATGGAGACGACGCCGAAAAGCGGCTGCGTGTTCTGCGTGACGGACATCGAGGAGTGGCTGGAGAATGAGGCACCCCCTGCCGGCCCGTTCGTCATCTGTGACGGAAAAAAGGGAGACGAAGAAAAGGGCGATTGATTCTGAGGGCGGTTAAAGCGGGAGACGATCGCTCATCGGCGACGGGACTGTTCGATTTCCCGCACGGCATCGATGAGACCGTAGAACAGCAGACAATTCTGGACGCGGGCTTCGGGGTGGGTATAACTGACCGCAAACTTACTCGGACGGAATTCGATGAACGGGATGCCGCGCGAGGTCGTTTGCCAACGGCCAGCGATGTTGGGATCATATACCAACTCAAAACCTTGGGCTACGACTGAGCCACAGAGGATGACGAGATCGGCGTCGTAAAGGTCAATCTGGCGGCGGATGAAATCCTTGTCGTGGGCAACGGTCTTCCTGAAAAGCTTCGCATCCGTAGTGTGACCGCCCGGCAGTTTCTTCATATTCATGGCCGCGACGGATGAATAGGCCTGCGTGCGCTGCTCGGGGGTCAAGACCTCGATGTCTTTCCAGACAATATCGGTCTGCAAATTCCGTAACCCGATGATCCAGCGGGCGACGTTACCCCAGGTCGGCTCATGACCCCCTTGCGAAAGAAATTCACGCAGGTCAAACGCCGGTTTAGTGTTGTTTGTTTCCTTGAGTACGAAAAGCAGCTTGGTGACGCTTGCCTTGTACAGGCGTTCACAGACCACACCGTCCTTGGCAAAGTTGCCGATGCGGCCCTTCCGGGACCATTGGGCGAATAGCGTTTTTTCTTGATCTTGGATCATGGGATGTGTTTGCGGCAGATACTGTGGGTCATGGGGTCCCATCAGAAGCGGGCTTGAAAAGTGCGTTCAGATCGTTGGTTATGGTGTCGACCTGGGCGGGAGTGAGGG
>DAOPZC010000153.1:0-3385 GCA_035353175.1 Kiritimatiellia bacterium | reverse complement strand
GCGCGGTGCGCATGGGCTTCCAGGCGATGGTGATCGAGCGCAACTTCGGCCTCAACCTGGCCTACACCTCGGCGTTCGACGAGCAGCCGACCGACCTGCCGGATGAGGCGGTGTAAATCAGAGGACGGAGGTCAGAAGTCAGAGGTCAGAGGACGGAGGACGGAGTTGAAATGCCTGGCTTCTGACCCCTGAACCTCCCAACCGTTGAACCGTGAACCTTTGAACCAGCGGCGTCAGCCGCGATTGAAACTTTAAACCCTTGAACCTTTCTCCGAAGGAGAACATTATGAACAAGATCAATGTCTCGACCGTTTCTGCGGTCGCCACCTCGGCCACCGCCGTACAGGCGGTGATTCCCGAGTATCAGAAATCCAAGGCGGTCATCCGCCGCTTCTCCGCGCTCGGCAACGATGCCGCGTGCGCCTGCAACTTCTACATCCCCAAGGCCTGCCGCGCCTTCCGGCTGCCGGTGGCGCTGGCAACGGCCGGCACCACGCTGCGCATCCCTGTGGATGTGGCGGGCGGGCATGTCTTCAAGGGCCACACGCTGGCATCGACCGACCTGCTCTGCCTTCTTACGCCCACCGGCTGGAAGGTCGTATCGGCGACGTACGCCGACAACGCCGGGCAGACCTACTGCACGGCCACGATCACGGCGGTCGGCGCGATTCCGGCCAACACGGTCTGCTACGTGGTCGTTCCCGCGACCGACAAGATCGCCGGCGTGCCGGTGATCGGCGCGGCACAGGTGAGCGTCGAGTATCTGCTTTCGGGCGATACCGGCGTCCCCGTGATTTTCGACATCGTGGCGACCTCGGCTAAGGTCACAACCGCCGCCGCGCTGGTGGAGTACTGGGCCTGATCTTCATGGGTACACCCGCCGCCCGTTCCGCGTTTCCTCTGGTGTCGCGGGCGGGCGGCGGGGTCTCTTAGGAAACAGCGATGACCGCCGGTGAAATCGTATCGAACGCCTGCAAGCAGGCCGGTCTCGTCGAGGACGGGACAACGACCTCCATCGTCTCAACGCTGGGGATCGGCTCGTTGTCGATCGGCGGCGGGATCACCGCCGAGGCCGGAAACATCCCGGCCACGGCCGCCGAGATCGGCCTTGCGATTCTCAACCGCTGGTATCTCTACGCGTGGCAGCGCTATCCCCACCGCGACATCCGGATCGCGAACGACGTTATCGAGGTGCCCGCGGGCGCCCTGTCCGTGGACCTCTCCCCAAAGATGGACGCCGTTCGTTCGGTGCGCATCGCGGGCGGCGCGTTGCTGCCGCTCTCCGAGGTGCGCGAGGCCGACTTCGCGGCGATCTACGCCGATGCTCCGGGGACGCCCGTGGCCTTTGTCCAGCTTGCCGACGGTGCGACGGCCGACCTGCCGCCCCTGCCGGTCAAGCGTATCCGGCTGGCCCCGTTGCCTGTGGCCCCGCTCACGCTGCACGTCAACGGGCTCAAACGCTTCTTGCCTCTGGCGGCTGCGGATGTCCCGCTGCTGCCGAAGTTCGAGTCCGCGCTGTTCTACTACGTGCTGTCCGAACTGTGCGGTTACACCAAAGACGCGGTTCAACAGAAGTCCGCCTTGGCGCTGGCCGTTGACCACTTTGACAACGCGCTCAACTGCGAGACCGGTGGCGACGCCTGCGATGACGTGTGCGTCCCGCTTCAAAGCTTCGCCAACGGGTGACACCCCCAACTCAAACCCCTCCGAAAGGAGTTCCCATGTCAGCAAACGCTATCTTCGCGCAAGCGATCAAGACCGGCAACTCGGTCATCACCGTGACGGCCGGCGGCGTCGAGTACGTCGCCGAGGCCATTCCCTTCGCGTCCCCCGCCGCCGAGGCGTGGAAGTGTTACGCGAGCTTCCCCATCGAGGGCGGCCGCTTCATCAAGCACGCCCCCGGCCTGCACGCCCCCGGCTGGAACGGCGAGAACCTGCCGGGCCTGACCTATCTTCCGCAACAACCCCAACAATAAAGGAGTCCACCATGAAACAAACGCTGCTGTTCACCGCTCTCGTCCTCGCCGCCCTTGCCGGATATGCCCGCATCGAGCTTTCCGACATCCTGAAATGGGGCCTCGCCCGCAAATCCGACCAGCCCGCCGAGGGCTACCGCATGATTTGCACAACCAACAGCGTCACCACGTGGGCATGGACGCTGAACGGTTACATGTCCTCCACTGATGAGGGCAATCCGACGGTACTGTCTTGCGACAATCAAGTGCTCGACGGCATGCCCATGAACCTCGTTCAGGACGGCATGTCGGGCTTGTACCCGATCGGCGAGACGGGCTTCTATGTCGGACCGTTTCTCTATGACATCTACGGCGGTTTCGGCGTGGTGTCCAGCAGCACCGACCCGCTCAGCGGGCCTTCCTGCTGGTCTGAGGGCTACACGCCGGGGCAGACGAGCTATTCGTGTTCTTATGGTCTTAGTCCTTATTTTTACTGGGGTAACTTCACCCTGACGCGAACGGACACAATCACAACCACGGTGACCACCAATTACGTCGCTGTAGGCGGCGGCGCGGTAATCCGTGATTACACCAACCCCGACAAGTTCGCGCGCCTGGAAAACGGTGTGTTCAAGGTTTATGAAGTGGTCAGGACCCCGGCGCACTGGGAGTTTCAAGGGCAATCTTGCTTCGGCCTGTCCAACCCGCTCACGCCGTTCAGCGGAAACCTCGCCGGTTACACCTGGTCCACGGAGACTGCCGGCGACCCGCCTTACCTCCACTATGCGCTTTACGACGAGGTCAGCACGCGCAAATTCGCGTCGGGGCCGATCAGCGGCGTGACGGGCTCACTCGACTTCTTCCGCGATGAGGAGCCCTTCGATGTGGTCCCCATGATCTACGTCGGCCCATCAGTCACCACCAACTCTCTCTAAGCAGGAGGTCTACACCATGGCCCCGCACGAATGTATCCAGAAGAAACCCGTCGAAGGCCTCACGGCCCAATGCGACCGCGTGGAGAAGGAAATCTACGTCGGCCGCGAAGGGCGGCAGCCCGTGCTCGTGCGCGTCGACCGCTGCGAGCGGATCGTTAACGCGCTGACGTACGTCTCAACGGCGCTCCTGATCTCCGTCCTCGTGGCGGCAGGCTCCCTCCTGTGGCAGGCGGTCGTGCAACACGCCGCCGGAAAGTGAAACGCATGAAAACACTCATCATCGCCTGGCTGAAAACCAACTGGCTCACCGTCGGCAAATGGCTGCTCGCCGGTGCCGACTGGGCGGGCATCCTCGCCCGCGTCTTCTCCTACCTGCTCAAGCTCGCCCTGCAGAGCGGCCAATACCAGGCCGTGCGGCTGCTCGCGTCGCGCGTGATCGAGCAGGCGCAATTCGTTCTCGCCGTCACGGATGACGGCGTGGTGTCCAAGGAAGAG
>DAOPZC010000152.1:0-3551 GCA_035353175.1 Kiritimatiellia bacterium | reverse complement strand
TGCCGCTCATCACGGTCGGGCCGGTGTAGGTGTTCGCGCCGTTGAGCGTCAGGTTCCCGCCGCCGCTTTTGATCAGGCCATACGAACCGCCCGTCTCGCCGATGACGCCGGAGATCGCCAGATGGTGGTTGTTGTTCTGCGTGAAGGTCCGCGTGCCGTTGAGCAGGAGCGGCAGCGAGAGCGTATCCGTGATCGCGGCAGAGGAGGTGGTCGAGACGATGTTGCCGCCGAGGGTCACCCGGTTGCCGGAGAGGGTGAAGGCCGCCGTCTTGCCGCTGGACGCGTCGTTTAGCAGATTGATGCCCGCGAACCCCGTGTCGGCGTCAAAGTTGTTGGCCGCGGCGGTGCGCGTGCCGCCGGAGAAGGCCAGCGCGGCGCTGCCGTCGCTGGAGGGCTTGCTGCCGCCGTTCCAGTTGGCGTCCGTCTGCCAGTTGTTGTCGGTGCCGGCCCCATTCCACGTGAACGTCGCGGCCTGTAACGAGGTGACCAGCAATCCAAAATACAGACACACAGTATTTTTTTTCATCACACACTCCTTTGTTGGGTCAAATCAAAGCATTTTCCGGGCGGCGCGGCAAGCGGATGTGTCCGCGCTGCGGCCGCTTCATCCTTCGCCGGGCACGTCCGACACGGTCGGCCCGCTGAACGTGCCGTTCACCGCACAAGCGACAGTCGACCCGCAGAGCACGCGATCATTTCACGGTGACCAGCGTTCCGGAGTTGTCGTGCAGGACGCGCAGCATGCCGATACCCGCGAAATGCGAGTCATCGATGTGGTTCGCGCCGCTGCCCGCCGCGCCGTAGGTGCCAGCCCGCTGCATTTCGTCGCCGAAGTAGAGCCAGCCGACCCGCTCCTCCACGCCTGCGGCGAGGTTGATCTTGGCGGTCACCGTCTCCGCCGGCGGCATCATGACGGTCGCCGCGTCGGCGACCGCGACCGAGTTGGAGAGGAGCAGCGTGCCACTGCCGCCCACCGCGATGTTGGTGCTGTTGTTCCCGAAGGTGCCCGTGACGCCTACGGCCAGAACGCCGTTGCTCACGCTGAAGCCGCCGGAGGTGGCGTGTGCGCCGGTGAACAGCAGATTGCCGGTGCCCAGCTTGACGATGCTCACCGCGCCCGTGATGTTGCCGTTGTGCACGCTGTTGCCGCTCTGGTCCACCGTCAACGTCGCGGGGGCCGTGCTGAACATGACCCGTTTGACGGCGGCCGTCGACCCCGTCTCGAAGAAGCCGACGGTCTGATCGTTGCCGTTGAGATTCACGAGCGAGCTGTCGCCGCCGCCGCTGCCTTGCGTGAGCTTGATCGTCTTGAGAAACGCATTGGGCACATCGAAACGGATGAATTCGCCTCCGGCCACCATGGAAGACATCGTGTTGCCGGCAACCGCGAAAATCACGCCGCCGCCGCCCGTGTGGCAGGTCACGCTCGTGGCGGTGACCGGCTTTTCCGAGAAGCGGATCCAGGCGTTCGCCATCGCCGCGCAGATGAGGTAGCTCCCGTCGACGCCGCCGGTGACCTCCAGCGGGCTCCCGACCTCGGCGCGGATGCGTCCGTTGTTGGCGGTGATTTTGCCGGTCCAGATGTTGCTGCCCGTGTTGCTCCGCAGCGCGCCGTACCAGCTGCAGCCGGGAAGCCCGTCGCCCGAGATGGACAGCGGCTCGGCGACCGTGATGCCGCTGCCGCCGTCGACGCGGAGATAGCCGCCGTTCTTGACTTCCGTGGCGCCGGTCGCGCTGCCGAGCGCTTGGCCTTGCGTGATGACGGCGACCCCGTTGGTCATCACCGTGGTCTTGCCCCGATAGGTGTTGTTGCCGGCGAGCCGCAGAACCCCGTCGCCCTGAAAGGTCAGATCGCAGGGCGCATCGTTGTCGGAAAGCGCGCCGGTCACGTTGAACGTCGTGACGCCCGCCCCGTTGTTGGTGATGCTCCAGAGCTGATGGTCGGCGAAGACGATGTCTTCCGAAAACGTATACGTTCGCGACGTCGTGTTCGGCACGGCCGCCACGAGGCCGCTGAGGCCGTTGGTAACGACCCCGGCACCTGCGTCCACGGTGAAATTCGCGTCCGCGTTGAACACCATTCGGTTGAAGCTGACCGCCGTATCGACGACCGCCGTGGCGCCGCCTTCGGCGAACGTGGCGGTCGTGTAGCCGTCGAAGCCGGGCAGGGCGTCGCCGTTCCAGTTCGCCGCGGTGCTCATGTTGGGGTCGGTGCCGCCGCCGTCCCAGAGGGCGGCGGTCGGGCCGGCCGGGCCGGCCGCGACGCTGACGATGCCGGTTCCGCTGAAGAAGGTGTCGTTCACGTGCTCCGCGCCGCTGCCGGTTGCGCCCCACGTGCCGCTCACTTGGGGCTCGCCGGCCAGAAAGAGATTGCCGACGGTTTCGGAGACTCCCGTTTTGATTTTGACCTTCGCCCCCGCGGCGACCGTGAGGATGACGGTGTCCGGGAGCGACGTTCCGTTGCGCAGTTCGAGCGTGCCGCCGTTGACCCGGATGCGCTTCGTGGCACTGAAGCCACCGGTTTCCGCCACGGCGAGGGTACCGGCGTTCACGACGATGTTGCCGGTGGTGGTGGAGATCACGTTTGTGAAGGTGAGCGTGCCGGAACCGTTTTTGACGAGGGTGACCGCACCCGCCAACGCGGCTGGGAACACCGTCGTGGCGCCTTGGTTCAACGTCAGCGTGGCCGGCAACGCGCTGGTCACGGCCAGATAGCTTGGCGAGGAACTAGGGATCTGCGCCGAGAGAGACCCGATGGTCTGATCGAATCCGTTCATGTCGAAAACGCCGCCGCCGGTCGCCCAGTTGATGCCCAGGAGAAGGGTCGGGTTCGACGCAAACGCATTCGCGACCTCCATGCGTACGCGGTTGCTGTAACGGAGTCCCAATTGGGTCATGGTGTTGCCGGGCACGGCGAAAACGACGGTTCCCGGATTTTCTGTGGCCAGTTCGGCGGACGAGCCGAGCTCGATCGGCTTGTTGGTCACGACGAGCAAGGTTCCGTCGTAGGTGTAAAAGACGCATGCACCGCTGCCCGCGACGTGTTTGAGGCCGCCTGCGAGCACGAGCGCGTTGGCCCCGCTTTCTACCGCCAGCCGGGTCTCGTCCCGCTTCGAGATGAGGCCGCGGATAATGTTGGTTCCCGGGCCGCTGTAAAGGCTGGCCGCGTAGTTCGGGAGGCGGAATTTCAGGGTGATGGGCTCTGCGATCTCGACGGAGCCGCTGAACCGGAGGGAGCCGGAGGTGGACCCGTCGACCAGCGTGCCGGAAAGGGGGCTTCCCAAGGCGTTGCCGTGCGTGATTTCCAGCCGGCACCCGTTCGAGATTGTGGTGAAGCCCTCGTAGGTGTTGTCGGCCGTCAGTTTCAGCGTGCTGTTGGTGATCGCGGCGGTCAGCCCGCCCGCGCCGCTCAACACGCCGTTGAGGGTGACCTGCTTACCGACGCCATACACGGTGCGGACACCGCTCAGGGCGAGCGGCAGGTTGATGGTCTGGACGTTGGCCGACAGGTTCGAGATGTTGCCGTCCAGCGTGATGGCGTTGCCCGCGAG
>DAOPZC010000151.1:0-3677 GCA_035353175.1 Kiritimatiellia bacterium | reverse complement strand
CCGAACGCGCCTACGGAAGGGTTCAGCTTCGTGCAACGGATCCAGCCGATACTGAGCGCGCACTGCGTGAAGTGCCACGACGGCACGGAAAAATGCAAGTGGCGTCCAGATTTGACCGCAGCGTGGGATCCTTCCTTCAAGGATGGTTCCGCGCGGAAATATTCCAAGGCTTACCGTTCCCTGACTTCCGGCGGGGCGCAGACGGCGCGGCTCAACTGGTATTCAAACGTCGGGCGTTCGGAAATGCTGCCGCCCTGCGCGCAGGGATCGACGCAAAGCAAAATCATGGAGCACTTCGAACCGGCGCACCACGGTGTCAAGGTAAGCGATGCGGAAAAGCGGCTCTTCGCCTGTTGGATCGATCTTGCGATTCCCTTTGCAGGGTCGTATGCCGAACAGACCGTTTGGACGGCGGAGGACCGCAATATTTTCGAATACCACCAGAGCAAACGCGCCGTGTTCGCGGAAGAGGAAATTCGTGCGATTAAGAAGTAACGATGGCGAAATAAGCAAACTATGGGACTGCGTTTAGCCCAGTGGAAGTCTCGAAACGGACGGGCGCTTTTTGGAACGCGATGCGAATGGCATTTGAGACAGCTATATCGGAGCCACACAACTGACCTATGAACAAATAGACCACACGAGCAATTTGGGACAAAGGGGACGTATAGGACGGATGGGACAGTGGAATGGGGAGTAGACAAGCGGCAATAGGCACTTCGACAAGCTCAGTGCAAGGAGGATGCGGCGTGGAGGGAGGAGATGGTGCGGGCCTGGAGGGCGATGGTGGAGTGGGCCTCTTTGAGCTGGGCGCTGCACTCGGCGAGCTCAGCGCGGAGGTGGGCGAAACGGCTGTGCGGATGCGGGCGCGGGCATGCTGCCTCCAAGTGCGGGACTAAGGAGCAGGAGCGCGCGAGGATCGTTGAGTCGTTTGACGTATTCGGGCTCGGAGAGCGTGAGCGCGGGGAGATAGCCGGACAGCGGCAACGGCCAAGGACATTCGGATGAGCGTTTTAATTTCCATATACGAGCTGCGGCGTTATTGGGGACGGTTAAGAGAATCGGTCGCCATTGGCAAACGGAGACAGCACGTGCCGATTCCGAAGTACAAGATCTGTTCAGGGGCCGGGAAGTTGTTCGATCAAATCGCCCATCTTTTGGCGAAGCAAGTGAGGAATGAGATTGCTTTGCGCGTTCGGAACGGTGGCGCTGGACGTGGTCTCCGCATCTCCCGAACCGCCGACAACCCGCCCTGCGGCGGTGTCCAGCAGCGCACGGGCCTCTCTTGCCGCGTTTCCGTTCCGCTGTCCGACAGGAAGACGATTGAGACGTTCACGCAAGGTCCAGAGATAGGCATAGTCGTCGCATCCTTCCCGCATCATCACCCAACGCAGGCTGGGCGCGATGCCGCCAAGCCCTTCCGTATCGGGGTAGAAGAGTTGTCCCATGCCCCAGACCGTTCCGCCGTTGAAATGCGGGTAGACGAAAGCCGGACCTTCCCACGCCGTGGTGAGCGAGCCGAACGCTTCGTAAGTGAGCCATCCGGACGCGCCCAGTTTCCAGGCGAGCCAGCCGAGGCTGCGGGTGCTGACGGCCGGGTAGTCGATAAAGGACCGGTAGTTGTCACAGAAGGTCACGGTCTCGCCGTATTTCCCGGCACGTTCGCGGGCGTCGGCCGCGTGCTGCAGGTTGCGCAGGCACCAGTGGTCGATGAGACCGTTCAAGGCGGGCGTCGGGTCGGCCGTGACAAACGTGCGCAGATTCGGAGCCGTTGCACGGACAAGGCTGACGAAGTTGCTGATGACACGGTAATTGTTTTCGGGGGTGTCGCGGTCGCGGCCTGCGCCATGGATGTGATACGTGTAGGGTTCGTCCATCGTGGTAATGAAAATCCGGCCGCGCCAACCTCGCCGTTCTATCACAGCGCGCATGTGTTGGAGATAGAATCCGAAAGTCTGCCGGAAATCCGCCGTGAGACCGCCATCTTCATCGCAGACCACCGCGCCGAACCAGCGCTGCCGTGTGACGGCTGGATAATGCCATAGAAAATAGACGCCCTGCAGGGGGGCATCCGGATTGCTACGCCAGACCGGCAGGAACAGATGCGACGCGTGACCCTCGTCGAAGAGCGAGGCTGCCGCGCGTTCCCATCCGGTTGAGTCTATCGAGAGCGAGCCGTCTTTCTCTCGCCGCAACTCGGGCGACGGCAACGGATCGGGAACCTGTCCGCTCGCGATGAAATCCCGCCGCAGCGCGGTGAGGAGTTCGGGGCGCTTGAGCCAAGCCGGCAAGGCTTGGGGAGAGGCAACACAGGTGTTGAGCAGGGGGGAAATCTCAGGAAACGCGAAAGAACGCACATGGACGGTGAGCGGAACGCTATCGGCATCGGGCATGCCGGCGGGCATCCATCCCTCGCGTCGGAAGCGGAGCGCCACGGTGCCCGTGTAACGTCCCGGTTTCGCGTTGCGGGGCACGGTGACAGAAACGAGAAACTGAAGGTTCCGTCCGGGGCGAGCGTCTCCAGGCCCCTCCAACAAAGGATCGGGAATGTCGCCCGTGCACGTCGCGTATGGCATCGGTGTTTTGATGCGCGTGCCACTTGGCTCATCGACGTGGATGTAGGCCATCCGTTTGACGGAAAAAGAATCAGCGGGAAGCTCACCTCCTCCGTCAGTCCGCAACGCGCCGCAGGTTACCTCCACCTGACGCAGAGGAACGTCGCTGCGGAGTGCGAGCACGAACGGCTCCGATTCCCCTCTGGCGACGATCAGGCATACGTGTTCTGACGTGGGCGTCGGCGGCAACACCTCTTCGGCTTTGAGTTTCTCGACAGGATAAAGTGCCCAGATCCTGTGTTTCCATCCCGACGCGACGCACGTGGCCGTATCGGCATTCGGACTTTCGGCGGTAAGCGAGAGCGGGAAAAGCAATGCGGATACGCAAAAGAGACGGGTAGACGGCATCATGCGATTTGAACATCGCCGGACAAAATTGAACATTCCCGCAAACATCGATGTCTTTTTTGCTGGAAGAAATTGAGGCCCGTGGGCATGAAGCATGCCCACGGGGCCCGGGGTCGATTACTTGGTTTTAATGCCGGTTCCGGCGGCATTATCGATGTACAGTCCGACGAAGAAGAACGGGAATCCCGTGTACATGCCCTTGGGCGGATGGGCATTGATGACCGCCGTCGCGCCGGCGCCTTTGGCGTCCTTTGCGATCTGAGTCATCTGTACCGTGTCATCCTGCTTGGGATAAAGCTCCAGCAGTTTGATGCCCGGTATTCCGACGGCCAGCCCGATCTCGGTGCTGGTATAGAACCCGGTCGCTTGGTAATTTTCGAACGTTCCGTCTCCCGTTGTTACGTTTTGCAACTGGGCATCGGCTGCAACTTTTCCCAAGTCGCATTTGCCTGGCAGATGCGCACACCCCGTGGCCAATATGGATGCGAACATCAGGGTGGCACATAACTGAGTCGTGTGTTTCATACCGCTTCTCCTGTAAGGGCTGATTTCAGCCCAGTTGCCGTTACCGTGTATACGCCCATCGCATACACGTCGGTGTATTTAAAATATATGAGGAACAACCGTATGACAAGGAGTTATTGTCGGTCACGCGGGTACCGCGAAGTGCAAAATGCATTGCACGCTTTTCCGGAAATGGAAGGTTCCGGCGGG
>DAOPZC010000150.1:0-4209 GCA_035353175.1 Kiritimatiellia bacterium | reverse complement strand
GCGCTCCCGATGACGCCGAGCCCCATGATGACGCCGCAGATTTTCGCGACGATCCCGCCGCCGATCGAGTGGGACGTGTTCCACACGCTCATCTTCGTGGCCAGCTCATGCGGCGGAATCCAGAACGCGATCAGCTTCGCGCACGGCGGGAACCCCGTGCCTTGGAAGAACTGGTTGAGGACGTAGAGCCCGCCCAATACCACGGCGAGCGTCGTCACCCGCGAAGCCGCTTCCGCCCCGTTGCCCGAAAAGAGATTCGCGATCGTCGGCGCGAAACCGAACGCGACATTGACGAGTGTACACAGCAAAAGCCCGAAACAGAGCATCTTCCGCGCGTTGACGCGGTCGCCGACGAAGCCGTTCAGGAATTTCGAGATCCCGTAAACGATCCCGCCGGCGAAAAGGCAGTTGCCGAGCATAGACTTCGAGATGCCGCAGTCCTGCTCGAGGCCCGGCATCGCGAAGCTGAAATTCTTCCGCATGAAATAGAAGAGCGTATAGCCGACAATCGTCATGCCGAGCATACGCCACTGGCCGCGGTGGAAGCGCCGGTTCAGGGCCTCGTCTTCAAAAAGCCGCGTCATTCGCGCCTGCCATCCTTGAGCTTGCTGATCACGGAGAACATGGCGGACGGATAGTCGGTTGAAAAACCGTCGAAGCCGAGTTCGTGCAGTTTGAAATACACCTCTTCGGTTTCACCGCCGGCGAACGGGATGGAGGCCACAGGAATACCGTGTGCGTGGAACTCCGCAACCATCTCCCTGAGGATGGGCGTCGACGGAATGAACGGATCGGCCGGATCTTTCGGATCGTAGTACGAGTGGATCGAGACCGCGGAAATGTGCTTGAACTCTTTCGCGCGCAGCTTCTCCATCGCGTTACGGAACCACGTGTCCGTGCGCACCCGCTCCGCCGCACTCCGTCCCTTGGGCCAGGCACCGAGCCAGAGCAGCGATTTGCCGCCGGGCATTATTTTGTTCCATTCGAAAATCTTCTCGTGGCTCGGACCGGTATAGTACACTTGGTCCTGCACACCCGCTTCGATCGCTTTGCGCGCGATGTACGCGGGCCCCGCCCCCTTCTCGTCCACGAAACAGAGATACGTCGGGTGCCCCTTCATCGCCGCGAACGTCTCCTCGATGGTCGGGATGCGGTGGTGCGCGAACTTCGGGTCGAGATAGGACCCCACGTCCACGTCCTTGATCTCGGCCCAGGTCAGTTCATTCGAGACGGATTTCTTCAACATCTCTTCCGGGATGCCCCGCGCCGTGCGAGCGAGCTTGTCGTCGTGAAGCATGATCCCGACGCCGTCCTTGGTTTTGCGGCAATCGCACTCAACGGCGCTGCCGTTCTCCCAGCACCACTTGAACGTCTCAAGCGTGTTGTCGGGACGCTCCAGCTTGCCACCGCCGCGGTGCACGTGGGAAATGTGGAGAAGGTCCGTGCCGGCGCCCGGGGCGTTGTTCAGCGCCGACGCCTGGGCTTTGGCGATCACCGCCGCATGCGCCTTCTTGAGCACTTCGGGATTGAACTTGAGCACCTTGCGGTCATAGGTGAGGAGTCCGTTGATCTCGATCTCCACGTCCGTCGTCTGGGTGTAGACAGCACCGCCAAGCCCATTCTCCGCGAGGCCGGCCACTTTATCCATGAGGCCAAGGTAAGTCTTCTCAAGTCCTTCTCGCGTTTTCGTGTCTTCAATACCGCCGTAACCCCAACTGCCGGAAGCCTCTTTCCAGAGGTGTCCGGAAACGGGGTGCCCGAGTCCGCCGAATTCGCCGAGAAACGAAACGCGACGGTCGTTGACCGGGAACATCGTAGGACCGCGATAGTGGTGGTAGTCAACCGCATCGGCGGCTTCACACGTACCGACGGGGTTGTGCGCCGTCTTGACGCGCTTCTGGGGATCGACCCATCCGGTCGGCAGCAATTCGCCGCCTTCCCAATCCCAGCAACCGCTCGGACCGTTCACAAGCCGCGTCGGATCGTAACGGCGCACGAAGTCCAGCGTCGAATGCGTGAGGAATTCCCCGGGCTGCGACCAACCTTCGTTATAGGGCACCCACATGACAATCGCCGGCGAATTGTGCAGCCCGTCGATCATTTCCTTAATCTCCTGGCGGTAAAGACCATACTTCTTAACCGTGTCCGCTTTCATCGGATCCCGCCAATCCCCGCTTGAAGAGGGCATGTCCTGCAAAACGAGAATACCCATCCTGTCGCAGAGCGCGTAATACCGGAGCGGTTCCACTTTGATGTGTTTGCGGAACATGTTGTAGCCGCAGTCCTTCAACGTCTTGATGTCGAATGCCATCGCCTCTTCCGAAGGGGGCGTGAGGAGTCCGTCCGGCCACCAGCCCTGATCGAGCGTACCGAGAATGAACGTCGGTTGGTTATTCAGGAAGAAACGCAGAACCCCCTTCGCATCCTTACGCGTCTCGAACTTACGCATGCCGAAGTAGCCCTTGACCACGTCCTTTCCGTACCTGGCGGTGAAGTTGTAGAGGCTCGGACTTTCGGGGCTCCACAACTTGAAACCCTCGGGCATCTTGATCGTCACCGCGCCGTTTTCGGCCTTGGCCGTCTTCCCCTCAAGCTCGACCTCGATACCTTTTAACGCTGAACCTGAAACCTGAAACTCGAAACGGACGGTCCCGGCATCGATATTCGGCGTCACCTGATAGCTTTCAATGTATGTCTCGGGGACCGTCTCCATCCAAACCGTCTGCCAAATGCCGCTGACGCGCGTGTAGAAACAGCCTTTCGGCTTGAAGCTCTGCTTGCCGCGGGAGTTGACGTAATCTTCCGTCGGGTCCCACACGCAAACCGTAAGCACGTTTTCGCCCGGCTTCACGTAATCGGTGATATCAAGCGTGAACGGATTCTGTCCACCCTCATGCGGAACGTCGGTGACCTCGTCGTGCCCGATGAACACCATCGCCCGGAAATCGACACCGCCGAAGTGGAGAAGTATGCGCTCCCCAGGCTTCGGATCACACGTGATCTTGCGCGTGTACCAGAGGAACTGGTCCGGCTCCAGCAGCCTGCCGACGCCGGAGAGCTTCGATTCAAGCGCGAACGGCACACGGATCTTCCCGTCCCATTTCTCCGGACGGCCAGGCGTGTTGGTGATGGCCGAGATCGCATAATCCCAGTCGCCGTTGAGGCACGTCCAGTTCTCGCGCACCATCTGCGGCCGCGGATACTCGCGCCACGCGTTTTCGCTCGTCACCTTCTCGCCCCACGGGGTGAGCATCGGCTCGGCCTGCACGGCCGCGCCCGCCAACGCGAGCGCCAAAAACAACGCCATCTTCTTCATCTTCACCCTTCTCCTTTGTGATGTATTATATCAATCACGCTTCCGACGACAACAATCCTTATTCTGCGGTGCGCGTCCCCTTTCGGGCTCCTCAGCGGATGCAGATCGTCATGCCGCGCGACAGGTTCTCCACAGTCGCCTCAGCCGCCGTGCCATCGACGGCCCGGCCGTTGACGGAATACACCGGCGTCACCGCATAAACGCTCTGCCGCGGCATCTTTTCCCAGGCAACCGTCAGGCTGCCGTCAGTCTCCCCCGCAACGACATCACCGTTCTTCGTCCAGCGGTAGGAAACCGCGCCCGGCGCATAAGCCGTAAGCGCAACCGTCTTGTTGGGGCTCACCTTCGTGTTCTGCGGAACCACCTCAAAGGCCGCCCCCACGCCGTCCACGCCCATGCCGCCGATCTGGAACGCCGTGCCGGACGAAAGCGCGTCTGTTTTGACCGTGCCTGTAACGGTATCGTAAAGGCCGATCACTGCACCGTTCTTGTACGGCAGGAATTCATGCACGAGCACGCCGGATTCGTAAATCTTGGCCGAATACAGCCTCATCTTCGCGCGGCAGCTGAATGTGGTCCCCCCCGCATTTTCCGCTTTGGCGCAGAGCGCAAGCGGGTAACCGGCGGTCTTCGTGCAGGCGTTTGTGATGGGCCCGGAAAGGGAGGTTTCACCGTCCGTAGTGATGGAATACGCTTTATTCTTGATATCAAGCGAGGCCACATGCCGTTTCAGGTCCGCCGCCATCGCCTTCGACTTGCGCCAGGTATCCCCCACTCCAAACGCGAAATTACCCGCATTCGTCGCCGTACCGTCGATGTAGAGTTCAGCGTTCATGGTGTTGGCCTCGCCGAAAGGACGCATCTGCCCCACCACCTCCACCATCCGGAAATCG
>DAOPZC010000149.1:0-4312 GCA_035353175.1 Kiritimatiellia bacterium | reverse complement strand
CCGTACGCGACCCCGAGACCGCTTACCGCCTCTTGCGGCCGGTCATGACCGCCGCTACCAGCGGCGACTCGCAGGAGGCCTTTTTTGTCCTGATGCTCGACACGAAAAACAAGGTCATCGGCTCGCCGGTCGAATGCTTGCGCGGCCTGCTCGACCAGTGCCCCGTTCACCCCCGCGAGGTCATGCGCGAGGCCGTACGCAATAGCGCCGCCTCCGTGATCCTCGCCCATAACCACCCTTCCGGCGACCCCACGCCCAGCAAGGAGGATTGCGACATCACCCGCCGCCTGATCGAAGCCGCGAAGATTCTCGGCATCCGCATCGTTGACCATGTGATTTGCGGCAGACCGTCCGACATGACCCCCGGCTTTGTCAGCCTGCGCGAAAAGAACCTTGTCGCTTTTGAATGAACACCGCGCCCGCCCGTGGGCATCGTACGCGGGCAGAAAGGCCACCATGAACACACCCGCGAAACATCCCGAATTCCATCAGAAGTGGCAGGCCCTCATGCATCAGCTTGAGGCCGTCCTGTCAATCGCCCACGAGCGCGAACCCAACCGCACCCAATACCGCGAGGCTATTTCAATCGCCAAGCACCACTTGACCCAGCTTGACGCACTCGCCGACTAAACCCAGCGCCCGCCCGTGGGCATCATACGCGGGCAGAAAGGCCACCATGAGCACCACCGAAAAGCGCAAGGCAACCCAGATCCGTTTTGAAGGCCCCGACGCCGACGTTGACCGCATCAGCGGCGACGAGATCCCGCAATGGTACGTCTACGCCGCCGATCCCGACAACGAGCCCACCGGCAAGGTTTACACAGTCCGCAAGTCTTTCGGCTTTGCCGCCGCCCTTGCCGGCCGCATGGCCGACGAGCGCAACCTGCCGCTTGAGATCGAAGCCCAACCCGCCTAAACGAAAGGAACACGCCCCATGAAACGCAAACGCTACACGCCGCCCGAGAAGCCCCACGAACTCGACATCCTCAAAATGCTCACCACGCCCGAGCAATACACGGTCATCACCGACGCCATGATGGGCGAGGAGGGCGACCACTTTGTTGAGTTGATCGACCACATACACGCCATGTGGCAGGCCATGCCCAAGACCTACGAGACCGACGGCCAAGGCTGCGCCGCACTCGCACGGCTTCACTACTTCACCGGCGGCTGCGACTGGTGGATCGTGGAGAAAGACGCCGACCCCGACCACGCGGGCCAGGTGCAGGCCTTTGGAATCGCCGACCTCGGCATGGGGCCGGAGGCTGGCTACATCTCAATCCCCGAACTCCTCGAGAACGGGGCCGAACTGGATCTGTATTTCACGCCCAAGAGAATGGGCGAACTCCTCGATTGAATCCCGCACGGGCGGCCTCGACTGGCCGCCCCCCTTTTTGCGCCCAAAAATCCGCCGCGCCCGTTGGGGGCGCGGCCTTTATTTTCCCGCGACTGCGCAGCCGCCGCAGGTCCCATTTAGACTTCAGGCTTTGCCATTACCCCCGTCAGAAGTCATCCGCCCGCACATCCAAAAAGCCCTGATCCCGCCTGATAATAACAGGGAAAAAGCCCTTCGGAATATACGCCGTTTCTGCCAACGACAGACCATCAAACGGCACCTGACGGCCAATCCCCAAATGCCCTGCATCCGCCTGCTGTTTGCAGGGCAAGCGCATCCCGTGAAGTACCAGCTTTTTTACCCGTGTGTGGTACCCGGCGGCTGATTCCGTGCGGCGGCTTTCGCTTTCGCCTCGGCGCGGGTGAGCAACTGCCCCAACGCGACAGGCTTCTCGCGCTTCTGCAGACGCTCAGGTAGACAGGTGCCGGTCGCCCGCGCGATCACGGTCTCGGCCTTGTCGTTCCACCGCTGATTAACGCGCCCTCTTTTGGCCACGGCCCGCTGGAGCAGTTCCAGCATCTCCGGTGCCCGTGCGATCAGCATGGCGTTCGCATGCTGCTCCATCGGCGGGACCTTTGCGAACGGCCGCATGAACCGCGTCCCGCCGTAGACGTACTCCGAGCACTCGCCGCAGTCGGCGACCGCGCCGTGCTCGCCCCAGTCGCAACCGTACCGCCACGGCCCCTTGGTGTACCTTCTCTTATTGACCTTCATCACTTGACTGTCAGCCTTCATTCCGAACCTCGCTTTCATTCCTGCCGTGCCCAGCCGTCGAACTTGTGACACGCATATAATATACGCGTGTCTCAAGTTCGATGAACGGCTATTTCGTTGAATTGGACGAATCCGACGGCGGCATCGTCGGGTTCGTCATGTTCTTGAAACTTTCCGGTGTGCCGATCAGCCACGTGTTCCCTTTTTCAGCCTTTTGCTCGACCAACTTGCCGGTCCTGATCAGAGCTTTGATGCCCGCCCGCGTGTCCAGTTCCGTCACCTTCCAGCCCCTGACCGCGGCATGGAGTTCGGTTTTTGTGAGCGGCGTTGTTGACACCAGCCCGAGCGCGGCGTCGGGGTCGAACTTGACGGATGCCCTTGTCGGCGTCAGCTTCGCGGCCGCCTTGACCGTGTTCTGCCACGCCTCCACGTCCAGAACCTCGACCGCCGAATAGGTCATGTTCTCCGGATCCAACCGTATCCGCAGCGGCTCCGTCCGACGGGCGTTGTTGTTCTTGGCCGGCACCCAGCACAGGTCGGGGTTCTCGGAGGCGTCGTACGGCGCCATGTTGACGACCGCCCGGCTGCACGAGAACAGGGCCTTGCTGTCCTTGCCGAAGTTGGCCGCGTCGAAACCGGTCGCCTGCGCGATATTGGTCGCCCCCGTTCTCGCGTGGGCCAGGATGACGATGCCGCATTCCGGATTCACCTCACCCGCCAGCTTGCGGAGGGTGGAGAGCGTCGAGCGCACATCCCTGTCGAACCCGTCGCCCTCCAGCACGTCGCCCCAAGGGTCGACATACAAGACGTCCGGAGGCCACGCCCGCAGGGTCTCCCGCCACTTCTCGATATTCCGCTCGTCCCCGATGTTGATGTAGCAGTCCTCGGCGTTTTCCAGCGTCGTCACACGTATATACTCCTCCAGCTTCGCGAGCGCGGCATCGTCCAGACCGCGGCTCATGGCCCGCATGTCCGTCTGCCAACGGTGGATGTCGTTCTCCGAACCGATAAACAGGTGCCGCAGCGGCGCGTCACCGGTCGGTTGCCCCAGAAACGGGAGGCCGAGAACCTGGTTCCGCGCGATGTTGAGCGCCACCCGCGACTTGCCGAGCCCGCCCTGACCGAACAGCGTCTGGAGCTGCCCGCAGGCGAACAGCACGCCCAGTATGAACCGTTTGACAGTCAGGATCGCGCGAGTGATCTCTCCCCACGTTTTGACCGTGAACCCTTTCTTGGCCTTTGCTGCCACCTCCTTGGGCAAGACTGCTTTCGGTGCTGGCGCGCCCGTCCAACCGGCGTTGTAGGCCAGCTTGAACAGCGTCCCCATGCCGATGCCCGAACGCTGGCCGAACGAACCCCACACCCGTTCGAGGTCGGAGGCGTCGAACTTGCCTGCCGCATCGTTCATTTCCGACCACACCCGCCAGAGGTTGTACCCCTCCAAGCCGGGCGCCTCGCTCTGGATGGCCATACCCACGTCAAGCCACACCTGCCGGTCATCGGGCGAGACCCGTTCCAGCGCCGACAGGATCTCCTCGCGCCGCTCTTTCGCCAAGGCAGGCGCGGCCGCGCAGAGCAGGCCCGGCCGTTCGCGCTCCGGCTGCGGCTGCGCCGCCAGCGTGTAGTTCCGGAAGACGCGAGGCGCGGGATTCTCCGCCACGCCGGGGTCATGCGACAGAAAACGCAGGCGCGACACATCCCGGCATGACCGGTCGGCCGTCAGCCCGTAACGGATGCGGAAGTGTTCCCGCAGCGCGTCGAATGCCTCGGCGTGGCGCTCGGGCTCGATGCGACAGACGGCAGCCACGCCGTTCCCCGAGGCGCTCACAAAAGCCAGCATCGCCGCCTCGTCCTTGGCCAACCGGTCGCGCCACTCCCCGGCGCGGCCGGTCATGTCGGGATTGTCGGCCGCGTCGAAGTCCACGCAAAGCAGCCCCGAGTGCCGCACTAGATGCTCGGCCTTGTGGCCGCCCGCGAACTCGCCCGAGACCGTCACGCACGGCAGCCCGCGCTTGAGCTCCGACCGCCGCGCCTTGTCCGGCTCCGCCCTGATCCGGTCGACCAGCTCCGCGCACAGGCCCTCGCCAATGAACATTCGCAGGTCCGCCAGAGTCACAGTCTGGGGCGACGTGTCCGTTAGCGAGCGAAACATCGAAAACCGGTATTCGCCGGGCAAGTCCTCGCCGGGGAACCCGGCGCCGA
>DAOPZC010000148.1:0-4371 GCA_035353175.1 Kiritimatiellia bacterium | reverse complement strand
TTTGTTTCCGGCACTCCCCGCATTCGTCAACAGAAAAACATGGGGATAGTCCACCCAAACGCCTAAAACACGAGCCGCGCGCTCACCCGAGTCTGGCTCAGGACCTCGATCCTCACATCCTCGCGGCCCGAGGATCGCAGCGCCTGCCGCATCGTGTTGAGCGCCAGGGCCGGCGTATTGCACTCCTCGCTCAGGTGCGCCAGCAACAGAATGTGGAACTGCTCGGAGAGCGACGTGCACATCAGCGCGGCGGCATCGTCGTTCGACAGGTGCCCGCTGCGCCCGGCGATGCGCGTCTTCAGCGGCCACGGGCGTTCCGACTGCATCAGCATGTCGTAATCGTGGTTGCTCTCGAGAATCGCGGCATGGCATCGCGCGAGATTCGCGCAGATCAGCGGGGTGGCCTGCCCCAGGTCCGTCGCCACACACAGGCGCGCCGCGCCGTCGTCGAAAACGAACCCCACCGGATCGGCCGCGTCATGCGGCACGGTGAAAGCTTCGACCCGCAAACCGCCGATCTCGAACGAGGAGGCCGTCTCAAAAATCTCCCACGCGCACGCCAGTTTGGGGCACCCGAGCTCGATCCCGGCCGCGGTCCCCTCGTTCGCGAAGAGACGGACCGGGTACTTGCGGCTGAACACCTCGATGCCGCGGTAGTGGTCGACATGGTCGTGCGTGAACAGCACGGCCTGGACCGATTCGGGCGCGAGGCCGGCGCTTTGCATCCGCGTCACGATTTCGCGCGAGGACAGCCCCGCGTCCACCAGCAGGGACGTGCCGCCGCCGGACACGTAGATGCAGTTTCCCTTGCTTCCGCTCGCTAAAACACAGACTTCCATTCCGCTCCTAAAAATTCTCCGCGATCGCACGGACCGCCCCCGGCCAAGCCGCCAGGTCCCGCACGTCCGCCGTCTCGCCCGGCGAATGGTTGCGCCGCGTCGGCACGAGCACCGGCAGGACGGGACACATCAGCCCCTGTTGCGGAAACGCCCGGGCATCCGTCCCGCTGAAATTGTACACCTCGGTCTGAATCGGCACGTTCGCTCCGGCCATGCACGCCCGCACGCGGTCCCGCGTCGACGGGCTGAGGAGAACCGAGGCGTCGCTCAAGGTCAACACCGGCCCTTGTCCCAGCCAGACGCCCTGCTCAGCCGACTCGTACGTCGTATCCACCACCACCACGAGATCGGGACGCACCTGAGCCGCCAGCACCCGCGCGCCGAACCCGCCCAGCTCCTCGGAGGCCGTCGCACCCAAGACGACCTGATAGTTCGTCTGCCACGCCCGGGCCTCGGCCGCCACCCGCGTCAGCAGCCAACACCCCAACCGGTCATCTAGAAACGGGGACTCCAGCACATGTCCGGTCCGCTTGTGTTGAGGGAGGAAACAGACACGGTCGCCTTGCAGCACTTCGCCTTGCGCCGCCTCGGCGGCATCCATTTCGAAGCGCAGCCCCGAATCGTCTTCCACGTCCGCAAGCGAGCTCAGCATACCGCGAAACTTTCCCTGCCGCGTCTTCAGCACGGCCGGCGCCGAGCCTTCGAACTCGGGGGAACCCAATTCCGTTACGCCGAAACAAGCCCGCCCGGAAGCGGGGCTCGGCCACACACGCAGGCGGTCAACGCTGTAGCCGGGGGAATCCATGTGCGCGCAGACCAGCAGCACCGGCCGGTCCGGCACATGCGGCAGCGCGCGGGCAACGGTCGCATACCCGCCGTACCGTTCGACGGACCAGCCCTCTTCCCGCCAGCACGACTCGAGCAAGTCCCGGACTTCGTCTTCGTCCCCGGGCGTGCTGTGGCAGCCGATCAGTCTTTGCAACCGCGCATCCATGAGGACGTTCTCCCCGCCGTGCAGGCCTCACTCCGGCATGTATGGCTGGCCTTTTTCCATACCCATGCTGTAATAGCGGATGAAGCACGCGATGATGTCACCCTTGGTGACGTCGGAAATCGGATAGCTCGGCGGGTCATCCTTGAACATGGACTCGTACTTCACGTAGCGCGCCCCGCGGTTGAGGCGCACCTCCGCACGCGGCAGGATGCCGTTCTGAACGAAATGTTTCATGACGCGGAAACTGATCTCCTCCACGTCGCCCGCCCGCACGCTCAGGGTGGCCGACGCGGGCGCGCGGCGCACCTGTGCGTCGCGCCCGTGTTTCCCGCTCAGCTCCTCGGCGACTTCCGTCAGCGCCGGCATCGCCACCGTGTCGAGAAAATCCTCGAACACCGCGTTCTCCTGCTCCGCCCGCGTCACACGGGCTTTTCCGCCCATGATTCCGTTCAGCTCATTTCGCCAATCCGACATCGCCATGCCCACCCCCGTTGTCTTGATGCTCGTTCGTACAGAAACAAAAAAACGTCCGCCAGCCCGCCTCTGCTCAGCGCGCCACCCGTGACAGCGCCGACCGCAGCGACGGCATCAGGCGCAGCGCCACCCGCTTGTTGCCCGCCCGGTTGGGATGATCCGTCTCATCCCAAAACGGCGGCAAGCGGTTAGGCTTCACGTCGACCTGCATGTTGGGCACGTATAGACAGCCGTGCGCGTGGCACACCTCGCGCTCCATCTGCGCCATCTGCGCGGCCAGCCCGTAGCGGCTATACTCGAACTCGACGCAGGTCTCGTCCCAGAACGCCCGGTCGCCGAAGCAGCTCGCCACCACCACCTGCGCGTTGCCGGCGCGCGCCGCGCGCACCATCGCCTCCAGATCGGCGCCCATCTCCGCGACGGTCCTCGATTTGCGCCAGAAATCGTTCGCGCCCAGCGCGATCAGCACCACGTCCGGCTTGTGCGCGAGCACGTCCCGCGCGTACCGCGCGCGCCCGCCGTCCAGCGTGTCGCCGCCGATCCCGGCATCGACCACCTTCACGTAAGGCATAAAGGCCGCCAGCCAGTCGCTGTAGTGCCCGCCGGGCCCTCCGCAGGAGGTCAGACTGTCGCCGAAGCAGACCAGCACGGGGCGCCGGTCCCGCAAACCCGAAAACATAATGCCGGCCGCAAGGCACGCCCCCGCAGCCACCAGACCCATCAACAAAGATCGCTTCATCGAACTGAACATCTCCAGAAAATACCTTTTCTTTTTGCATTGTTTATACCAAAAACGCCGGCGGGGCAAAAGCAAAGATGGATAAAGCCCGAGAAATGCGCCCGCACGCCCCGTCCCGTTCTGACGCGCAAAATCAGCCCCGCTCCGCTTGCCTATTGCCCATCGTCCACCTTCCTCTGTATCATGTCGAGCGTATGCAAAATTGGAAAGTGCTTTTTGTCAAACCGAGAACCGAAAAGAAGATGACGGAGTATTGCGCGCTTTACGGGATCCCCTTTTACCTGCCGCTCCGCGAAAAAACGCGCGTCGTGCAGCGCCGCAAAGTGACGGCCCTCATTCCGGTTTTTCCCGGCTACGTGTTTGCCCGCTTCGACCAGACCCGGCGCCTGCAAGTGCTTCAGACCAACCTGCCCGTCCGCATTCTGGAGCCCGACAACCCGCGCCGTCTGGTGCGGGATCTGGTCATGGTGCGGCGGGCGCTGCGGGCGAACCCCGCCCTCACCGCCGTGAAGCCGCTGGCCAAAGGCCGGCTCGTGCGCATCGTCAAGGGCTCCTTCATGGGCATCGAGGGCCGCATCGCACGGATGGCCGGCACGCTCAAAGTGGTGCTGAACGTCGACCTGATCGGGCAGGCCGTCTCCGTGACGGCGGAGGTCGATCAGATCGAGGTGCTCTAAACCTTTGCCTCCCGGCCCCTTTTTGCGCTAAACTGAACGCTGTTTCGAAACAGGAAAGTGAGCTGTTATGGACGCCCTACTCGATTTGTTGAAAAAAAACGCGCGGGAATCCGACGCGACCCTCGCCAAGCAACTGGCCACCACGGAAGAGGACATCCGAGCGCGTATTGCCGCCTTCGAAAAGGAGGGCGTGATCCGCGGCTTTCAGGCGGTCTTGAACACCGACCGCCTCGAGTCTACCGACGTGCGAGCGGTGATCGAGCTGCGCATCCGGCCCGAACGCGAGGGCGGCTTTGACCGCGTGGCCACGCGCATCAGCAAGTTTCCCCAAGTGGAATCGATGTATCTGATGTCCGGCGGTTACGACCTGTTGCTCTTCGTCAAAGGCAAGAGCCTGCAGGAAGTCGCCAACTTCGTCAGCGCGCGCCTCGCCCCGCTCGACGGCGTACTCTCGACCGCAACCCATTTCATGTTGAAAACGTACAAGGACCAAGGTGTCCTGATGGAAAGTGAACCCCATGACGACCGCCTCCAAGTCTGCCCATGACTTCGTGGCTCCGCACGTGCGGAGCCTCCCCAAATCCGGCATCCGCGACTTCTTCGACATCGTCGCCGGCCGCAAGGACGTGATCTCCCTCGGCATCGGCG
>DAOPZC010000147.1:0-4515 GCA_035353175.1 Kiritimatiellia bacterium | reverse complement strand
GCATGACAAAGGCGGTAGCCCGCCGCCGCGAGTAGCCGAAGCGTTGGCGTGACCGAGTGCAATGGCGCGGCGTCGGTTCCGGACATAGGCATGAGTGGCGGCAACGGCGGTGTATTGTGCCGGCCTTGGATTGGGAGGGTCCGGGAGGGAAAGGCCCGGCCCCTGGCTGCCGCAGGCGATCCGCGCGTCAGCGCGTGTGCGGGGAGCCGCCGGAGTCTGCGCGTATCCCGCGCAAGCGCCCCCGTCCGGAGGGAATGGCGGCGGGGCGGCGGCGTCTGGCAGCGCCGCAGGCGATGACCTTTACGGTGCGGGGCTGGGGGTCCCCGTGCCGCGAGCAGACTATAAACGCCGTTCCGAGATTACGCCTTGCTTCGGCGGAAAGAATGTGAAATTCTTTTAAATGTAAGACATGCTGTTAGCATGTTGGGTCAACTGGGGGATCGGCTGAAAGAGTTCTTTATGCTAGAAAAGGTAATAGCGTGGTTTGTTGAGCATCCCACGAGAAGGACACTGTCAACATCGGCCCTTACTGTTTTGACAAGTGTGATGATCGCGGCGCTGATGCGGACGATTAGTCAGGGAACGACAATAGTGTGGACTCAGACTTGGAAGAGTAGTTACTTCTATTTGTTAATTTCCATTTATGCGCTTTTTACCGTTCTGCAGAGTGCGTCATTGGAATATGACAAGAAGATTTCCAAGAGTATCGCAAAAAACAACCCACACAAATATGTGCGAGATGCATGCTTGGACGACTACGCAAACCATTGCAAGGATTTGATCGCTAAAGGTGACTTAAAGGAATTTCATGTGGCACTGGATCTGCTACCAGGGAAAGGCAAAACAAAATGAGGATTTACCTTTCTCCACGTTTTGAAGAGCAACTTAAACGGCAACCTACTCTGGCTGAAACACACATCGTTATGTTGATTGGAAGCCTTGCCGCTTTGGCACCCGATAAGGCATTATCAGATTCCAAGGCAAAAAAACTTGCGAATCATGGTGACTTATATATGTTCAACGTTGATTCGCTTCGACTTTTTGCTAGCCGCACGGAGTCTAGCGACGAACCCGCGTTGGTTTTTTTGGACATTCAAGAGAAATGCGGATCACCGAGGTATTTACATCTGTTGGACAGTGAAGCCTTGAAGTGGGAGGTCGATTCATTAGTGGCCAATACGAATCATGCAATTGTTGATGACAACATGGTTATTGATGAGATGGCAAACACCAATGCATGCGGATGGTGGCTTGACGATTATGAAATTGATTCCATTGAGAAGCATGACGATGGAACAATTACGGCAGATATGACTTTTCATCTGACAGGTGATCAGTTGGACGACAAGATGTACTCGGGTACCGAAATTAGTGGTCGCGCTACTGTGACCATTTCTGCTGAAGGTGCTGTATCCTATGAAGTGACCGAGGTAGAAACCGATCAGGATGAGGGCGGTGATAGCGTTGTCCCGTAAGTTCTCACCTCAACTGTTGAGACGTTCTGAACGCCCATTACCTTATCGAGGATTATGTTTGGTGTGTTCGATCCACTCGGTGTCCGTTAGCAGGCGGTTGCCGACACGGTAGAGCTGCCGGACGCTTTTGGGCACGGGGCCGAAACGGTTTTTCACCACGTCGAGGTGAAAAACCGGGTTGTCGTCGTTGTTCTCTTCGGGCTGGATCATCCTGAACCATTTCCACGCGTCATAACGGATCGCGTCGGAATAGCGCAGGTCGCCTTCGCGGTTTTCGGTGCAGACCACGATGAAGCGGACGCCGAGGTTGACCGCCAGGTCGCGGACGGTGTTCGACGCGAAGGTGGTCTGCGCCTCTGAATTGCATTTCACCATGTCGGCGTTGGGCTGCATGGCCTGTAGGTAGTCGAGCACGATGAGTTTCGCGCCGCGCCGGACCACCTTGCGGACGTAGGCCGAAAGGCGGTTCGGCGTGCGGGCCTTGGCGGTGATGGCGAGCGGCCAGCCCTCGGCCTTGGCCTTGGCCGCGAAGAGCCGCGCCCAGTCCTGTTCGGTCGCGACGCCGGCCATGAATTTTCGCTGGCTGGTCTGCGACTGGTCGGTGAGCGTCTGCGCGGCGATCTGCGCCTCGGTCATCTCCAGCGTGATAAGCGCGGACGGGACTTTCTCGACGCTGCAGACGTGGGTGAGGATCTGGCGGGCGAGGGTCGTTTTGCAGCTTCCGGCCTTGCCGGAGATGATGATGAGTTCGCCTTCCTGGACGCCGCCGGCGGTGTCGATGAAGGCAAAGCCGGTCTTGAGGCCCGCGATGCCGGCGGCGGCTTTCTTGAAGGTGTCGACCGCCTGGTCGGCGGCCTCTGCGAAGGTGATGCCGTCCTTGGCGGGATCGTTGTCGTTCTTCTCAAGCTGCCGCATGAGGTCGGACTGGACCATGTCGGCGGGCAGTTCGTCCAGCCGACGCGCGGCGGCGTGGAGGATGCCCCGCAGGCGGCGCGTCTCGTGCTTCTGGCGCACGAGCTGCGCGTAGTAGGCGGTGTGCGCGACGGTGGGCGCTGACTCGATGGCCGTGCACAGGAAGGGCATGAGCGTCTGGTCCTCGCGGTGCCCCATGCGCTCGCGCACGGTGAGCGGGTCGATGGGGAGTTTCTCGGCGTGCATGGCGGCCATCGTCTCGAAGGCGAGCTGCGCCAGGGGCGAGACGAACATGTCTTTCGTGATCGAGAAATCGGACGCCTCGTTGGCGGCCGTCTCGAAATCGAGTATGTAGCACCCGACGAGGGCGAGTTCGATGTCGTTGTCGACTTCTGTCTGCGGCATAGGGATCCTTTTGGCTGTTCGGCGCGGCGCGGCGGCCTAGCCGATGCGGGAGTTGAACCACTTGTTTGCGTAGGCGGGCTTCGTGCGGGAGATAAAGGAGTTGAGCCCCCGCCCCGCCTGCGCCAGCGCGTGCATCTCGTCGATGGCCTGCTGGCCGAGCATGATGGCGGTGTAGGCATACAGCCAGGTGTCTTTGAAGCGCACGAAAATGGAGTGCGGAAAGCAGGAGTAGTATTCGACATTGCTCGTGCCGCTCAGGTTGGCGTAGTTCTCCATGGCTAAAGCTCCCAGTTGCCGACGGGTTTCTGCGGCGGCGTCCGCTGGTGCGGGCGCTGTTTGCGTTTCGCCCAGACCTGCCGGAATTTCATCTTCCAGTTGCGGATCGGGCGGTTGAAGGTGTCGCGCCACTCGGGCGCGTAGCAGTCGATGAACTGCCTCGCGATGGCGAGCGGTTCGGGCATCTGCAGGCCCGCCGCGTAGTCGGCGACCTCGGCCTCGGTCGGCGGCTCGAAGGCGTGGCGCGGTTTTGTCGGTGTTTTCATAGTTCCCAGTCTCCTACGGGTTTCGAGTCCTTATTGTCCGAGTGAGTGGTCGGCTTGCCGGTGAAGTGCTCGATGGGCGTGATGCCGAAGGTGATTTTCTTGCGGGTGGTTCCGCCGCCCGAGATGACGCGGATGTAACCGGCTTCGATGAGTTCCTGATAGGCTTTGAGGATGGTGGGCTGCGACATACGGGTTTCCTTCTGGATCGCCGAGGTGGGCAGCGAGGTCTGCCACGTCTTGTTCTTGAGCGCGTCGCACAGCAGGGACTCCCACACGATCAGCGCGGCATACCTTTTCGACTTGAGCAGGTCGAGCCGCGCCTGTATGGGAAGGGGCATCCATCGGCTGTTGAAGGAGTCATGCGGCATTCGCTAAGCCTGCGGTTTCAGGAGGTGCAAGACATCGCTTTCGAGATAGCCGCGGGCCTGCGTCCGGCCGGGCAGCCGGACCGGCTTGAGGATGCCCTGGGCGACCCAGTTGTTGACCGAGCGTGTCGTGACGCGCAGGAGTGCGGCGACTTCCTCTCGCGTCAGGAGTCTGGCGTGGCCGGGGCCGGGATGCGTGGAGTTGGACATGTTTCACCTTTCTTCCTTTTGTTTCCTTCGCGTCAACCGTAACACTAAATAAGAAGTCGTGTCAAGTCGTGTGACGATTAGTATTGCAGGCCGCAACGGCGATTTCGTATGCTGGAACCATGAAAACGCCCCTGCCCGACCTCTTCGACCGCGATAAAGCCTTCGCCCCTGCGGCGCAGGCGCTGCGCTCGCGCAAGCGCGAGGCGTTCTGTCAGGAGGTGGCGGGCGAGTGCTGGGGCAACAACACCGAGGCGTACTGCAGGGCGTTCGGCGCGGCCGACCGCGACGCGGCGGGCGCGTCGGCGGCGCGGCTGATGCGCGACGCGACGGTCCGGGCGCGGATCGCGTTCCTGCGCGACGAGTCGGTGGAGCGCATGGGCGTGGACCGGCTTTGGATCCTCGAAAAGCGCAAGCACATCGCGGAACACTCGCGCAACGCGGCCGACAGGCTGCGGGCGCTGGAGGATCTTGAAAAGAGCCTCGGGCTGACCGAGCCCGTGAAGATCGCGGTCGAGCAGAACACGAACGTGAACCTGTCCGGCATGGCCGGTGTGGTCAAGATCGAGAACGCGGCGGAGTTCGCCCGCATCATGGAGGCCGTCCGCG
>DAOPZC010000146.1:0-5049 GCA_035353175.1 Kiritimatiellia bacterium | reverse complement strand
CGGCGTTCGCGTCCGCTTCCGCCCACATGGTCATCGCGAGGGTCGCGTCGACGTCACGGTTGATGACAGCGGATCCCGCCCCGCGGTCCCTGACGTTGCGGTCCCCCGGAGAACCCTTCGGGTCATGATGGACTACGACCAGCGCCGCGCCCGAGCGTGCGGACATCCGCTCCAATTCGGCCACCAGCCGTTTCCGCTCCGCCATGTCGCTTTCGTCCGCGCCGCCGTCGAGCTTGTAGAGCGGGTCGAGGATGATCACCTCGGCACTAAACCTGATGGCGGCCTCTTCGATTTTTTCAAGCGTCAGGCACCGGTTCCTCCCGTTCAGAATGCTCAGCCGGTCGCCCAGCATCTCTTTTGTGACGCCGAGCGTCGCGCACATGCCGCGGAAGCGGCGGTGCTGCCAGCCGTCCGAATTTTCCAGGTTGACCAGCAACACCCGGCGCGGCTTGGGGACATTGAAGGAGACGAACTTGATGCCGGTCGCGACGCAGACGGCGAGCTGGAGGGCCAGAAAACTCTTCCGCGTCTTCGACGACCCGACAAGCAAAACCCGGCTGTCCCGCTCGAACACCTGTTCAAGGACGTAGTCGAGGGGGGGAGGCTCGCATTCCAGCCAATCGGCCGCGTTGACGGCCAGAGCCGCCTTCGAGGACACCGGCAGGGCCGCAAGGCTTTTCTCAAACGCCATGCGCAGCGCCTCGGCCCCGTCGGCCGCCTCGACCCGTTGCATGGCCTCGCGTTTGTGCATCGCGTCGCGGAGCCGGATGCCGTGGTACCGGGCGTGGCCCGCGACGCACGCGCCGTCGACCAGCGCCTCTCCGGTCTTCGCGTCAATCCCGGCCTCGATCACGACCGCGAACAGCTCAAGCGGGACCGAGTTCGCCGTCATCCTTTGAACCGCCTGGAAGACCTGTCTGCACTCCGGACGCGTGAAACACTCGGCGGTCAACTTGAGGTCTGAGATCTCGCGCAACGCGTTATCCGGGTCAAACAGAATGCACCCGGCAAGCGCGGCCTCGTCGTTTTCAATGAGGCTCTCTTTCACGCTCATTTCGCACCCCCTTTCAGGAGCGCGGTCAGCGCGTACGACGGCACGCGGAAACGGCCGGCGCGGGTTTCCACCACGGGCAGCCGCCCATCGCGGGACATTCTGAACACAGTCTGGCGGCTCACGCCCAGGACCTTGGCTGCGGCGGCGAGCGTCAACAGCTTGCGGTCGGCGGGCGCTGCCGTTTCGCACTTGTTTTCAGCGAATTCATACCACCTTGTCAGTTCCTCCGGCGGGGCGGACAGTAGCTTCATGATCAACTGATCTCTGGTCATCATGGAATCGTCTCCTATTTGGAGCCGGGGACGGGCTGCCCCCGGCGTGGGACGATCTTTCTGACCCCGAGACTGGTTCGAGACAGATCCGGAACAACGAACTTAAGGCGTGGTCGGTTATGGCGCGACAAAAGCCGCTCCCGCTTGAGCAGGAACGGCTTTTGATCGAGAAAGGCCAGGCATGGCCCAGGCCTTGACAAACCTTTGTTTCAATCCTGTTTCGATCAGGTGTCGGCGAGAGGATCTAACATGGCATTCGCCCGCCTTTTCGCGTCCTTCTCCTTCGCCGCAGCCACGCGTTCGGCTTCAATTCGGTCCTTCACCACTGCCCTCAGGTGGGCTGCTGACGCGACGTTGAGCGGCTTCAGCCTGTCCTCGTTGTCCGTCCAGCAGTTGTTGAATGTCGGCCGCCCCACCGCCCTGCCTTTTGCCCACGCGTTGTAGTTCTTCCAGATCTTGTAGACAGCGCACTTGTGCTTCAGCGCCAGCGCCGGCCATTTTTTGCGTGGCTTCCTTTTCGCGCTTGCAGGAGCAGCGGGCTCGGACGGTGCGTCTGCGGACTGCGTTTCCGACAAACCGAAAACGCTCCGCAGCAGCTCAAGGCCCTCGTGGACGCCCGCCGGGGCGTCCCACGGGGGATGCGCAAAGACGCCTTGCCTTTTTTCACGGAGCCATGCGCAGGCGTGGTCAACGTGCGCCTTCTGTTTCCATGATTTGAATTGCTTCCGCTTGATCAGGTCGCATGCCGCCTCATGCGTGCGGCAGAGGCAGTGCTCGACCGGCAACCGGCACGCTTTCGTTTTGTCGGCGAAAGCAGCATCCCCCGATCGGACCGCCGCGTCGAAGTGGGTTACCCAGAACTTCGCGATTTCGAGAGCAGTCTCAACCGGCCAGACGCCGCGGCCGGCGGCCTGGGCCGCCATCTCGCGCTCCTGGCTTCCGATGATGGTCAGCAGGACCAGCTTGCCCTCTTTGGTCAGGGCGGCGCCGGCCTCAAGCGCGTCCAGCGCGAAACGGGGAAACCGCGCGAGATGCGCGACGGGCTCCACATCCATCGTCTCGCTGTCGAAATCGCCCTCGCCCGTCTTCTTGACAAAGCCGTTGATCTCCAACAGGCAGCGGACATGCTGGATGAGCGTTTCGCCGCGCGCGGCCGCGTGTTCGCCCAACACCTTTCTGCCCGTGGCCGGGATCCCGGCTCCGTCATTCGCCGCCGCGTGCGACAGCTTCGCGATCTCCTTTTCGGCCAGTTTCCCGCACCGGGCCCGTCCGGCAAGGTCGCGGAAGTACGTCTCGGAGTCCCGCTCTCTCCGCTCATTCTTCCTGATGTCGCTTGCCGTCGGAATCCTGGGCATCTCAGCGAGCGCGGGCTTGGGTTTGGCGTATTCCTCGCTGAGGCGCCGAACGGTTTCCAAGTAATCGGAAAGAGACTGGCCGTGGTTCTTCGCCATCCGGGACAGCTTCCTCTTCCCCGCAGGGGTCAATTTCCTGTCCCGCCCCCGCTGAATCAGATCATTGATCTCCGCCCCCAGTTTCTTGAAGTCCAGCGTTTTCGGTGCGCAGTCCCTTTTTTTCCGATCGTTCCCCATATCAACGGCCCCTCAGCATTACATCTCTTCAAGCATCTTAGCCAACCGCACCCGGTCGGACTTGCTCATGTTCTTGAGCTGATCCGCAACCTGCGCCACAGGGTCTGCATCCGACAATGCCGACCTTGTACTCGTGTGTTTGATTTTAACTTGATCCTCGCGGCCTGTCAAAATGCCCGGCAGTTTGTCGTCCAACACCGCCCGCAGGTGCTCCCGCTGGGGATTGTAGTAGAATTTCAGGATGGTGTTGACCGTGCTGTGGCCTGTGACCAGTTTGACTGTTTCAACCGGAATGCCCGCGCTTAGCGCCAGCGTCGCCCATGTGCCTCGCAGCGAATGCCAGCCTAGGATGGAAGCGGCCAGCCTGCCCTTGCCTTTGCGCCGTTTCTGCCTTGTCTCGCCGATCAGGGTTTTGATATCGCGCTTGGTCGCCACGAGCGCGCCGTGCCTCAGGTTCAGGCCCGCGGCCGTTCCGGCATCCCGCAGATCTTCGGAGGTTTGCCCGCGGTGGCGTCCGGTCTCCACCTCGATCTGCCTGTAAGACTGCCCGTTCGCATAGCGGGTGACGGTGTCCAGTATCCGGTCGCGTTTTTTCCCGTCATACCTCCCCTCGACCGCTTTCAGGAGTTGGGGAAGTGCCGCAGCAAGATCCACACGTTCGGGCAAAGGAGTTACATCCGGCACGGCCGGCGCCTTGCTCGCAAAAGCCCGCGCAAAGAGAACCTTACCACGGTACGTCACGCCCTGCCGGTTTTCTTTGTACATCCGCGCCGCCGCCGGCCAGACATACACCGCGTCCTGCTCACGTTCGGCGACGGCGGTTTCAAAGACTTCCCGCAAGGGCTTGAATATCGGGATTTCCACACCCCTGCCCGTCTTCGATGTGCGGACGGCGATCACGTCGTCCCGCAGGTCAACTGATTGCCACGTCAACTGACACACATCGCCAATCCTCATTCCGGTCAGCGCGGCACAAACGGTCAGCGGATACAGGAAAGGGTCGCTCCGGGCGGTCTCAAACAGGACTGAGAGTTCGGGAGCGGTCAGCGGCTTGCGGTGGACGACATCGCACCCGGCGTCCATGCCCCGCCGCGTGATCCCGCCCATGAACGGGTTGGAGGTGCCGAGCGGCAGCAGCCGGGCGAACGCCGATTTGAGCAGTTGAACTGTACCGGTGACCGTGCTGCGGGATAATGTCGCCCGCAGAGTTTCGATATAGGCGGCGACCTGTTCCGGCGTGACCTCGTGAAGATACTTGCACGGCACGGCCTCGGCAAACCTTCCGAAGATGGTGTCACACCATTTCAGCCGCGCATCGGTCGGCTTGGACTCCCTGCCGATCGCGCGCCACTTGGCCGGGAGGTCGGCCAGTTTCACGTACTCCACCGCCCGTCCGGTCTTCGCCGCGATCAGACGGCTGGTGAGGTGCTGGGCCTGCCCCTTTAACCGGCTGGAGAGCTGGTGGTCCTTAAGCTTATCCTCGGCCAATGCGCGTGACACTTCGAATTCGGTGTCGCCCTTGTCCCGCAGGGTCGGCGGCTCGGTGCCAACCACAGCCACACTCAGGCCTACGACATGAACCTTGCCGTTCTCATCTGTGTAGCGCCCGTACCAATACGGCAATCTTACACCGTCTCGCCCTCTCCGCAGTTCCAGTCCCATAACCACCGCCTTCTCTGGCTGTCTTTTGACGATGCGGTATAGTTTGCCGCAACGTGTTTGGGGAAGCAAGCAATTTCCCCAAACAAACGCCCAAACAGGGAATTTTTAGGCTATAATTGGCGTTTTTATTGGGCTTTTTTTGTTCGACATCTACCTTCACACGGTAGAAGTCACAAGTTCGAATCTTGTAGCGCCCACCATTTGAAAACACGATGCTTTAACAAAACCCCCGATCAAATTGGGGGTTTTTGCTTTATAAGACCACTCGTCGAATCTCCTGCGGAACCCCTTCGAAATGCTTTTTGCCGCATGCGAGAAGCATAATATCGACCAAACCCGTGAAGCTTCCAAAACAAAATTTACCCGCTAAGAACAGCCTTCCCGACGATAAATCTCCGTTCAGACCTGAAAAATCAACCGCGCGCGCGACCGGCCAGTGCAACACCTGATGTTTTGAAAACGGCCACGCGGT
>DAOPZC010000145.1:0-5189 GCA_035353175.1 Kiritimatiellia bacterium | reverse complement strand
GCGAGATCGCGCGGCGCAGCTACAGCACCGACAAGAAGGGGTTCGACGGCAACGAAGACTGCGGCCAGATGTCGGCGTGGTACATCCTGACGGCGTTGGGCTTCTATCCGCTCAACCCCGCGACCGACGTCTACGAGCTCGGCTCGCCGCTGGTGGAGCGGGCGGTGCTGAAGATCGGCGCGCCGTACCCGCCGGCGACCTTCACGGTGACCGCCAAAAATCAGGCGCCGCAGAACGTCTACGTGCAGGCAGTGACGCTCAACGGCCGGCGGCTCGCCGAGCCGCGCCTCCGCCAGAAGGACATCGTCGCGGGCGGCACGCTCGAGTTCGTGATGGGCGACCGGCCGAATCCGAACGCGTTCTAGGCGGAATAGGATCCCGCCGGCGAGGAGCGCGGGGGCTCGTGTTCGGCTTCGCGGCTATTTGATCGAGATCAGCGTGCCGCCGGTGAAGAAGGCCGTGGCGTAGACTGTGTCGCCGACCAACGTGAAGCTGGCGCCCATCTTGTCGCCGACGTTCGCGGCTCTCCAGGCGGCGAGGTTCAGGGCGGTCGCGCCCGCGCGGGTCGCGACGGCGAGGGTCTGCCGGTTCGTGAGCGCGTAGCCGTCGTCGAGATCGAAAGTGACCGTCCATCCCGCCGGGAGCGTGACGTCGGCGAGGGCGAGGCAGTCGTTGGTGGCGCTGGAGGCGTGGCAGCGGTAGCCGGCGGTCAGCACGCCGTTGGAGACGGTGCCGGAGCCCGAGACCTCGGCCAGCGTGACGCTGCCGGCGCTCAAGTTGAGCGCGGCCCCGGAGGCGACCGCCACGCGGGCGTCGGCGCGGATCGTGCCGTTGCTGACCGAGAGCACGCCTTCCTGCACGGAGGTGCCGCCGGTGTAACCGCCGGTGGGGAGACCCGAGAGGGTGGTCGGCAGGCCCAGCGCATTGGTGGCGCTCGCGGTGGTGTAGGTGACGCCTTCCGCGAAGACGAGCTCGCCGGCGCCAGTTTTGGTGAGGGCGCCGCTGCCCGTGAGCGGGAAGGTGAGGGCGTGGCGGATGCCGCCGGCCGCGCGGACGGTGAGGCCTCCGGCCTCGATGATGAAGCTCTGCTTGTTCGTGGCCGAGTACGAGAAGCCGGAGGCGATCGGCTCCATCACGCCGCCGTCAAAGACCATGTTGAGGCCGGACGTCGTCTGGGGGTTGCGGCCTTGGAACTGGGTGAAGCGCATGGTGCCGCCGCTTTCCCAGCGCATGGTGCCGCTCGAGTAGCCGTCGCTGAAGCGGAAGCTGCCGCCCGGGTTGGTCTGTCCGAGCACGCTGCCGCCAGAGACCACGACGTCGACGTTGCGCGCGACGTAGATGCCGCCGCCCCACTGGTTGCCTCCTGAGGCTGTCGCCACGCTGCCTTGGGCCAGACGCACGTAGGGCGCCGTGCTGTTGTCCGCGCCGATGCTGAGCTGCCAAGCGGCGGCGATCGTCGAGTTGCTCATGATCAGCGTGGGCGCGAAGGTGGTGGTCGGGCCAACGCCCATGCGCAGGTGGTCCAGCACGAGAGAGGCACCGTTGACGAGGCGCAGCGTGGGCGTGCGCGCCGGGCTCGCGGAGCTCATCTGGCTGCCGAGCTGGAGGTGCTGGCCGGAGGAGCCCTGGTTCATCTTGACCGCGTCGAGCTCGAGCACGGGGTCGGCCTGCGCCGCGGCGTACTGGCCGCCGATGACGCCGCAGTGCAGCTGGTTGACGGTCGACACGGCCGCGCCGTTGCCCTTGATCCGGAACAGGCCTTCGAGCACGCTGAAGCCTCCCAGCCCCGTCGGCGCGGCGGGCGCGTCGCCGGTGGCAGGAAGGACGATGTTGCCGGCCGGCGTAATGTTCACGCCGCCGCTCCCAGGGCCGACCGAGAGGGTGGTTGTGCCGTTGCCGACGACCAGGGTCAGCGCGGCCGGACCGCGCTTGCACAGCAGGCTGGGCTGCATGGCGAGGGGCGCGTTCAGGGTGAGGTCGGAGAGCGCCTCGACGATGACGGCGTTACTGGTGTTGCCGGCGCTCAGGGTCAGCCCCTTGGTGATCGTGGCGGCCGGGCCGCTGTAGGTGAAGGTGCCGGCCCCGAGCGTCAGGGCGTTGGTCGCCACGTTGGCGGCGCCGAGGGCGTTGGCCGAGGCGACGTGCAGACGCCCGCTGACGGAACTCCACAGGCCGTTGAACCCGGCATTGCTGCCCGAAATGACGAGCGTTCCGGAGCCGCCTTTGCTGGCGAGCGTGGCGGTGTTCGCGGAGATCGCGCCGCTGACCGTCGTGGTGCTGGCCGAAGCCGTCTGGACCGAGAACGGGCCCGTGAGGGCGAGCGGCGCGGCGACCGTGTGCGCGCCGGCGCTGTTGCTGATGCCTCCCGCTTGGAGCGAGAGGGCTGAGCCTTGCAGCACATACGGGGTTGCGGAAGAGAAGGTCAGGTGCGTGCAGGCCGCGGGGGAGCCGAGGTTGACGGTTTTTTGCGCGCCGCTCTCGGTGAAGAAGACGAACGTCCCGTTGGACGGCACGGCGGCGGGCGTCCAGTTGTCCGCGGTGTTCCAGTCCGAGCCCTGCGAGCCGTTCCAGACGGCGTCGCTGGCGGCCAGTGCGGTCACGGTGAGCTGGATGACCGAATCCGCGCCGTCCGGAACCACGGAGAAGAGGTAATCTTTGCCCGCGACCGGGTTGAGCACGGACAGGCGGCTCATCAGCGACGGTTCGACGGAGCCCGCGCAGCGGAACAGCGGGTAGGAGCCGTTGGCGCCTGCGGAGCCGAAAAAGATGCCGCAGCCGTTGAGCGTCAGTCCCCCGCTGTTGGTCACGGTGAGGCGGTCGCCCGCGTCTAGATAGAGGGTCGCAGGAACGCCCAGCTCGCCGAGCGTCAGGGCGCCGGCAACCAGGTTGGTGGCGGCGCCGGCGAGGGAAAGCGAGGCTCCGTTGGTGACGCTCAGCGTGCGGCCGAACGACGCCGAGGGTGCCAGGACTTTAAGCCCGCCTTGTGCGACCGCGGTGAACGCGTGCGCGCTGTTCGATACGGAGAGAGTCCCGGCGCCGGTCTTGAGGAACAGCCCGTCCACGCCGGGGGCGTCGGAGAACGCCTGGCTGAGAGAGGCGTCGTACCCCGCCGCATTCAAGGTCAGTCCGGCGGGCCCAAGCTCGGCTTGGTCGAAATTCTCCAGCAGCATGACCGAGGCGGAAACGTTGGAGGCGCAGAGGGTGCCGCCGTCGGCCACAAACGTCGACCAGCCGCCGGAGCCGCCTTTGACGCTTTTGGCGATGAGCTGTCCGCCGGTCATCTCAAGACGTCCCGTTCCGCTGTTGGAGCCCACTTCGACGTAGTTCGCCGCCGTGAGGGTCGCTCCGTTTCGCAGGCTCACCGTGCCGTCGCTGCCGCTGTAGCCGCCGATCAGCAGGTAGCCGCTGGCATAACAGGTCGACTGGTCGCGCAGCTCCATGGTCGCGAATGAGCCGGTACCGCGCGCGACGGCCAGATTGCTGCCGAGGGCGAGGAGCGAGCTGCCGGCGAGCGAGACCGTCGCGGTCGAGCCGCTGTTGTAGGCGGCGTCGAGATAGGCGCCTGCGCGCACGACGGCGGTGTCGCTGAGCCGCAGGGAACCGGAGGACTGGTTCTGATAGGACGCCATCACGATTTGGTTGGCGAGGTTCACCACGCCGGAGCCACTCACGGAGAACTCGCCGTGCGATCCTGTTTTCCCGTAGCCGATGTAGAGCGCGTTGGACGGGAACGACAACACGCCGCCGGTGACGGCGACGGTGTTGGTGTAGCCCGCGTTCGTGGCGCCTTCGCCGATTTGAAGCCCGCCATAGATTTCGTGGGTGCCGCCCTCAAAGAGCATGAGGTTCCCGTACGCGTTGCCGCGCATGCGGATCTGGTTCGCGCGCAGGGAGGAGCTGGCCTTGAAGAGGGCCGCGTGACGCGTCCCCGCGCTGCCGGTGATCAGGCAGTGTTGGCCGTTGACCACGCCGCCCGGGTTGAAGAGGTTGAGGAGGCCCTCTTCGAGCACGTTGGTGGCCGCGCTGCTGAAGGAGTAGACGCGGAAGAGCGCGTTCGACAGCTGCATGATCGGGTAGTTGGTCGCGGCGGCCGAGGTCGCGAGCCCTTCGAGGTTGAACACGTGCTGGCCGCCGGTGTTCTGGATCTGGAAACCGGTCCACGCCGTCGGCCACCCGTTGGTGATCGTGGGCGCGGCCTTGAGCCACGACGTGCCGCGCGTGTCGAACGTCAGGGAGCGGCCGCTGGTCAGGCTTCCGACTTTGGTCACGCTGTTCTCGGCGTAGCCGCCCGCGGGGAAGCGGATCACGTAGTCCTGGTTGCCGGTGAAGACGCCGGCGGTCGTGTTGGTCGGGATGATCCCGCCCGTCCAGTTGGCGGCCTCGTTGAAAGAGCCGTCCGGCACGTCCGTACGCCAATTGATGTCCGCTTCAGCGCCAAGGGCTGCAAAGGCGAACGACGCCGCGAACACACGACACCACCGATTCATTTTCATGGGCGACCTCCACATCAGTTTTTTTCCTATTTCAATATACAGGATAACCTTACCATCTGCCAAACGGAGGGCTCAAGGATTTATTGCCGCAGATTGTGGCCGGCCGGCGCGGACGCCTCGGGGAGGCGTCCCTATCCCGCGCGGTCAGACGCCTGCTCAGCCGTCCTGCCGGTAGGGCGGTTTCTCCGAAACCGCCGCGGGAGAGGGGGTCGAGTGGAAGGTCGGGAGGAGGGCATGGGCGGACGGGAAAAGTCCGCCCATGCTGAGGCGGGGTGGCCGGCTATCCGTGCTTGAGCGGGCGGAAGCGGACGCGGGAGGGACGGTCGGCCGCGTCGCCAAGAAGCTTGCGGCGCTGCTCGTGGTAGTCGGCGTAGTTGCCTTCGAACCAGGTGACCTTGCTGTCGCCCTCGAAGGCGAGGATGTGCGTGGCGATGCGGTCGAGGAACCAGCGGTCGTGGCTGACGACCATGACGCAGCCGCCGAAGTCCGCGATGCCCTCTTCGAGCGAGCGCAGGGTGGCGACGTCGAGGTCGTTGGACGGCTCGTCGAGTAGCAGCAGGTTGCCGCCGCTGCGCAGGAGCTTGGCGAGGTGCACGCGGTTGCGCTCGCCGCCGGAGAGCACGCCGACGCGCTTCTGCTGGTCGGCGCCCTTGAAGTTGAAGCGGCTGCAGTAGGCGCGGCCGTTCATCATCGTGG
>DAOPZC010000144.1:0-5225 GCA_035353175.1 Kiritimatiellia bacterium | reverse complement strand
GGTGGCCACCAGATCGGTTGAGACGCGTTCGATGATGGCCACGGGGTCGATGAGAATATTCTTAACACCGGGTGACCGCCTTCGCATCAATCGATCCAGCAGCCCCGCCGCCCGGTAGCCGATCTCCTCCGTTCCCTGCACGATGCTGGTCAGCGGCGGCGAGGCCAGCTCGCAGATCAACTCGTCGTTATCCACACCGACCACGGCCACGTCGTCCGGCACGCGCAGCCCGAAGCGCCGGCAGGCCTCTAGCACGTGGCGCGCCCGCACGTCGTTTGCCGCCAGCACGCCCACGGGCTTTGGCAGCGGCTTCAGCCAAGCGAAGAGAGACTCCTGAAGCTGCTCCCAGCTGTGGGAGGGGTGGTAGCGTCCGGCGTAGACCGAACACGCGTGGCCCTCCTCCCGAAGGCACTCCGCAAACGCCTTCTGGCGCTCGCGGTTCCAAGGGTCGACCGTCTGGCCGTGGATCCCGCAATAGCCGAAGCTCTGCAGGCCGAGTCGCAGCAGATAGTCCGCCGCCAGGCCGGCGACCTTGCGGTTGTCCGTGCCGACCGTCGAGACGCTCAGATTCAGAGGGCAGCGGGGCTCGATGCCGCCGATCCCGACGACCGGGATCTTCAACTCGGCCACGCATTTCGGGATCCGGGGGTCGTCCAGGTCCGCGATCACGCCGTCAAAATGCCCGCGGCTGAAGTCTGGGATTTTCGCGGCCGGATCGTCTTCCAAAAAAACGCTCCACGTTCCGGATTCATGCACGAAACGCGTCACGCCCTCAATCACTTTACGGTCGAACCGCTTGTTCAGACTTAACACCAAAGCGACGTGCCGTGCCTTACGGACCGAATCACGTGCCGACAAGCAACGATCATGCGTTTTCAAACCGTTTTCCCCACAGTTTCGCGGGACCTGCGCAATGGGCACACCGCAACATTTAAGTTCCGGCGCAGATGATAAGACCCAACCCAGCCACGAAAAGCACGAACATCGCCAGGTTGAGCTTGTTCACCGCTTTGGGCGCTCCCTTGAACTCTTTCCAGATCAGGATGCCCCACAGCGCGGCCACCAGCGTCGCGCCCTGGCCGAGTCCATAGGAGATCGCGGTACCCGCCTTGCCCGACGCCACTAGGCTGAGCGCCATGCCGATGTTCCAGATCGTGCCGCCCAAGATGCCGACCGCGTGCAGCCGCGGGGTGCCCAGCGAAAAATAGGCCGACGGCGCGACCGGCTCGCCGCGCACAGGCTTGAGCGAAGCGATCGTGTTCCAGAGGAAATTCGACAGGAACAGCCCGGCCGCGAACACCACCAGCGCCGTATACGGCGTCATCAGCCCCGCTTCGGGTGCCGCGAAGTTCTTGACCATACCCTTGGAAACCAGCCCGAAAAAGCCCGCGCCCATCAGTGCGCCGGCGATCACGGAGATCGCGATGCCCAAACCGGAGCCGCCCCTCTGTGAGTCCCCTGCCTTCGACGCGACCAGCTTCTTGTAGGCCAGGGCATTCAGAACGATAGCCGCTGCCACGAGGGCCACGCCCGCGAACAGCAGCACCGGATCGCCCTTGGGGTTGAACCAGTAGGTCTGAACCACGCCAAGCACCAACGCGAGCCCGATGCCGATCGGGAACGCCACCGCCAGCCCCGCCAGATCGATGGCGATGACCAGCAGGATGTTCGCCAGATTGAACAGCACGCCGCCCAAGAAGGCCAGCCCGAGGTGGCTCATCCCGGCCTGTCGGATGTCGGCGAGGAAGCCGCGCCCTTCTGCGCCGCAACTTCCGAGCGTGAACGCGAACAGCAGCGAACTCAGCAGGATGCCGATCCCGTAGTCCCAGTAGAACAGCTGATACTTCCACTTGTCGTTCGACGCCAGCTTCTGGGTGTTGCCCCACGACCCCCAGCACAGCATCGTCACCACGCAAAAAGCCACCGCCAACCCATAATTCTCAACGAAGAACATACCAGCCTCCTTGCGGATGTCAGGCTGTCGGCTGAAGGCTGTAGACTTTAGGCTGGATGCAAGAACACCCTCGCCTTCACCCGCAGACTACGCCTCTCGCCCGAGCCTCCCTTTTTTGTCCCAATCGCCTTCACCTTCAACCTACAGCCTGCGCTACTGCACCTCGTTGCGGTAAGGCGCCGACGCCTGCGCGCCCATGCGTGTGACCGACACCGCCGCGGCCTTGACCGCAAAGCTCACCGCCACGGCCAAAGGACGGTCCTCCGTCAGAGCCACCGCCAGCGCGCCGTTGAACACGTCGCCCGCCGCGGTGGTGTCGACGGCTTTCACCTTCACCGCAGGAACAATTCTTCCCTCCCCGTCCGAATACACGAACGCACCTTTGGCCCCAAGCGTGATGACCACGCGCTTCACGCCCTTGGCGCACAGCGTTTTGGCCGCCCGCGCGGCGGACGCCTCATCGGACACCTTGACGCCCGTCAGCAGCTCCGCCTCGGTTTCGTTCGGCGTGATCATGCTGAGGCACTTCAGTAACGCATCCGGCAGCTGACAGGCGGGCGCCGGATTAAGCACCACAGAAACGCCTTTGGCCGCAGCCCACTGCGCCGCACACAGCACGGTCTCAACCGGCGTCTCCAACTGCATCAGCAGCGTCCCCGCCTTTTCAATCTCGCCGCGCGCCGCTTCGATATCCTCTGGGAGCAGCATCGCATTCGCGCCGGAAGCTACCGAAATGCAGTTCTCGCCCTTCGCGTCCACCATGATGAGCGCCACGCCGGACGGCTCCGACCGATCGGTCAGCACGTAATCCGTGCAAATGCCCTCTTTCGCAAAAAGCGTCTTCGCCTCACGTCCGAACAGATCGTCGCCGACCTTGGCGATAAAAGCGACATCGCCTCCCAATCGCGCCGCCGCCACGGCCTGATTCGCGCCCTTGCCGCCGGGGTTCATCAGAAAACGGCCGCCTAAAATCGTCTCGCCCGGCGCGGGAATCCGCGCCGCTTTCACAACCATATCCGTATTCGTGCTGCCCAGTACAACGATCCGTTTCATTTTTTCCTCACCCTCAACGTTTAACGTGATTGTGAACCAAGCGAACTTCCGCCTCAAGCCCAATCTCGCGTTTCCCAAAAAACCTGCATAGGCATTTTCGTGCGAGACTTTGCCCGCGAGCGGCAGGATGCCGAATGGCCACAAAAAATCGCCGTTCACCGCTCGGCATTTTCTCAATCATTGTTCCCGCTCACCGCAATCTCCCCCCAATAGGCCGCCTCGTTGCTCCAGCCCGTCGGTTGATTGAACAGCTCGAGCTTTACCGTTTTGCCGCGGTATGGTGCGAGACCGACCGTGTATGTCCAGAACTCGCCCGTCTTGCCGCCGACATCCGTTTCAAGTGCCAGCGCGCCGTCAACCTTGACGATCAGCCGGAAATTGCCGTTCTGCGCGTTCGCGACCCTTACCGTGAGGCGCGGATCGCCCTCCGGAATTTTGACGGTCTTCGAAAGAATCACCGGCTCGCCCTTTTTCGGAGGATGCGTCACCAGCACATTGTATGTCCGGTCCACCTGCTCGCGGTAACCGGGGTTCATGTCCGGCGCATTCTCCGACGTCTTCCAGCCGGGAAAACAAACGTCCAAAACCTTCTGCACCCGCTTGGAGGGATCAGGGTCCGCAAACTGCCCGGCCGGATACACCTTGATGGGGATTTTGATCTGCGCCATCTCCTCCGGCGTGAACACGGAGTTCGCGACAGGCCCCGGCGCCCAGCTTAACGACAGCGCGTCCGGTCGGGCGGGACGGACCGGAATCACAAAACACTCTTTGCCATCCGCGCCTTTCTCGACGCGCCCCCCCTGCTGAACCACAATCTGGCGAGCCAGTTTTTCGCAGACGTCCAGCAGCGCCGGCACGTTGTACGCGGTATAAGAGAACTTCGTCCCCAACTGGAGTAGCTTCGTGTAGTGCGCCGGCAGGTTTGCAAAGCCGATCAGCGTGCCGAGCACACCCGCCGCGCTCGACGGGTTGCAGTCCGAGTCATATCCGCCGCGCATCGAGATCACAACCGTCTTCTCCATGTCGCCTTGACCATACAGCAGCCCGAGCAGGACCATCGCACCGTTGATTTTCACGTCGATGCCGCCGTTGGAGGCTTTTTGATACGCCGGATCCTTGCGGTACTTCTGCAGACAAAGTGCCCATGTCTTCTGCCATTCGTTCGGGCTCTCGCGATACCAGCGCACCATGTCGCGCACCATCTCCGCGTACTGGCTGTCGGACGGAATGCAGGCCAGCCCCGCGTCAATGATTTTCAAAAGGTCCGTCTCGAAGAACGCCTCGGCATACATGCCGCCCATGAACTGCCCGCCATACACGCCGTCGCCGTAGTTCATCAGCCGCCCAAATTTCTCGCCCAGCGCGATGACCGAATTGGGCAAGCCGGGCGAGATGAGGCCCGCGAAGTCCGCTTCGATCTGATAATCGATGTCGTTCGGGCACTTGTTGAACTGCGGGTGCGACGAGTCCGGCGGCGCGATGCCCTTGCGCAGATTCGTCCGTCCCGCGTTGTTCGCACACCAGAGCGCATACTCGCTGTTCGCAAAGTCGATGCCCGCCTGGCGGATCGGCACGTCGAGACCGTATTGCTCCATCGACCGCAAGAACGTCATCTCCACATACAGGTCGTCCTGCCCGAACGCGTTGTTGATCATCTCCGGCGACCACTTCGGAACCTGGTCCTCGGGAATGACCTTGTCGTTCCACTTGAATTCTGTCGGTGCGCCCCACACCACGCCGATGACCTGACCGATCCAGCCGCCCTTCATCCGGTCGCGGTAGTCGTCGATGGAAAGGCGTCGTTCGCTTTGGGCAAAAGTTGCGGAGGCTACCGTTAAGATAAACGTCAGTACAATAAGTCGCTTTGTGTTCACTCTATTCTCCAAGGCTGTAGGCTATAGGCTGTAGGCTGTAGGTTAAGAGACACGCATGGAATGCACGAGAGCGCCAAGAACTTTCTCAGCCTCTTTCATCTTGTCGTCACAGACGCTTGCTGCGGTTGCATCGGCAAAACCCAAACGGCAAGCCAAGTTAAGTTGATAATGCGCTTCTCGAAGCGAACCGAATGCTATTTCCAAGAACCGTAGATACTCGGCTTGGCTTTCCCGAGCACACCCTTCAACAATATTCGAGGCAACCGAAACTGCGGCACGCCGCATCTGAGAGGTCAGACCAAACATCTCCTCTTTCGGAAAAGACTGTGTCAGCTTATAAACCA
>DAOPZC010000143.1:0-5523 GCA_035353175.1 Kiritimatiellia bacterium | reverse complement strand
CGGCGCGCAGGGCGAGGTAGCGCTTGTCGTCGCGCAGGACGATGTTGAAGCGCGGCCGATACTGCTTGATCAAGTTGCTTTCCGTCAGCAACGCCTCCGCCTCATTGCGGACCGTGATGATCTCGAGATCTGCGACGCACTTCACCATGCTGCGCAATTTCGGCGGCGCGTCGCGCAATGTGGATGGCCGGAAATAGCTTTGCACGCGGCGGCGCAACGACACGGCTTTGCCGACGTAAATGATTGTTCCCTTGCGGTCGCGCAGGATATAGCAGCCCGGCTTCTCAGGCAGTGCGGCGAGCTTTTCACGAAGTGTTTGAGTCATGGCCATAACGGGTATCGGGCAATCTGTCGGGCGGGTCCCCGTGTCCGTCCGCCATTAAAGCGGCCGATCAGCAGCGATGGCCCCGCCTTCCAAGACCAGCAGGCGGTCAGCCATTCCGGGACCCAGGTCGCGGTGGCTGGTGAACAACGCGATTTTGCCGCGGCTCAGGCGCGCGAGCGCCTCGAAGGTCTCGCGCTGCGCCGTGCTGTCGAGAGCGCTGGCGGGCTCGTCGAGGATGTAGAGCAGCGCCGGCCGCACGAACGCGCGGGCGATCGCGATCTTCTGCCACTGGCCGATGCTGGGCTCGATGCCGTCATGGAGCCAGCGGCCGAGAAGCGTCTTGAGCCCCTGCGGCCATGCGGCCAGAAGCGGCTTCATGCCGGCATCGGCGGCGGCGCGTTCGACGGCCGGGGAATCGGGCGGCAGCCGGGTGTGCCCGATCCAGATGTTCTCGGCCGCCGAGAGCTGGTAGTGGTTGAAGTCCTGGAAGACCGCGCCGATCCGGCTGCGCCAAGCGGCGGGATCCAACTCGCGCAGGTCGATGCCATCCACAAGGATACGTCCCTGGTCAGGGTCGTAGAGCCGGCAGAGAAGCTTGACGAGGGTCGACTTGCCCGCGCCGTTGGCCCCGGCGAGCACCACGCGCTCGCCGGGGCGGAGCGTGAACGAGAGATCGCGGAGAACCGCCCCGGACGCGCCGGGATAGGCGAACGAGACCTGTTCGAAGGTGATCCCGTGCGCGATGGGATCAGGAACACCCTTGGTGTTTGCGGGAGTCAGCACCCGCGTCGGCAGACGCAGCAGCTCCTCGAAACTCTGGAGAAACAGCGCGTCTTCAAAGAGTGCGGCAACCGCATTCAGAAGCGACGTGACGGCATTTTGGCCGCGCTGGACGGCCTGCACGCAGAGGACAAGCGAACCGACGGTCACGGCACCGGCCAGCAGGCGCCCGGTCATCCACAGCAGAATCAGGCCCGTGATCAGCAGGCCCAGAAACAGCCCGGCAGCCTCACGCGAAAGCACGTAGCGGCGCCACGCGACACGCTCCTCCCGCAACTTGGCGCGCGCGCCCGCGAAACGCGTGCGGCAGAAGCCGCCGTGCCCGTACAGCCGGATCTCTTTGGCACCGGCGTCGTCCGTCATGACCGAGTGGAAATAGGCGGCCTGCCGCTCAAGCGGCGTGAGGCTCTTGCGCCACTCGTAGAATCGGCGCGTGCGGTCGAGCTTGAAGAAGAACACCGGCAGCGCGGCAAACGCGAGGCAAAACGGCAGCCACGGGCTGAACGAGGCCAGAATGAACAGCACGCCGACGAGGCCCACAAGGCTATACAGAATCTGGCCGAACCCGGCGAGCACGCGCGCAGGGCGAGAAAGCGCCTCCTCGCGGGCCATGTAGAGACGGTTCTGGTCGTCCGGGTTCTCAAAAAAGGCGTAGTCGGCCCGCAACAGGGTGTCGTGCAGCAGATCGTAAACGCGGTCACTGACGGCCAGCGAGTGGAACTCCGCCACCCACGTGATCAGCAGCCGGGCCACGGCCACCAAGACCAGGCAGAGCGCACCGAAAAAGGCCCACGCCGTCAGTTGGCGGAAGTCGGCATCCGAGGCGAAACGTTCAGCCGCAGTGGAGAAAGAAAACGGCGAAAAACGCTCCGAATTCTGAAACAGACGGGACGCGATATCGATCACCTGTTTCAGCGCGAAGAGCGTGCCCAAAGGCAGGAGGGCTTGAATCGCCGTCAGGACCGTGTGCCAGAAAGCCAAACGGCGGTCGCTGAGCCAGACGAGGCGGACGGCGCGTAAAAGAGTTGCGGGCAGAATGGAGAGGCGGCGGGTCACGGCAGACCGCCGCACTTAGGCCTTGGGGCCTTCGACCTTCTCGGGCTCTTCCTTCTTGATGTCATCGACGATCTCCTTGACCTTCTCGTTGGCCAGTTTCTCGCCTTCATCCTTGCCCTTCTTGAATTCGCCCAGACTGCGCCCGAGCGAACGTGCCAGATCGGGCAGCTTCTTGCCGCCGAACAGCACCAGAATAATCGCCAACACGACCAACAGCTCCGTCGGTCCGATGTTCATGCCCAAGAATCCGAGTGGCAACGTCATACGAATCTCCTCCTGAAAAAAATCAGCCCCTGTAGTGTTTCGCGACTGCCCGGCGGGCCTCGAGGTCCGCATCGCGCCGCTTAATGGTTTCGCGCTTGTCTTCCTGGGCCTTGCCGCGGCAGACCCCGATCTCCACTTTGACCATCCCCTTCGGCGTCAGGTACATCCTCAGCGGGATGAGCGACAATCCCTTCTGCTCGGACTGCGCCTGCAGCTTGAGGATCTCGCGCTTGTGCATCAGCAATCGCCTCGTCCGCAGCGAATCGTGATTGAAGCGGTTGCCGAACGCGTACGGAGGAATCATCACCTGATTCAGGAACAGCTGGCCGTCCTTCACTTGGGCGTAGGCGCCGGTCAACCCGGCCTCGCCATTGCGCACCACCTTCACTTCGGTGCCCACCAGCTCGATTCCCGCCTCGACCCTCTCGAGAACAAAATAATCGTGCGTCGCCCTGCGGTTGACCGTCAGATTGCCGCCGTTCCGTTTTTTGTTCTCCCCGCTCATGACCCTTTCAAGCCGCGTCCGCCGCGCGACGCCGGATTACTCCGACCAACGTGTATGGGCCGCTTCGGCCCGGGCGATAGCGCCGAAATCGACTTCCGAAATCAGCACGCCGTCCGCGATCTCGCGCAGCGCGATGTCCGACTTGTCCTCGTCCGCCGACAACGGCTTCACGAAAGGTCTCTCGCCCATATTGAGCTGACGCACGCGTTTGGAAACAAGATTCACGAGCACAGGAACGCTGGGAACCCGGGCTCTCGCCTTCTCAATCAGTTCAACATTCACGGAAATGCCTCCAATGGTTAAACACAGTAGTATAGGGGTTCCCCCCCGCATTGGTCAACGCGGAGTTTTCGGCGGAATCAGGTTTGTTCCTTCCGGCTGCTCACCCCACCCCCGCCAGGCTTTCCATAAGCCGCACGGTCCCGTGGTAAAAGAAACTTCCCCACCCACTCGTGAACACCAGCTGGCCGTACACCGCATGCTCGAGGTCCGACGCCATGAGCGATCCCGTTTTGCGGTAGGTCCGGCTGATCAGAAGGCCCCCCGCGAGCGTCAACCCCAACGCCCACCCGTTCGCAAACACCAGGTGCGCCAGACAGAACACAGCGGCCCCCGCCAGCCAAGCGCCCCGTTCACCACGGAAAAGACCCGCGTAGCGCGCACAAAAAAGGCCGCGGTAAAGAATGCCCTGCGGATAAACCGAAAGCGCCGGATAAAAAAACATGACCAGCGCCCATAGCGTCAAATCCCGCCGGGGCAGATCCAGAAACCGCTCTGGTGCCACCCACAGGATGCCGCCCGTCAGGACCGCCGCCGCGATCACCAGTCGCATCGCCAGATGCCTCGCCTGAGCCCGGGTCAGAGAAAAACCGATCAGTTCCCGGGTGCCCCAACCATGCCGCACCACCAAATAACGCGCCGCGGGATAGGCCGCAAGCCAGAGCACCGGCAGCACGGGGACCGCGCATCCAGAGAGCCTGACCCCCAACAAAACCGCAGGCAGCGCCACGTACAAGCCGATGAACTCGAGCCACAAACGTACCATGAGGTACACGATACACCACACCCCGGATTCCGACAAGCGTTGGCGCGGTTCCACAAAAAGTTTATTTCGCTACTTGACAATCGATATCACCTTATCGATAATTGCGCACCGTTTTCAGGAACACACGGGGCACCCCCCACGCAACCACGATAAAAAGGAGACACATGAAACAGAACACACCCGCACCCGCGGCCGACACGCTGAAGCCGCTCGAAGACCTGATCAAGAAGGTCAAAGCCGCCCAGACGGTCTACGCCACCTACACGCAAGAGCAGGTGGACAAGATCTTCCGGGCCGCCGCCCTGGCCGCCAGCTGCGAGCGCATCCGCCTCGCGAAGATGGCCGTCGAGGAAACGGGCATGGGCATCGTCGAGGACAAAGTGATCAAGAACCACTTCGCCTCGGAGTACATCTACAACAAGTACAAAGACGAGAAGACCTGCGGCGAGCTGAGCTATGACGCGTCCTTCGGCCTGCGCCGCGTGGCAGAGCCGATCGGCATCATCGCGGGCATCGTGCCCACGACCAACCCGACCTCCACCGCGATCTTCAAGAGCCTCATCGCCCTCAAGACCCGCAACGGAATCATCTTCTCGCCCCACCCCCGCGCCAAAAAGAGCACGGCCGAAGCCGCCCGCGTGGTCGCCCAAGCCGCCGTCGCCGCCGGCGCGCCCGAAGGCATCATCGCCTGCATCGAGACGCCCACCGTCGAGATCTCGAACGCGCTCATGCGCCACCCCGACATCAGCCTGATCCTCGCCACCGGCGGCCCCGGCATGGTGAAGGCCGCCTACAGCTCCGGCAAGCCGGCCCTCGGCGTCGGCGCGGGCAACACCCCCGCCGTGATCGACGAGACCGCCGAGATCCGCATGGCGGTCAGCTCGATCCTGATGTCCAAGACCTTCGACAACGGCGTGATCTGCGCCTCCGAGCAGTCCGTGGTCGTGGTCGACGCGATCTACGACGCCGTCAAGGCCGAGTTCACCGCCCGCGGCGCACACCTCCTCACGCCCGCCCAGAAGAAGAAGGTCGGCGCCATCATCCTCAAGGACGGACACATCAACGCCGACATCGTGGGCCAGCCCGCCGCGAAGATCGCCGCCATGGCCGGCGTCGAGCTGCCGGGCGACGTCAAGGTGCTCATCGGCGAGGCCGAAAAGATCGGCACGGACGAGCCCTTCGCCTTCGAGAAGCTCTCCCCGGTGCTCGCGCTCTACCGCGCCAAGGACTTCGACGACGCCGTCGCTAAAGCCAAGGCCCTGGTCGAGTTCGGCGGCATCGGCCACACCTCCGCCCTCTACACGGACATGCGCAACACCGACCGCGTCAAAACCTACGGCGCGGCCATGAAGACCGGCCGCGTGCTGGTCAACATGCCCAGCTCCCAAGGCGCCATCGGCGACATCTACAACTTCAAACTGGAGCCCTCCCTCACCCTCGGCTGCGGCAGCTGGGGCGGAAACTCCATCAGCGAAAACGTCGGAGTGAGACACCTCATGAACATCAAAAACATCGCGGAGCGCCGCGAAAACATGCTCTGGTTCCGGG
>DAOPZC010000142.1:0-5545 GCA_035353175.1 Kiritimatiellia bacterium | reverse complement strand
CTGTGCGTTGGCTTTTTTCCGGGTTCGCCCGGAGCCGGGTTTTCCCGGCGGCCATAGAGGGGAGGCAACACCCGTTCCCATTCCGAACACGGAAGTGAAGGGCCCCATCGCCGAGGGTACTGCAGGACGCGCCTGTGGGAGAGTAGGACGCCGCCGGGTTTTATTTCTGGGGGCCGGAGACCGCGAGGTCTCCGGCCCCCTTCTTTTTTGCGCGCCGCGCCGCGGCCCGCGCCCTGAAGCGGAAACGGGCGCCGGCGCGCCCGCCGGTGCCCGTTCTTCCTGGTGCCAGAGGGGGGACTCGAACCCCCACACGAGTTTAACCCCGTTGCGGATTTTAAGTCCGCTGTGTCTGCCATTTCACCACTCTGGCCAAAATGAAGAAATATCATACCGGATCGTGACTTTGACCGCAAGATCCAGCTTACGCCTTTCGGCATTTATCTGTTTTGAACGGCATCCGTGTCGACCGGCGGCAGCGCTTTGCGCGCCAGAAGTTGATCGCCCTCTGTGGCGTGGGGCACGCAGGAAACGAGCGTGGCGACGGCTGACGGATCGAGTCCGCTGATGCGGCAATCGACATATTCGCTGGTCCAGCCGTGGGCCTCGCCGTTGCTCGCAAAGCGTTCGATCAGCACGTCGACTTTTTGTCCCACAAATTGTGTTGCGAAAGCGATCCGTTTGCCCGTTTTCATCCGGTTTAGCACGGCCGCGCGCCGTTTGCGCTCCGTCTCGGGAACGGCCCCGGGAAATGTCGCGGCGGGGGTTCCGGGACGTTCACTATAGGGGAAAACATGCAGGTTGCTGAAAGGGAAGGCGGACAGCAGTGAACGCGTGTGCTCAAATGCCTGAAGCGTCTCGCCAGGGAATCCCGTGATGATGTCGGCCCCCAAGCCGACCTGCGGCATGAGCCGGACCGTCTCGTCCAGCGTCTGGACGATCTGCTCGGCGGTGTAACGCCGTTTCATGCGTGTCAGTATCCCGTCATCCCCGCTCTGGATGGGCAGGTGCAGGAACTTGCAGATCGTTTCCGAATCGGCCATCAGTCGCGCCACTTTTCTTTCGACGGTGCCGGGTTCGATGGAGCCGAGACGCAGGCGCCCCAGTCCGGGTAACGTCGCGAGTGCCGCCAGCAAGTCAACAAGACCGCGTGCGCCGTCCGCATAGCAGGCGATGTTGCAGCCCGTAACGACGAGTTCTTGAAATCCCGCGTCGATGAAAGCGCGTGCCTCGCGGAGGCATTCTTCGAACGGACGGCTCCGGGGGCGTCCGCGCGTGTGAGGTACGATGCAATAAGAGCAGAAGAAATCGCATCCGTCTTGAATTTTCAGCGACGCCCGCTTCGTCGTGCGCAAAGGGACGGGGTGGGTGGTGGACTGCACCATGCCGAGGTGGCGCATCAAAATGCAGGCCAGGTCGTCCTTTTTTTCACGGCTGACGACGAGATCGATCCCCAACGGCTGCAAGGCTTCGGGCGGAACCGACTCGGCGGCACAGCCCGTGACGACCAGAACCGTTGCCGGCTCTTTTTTGCGCAGCGAACGGATCAGTTTCAGACACTCGTTCTCAGCCGCTTGAGTCACGGCGCACGTGTGGATGACCACGATGTCGGCCCGCTGGCCAAAGGCTACCCGCTGAAAACCGGCCGCGACCAGCGCGCCTTCGAACTGCGCGGTCTCGGCGCGGTTTAGGCGGCAGCCGAAAGTTTTGAAAGCGACGGTCATGGCGTCAGAGTCCGGCGACCGTCTACACGAACAGCGCTGTGGACAGGTAACGCTCGCCCGTGTCCGGAAGTATCGCGACGATGAGTTTGCCCGCATACTCTTTCTCTGAGGCCAGACGCAACGCCGCGACGACCGCGGCTCCGCTGGAGATGCCCGACAGAATGCCTTCTTCGCTTGCGAGACGGCGGGCCGTCTCGATGGCTTCCTGCGAGGCGACCGGGATGATCCGGTCGATGAGCGAGAAATCGACGACCTGCGGGATGAAGTTGGCGCCGATGCCTTGGATGCCGTGCACGGATGGCGTGAGCGGTAACCCCGCTTTGCGCTGCGTAAGCAGGGGGCTTTCCGCGGGTTCAACGGCAACCATTTTCACAGAGGCACCGATCATTTTGAAATAGCGGCCCGTTCCGACGATCGTTCCGCCGGTGCCGACTCCGGCCACGACCGCGGCCACCTGTCCGTCGGTCTGCGACCAGATTTCCGGGCCGGTTGTCCGTTCGTGGATAAGGGGGTTGGCCGGGTTGGAGAACTGGTTGGGCATGAAGAAACGGTCGTGTGCCTCGGTAACGAACTCCTGCGCTTTCTGCACGGCGCCGGCCATGCCGCCGGACGCCGGGGTGAGCACCAACTGTGCGCCCAGGGCGGCCAGCACGCGGCGTCGCTCGATGCTCATGCTTTCCGGCATGGTTAAGGTCACGGGATAACCGCGTGCCGCACCTGCCATCGCGAGCGCGATGCCGGTGTTGCCGCTGGTGGGCTCGACGATCGTCATTCCGGGCTTGAGTGTGCCGTCGCGTTCCGCTTCCCAGACCATGGAGGCTGCCGTGCGGCACTTGATGGAGTATGAAGGGTTGCGGCCTTCGACCTTGACGACCACGGTGGCGGTTGCGCCGCGTGCCAGTTTGTTGATCCGGACTAGCGGAGTGTTTCCGATAGAAAACGTGTTGTCCGTAAAAACGTTCATTGGAAAACCTTGCCTTTTTTTAAAGAATACCCGATTGCCTGAGGTTCCGAAAGTCTATTCCCGTGCGGTGGCGACGGGAGCGCTTAGTAACGGTGCTTCGCCAGCAGATCATGGACTTGGATTTTACGTGAAATCGGGATGATCCAAGCTTCGTAAAGGCGCGCGATTCTTTGCGGCAGCGCGCCGGACGCGTGCTGCTCATGCGACATGTCCAGGATGCGTGCGATCACCTCGGCCTCGACGGTGTGGTTGGTGATCGCCTCTTCCATCTGCGCGGCGTCGCGGTTCTGAAGCGGTATTCGGAGCGCTTCCGGGATCTCCTCGAGCTTGAGCGCGGCGACGTGCACGGAGAGGTTGAGCCGCTGCACGAGCGCGTTCATGCAGTTGGAATCGGCCGCGATGCACTTGCGGCGGTCCTCGTCAGAGCCCGGTTCGCACAGGACCGGAAGAAGCGTGTTGACGTACAAAGGTCGCATGATATGGGCGCGCCCCGCGATGGTGGATGCGGTGCCAAAAAGCGTCGCGGTCTCCGCGATCGACAGCGGCCGTTTGAGCTCGTTGTAGAGTTCCGCGTTGACTTTGAAGACGGCGCGTCCGCAGAAAGCTTTGACGAGCGTTTCGTCCAGAGATGCGATGATGTTGCGAAGCTGCGCGAGTTTGTTCATTTTTGGAAAAGAAGACTGTCGTGCTGGAATTGGGAAGGAACTGATGGGATCGGAAAACACCTGCTGGTGAAAAAAGCCCATTATAGCAATATTTCCGGAATTCACTATTCCATTGTTTCGGTTTCACATGACGGGATAGGTCCCGAGTTTGCGGCCGGATTCCGAAAGGGCGAGAACCAGGCGCCAGGCCGCTTCTGCGGCCTGCGCTTTCCAGTCGGTCGCGGCTTCAATGAAGAACCCGTATTCCCATGAACGTCCCGGCAGAGGGCGACTTTGGATGAAGGTCAGGTTCACGCCGGACGCGTCGAACGGGGCGAGCGCATGCAGCAGCGCGCCGGGGTGGTTGCCGATCACCAGATAGATGAGCGACCGGTAACCGTGCGGCTGTGTGGCGGGGGGCACGTGCCTCCGGCTGGCGGTCACGATGAAGAAGCGGGTGATGTTTTCGTCGTTGTCCTGCAGGTCCTTTTTCAGAATCGCGAGATTGTTGATGCGGGCGGCTGCGGTCGAGGCCAGTGCCGCGCTGCCGGGTTCCGACGCGGCACGGCGCGCGGCCGCGGCCGTGCTCGATTCGGGCAGCGACTCGGCCTGTGGCAACAAGGCCCGCAACGTCGCCCGGCACTGTCCCAGCGCTTGTGGATGGCTATACACGCGTTGAATTTCGGCGGTCGATTTCACGCCTTTCCGCACCAGGAGATGGTGTCGGACCGGAATGGAAAAGCTCTCGATGATCGAGACTCCCGGATGGGAGGAAAGCTGGTCGAGAGTCTGCGTGACAGGCCCTTCGCTGGAGTTCTCCACGGGCACGATGGCCAGCGGACGGGGCCGGCTGCGCGGAGCGCAAAGGCGGTCGAACACGTCGAAATGCGAGAGACAGGGGATCAGCTTCGCCCCGTCGCCGAAGTGGTGCAGGGCGGCCTCGTGCGAATGCGTGCCTTCGGGCCCGAGATAAAGGATGGCGTTCATAATTTTCTCTGATTGAGGCGGGCATGGCGCGCCATGCCCGGACGTGCTGTTTAGGAGTTTTCGCGCTTGCGCTGTTCGCGGGCGAGCGCAATCCAGGGCTCGAGATCCTTCAGAAATGCGCCGAACTTCGAGGATTCGAGTTGCTGCGATGCGTCGCTGAAGGCATTGACCGGATCGGGATGGGCTTCGACGATGAGTCCGTCGGCACCCGCCGCGAGGCCGGCGCGTGCCAGCGCGGGGACAAGACTGCTGACGCCTGCCGCATGACTGGGATCCACCATCACGGGAAGATGCGAGAGCTGTCGGGCGACCGCCACCGCGCCGATGTCGAGCAAGTTGCGCGTGGCCTTGTCGAACGAGCGCAGCCCGCGTTCGCAGAGCACCACCTGCGGGCAGCCGTTGACCACGAGGTATTCTGCGGCGGTCAGCCACTCTTCGACCGTGCTGGCCATGCCGCGCTTCAACAGTACGGGCTTGCCGGCGTGGGCGAGGTGCTCCAGCAGATCATAGTTCTGTGCGTTGCGCGCGCCGATCTGGAACATGTCGGTCACATCGCGCAAAATCTCGATCTGGGCGGGACCGGGCACTTCTGAGATCATGGCAACATCGAACTCGGTCTTGATGTCCCGCATGATTTTGACCCCGTCGAGCTTTAGGCCTTGGAAATCGTAGGGCGAGGTGCGCGGCTTGAACGGCATGGCCCGGATGATCGTGACGCCGCAGGCCGTGAGGTCGACGACCGCGGCGCGGAACTGGTCGTAGCTTTCGATGGCGCACGGGCCCGCGATGACCTGTATGTTGCCGCCGCCGATGAGCGTCCCCTTGACGTTCACCACGGAGTCGGAGTGGTGGTATTCGCGCGAGACCAGCTTGAACTTTTTCTGGACCGGGAAAACCGATTCGACAGCGGGGAGGTTGCTCAGGACTTCGAGCGAGCGGTTGCTGAGTTCGTCGCCGATGCAGGCGATGACCGTCTGTTCGACGCCGCGGATGATCCGGGGTTGGTAACGCAGGGAGCAGACGAGATCGCTGACGGTGGCGATGTCTGTCTCTGAGGCGTGTCGCTTGAGTACGATAATCATGATGCTTTGCTTTCTGGTTAGGGGGATAGGATTAAAACAAAAAAACCGCGTGTCCCTTGCCGGACACGCGGTTCATTTCAAAGTCTGTTCCCGATTTACAATAGCTTACCGGGCCGACCCGAACCGTGTGTCCGGCGACCTAAAGTA
>DAOPZC010000141.1:0-5633 GCA_035353175.1 Kiritimatiellia bacterium | reverse complement strand
CGCCGGTGTTGGAGTAGACCTCGGTGTCCAGCACGAGGATCTTGATGTTGCGCCCTGATGCGAGCACATGGTCAAGGCCGCCGTAACCGATATCGTACGCCCAGCCGTCTCCGCCGATTGCCCAAACGGACTTGCGGATCAGATAATCCGCGACGCCGAGCAGGTTCTTGCAGGTGACGCAGCAGGAGCCGTCGCCGATGAGCTTCTTGAGCTCGGCGACCAGCGCACGCATGGCTTCGACGCCCTCGGCGCTCTTCTGGTCCGTGTCCTTGATCTTCTGGGCCACCGCCTTGAGTGCGGCCGGAGCCTGCTCTGCGGCGATGATCTGGCCGATCAGCTCGAGCGCGTAGCCGTTGAGCTTGTCGGCGGTCAGGCGCATGCCGAAGGCGAATTCCGCGGCATCCTCGAAGAGCGAGTTGGACCATGCGGGCCCGCGACCGTCCTCGCGCTGGCAATAAGGCGTGGTGGGCAGGTTGCCGCCGTAGATCGACGAACAGCCCGTGGCGTTGCCGATGAGCAGATGGTCGCCCGCGATCTGCGTGAGCAACTTGAGATAGGGCGTTTCGCCGCAACCCGCGCAGGCGCCCGAGAACTCGAAGAGCGGCCGCTTCAGCTGGCTGCCCTGGATCGTGGTCGGGTTGAGCTTGGAGGTGTCGGCTTCCGGCAGACCGAGGAAGAATTTCCAGTTCGCCGCCTCGGTGGTGCGCAGCGGAATCTGGTCGGCCATGTTGATGGCTTTCTTCGAGGGGTTGGCCTTGTTCTTGGCCGGGCAGCGCTGGACACAGAGCCCGCAGCCGGTGCAGTCTTCCGGCGCACACTGAATCGTGTACTTGAAGCCGGGGAAGGCTTTGCCGACAACGCCCTTGGCATCGACGGACTTGAAGGTCGCCGGCGCGTCTTTGAGGGCCGAGGGATCATACGCCTTGCCGCGGATGGCCGCGTGCGGGCAGACCAGCGAACACTGCATGCACTGGATGCAGGTGTCAGGGTCCCACACCGGGATTTCGGTCGCGATGTTGCGCTTCTCCCACTGCGTGGTGGCGGTGGGCCACGTGCCGTCGAGCGGGATCATCGAGACCGGCAGATCATCGCCGCGCTGGGCCATAATCTCGGCGGTCACGGTCTTGACGAATTCGGGCGCCTCATCGGCTACGACCTTCGGCATCTTGACTTTGCCGGCCGGCTTCGCAGGATAGCTCACGATTTTCACCGCGTCGGAAGCGGCGTCGATGGCGTCCCAGTTCTTCTGGACGACGGCGTCGCCCTTCTTGCCGTAGGTCTTCTTGGCGGCCTTCTTCAGGGCTTCGATCGCCTCGCTCTCGGGCAGGATGCCGGAGATCTTGAAGAACGCGGTCTGCATGATCGTGTTGATGCGTCCGCCGAGGTGCAACTCGTGGTCGAGTTTGAGGGCGTTGACGACATAGAACTTGAGCTGCTTCTCGATGATCTGCTTCTCGATCTCGTCGGGCATCTTGTCCCAGACTTCATCGGCTTCATAGGGCGAGGCCAGCAGGAAGGTGCCGCCGGGCTTGATGTTCGCGAGCATGTCATACTTCTCGAGGAACGAGAAGTTGTGGCAGGCCACAAAGTCAGGCTTGGTGCACAGGTAGGGGCTGCGGATCAGGTGCGGGCCGAAACGCAGGTGCGAAACGGTGATCGCGCCGGCCTTTTTCGAATCGTAGACGAAATAGCCTTGGGCGAAATTGTTCGTGTCTTCGCCGATGATCTTGATCGAGTTCTTGTTCGCGCCGACCGTGCCGTCGGAGCCGAGCCCGTAGAACATGCACTCTTTGCGGCCTTCGTCCGCGAGCGTGAACGCCGCGATGTCGAGGCTGAGGCCGGAGACGTCATCTTTGATGCCGACGGCGAAGTGGTTCATGGGCTTGGCGCTCTTGGCGTTGTCGAAGACCGCCTTGACCATGGCCGGGGTGAACTCCTTCGAGCCCAGACCGTAGCGCCCGCCGTAGGTCGGAATCCAGCTCTTCAGCGTGGAGACCTTGCCCTGCATGGCTTCGCCGATCGCGGTGCGGACGTCGGTGTAGAGCGGCTCGCCGACGGCGCCGGCTTCTTTGGTGCGGTCAAGGACCGTGATGGTCTTGACCGTGGCGGGGATCGCGAGCGCGAACGCGTTGATGTCGAAGGGACGATACAGGCGGACCTTGATGAGGCCGTACTTTTCGCCCTTCTTGTTCAGCTCTTCGACGGTCTCGTGGACGGTCTCGGCGCCCGAGCCCATGATGACGATCACGTGCTCTGCGTCCGGAGCGCCTTCATAGTCGAACAGCTTGTATTGGCGGCCGGTGAGCTTGGCGAACTTGTCCATGCACTTCTGCACGATCGCCGGGGTCGCGGTGTAGAACGGGTTGACCGTCTCACGGCCCTGGAAGTTCACGTCCGGGTTCTGCGCGGTGCCGCGCATGACGGGCTTTTCGGGGTTGAGCGCGCGGGCGCGGTGTTCGGCGACGAGGTTGTCGTCGATCATCGCGCGGATGGTTTCGCGGTCGACCTGATCGATCTTCTGCACTTCGTGCGAGGTGCGGAAGCCGTCGAAAAAGTGCACGAACGGGACGCGCGTTTCCAGCGTGGCGGCGTGCGCGATGGTGGCCATGTCCATGACTTCCTGCACGCTGTTGGAACCGAGGAAGGCGAATCCGGTCTGGCGGCAGGCCATGATGTCGCCCTGGTCGCCGAAGATCGAGAGACCTTGACAGGCGAGCGCGCGGGCCGTGACGTGGAAGACGGTCGGCGTGAGTTCGCCGGCGATCTTGTACATGTTCGGGATCATCAGGAGCAGGCCCTGTGATGCCGTGAAGGTGGTTGTGAGAGCGCCGGTGGTCAGCGCGCCGTGGACTGCGCCCGCGGCGCCGGCTTCTGACTGCAGTTCAACCACGTGGGGAACGGTGCCCCAGAGGTTCTTCATGTCTTTCGCTGCCCACTCGTCGGACCACTCGCCCATGGGCGAAGAGGGGGTGATGGGGTAGATCGCGGCGACTTCGCTGCACGCGAAAGCAACTTCGGCGGCGGCTTGGTTGCCGTCGACCATGATTTTCTTGGCCATGTTGTGTTCTCCTTAAAAAAAGTGAGGCGCGTCCGGTGAACCGGACGCGCCAGGTAATGGGATTACTTCTTCAGAGCGGCACGAACCTCATCGAGGTGGCCCGCCGAGCCGAGAAGGACATTTTTCGCGGCAATGAACTTCGCGTACTCAGGAATGAAGACCTTGCCGGGATCGCGCAGATCGAATTTCTCGGGATGATCGCGGAAGAATTCGCGGTGCACGCGGCACCACACCAGGCGTCCGTCGGTGTCGATGTTGATCTTGGTGACGCCGAGCTTGGCCGCGCCGAGGAACTGGGAGGCATCCACGCCGCTCGCGCCTTTGATGTTGCCGCCGGCCGCGTTGATGCGCGCGACTTCGTCCTGCGGGACCGAAGAGGAGCCATGCATCACCAACGGGAAGTTGGGAAGCAACTTCTGGATCTTCTCGAGGATGTCGAAGCGGAGTTTCTGGTCACCCTTGAACTTGAACGCGCCGTGCGAAGTGCCGATCGCGCAGGCGAGGGAATCAATGCCGGTCTGCTTGACGAAATATTCGGCCTCTTCGGGCTTGGTGTAGACGTGCTCGGCGGCCGAAACGTCCTCTTCGACGCCTTTGAGCTGTCCGAGTTCGGCTTCAACCACGATGCCCTTGGCGTGGGCGGCGTCGACGACGCGCTTGGTGATCTCGATATTCTTCTCGATCGGGAAATGCGAAGCGTCGATCATGACGGAGCTGTACACGCCGGAGGCGATACAGTCCATGCAGGTCTCTTCATCGCCGTGGTCCAGATGCACCGCAAAAACGGCGTCGGGAAAGATTTTGTCGGCGGTCGTCATCATCGTCTCGAGCATGAGCTTGTGGGTGTAGGAGCGGGCGCCCTTGGACAGCTGGACGATGAACGGGGCCTTGCTCTCGACGTTGCCTTTGAAGAGGCCCATCGTTTGCTCAAGGTTATTGATGTTGTACGCGCCGATGGCGTATTTGCCATAAGCCTGTTGGAAAAGTTCCTTGGTGGTGACGATCATGGCTGTCTCCTGTGTTAATCCGGCCGGCCCGGCCTGCACAGGCAGACGCGCCGATACCGCGTAAGAATTGAGCATATACTATACTTGGATCATGCCTGAGGGGCAAGTCTAAACGCCACGCGAAACCGCGAAGAATAACTCTAAACGCAACGCTCGCTTTTTTTGAAAGGGAGGGCGGGGCTTATGTGCCCGCACACATGGCGCCGAAGATGGGCTTGAGATGACGGTCGTAGAGATTTTCTGTCACGTGCTTTGCGACGACCTGCGCGCTGGCCTCCAGCGCGTTCAAATAGCGGTCGCCGAGCTCGGCCGCCACTTTGTAAGACACGTGGATAAACTGGCGGAAGTCGGGGTTGAATTGGGTGTCGTCCGGCACGTGCTTCAGTGTCGCGGCGAAACGTCCGGCGCTCCAGGAGCCGACCTCCTCGATCCGCGGCAAGCGTTGCTGCCGCACGTCGATGACCGTGGCGTAAGGGCCGCACAGCTCGTCGAAACGCGTGAGCGCGCGCGAATAAATCTCCTTGGCGACGGAAAGGCCTTCGCCTCCGGACTTGGCCAGGCCGATGACCTCCTCCAGCCAGGTCGTGCCCGCGGTCTTGACGTGCACGCCCGTGCCATGCGCTTTCAGCGTCCGCGCGACATGGGGGTAGAGCGAAAACTTGTCACTGCCGGAATGGATGCTGAGCTTGAGGGTTTCAGGCAGCCCGAAGCGTCGGATTGCATTCCGCACCACGCAGACGTCAGCGTCGAACTCTCGGGCGAACATCTCCGGATCACCCACGTAGTCCACGCCTTTGTTGAAACGTCCGGTGAACTTCGGCGCGATGGTCTGCGCCGGGATCTGCTCTTCGGCGATGGCCGCGAGGATGACCAGGAGCATGTCCGGCGTCTGCGGCTGCAGGGTCTCGTCCATGGAAATCTCGGTGACGAAGTCGTCCGTGCCCTTGGTCTCCACAATGTGCCGGTAGAGGCGGCCCGCCTGCCGGACCGCAAAGAGCATGCTGCGCAGATGTTCTGCCAGTAGTTGCCGCGTCAGCGTCACCGGCCGGTCCAAGCCCTCAATCGCATGTGTGCCGATCAGGTCTTCGTGCCTCGCGATGAACCCGTAGATATCGCCCTCGTCCATCGTCTCGCCGATGTAGTCGGCCACATCCAGAGTGAAAAAGTCTGATGAGGCGACGAAGGAGTCGACATTCTTGAGGCTGATGTGGTCGGCATCGACGTAATAGGGCAGCGACCACTGCGCGTCGCGGACGGCCGAGTCGGCCTCGGCGCGTACGGACTCGGGGCTCGTGCCGATGATCGTGTGTTCTCGGTTCGACTTGTTCCAGACCGGCGACACGTCCACGCGTTCATTTTGGGCCAACAGACGGAAGGCTTCCAGCTGTGCCCTGCCCTGGCGTCCGAACCGATCCCCAACCCCCATTGAATATTTCGCTAATTTCTTCATGGCTGGCTACACCATAACAAAACGGCGGTCGAGATGGCAAGAGCGGCGGAAGACGCGAACGGCCGGCGGGCGCATCCCCGTTTCACTTGCTTGCTGGTCCGCGTCGGGCCGTCCGGGT
>DAOPZC010000140.1:0-5652 GCA_035353175.1 Kiritimatiellia bacterium | reverse complement strand
AAGCTCGGGCGCGATCTTCGCGCGAAAGTCGTTCATCGCCCCCGGTCCACCGATACCCGGCGCCGAATTGAGCAGCCACAGAACGCCTTCGCACCAAGAGCGCTTGCACGTCTGACCGGCCCGCTCGCCGCCCTCGTAGAGGATCACGCTCGTCTTCCAGGCCTGCGCGTGCCGCGCGGGTGTCGCCTGCGCGAGCGGAGTCTTCATCTCTTCCTGCCCCTGCGCGGCCAGTTTCTCGCACATCGCGACGCCATCCTGAAACGTGTAGGGCTTGCCCTTCATCTCCTTCGGCAACGAGACCCACCAGGTGCTCGGTTCGGTATAGCGGAAGGTCAGGTAGTCGTGTTCGTCGTCAAAGCCGATCTCGCCCATCCGGCCGCGGAAGCGGAAGCCGAAGTCCTCGATCCCCGGCAGATTCTTGAGCGAGTCCATGACTGTCCAGAGTCCGTGACTTTCGCAACGCACCCTGAACATTTCGGGGAAGAGCCGCCGATAGGCGACGAGCGCGCCCCGAAGCCCCTGTACGCCGTCAAACGTGAAGCCGCGGAAGCGGAAATGCGCCGCCGGATGCTCCTTCGCGAAACCGAGATCGAAGACGACGTAGAGCTGCCGCGTCGTGGCATTCGCGCCGAAACGGTGCAAGGATGGGGCCTCGGGATCGATGCCGAGCGCAAGACCTCTGCCGCCGCAAGTCACCGCGCCGAACGGCCAGCGCGCGAGGCGCCCGCGGCCGGCATCGCCCTGGCTGACATTATACTGGCGCTCACCGAGAGTGAAGGTCTCCGACTTGCGCATCGTCTCGTGCCAGGTGATCGGTCCGTCAGGAAGCGCCACCGCGTAGACGAGCGAGACCGCTCGGTCGCGCCCCGTCTTCTCGGTCAAGACGACGTCGAAGGACTCGCTGCCACCCTCGTCCGAGCGCTCCACCTCGAACAAGAAGTCGTCCGACTCGACAATCGGAAGGTACTTGCCGCCCGCGGCGACGTCGCGGATGAAGAACCCACGTCTGCCGCGCAGCGACTCCGTCATCCCGGGATCACCGTCAAAGGTGTCGCGCGTCTCGAAATCACGCTGCGCGGCCGCGGCGATTTCCGGCTCCTGCGGCGCGACGTACCCCTCGGGGAAAACCGAGCCGATGCGCGCCAACGAAAAGGCGTTCACCTTCGCCGCGGCGGGGCCGTCGCCTCGGAATCGCGCATACATCTGCGCGACCCCAGCCGGAACCACGAACTCCGTAGCAACCTTGCGCCCCGGCTTCATCCGCTCGTTGGCAAACTGCCAGTCGATGGCCATGCCGTCCGCGGCGAACAGGCAGATGTTCATTGCGAAACGTCCGTCGGCGTCCCCGAGCGCGGACGTGTCGCACTTCATTTCATACCGGTCACCGGGCACCACCTTCAACCGATCGGTGATGTTGACACACCAGTTCTTCGCGCCGGTGTGACGGAACGACCAGGCGTCACCCTCGCCGCGCTCAACGGTAATGGTCCCCTTTTCAGACGCCCACGGCGAAAGAATCAATGCTGCCAGCAGAAGTGCGTTCATAGGATGGTCACCATTGTGCCGCGGGAGACGTACTCGAGGTAAAGCGTCTTCGTGTCGGCGGATTTGGACACTTTGAAGTACAGGGCCGTTTCACCCGTCACAGTCGGTATACCTTGGATGCCATTCGCCGCAGTTGCCAGAATGGTTTTCGCTCCCTTGAGCGGCTTCACATCGCCCTCCAGTTCGAACGTCGTTCCCACGTCGAAAATCAGCTTCCCGTCGGTTGTGAAATGTCGCCCGTCCGCCAAGTCCGTCACCTGCGCCGTGAAACTGTCCGTCACGGTCATCCCCGCTTCGTCAAGCCAATCACTGGCCGTGTTCACTTCCGGACAGCCCACCAGCTCCTGGACAATCAGCCGACGGCTCACCGCATTCAGAATCGCGCCAGATGTTCCGCTCAGCCGTTCCAGATGACGAGCCGTCGTCTTCTCCCTTAGCGCCGTATACTCCGCCGTGGCCTTATCGGTCAACGTAAAGAGTTCCCCGTCCGCGGAATTGACGAGACGCTCGTAGTTGGCGGGATCGTTGGACAAGCGCCCCAGCCGGTCATAGACAAGCCCCATCTTGGTCGCGTCGGTCCAGGTCGTACAGGATTTCACCGTGCTATAGGGACCGACCGTTTTTCCGCTCACGCCAATGCGCCACCAGAAATGGTTCGCGCCCGGATGCAACGTCGCATTGCCATAACGCAAGTCGGCACTGACGCCATTCTCTGGAGAGAGTCCCGTCGCTTGACGTCCATAGACATCGGCGTAGTTGATGTAGAGCCTGCTCACTGTCCGCTCGGACGCGGCAAACGTCCACGTGACGTTTGTCGCGTCGTGATTCCAGATATATCCCGTATAGGAGAATGCGTAGCCGTCGGCAGACACAAGCGCCCCGAACTCATTCAACGCCTGTTCACCGGGAGAATACGCTTCGTAGGCCAGCCGCACGGTGGACGTGATCAGATTGGTATTGCAGTTGTCCGCACCTTCGCAATGTGCATTCGCCTTATAGGGATCCAACCCTGAACCATCCTTGTACCAGTAGGCATAGGCCTTGTGTCCCTCGTAGAGCCCCGCGTTGAAGTTCCGGCTCGGCTCTTCGAGCGTCATCGTACCGGATTCAAGATCAAGTGTCGTGAACGCCGGCGAGTTCGCCGAACAGGCCAACGTAGAGCCGGCGGTCTTCACGATGCCGTCCCAGCTTCCCTGGGCGTCAGAAATCGTGACGTTGCTGGACGTGCACAGCACCGGCAGCGCATACGAGGCAACGGACACGTTGAAGTCGATTGACGCATTCTCCACGACGGCCGTGCCGCACGCGCTCGGCAGCGCGCCGTCCGCGTCCAAGGTCAAATTGACATTGGAGAAGTCCACGCCCTTCGCGAATACGTTGTCCGGCGACTTCAGCGTGAGATACGGATTGGGAAGGGTCGGGGCAGCATTGTAATACTTCAAGCGACTAGCGGCAGAGATGGTGCCCGCCAAAGTCGAATGGTTGGTCGTAATGACAGAACTGACACTCTGCGCCTGGAGCGACATATTCCAGTCTCCCGTTCGACTGCCCAAGACAATCGGGCCATCCCAGTATCCGCCCCCCGCAGACGTCTGAAAAGGATTAGAATGGGCATCCTTTACAATCTGCAGCGTCCATTTCTTCTTGTTCAAGATTGTCGCGTTGTAGAGTTCAAACCGACAACCGACACCGATCATCAAGGTATTCTCCGCACCGCCGCCAAGATTGGCATACTCGTTCATCGTCGCATAACAGTTCGAGAGGACGATATGTCCCGGATTCGTCACCACCGGACGCAGACAGACATTGCCCGGCCACACGCCGGTCGCACTGGGAATACCCCGCACGGTGAGCGTGTACCCGTTCATGTCGAGCGAATTAATCGACGAGTTGTTCGGGAAGTCCTGGTAGCCATTCACCGTCGAGATCATCGCGTCGCCGGTCATCGTGAGCACGGTCCCGCCCCACACGCCGTTGCGCTCCTGCTTGCTCGGCGTGCGCGCGACGAGCGCGCCTACGCCATCGACACCGGCACCCGCGAACGTCAACGGTTCGCCCGCGAAAGCGAGCTTGCTGTCGGCGCTCGTGTCGAGGCACTCGTTTTCAAGCGTGGCACCGTTCGCAACGAAGGTGCCGTGGGACGTGTCGCCGAGCGCGCCGTTCGCGGTGATGCGCAGCGTCGCCCCCGGTTCGACGTGGATTTCGCCCGCGAAGCCCGCGGTCTTGAGATCCACGTTGATCTCCAGGCGTCCGCCGCCCGTGATCCGAAAATCGCTCGCGCCGTAGAGGCCCGCCGGCGTCGCCTCGCCTTCGCTGGCCGCGACGCAGCCGTTCGAAAACGCCTCATCCAAGGTGTTGGTGGTCCCGTGCGGCAAGGTCGCCGTGTAGGTCGCGGCCGAAGAGGCTAGCGCCAAGCCAGAAATCGCAACCGCGCCGATAATCGATTTCATGTTCTTCATAGACTATTGCGTCCGCTTCCTTCTTTATACCCCATCCAACCCAACCGTTCCGTTCCGTTTCCACACGTTGAAACCTGAGCAGCGTCTGAGCGTCATCCGATTTGCATCGACTTCCCTGTTCACCCCGAATCATCGCCGCCGCGCACTCAGCGGTCAAAAACGATGAAGCACGCATCGTGCGCACCGAGAAACACCTTGACCGTCACACGACCGTCGGAGTTCAGGCACACATCCGTGTTCCGCAACTCAATATCACCGGTCGAGGGATCCCATCGCTCAGGAACACCCTTGCCCGTATCCCGAAAGGTGCAGGGCACACTGCCCGGTACCGTGTGCTCGTTTAAAAGATAGTACACCTCGTGCGCAGCCGTTCGCCGATGCACGAACCGGATCCGCATACCCTCTGCTGCACGGAGAACAACGGAGGGGCGGATGTGTACGTCTGCGACGGCGGGCAGCGCCAAAGCCAAGGCCAGCGTTAACGCCGCCCACGTTGCTCTGAGGTGTCCGGCTTTGAGGGTTGGTTCCTTTCCCATGCGATGCTCTCCTGCTCTTCCGTGTTGCGATGCGCATCATATGACTCTCTCATCATTTCATAATCAGGCTTTACCCGCTAGCGACAGCCGCGCAAAAAGGTTAGGATATTTGCGAAATTAAATTCGTAACTGTTTAGCGGATTCCGGTCCGTTCACGGAGCGGGTACGGCGAGGCGTGCGGCGGCGGGAAGGCCGCGCGCGAGGGGCTCGCGGCGGTGCACGATTCGCGGCATTTCGGGCAGTCCGGCACGTGGCGGCATGTCAGCGCGCGCTACCGCGTGTTGCTCTACGCCGAAGGCGAAGAGCGCCGGGCGGCCTACGGCGGGCATGTGGTGCGCAAAGGCATCGCGACGGCGGAGGTCGACAAGGTGCTCGAAAGTAACGGGAAACTGCCCCTGCCGGAGCTTCTGCGGTGCCGCGTGAGGTATTTCACGGACGGCATGGCGATCGGCGGCAAGGCGTTCGTGGAACAGGTTTTCAACGACAACAGGGGACTTTTCGGTCCGAAACGCAGGGAGGGGGCGCGGAAGATGCGGTTCGGCGAGTGGGGGGGCTGCGGACGGTCCGCGCGCTGAGGGTGGATGCGGTGTGCCTGCCGATCACGACATGACGCGCAAGGCGCGGTTGGAAATTGCTTTTCCGCTGAGGATTCGTTGTTCGATTGCGACCCTAAAATGCCTCCTTTTTCGCCCCGGAATGCGTCAGTCCGCCAATTCGGCCGTTGTTGCGCCGTCAAGAAGAAGGGCCTTTGGCTTGGAATCGAGCGGAAACGTGACGACCCCGTCCTTGATCGCGACGGACGTGCGGTTGCCCATGTGGTCCGAGAGCGCGGCGCGCGCCGCGTCGGTCTTGATCCGGACGCTGTGCGCGGTCTCGGCATTCCAATCCCACCCCGCGAGGACGATCCCGCGGAAGCCGTCCTTTTCGCCCTTGAACCGGTAGAGGTGCAGCGGATGGCGCGAGATGAGGCGGCCGTCGGCGTCGAGGCCCTGGAAAATCGCGGTCAGGGCCGCGAAGGCCGCATAGCCGGCCCGCGGGCGGAACCCGGCCGTGATGAGGCCGTAACCGGGCTCGCTGCCCTCCAGCCATCCCGTCGCGCGCAGGTTGTACCA
>DAOPZC010000139.1:0-5664 GCA_035353175.1 Kiritimatiellia bacterium | reverse complement strand
TCTTGCCCTGCTTGCGGCGGATCTGCTCGCCAACGTACTTGATACCCTTGCCCTTATAGGGCTCGGCCGGATAGTAACTACGGATGCGGGCCGCGGCCTCGCCAACGAGTTCCTTATCGATCCCCTCGATCGTCACGTTCAGTCCCGTCGGGTCGACCGTGATCTTGATGCCGTCAGGGATCAGATAGTCTTTGGGGGATGCGAAACCCAGCGACAGACTCAGCTTCTTGCCCTGGAGCACGGCCTTGAAGCCCGTGCCCTCAATGCTCAGCGCCTTCTTGTAGCCGTTGACCACACCCTCGATCATGTTCTTGACCAAGGTGCGGCTCAGGCCGTGGCAGCTCTTCTGCAGGCGCGTATCGTCCGCACGCGAGACCAGCACCTTGCCGTCCTCGACCTTCACGGTGATCCCGCTCTGGAACGTCCGGCTCAGTTCGCCCAGCTTGCCCTTGACGGTCACCGCGTTGTCCTTGGCGGTCACGGTGACACCCGCGGGGATGGCGACCGGTTGTTTACCAATTCTCGACATCGTTGAAGCCCTCTTACCAGATTGTGCAGATCAGTTCGCCGCCAAGCTTGCGCTTGCGGGCTTCCTTGCCGCTGACCACTCCACCCGACGTGCTCAGGACCGCGGTACCCATACCGCCCAGCACGTTGGGAATGTCCTGCACGCCGCAGAACTTGCGGAGCCCCGGCTTGCTCTCGCGGCGCAGGCCGCGGATCGCCGGTTCGGCATCGTCGTTATACTTCAGTTCGATGCTCAGCACACGGGGAACGGTGTTGGTCATCGTGAAGTTCGTGATGTAACCTTCGTCCTTCATCACGCGAGCAATCTCGCCCTTGATACGGGAGCCCGGAAGCTCGATCGAGGGCAGACCAGCCTTCTGCGCATTACGGATGCGCAACAGCATGTCAGAAATCGGATCCGACGTCATTATTCTCTCCTCACCAGCTTGCCTTGGTCACACCCGGGATCATTCCCGAAACAGCCAGCTCGCGGAAACAGATACGGCAGAGCTGGAACTTACGGATGTACGCACGCGGACGCCCGCAACGGGAGCACCGGTAGTACTTGCGCGAAGAAAACTTCGGCGTACGTTTGGCTTTTTCCATCAGACAGGTTTTGGCCATTGTGGAAATCCTCCTTATTTGCCGGCGAACGGCATGCCCATAATCGCGAGCAGCTCGCGGGTGCCCTTGTTGTCCTTCGCCGATGAGACGAAGGTGATGTCCATGCCGACATCGTTGCCCTGCACGCCGGAGTCGACCATCTCGGGGAAGATCGTGTGCTCTTTCAAGCCCAGCGTGTAGTTGCCCCGCCCGTCAAACCCGCGGTTAGGTATCCCGCGGAAGTCGCGGATACGCGGCAGCGCGCTGCAGACCAGGCGCTCCATGAAATCGAACATCCGCTGGCCGCGCAGGGTCACCTTTGCGCCGATCACCATGCCTTCGCGCAGCTTGAAGTTCGAAATGCTCTTGCGTGCCTTACACAGCACCGGCTTTTGGCCGGTCAGCTTGGTGAGGTCGTCGACGATCGACTTCTGCACGTCCTTCTCGACGATGCCGAAGCCCATGTTGATCACCACCTTCTGGAGGCGGGGAATCAACATCTTATTGGTCACGCCCAGCTTCTCCTGAAGCTTCGGCGCCAATTCACTCGCGAATCTTTCTTTGAGATTGGCCATCTCCGCCTCCCTTAGTCCAGGTTCTTTCCGGAAGCCTTGGATTTACGCACCATTTTATCGCCCTCGCGGACTTTGCTGATGCGGACGCCCTTTTTCTTATCCGGGTCATAGGGCATCAGGTTAGACAGATCCATCGGCGCCTCACGGTCCACGAAACCGCCGTTGGGGGCGGTCTGGGAACGGCGGACGGCCTTCTTCACCATGTTCAGGCCCTGCACCACCACCCGGCCCTTGTCGGCCATCACGCGGAGGACTTTGCCTGTCTGTCCGGCGGACTCGCCAGCGATGGCGATCACCGTATCGTTCTTCTTGATTCTAGCAACACTCATGCTGTTTCCTAACTCGTAGCCGTTTTGACGCCCGCAGGCCTAACCCCGGCATCATCAGCGCCACGGTCGATCACTGGATCAGACCACTTCCGGGGCCAGTGAGATGATCTTCATGTAGTTCCTGTCGCGCAACTCGCGGGCGACAGGCCCGAAAATACGCGAGCCGACCGGGTTCATCTTGTTGTCCACGATCACGCACGCATTCTGGTCGAAGCGGACATACGAACCGTCGTCGCGGCGGATGGGCTGCCCGGTGCGCACGATCACCGCCGTGCAGACCTGACCCTTCTTGACGGCGCCCGTGGGAGCCGCCTCCTTGATGGCCACGCGGACCACGTCGCCCAGATGGGCGTAGCGCTTGCGCTGACCGAGGACGCGGAAACACATTGCGCGCTTAGCGCCCGTGTTGTCCGCCACCACCATCATCGTCTGTTCCTGAATCATGTTACTTCACCTCCGGCTTGACGATGCGCCAGCGCTTCGTCGCGCTCAGCGGACGGGTTTCCATGATGGTCACCGTGTCGCCGACCTTGGCGGTGTTCTCTTCGTCGTGGGCGTGGTATTTCTGGAACCGGCGGATGACCTTGCCATACACCGGATGCTGCTCGCGACGCTCGCCCTGCACGATCACCGACTTTTCGCCGCTCTTGCTGACCACTTTGCCCTTGCGGACTTTGCGGCTGCCGCGAATCTCATTTGTTTCGGCCATTTACTTAGCCTCCCGCTCAGCTTGAACCGTCTTCATACGCGCGATCTCACGACGCAGCGTACGCATACGGACCGGTTTCTCGACCCCGGCGCCCGACCGGTGCTTGATCCGCATGTCATTCAACTCCTGCGACACTTCCCGGATCTTCTGGTCGAGCTCCGCCGCTCCAAGTTCTCTCAAGTCTCTTGCTTTCATGGTACCGTTAAGCTCCCGTTACATTGCGTGTGACGAGCTGCGTCCGGATGCCGAGCTTCGTGTCCGCCAAACGCAGGCACTCGCGGGCCACGGAGTCCGGCACGCCGCCGATCTCGAACAGCATCTTGCCGGGAAGAATCACGGCGACCCACAACTCCGGATTACCCTTTCCGCCGCCCATACGCACTTCGATCGGCTTGCGGGTGACCGGCTTGTCGGGGAAGATACGGATCCACAGTTTTCCCTTGCGCTTCATCTCGCGATTGATCACCACACGGCAGGCTTCAATCTGCGTGTTGGTCAAAAACCCGCGTTCGAGCGCCTTCAGGCCAAACTCACCGTACGCGAGCTGCGCACCCGAGGTGGCGAAGCCGGAACGGTTTCCCTTAAACTGCTTGCGGTGTTTAACCCGCTTAGGCATTAGGGGCATCTTTTCTCCTCCTCTGACCGCCGGTACGGACCGGCTGGAAATCGTCCTTCTTGCAGATCCAGACCTTGACGCCGATCAGACCGGCCGTGGTGTGCGCTTCCGCAAACCCGTAGTCGATGTTCGCGCGCAGCGTGTGCAGCGGGACCTTGCCCTGCTTGCTCCACTCCACGCGGGAAATCTCGGCGCCGTTGATGCGGCCGCTGCAGCGGATCTTGATGCCGTCGACCCCCATGTCCATCGCGACCATCTGGGCGCGCTTCATGGCGCGTTTGAGGGCCACGCGGCGCTCGACCTGCTGCGCGATGCTCTCGGCGACGAGCTGGGCGTTCGCGTCAGGATCCCGCACCTCATGGATCTCGAGGTAGATCTCTTTGCCAGTCTTCTTCGACAAGTCCTGACGGATCTTGTCGACGTCCTGGCCCTTACGTCCGATCACGACGCCCGGGCGGGCGGTGAACAGATTGATGCGCACGCGGTTCGCATAACGCTCGATCAGGATCTTGGTGATCGCTGCGCTCTCGAGGCGTTTCTTGACCACTTCGCGGATCATCTGGTCTTCTGCGAGCAGTTCGCCGAATTGCTTCTTGTTGGCAAACCAACGGCTACGCCACTGCTTGTCAACCGCGATCCGGAAACCGATTGGATTTACTTTCTGTCCCAAAGTCTTGCTCCTTGAAAAGTCGCCGGCCTCACTGACCGTCGGTCAGGACAACCTTGCAATGACACAACCTCTTGGCGATCGGGCTCGCGCTTCCGCGGGCACGCGGCCAGAACCGGCGCATGCGCGTTCCCTCGTCGAACACGCACAAGTTCACCTTGAGCGTGTCCACATCGAGGTTCGCGTTGTTCCGCGCGTTGGCGATCGCCGACTTGAGCGTCTTGCTCAGGACGAGCGCGGCCTTGCGCGGGCTGAATTCGACAACCTTCAGGGCGGCCGCCACGGGCAGCCCCTGGCACTTGCGAGCCAGCGGCCGGCCTTTCTGGGCGGACATCCTGACGTTACGGGTGATGGCAGTCACTTCCATTGTTCTCAAACTCCGTTATTTCGCGACCGCTTTGTCCGTATGGACACCGTGCTGCTTGAACGTGCGCGTCGGCGCGAACTCGCCCAGACGGTGGCCCACCATGTTCTCGGTGATGAAAATCGGCACATGCTGCTTGCCGTTATGAATGGCAAACGTATGCCCGACGAAATCCGGTAGAATCATGGAACGGCGCGACCAGGTCTTGATCGGCTGTTTTCTGCCGGACGCATTCATTTTCTCGACTTTCTCGAGAAGGCTCTTCTCTACGTAAGGGCCTTTCTTAATCGACCTTGCCATGCGTTACTTTCTCCGCTTCACAATGAACCTGCTGCTGGTCTTACGGCGGTTGCGCGTCTTCCCGCCCTTCGACAGCTTGCCCCAAGGCGAACGAGGGTGACTGCCGCCAGACGTGCGGCCTTCACCACCACCCATCGGATGGTCAACCGGGTTCATCGCCACACCGCGCACCGTCGGGCGGATGCCCATCCAGCGTTTGCGTCCGGCTTTGCCCAGCTTAATGCTGCTCCACTCGGCGTTGCCGACCTGGCCGACCGTCGCGGTGCAGTTCGAGAGGAACTGCCGGACTTCGCCAGACGGCAGGCGCAGCGTCACGAAGTTGCCGTCGCGCGCCATCACCTGGCAGCTGTTGCCCGCGGAACGGGCCAGCTTGCCCCCTTTGCCCGGCACCAGCTCGATGTTGTGCACGAACAGACCCAGCGGGATCTGCGCCAGCGGCAGCGCGTTGCCGACGCTCGGCTCGGCCTCAGGCCCCGCCATCACCGCGTCGTTCACCTTCAGCCCCGTCGGGGCGAGGATGTAGCGCTTCTCGCCGTCCACGTATTTCAGCAAGGCAAGGTTCGCGGAACGGTTCGGGTCATAGGCGATCGCCTCGACACGCGCGGGAATACCGACTTTATCGCGACGGAAGTCGACGATACGGTAACGGCGCTTCACGCCGCCGCCGCGATGGCGCGTCGTGATGCGGCCCTGGTTGTTCCGGCCCGCCTTGCTCTTGGTCGCCTCAGTCAGCCTGCGAACAGGCTTGACTTCGGTAATTTCTTCGAAGGTCGGAGCGACACGGTGTCGCAAGCCTTCGCTTCTCGGTTTGAATGTCTTGAGCCCCATGGCCTCTTATCCTCTCTGGCGGCGTTAAACGGTCTCGATACGCTCGCCTGCCTTCACCGTCACGATCGCGCGCTTCCAGCCGGAATCGCGCACCACGCGGCGATTGCGCAGCGTACGCAACGCGCCCTTGTAATTCTGGGTTCTGACCGCCAGCACATGCACGCCG
>DAOPZC010000138.1:0-5860 GCA_035353175.1 Kiritimatiellia bacterium | reverse complement strand
TGCGGCGGAACGTGGGTCCCGAACACCACGGGGCCGACGCTCGGAACGAATTACACGGCGCTGCGGACGGCGTTCGAATTCCAGGGCGCGCAGGCGCTGAAGCTGCAGACGTTCCGCAATACGGCCGGCGAGTCGAACCAGGCGCTGACGGTCTTCACGGTGCTGACCCGTTCCTCCGACTTGGGAGCCTGGAGCGGGGCCTTCGTGTTTGCCCCGTCGCTCGCGTTGCTAACCAACAATGAGGATCTCGTTCGGCAACGGCTGCTCTACCAGACTGCGGACGGCACACAGCGCGATTACGTTTGCGGAGGCGGCGGATTAAACAACTTGATCACGCTGCCGGGCGACCCCAAGCTTCCTTATCTGGTCGCTTTGGAAGAGGCACCGAAGTCTTTACTGCTTTCGGCGGAATGGGCCGAAGGGTATGGCTGCCCGACGAATGCGCTCTTCGGTTTCACGAAAGCCCGCGAGAGCCGCGGCCTGGAATTCGTCCAGCTGGGCGCCCGCATCACGACGGGATACACGCCCCGCTGTTTCTGGAAGGGAGCGGTCGGCGAATTCCTGGCCTTCAACTGTGAATTGACGCCGGCGGAGAAGAAGGCGGTCATGGACTACCTGCGGATCCGCTGGCAGGGAACCGGCAATGCGAGCCCGGATGACATCCCCGAGGTGATCGCGGGGGTTCAGCCGGATGAAAGGCCCGACGCTTCATTGACCTTGGCGGCCGGAACACGAGTGGAGCAGACGGCAAAAACGCAGGCGGTGAACGATCTGACCGTCGGTCAAGGGGCGGCCTTTGAGCGCAGCGGCGTGACGAACGCCGCCGATTTCGCCCTCTTCAACGTCTCTGGCGCCCTGTCTTGGCCCTCGACCGTTTCGCTGAGCCTGCTCGCGCTGCCCGGCGACAATGCCGCGCTGTTCACGTATGGGACCTGTGCCGGAACGCCGGTTTGGACGATTTCCGGCGAAGGGACCCAAACCTGCACCGTGACGGATAAGATCACCGAAAAGGCCATCTGGCTGATCCGCAACAACGGCACGCTGATCATGGTGAAATAAGGCTGACGCCCAAGCCGATTCACCAAATCCCGACGATGCGTTCCACTTCCGGTTAACGGCGGAAACACCCCTTCGGCCCCCCATGCGGTCGATAAAACGGGTATTCTAGTATTAATATATATTATTAGATTTGACACATGATTATATATATTAATATATTTCTTATGCCGGACAGGTGACGCCGCCGCCGACACGTCCTTCCCGCAGGTTTATTTTCCGCGTCATCAAAGACCAGGGTTTTGCGAGGATACGGCTTGCGCCGTCGCCACGGGACCTGTATGATTTCTATGTTTTTATGGGGTCTCTTTGCGAATGGAGGAGCAAGAATGTGTCTTTGGGGCCGTCAGTCCCTTTTCATCGCCAGCGTCGCGACAAGTCTTGGCCTCTCGGGTACATACGTCTCGGCTGACAGTCCATCCGGCAGCGCCGGCGGGGGCGGAGTGTTGACGTGGGCAGATTGCATGGCCAAGGCCATCGAGCACAACCCCGACATCCGGGCCGCGCAGTTCAATCTCGACAAGGCCTACTCGTCGCTGCGGGCCACAAAAGGAGCGAGATTCCCCTCGGTTTCTCTGGAGTCCAGCTCTTCGCAGTCCGACACCGGCGTCACCCAGGGCGGCGCGGCGGGAGCGACCGCGACGTCGCAACAGATGCTGGAGGACGAGACGAGCGTGTCGCTGATCACCAGCTATCAACTGTATTCCGGCGGACGGGTGAGCGCGGAAATCCGCAGCGCGTCCGCGGCGCGGAGACACGCGGGCGCCAGCCTCGACGCGACACGCCACACGATCCTTTGCGACCTCCGGCGCGCATTCACGCGTCTCCTGTACGCGCAAGAGCTCATCCTCCTTTCGGAAAGCATCGCGCGGCAGCGCAAGGACAACCTCGACCTGGTCCAGTTGCGGTTCGAAGGCGGCATCGAGCACAAGGGGTCCTACATGCTGAGCAGCGCCCTGAACGAAGAAGCGCTCATGGACATCCGCAAGGCGGGCCGGGCGCGGCGCGTCGCGCAACTTGAGCTGGCGAGGCTGATGGGAGCCCGCGAAGCGGACGGGCTCTGCATCACGGGAACCCTACAAACGGCGTGGGACATCGCGTCGACCAATTGGGACGAACGGGTCGCCACCCACCCGCTCTGGCGGGCACAGGACGCGTTGTACGACGTGGCCAAGGAGAGCGTCGAGAAATCCAAGAGCAAAATGCGGCCCACGCTCGCGCTCGTCGGCTCATCGTCCGTGTATTCGGAAGAGATGGATCTCGACCAGCACAGATGGAAGCTCGCCCTGGTCTTGTCCCTGCCGGTCTTCACGGGCGGCCAGAACATCAACGAGTTGGCGGCCAGCGAAGCGGGGGCGCGCATGGCCGGCGAAGAACTGCTCAGCACGCAAACGAAGTTGCGCACGCAGATGGAAAGCGCCCTGCTGCTGTTGATCGACGCCCGCGAACGGGTCGAGGTGCAGCGCACGTTGCTGAAGGCCGTGACCGTCCGGGCGGAAATCGCCCGCCAGCAGTTCAACAGCGGCCTGCTGCGGTTCGAGAACTGGGACCTGATCGAAAACGACGGGATCGCCAAACAGAAACAGATGCTGGACGTGCTCCGCGACGCCATGCTGGCCGATACGGACTTGAGGCAGGCGCTGGGATCGGGGGACTTGCCATGAAGAAAATCATCGTCGCCGTCTTCGTCATCGCCGTGCTGCTGGCGCTCGGCCGTTTTCTGGCGCCGCGGCCGGCGCGCAAACCCGTCTACAAGGACGTGCCCGTCTCTTTGGGCGACGTGAAGGTCGTCATCAGCACGACCGGCGGCGTCGTGCCCCAGAACCGGGTGGAACTCAAGCCGCCGGTGCCGGGCCGCATCGAAACCATGAACGTCGATGAAGGACAGATCGTGTCGCAAGGGCAAATTCTGGCGCTGATGAGCTCGACCGAGCGCGCCTGTCTGCTGGACGCCGCCCGCGCGCGCAGCAAAGAGGAGTACGAAAAGTGGAAGGCGTACTATAATCCGGTCCCGATCCTCGCGCCGCTCGACGGCCTGATCGTTTCGCGCAATGCCGAACCGGGTCAGACCGTGAACTCCATGCAGGCGGTCCTCGTGCTTTCGGACCGCCTGATCGTCCGTGCGAACGTCGATGAGACGGACATCTCACGGGTCAGCGTGGGAATGAAAGCGGTCATCAGCCTGGACGCCTATCCCGACACCGTGTTTACCGGCCGGGTCGACACGGTCGCGTTCGAAGCGGTGCTGGTCAACAACGTGACCGTCTACGAGGTGGAGGTGCTGCCGGACGCGCCCCCCTCTTTCATCAAGAGCGGAATGACGGCGAACGTCGACTTCATCGTATCGCACCGTTCGAATGTGCCGACCCTTCCGGTGACGGCGGTCACGACCGCAAAGGACGGGAAACATGAGGTGCTGATCCGCACGGGAAGCGGACCGGAAAGCCGCGAGATCACGAAACGCATTGAGACCGGGCTCGACGACGGCAAAATGATCGAGATCGTTTCGGGGCTGAACACTGGCGATGTGGTCTTGGAGCGCATCGTCGACCTGTCCAAGAAAGAGGAAGAGGCCTCTTCATCCCCGTTCAGCATGCCTCAACAACCCCAGCAAGGCGGCGGGGGCGGCGGCCCTCCCGGCGGCTGAGGCGGACACCCCGACACGCCATGATACACCTGCGCGATATCCAGAAGATCTACCGGATGGGCAATGTGGACGTCCATGCCTTGCGGGGCGTGTCGCTCGACATTGCGCAGGGCGAATTTGTCGCGATCATGGGAGCCTCGGGCTCAGGCAAATCGACCCTCATGCACATCATGGGGCTCCTCGACGTCGCCACGTCTGGAACGTACGCGCTCGACGGCCGCGAAGTGAGCGGGCTGACGGAGGATGAACTGGCGGTGCGGCGACGCGAAAGCATCGGTTTCGTCTTCCAGCAATTCAACCTCCTGGCCCGCACGACGGCCCTCGAGAACGCATCGCTTCCCCTCATCTACAACCGCAGCAGCAACGCCGTCCGAGCCCCCGCGGCCGTCCTGTCCGAAGTCGGGCTGAGCGACCGGCTGCTGCATAAGCCCAACGAAATGTCGGGCGGCCAGCAGCAGCGGGTGGCGTTGGCCCGCGCGCTGGTCAACAACCCGGCCATCATCCTGGCCGACGAGCCCACGGGAAATTTGGATTCGGAGAGCTCCAAAGAAATCATGCAGATGCTGGCGAACCTCAACCGCATGGGCATGACCGTCGTCGTCGTGACCCACGACGCCGAAGTCGCCGCCAATGCCCGACGCATCGTGCACATGCGCGACGGCCGGATCCAGCAGGACGAGCGCAGAGAGGCCAAAGCGGAGGAGTCCGTACCGCATGCCGCGGCAACGGCCTCCGGCCAGAAGAAGGGCGGGCACCGCTGGGTGATGCTCGGAAAACTCAACGCCCTGTTGCGGCAGGCCATGCGCTCGCTCGCCGCAAACAAAGCGCGCGCGGCCCTCTCCACGCTGGGTGTGCTGATCGGCGTCAGCGCGGTGATCGCCATGATGGCGCTGGGCCGGGGCGCGCGCGCAACGGTCGAAAGCCAAGTGACCTCCCTCGGCTCAAACCTGCTCGTGCTGAGACCGGGAACGGCGCAACGCCGCGGCATCACGATCGACGCCGGCACGATGACGCGCTTCACGATCGACGACGCGGACGCCATCCGGGATTTGCCGGACGTGGCGGCCGTGGCGCCGCTGGTGGCCGGCGGGGCTCAGGCCGTATTCGCCGGCGGCAACCGCCAGACGCGCGTGCTCGGCACGACGACCGACTATGAGCACATGCGTTCCTTTACGCCGGCCAGCGGGCGCTTCTTCACCGAGACCGAGACGCGCCAGCGCGCGCGCGTCGCCCTGATCGGGCTGACCGTTGTGGAAGACCTGTTCGAAAACGGGGCCAACCCCGTTGGCGAGACCATCAAGCTCAACCGCATCCCGTTTCAGGTGATCGGCGTCCTCCCCGAAAAGGGCGCGAGCATGCGCGGAGACGAGGACGACGTTGTGCTCGTCCCCGTGACCACCGCCATGAAGCGCCTGCTGGGGAACGACTACCTCGATGCCATCGAGATCGAGGCGGCCTCCGCGGAGGTCCTGGCGCGGCTGAAAAACGCCGTGGAGGACGTGATCGTCGAGCGGCACCAGCTGAAAGCCAGCCAGCGCAACCTCTTCCAATTACTCGACATGGCGGAGCTGCAGGAGGCGCTGTCCAAAACCAGCCGCACCATGACTTGGCTTCTGACGTCGATCGCCGCGATTTCGCTGCTGGTGGGCGGCATCGGGATCATGAACATCATGCTGGTGTCGGTCTCGGAACGCACGCGCGAAATCGGCATCCGCAAGGCATTGGGCGCGACCCGGTCCGACATCATGCTGCAGTTCCTGATCGAATCGCTGGCCATCAGCGTGGGCGGCGGACTGGCCGGCATCACCTTGGGCTGGCTGGCCACCCGGTGCATGGTCGCCATGACCGGCTGGGCCGCCATGATCGGCGTGTCCACCGTGGCGACAGCCTTTCTGTTTTCGGCCTCCATCGGCATTGTGTTCGGCCTCTGGCCGGCACGGAAAGCGGCGTTGCTGAGCCCGATCGACGCCCTGAGATACGAATGAACCCGTGGGCACAACGAGGGAGATGCGCGAGCGGAACGGGACCTGTTTTGTGTTTTCATTATGTTTGACTCGCAATACGGCTCTATGAGAATATTAGTCCACTTCGTTAATGAATGGACATGCTTATGCACTTGACTAAGGTGGCCTCATGCGGGATCATTGACGCATGGGA
>DAOPZC010000137.1:0-5892 GCA_035353175.1 Kiritimatiellia bacterium | reverse complement strand
CGTACTCCTCACGCTTCTTGAACTCTTGAAACAGGATGCGGGGCACAACGATGCCTGTCAGCGTGCGGCCGGAGATGTTTATGACCTTGAGCCCTGCGGGCTCGCCGTCCGGCAGAAAGAGGTTGATCAGTGTCGGCGTCATAGAGCAATCCCTTTATTGAAATTGTTTTTCACGGTCAAATCCCTCCGGGTTGTCTCCCAGTGTTCACCTCCAAAGCGGCGAGTCCCTCCAGTTGGCGGGAAAGCCCATTTGGGCAAGCGGGACGTTCGGGAAGTCGGCAAGAAGGGTGTCGAGACAGTGCGGCCAGCGGCTCTGCGGGGCGATCCGCCTGAGGCAGTAGCGGCAGACGGTCAACACGGCAAACACACGGTTTTTAGGGACCGTATAAGGCGTGTGCCAATCCGGATAGTCTTTTTGGAAGGGGATGAATGGTTTGACGCCCAACTCCTTGTTCCACAACCTCCCGTGATGAGCGCAGATGTTGCGGATGACCGAAAGGGTGTGGAGCCAAGAGTCGATGACCTTGTCCGGCAGGCCAAAGTGGGTCGCGACGTTCTTCTTCACTTGGTGGGATGCGCCACGGAAAAAACGTTGCGTGGCTCCTAATGACATGATTTCGACCGCCATCCAGATCGGAAGATAGGCATGTTCATCGCCGTATTTGTTCCTGAAGTGAGAAACGAACGTATCTTCACTACGGTCTGTTTCATCTCGGATTCGGGCAAGCAGATCAAGGTAGTCTGCGGCTCTCAGGCCGGGAAGCGAGATCGGCAAGACCGCATAGGCGAATGGATCGTTATAGGCGCGAGCGTGGTGATAGGCCAACTGTGTGCGGACTGCGATTTCGATGCGCTCGATCGCATCCATGACCAGCAGGCGGAGCCGCCTGTCAAAAGCGTAGTGCTGCCAAACGGTGTCGAAGTCTGTGCCGGGCAGGAAGGTCTCGTTGTCGGCGTCACGATAGGGATACAGGTAACCGGAAAGGCGGTAATAATTGACCGACGCAAGGCGTTCGCGCATGACCGCCGGATCGCCCCGCAAGCCGAGGTCTAGCAGATGCTGAACCTGTTCGTCGAAGGTCAGTGGAGGCTTGTCGTACTTCATGCGGCCCCCCTGAAAATAAAAAACCCACCGAGAGATAGCGTGTCTTGCGACAGAGGCCCGGCGGGTGTGATGCAGATACTTAACCACATTCCGCCGACTGACACAACCACGAATTCAAAAGAAATGCAGAATTTTTTTGCCTTCATTTTTGCGCCTTTTTCTGCCCGAATTTCGACGTTTGCCTTTGCAAAGCAGGCCTATCCGGTTTTTGCAGTTAAAACCCGGCCGCATCAGAGAGGCGGAATTCGCGGGCGAGGCAAGGCTTCTTGGTTTTGTCGTCGTAGCCGACGGTCATCCAGCGGGTGCCGCCGTCGCGGAAGAGGATCAGCACGCGACCATAGACCTGATGCTCGGCAAGCACCTTGGGGGCCTCGTCGTCGCGCTGGTAGTTGAGCTTGGGGTCGGCCAATAGGACGCCCTCCTCGGTCTTGCGGCCTTCGACGCCGATGACGAAGTCGGGGAAGAAGCCGCGCCCGTCGGGCATGAGCACGTTGACGGACCAGGGCTTGTGCGGTTCGTTGCGGTGCCACCATTTGACGATACCGTTGGCGTCGCGGTCGAGCAGGTCGGCGAATGGCCGCTCCCAGGTGTTCAGTCCGTTCGGGATGATACCGTAGATGTTACGGGTGGAGGCGGGCAGAGGCTCGTCTGAGGCGATCTCGGCGGGGAGGTCATCCGTTTCGCGGATGTCCGCCGCGCAGGCGAGCGCGGTTTTCTGAGCCTCGTAGAGCAGATCGGGGTTGGAGGCGAGAATCACGTCGAGGAAGGCGGCGACTTTAGCGGGATCGTCCGCGCCGTCCATCGCCTCTTCGCGCATGACCATCTGCATCTTGCGGAGCAGGGCTTTGCGCAGCTCGCGGCAGTCGAACACCTTGCTGCGCTGCAAGACCGCGCTGGCGATCCGGGCGGCCTGGTCCGGGGAGAGGTCGGCGGCGAAGTTGAACTCCTGCTGGACGGTGTGGCAGAAGACGTCCAGCGTGCGTTTCTCAACCGGGATCTTGTTTTTCAGCGCATCGAACAGCGCCCGGACGGGGACGATAAAGCGGTTGGCGCAATCCTCTTCGGTGACTTCGTTCTGGAGACTGACCACCTGGGTTATGAAACGGCGGGGCGCTTCGGGGTGCAGCGCGTAACGATGTTTGCCGACCTGCCCCGCAACCGTTACGAGGCGACTCGTCTCATAGGGCTGGGTATCGGACTGGTCGTGCGTGCCGTCAAAGAAGCCAGTGAAATTGAAGCCGGTGGGTTGGGCTGTGGCGAACGCGGCCGTTGCCGAGGGCGGTTCCGCGTAGTGTAACGGCGCGGAGGCGGCATCCAGATTGAAACTGGTCTGGCCGTCGGGCGCGACGCTGGCGACGGCAGCCGCGTCGCCGATGCGGTACGCGACGGTGGCTGAGCTCGCCTTGGCGTATTCTGTCTGGATCTGGTTAATGAGCTGACCGGCCTTGTCGATACCGGCCTGGGTGTCGGGGTCGGCGAGAAAGACGTAGCCGAAGTTCAGCGGCGCGGGGAGCGACTTAGCCCGCGCGCGACCGTGCAGCAGGCGGTGGACGCGCAGGATACGGCCCAGAAGCTGTGTGCCGAAGTCCTCATCGCGGCTGGCCCGCATGGAAACGAGGGTGAACGCGCGCGGCGCGTCGAAGCCGAGCGCCACCGCCATCTTGAAAATGAGCACCTCGCGGCGCTCGTCGTTGGCAAGCGCGAGCAGCCCTGCATCGGGTTCGTCCGCCGTATGCACGGCGATCTGCTCCTCGGTGAAACCGAGTCGCAGAAGCTTAGCCTTCAGCGCGTCCACGCTCTTGTCGGTCGAGTCGGCCTGCACGAGCATGAGCGGGACGAGCGGGACTTTGATGTCAGCCAAGATCTTTTTCAGTTCGCGGTGCGCGGCCACGCCGTCGCGCAGGGCGGTGCCCTGAAGATCGACCAGCGAGCGCTTTTCCGGCTCCACGAAGTAGGCGGCGCACTTGACGCCGGACTTGATGAGCCCGGCTTCCACGGCGTCGGTGCGGCTGACGCGGATACGCTGCAACTCGGCGATCTCCATGGCCTTCTCGAAATCCTTCACGTCGGCATCGTCCGGCGTGGCGGTGATGAGGATGGTATATTCGGGTTTCAGGATCTCGCGGAAAAACTTCGCGGCGAGCGTGTCCTTGCCGAAACCGTGGTGCGCCTCGTCGACCACCACGCCAATGCGCAGGCCCTGGTCGCGCAGCGACTCGATCAGCGTGTCGACGGACGGGTTGCTGTCCCCCTCTTTGCGCACGTTGCGCTTGTCCTTGACGCGCGTGGCCACGGTCTGCCAGGTGGTGACGAAGACATCGCCGCGGCGGCTGCCGGCGGCGACGCGGTCATCCGTCAGCTCGCGCAGGCGCAGGCCGTGGAACTGCTCTCGCAGGAAGGCGGCGGACTGGCCGACCACGCCTTTGAAAGGCGCGAACCAGAACCACACGACATCTTCGACTTGGGTGAAACGCTCCACGATGGTTCCGGCCATAAGGGTCTTGCCAGAGCCGGTCGCGGCCTCGATGAGCAGGTAGCCGTTGTGGTTGATCGCGGCGGCGCGGCCCGCCGCGTCCGCCCCGGCGGCGGCCAACAGTTCTTTGGCGGCGGTGAACAGGCCGACACCGCTGGTGACGGCCTCTTCCTGAAATCCTCTGAGTGACTGGATGCTCATGTGGGGGTCAGCCTTTCATGCCGAAACGGCGGGAGAGGCTCTCGGGAATGGCCTCGTGCTGGACGTGAGCGGCGCGGATGTGCTGCCGCAGGGTTTCGGGTTGCCACGAATAGAGGGTGACGGCGGCGCAGTCCGCGACGGCCTTGCGCAACGCGGGGAGAAGCGCGGCGGAGAAGCGCGGCACGTAGGCCAGCGCCGACTCGCCGTCGCCCGCCCAAGAGAAGCCGTCGGGCCCGAAGGGCGCGAGCGTGTCGCGGTGGATCATCTGGAGGGCGGTCCAGACCTGGGCGTGTTCGATGTCGAGCAGGCGGCCGGGGGCGATGCGGCGGCTGCGCAGGTAGGCGAAGTCGCCGCCCAAGGCGGGCATGTCGCCGAAGCCTTCGATCACACGTCGGACGCGGCGGGCGCACACGTCGCGGCAGAGGTTCTTGTCGGGCGCGTCGGCGCTGGCCTCGGCGTTGGACACAAGGATGAAGCGGCGGTTGCCGCCGTCCTCGGCGTTCAGCTTCAGGACGGCGTGGCCGGTGGTTCCCGAGCCCGCGAAGAAGTCGAGCACAATGTCGTCGGGGCCGGTGGCGATACGCAGGACACGTTCGATCAGACCGGTCGGCTTCGGCGTGGAAAAAGCGCGGGCGTCTTCCGGCAGTAGCGCCATGAGTTCCTTCTTGGCGGTATCGTTATGGCCGACCTCGTCGAAAGTCCACCATGTGTTTGGAACCACACCGTCGCCGTGCCGCAACATGTGCTTGTAGCGCTTGAAAGAGGGCACCTTGCCCTTGCCGTCTTTGCCCCAGTAAATCAGATCCGCTTCCACGTTGCGCTGGTGTTCCTCTTTCGAGTACGCCCAGACCCGAGTGCGTTTGGGCCAGATTTCAGCTCCCGTGTTCGGATTCGTGATCGGATAGTAGAGGTTCTTGCGTTCCTCGGCACTTTTGGGACAGGTGTAATCACTACAGCGGAAGATGCCTTTTTCGTCTTCAAATTTGTACTGGCTATCCTTCTCCTCGCCGCGCTTCAGGAGGTTGCGCTGCCACATATCCGATAAGCGGTAGGCGAGCACGTACTCGTGCATGGGCGCGATGGTCTTGTGATCGTTGGCGGAAGAGTAGCGTTTCTGCCAGATGCAGTTGGCGACAAATGCGTTCGGGCCGAAGACCTTGTTCATCAGGAGGCCGAGTGCGAAAAGCTCGTTATCATCGATCGAGACAAAGATGGAGCCATCCTGCCGCAGAAGATCCTTGGCGAGCAAAAGGCGCTGATACATGAACTCCACCCAGGTGGAGTGACGCCACGCGTCGTTGACATCCACGAAGCGGTCGTTATAGACGAAATCGCGGTTGCCGGTGTTGTAGGGCGGGTCGATGTAGATGCACTTGACTCGGCCGGCGTGGGTCATGCGCAGGTAGCGCAGGGCGTCGAAGTTGTCGCCCTCGATGACAAGGTTCTGCCACGGAGCGGCGCCGACGCTGTGCTCGGGCTGGAGGTCGAGGGCGACGAAGTCGGCGTTGACGGCGGCGTCGCGGTCGATCTCGTTGGCCTCCCAGACGAGGCCGAAGCGGGTGGCGTCGCGGCGGTCGCGGGCCTCCAGCAGGCGGACAAGCTCATCGTGGGTCAGATGGTCGTATTTCGGCATAGAGTCACTCATGGCGCGGGGCGGTTCCCGCGTTCAGTTTTGTATTGCTGAAGTGTAGCACTTGGGGCGCGGGCGGTGCGAGGGGAAAATGGCCGGAGAAGCGCGGTCAGCGCGATAAGCGAGTTAGGGGGAGCACGCGCGATTAGCGATTGGCAGGCAGTGCGGGATAAACGGGCAAATCGAGGGAATAGAGACGGGGTGACGCTCGACCCGCGAAAAAGTTGGCCAAGGCGTCGTAGTCCTTCTGAAAACGTCATTATTTGAATCTGAGGACAATAGCAAACGCCCGCACGAAAATCTAACAGGAAAAATTGCAATATTTTTTCGTCGGTTCTGTTGCGGCTTGACCGCACAGCTAGTAGAATACGACCGTTTTTTGCCAAGGGAAATACCCGGCAGTTAGGAGCAGTCGATGCAATCAATAAACACTCGTTCCCCGTCCTCTAATACACGCACATCCTTTAAGGCTGCCGCCGGTTA
>DAOPZC010000136.1:0-5911 GCA_035353175.1 Kiritimatiellia bacterium | reverse complement strand
TAATCGAATTTCCCATAGCGGATGCGGAAGGAGGTGCTAAACACGTTTTCATCCGGCCAATCCGCTTTGGGAACCGTCTCCAGCGAAGGGATGCAGGGCTGCGTTTCCGTCCCTTTCCCCGTCCAAATGATCCCATTCGCGCCGACATTGCGGAATTCGAAGTCGGGATATTTCGCGGCATCACGCCGCAACACGACCTGATCGTTTCGTCCAGGGCTGAACGCCTCAATCGACATCGCCTTGTTCGCAGACTGCCATTTCACAAACGCCTGGTAATTCGTGACAAACGCGGCCTTCAGTTCTCGGGGATACGTGTAGTCCGGCCAGCCGCGGTCCATCAGCTTGCCGATGCGGATTTTGTCCCCGACCGCCGTAAGGCCGGAGAGCCGGTAGGCACCCGAACCGGAAAGCGGCGTGTCTGCCGTGACCTCGCCCATGTGGTCTTCGTGAAAATGCGTCACCAGCGCGTAGTCAAGCACGGGGTCAGCGTCATGCCGCAAGGCATGGCGGATATACCGCGTGACCCACTCGCCGGCCGGGCGCGTCCCGTCCGGACGGTCCGGCGTGTGCCGCTCGGTCTTCTTGGCAATCTCGCCCGCATCGACGAGCATCGTTGTCCCGTCCGGGAAGATGTACAGGCCCGCGTTCCCGCGGCCCGTGCTGATCTGATGGATCTCGAGCGTGCCCGGCACCCACGGCGAAATTTCCTGACCCTCCCCGCTGGAGAAATCAAGCCGTGCCGACGCCAGCGCCTTCGCCGCGGCGTCTTGGAAATCGCGCCGCAGCTCCGAATCATCCCCGTTGGGAAAGTTGGCCCGCTGGACCATCAGCACGTACGCGACTTTCTTAACCGGATCCACCCAGGCCTGCGTGCCGTACGCTCCCCCGTGTCCGAACGTGCCGGGCGACAGCATGGCCGTGACGCCCTGCGGCTGGCGGACCACGCCGCAGCCGAGCCCCCAGCCCATTCCCGCGGTGAACCCCGTCTTGAGGTCGCCGCTCTGCACCGCCGACATCGCCGCCACGGCGGCAGGTGACAGGATCCTTTTTCCGTCCAGCGCGCCGTTATTCAGCAGCATCCGGCAGAACCGGCCATAGTCCGCAGCCGTCGAATAGAGACCGCCGTTGGCGGCCGGGTAACGCGCATCCCCGCGCGCACAGTCATAGATCGGCTTAATTTCGGCCGCTTCCAGCTTTCCGGCCACCCGCCGGTAGGCCTTCGCCAGCCGCGCGCGCTGAGCCGCAGTCGGATAGAAGGTCGTGTCCATCATCCCGAGCGGGGCGAAAAGGCGTTCTTCGAGAAACACCGGCAGCGGTTGTCCCGACACGATCTCGACGATGCGCCCAAGCGAATTGATGCCGGACTGGCTGTACTGCCAGCGCGTGCCCGGCAGAAAAACCAGCGGCTTGGAAGCGATGTGCGGCATCAGCTCCGCCAGCGTGCGCGCGGCGAGCGCCTCCTGTTCCGAAGGCTCCGACAGCCCGGAGGTGTGGGTCAGCAGGTGCTTGAGGGTCGGTGCACCTGCGGCACCGTCGGCCGTCTTGAGGCTCGCCAGTTCGGGCAAGTACTTCGAAACCGGATCGTCAACCGAGAGCTTTCCTTCGTCCTGCAAGATCAGGATCGCGCAGGCCGTCACAGGCTTGCTCATGGAGGCAATCCAGAAAAGCGCATCGGCCGACAAGGGAGTTTTCGACGCGAGATCCGCTTGGCCGACGGCCGCAAAGTGAACCACACGGTCGGGCGTCGCCACCCATGCGACGGCACCGGCAATCTCGTTCTTCTCGATCTGCTTCCGTATCGCCTGAGAAACCGCCGCCAGCTCAGGCTCGGCGGCTCCGAGCAAGCCCGCCGCAAACATAAATGCAAAAAACCATGTCCCGCTTGAACGCTTTCTTGCCGTCATGTCCCCCTCCGTCGTATTGGCCGGTTCATTATATCTCAGCCTTAACCAGTTGAAATTATCATCTGAGCTGCCGCTTGTCTAGCCGTCGCGTCAGAAGATCGCGATTGCCAATCCGGATTTGAAACGGGATAATTGCCGCATGCTTATTGAAAAAAGCACACGCAGGTATCCCACCTCATTTTTCAAGGCGGCGCTTTATTCGCTTTTAATCGCGCTCGTGCGTCCCTGCGCTTTCGCGGAAGCCCCGCCGTTCAAGGACGGCGACCGCGTCTGTTTCATCGGCGACAGCATCACCCATCAGGCCCACTACCACACGCAAATCCTGCTTTTTTACGCGACGCGTTTCCCGCTCATGCGGCTGGAAGCATGGAACTGCGGACTCGCCGGCGACACCGCGGCCGGCAGTGTCAGGCGCTATGCGTGGGACATCGCGCCGCGCAAGCCCACCGTTGCCACGGTCATGCTGGGCATGAACGACGTGGGGCGGCATCTCTATGCCAGCGACACGTCGGGGCCGCAGGTCGAAGCGCAGCGGCAGAGGGCCATCGACGCCAACATCGCCAATCTTGAAAAGCTCGCGTCGCTCCTCTCCAAGGACGGCACGCGCATCATCTTCATCACGCCCTCGCTCTTCGACCAGACCGGGCAGCAAACGACGGAGAGTCTCACCGGCGTCAACGACGCCCTCAAAGCCTGCGGCGAAGGGGCCCGCAAGCTGGCCGCCCAATACGGCGCGGGGCTGGTCGACCTCAACGGCCCCATGGCTGCCCTCAACGCCGCCGGGCAAGCGAAAGATCCCGCATTCACGATCGTCGGGGAGGACCGCGTGCACCCCGGCCCCGTCGGACATCTCGTGATGGCCTATCTGTTCCTCCGCGCGCAGGGGCTCGCGCCGACCGTCGCGGACATGCGGATCGACGCGGCCCGCTGCGCCGTCCTCGCGCAAGGCAACTGCGAAATCGGCCAGCTGGCCCTGGCGGACGGCGCGCTCTCTTTCACCTGCTTTGAAAAGGCCTTACCCTTTCCGGTCGACAGCGCAAACGAACAAGCGCTGGAGCTCGTTCCCCTCACGGCGGAGCTCAACCAAGAGACGCTCCAGATCGCGGGCCTTCCCGGGGGCGGCTACGACGTCTTGATCGACGGCCAGCCCGCCCTGGAAACCACGGCGGCGGCGCTGGAGGGAGGGATCAATCTGGCGACGAACAAGGTGACCCCGCAATACCGGCAGGCCCAAACCGTGCAGCGCCTCCTCGCCGAACGCGCCGTCGTCGAAGGGCGCAAGTTGCGGACCTTCGCGCAGATCGAGCACCTGTTCTTCGCCGATCTCAAAGCGCGGTCTCCGGAAATCGAACAGCGGCTTTTGGAGGAGCGGCTGACCGAGATGCGCAAAACCAGCAACATCTGGAACAACTACCGCGTCGGCGTCATCGAGTCCTACCGGACGCTCATTCCAGAGAAAGCGGCCCTCGAAAGCCAATCCGCCGATCTTTTCCGCGCGGCCCACACCGCCAACAAACCGCAGCCCCATCGCTACGTGATCCGCCCGACCCGGCGCGCGCCTTAAGCGCGAACACCTCCGTCCCGGCTTGCGCAGGGCCCGACTTTTCTTTTCTGTGCGATCCCAACGTGCTACTCTTTTTGAACTTATTTCAGATGAATGCGAACGCCGGGCTTAAGCAAAAATGACCGACTTATGTGTGATCTACGATCTTGACGGCACGCTGGTCGACAGCGAGGGCCTCAATTACCAAGCCTTTCTCGATCTGCTCCCCGAGCTGGACGACACGGCGGAAGATCTGCTCAACCGTTATCGGGGCAAAAAAATGACCCTGATTTTCGCCGACCTTGAGCACCGCCTGGGCAGAAAACTTCCGGAGGACTTCGAGGACCGCTACCGGAACCACGTGGCCGAACTGTTCGAAAGCGGGCTGAAGCCCATGCCGGGCGTCCATGAAATGCTGGCCGCGACCGCCTACCCCCGCTGCATCGCGTCGAGCGGGCCGCGCGCAAAGATCAGCCAGGCGCTGGAGGTCTGCGGCCTGGCCCCCTTCTTTGGCGGACACATCTTCAGCTCCTACGAGGTCGGCTCCTGGAAGCCGGACCCCGGGCTGTTTTTGCACGCGGCCCAAGCGATGGGGTTCTCACCCGAGCGTTGCGTCGTCGTCGAAGACAGTCCGGCCGGGGTGAAAGCCGCAGCGGCCGCGGGCATGAAAGTGCTGCTGTATGCGCCGGAAGCAAACGGCTCGGCGGCTCCCGGGGTGGCCGCATTCCGCGACATGTCCGAGCTGCCGCGGCTGCTGAAACAATGCGCGGCGGATCAGCCGTAACGCCCGAGAAGGGCCTTCGGCTCCGAAAAAGGAGAGGGCCGAGGAGACGGCTGCCCGCCCCCTCGGCCCGCGCGAACAATTTCGGAACTCAATACGCCAACAGGCGACGCACGGCCGTCGAAATGTCCTTCACGCGCTGTTCGCCCGCCTCACGCTCGATCGCCAGCGCGCCGTCGAATCCGCATTCGGCCAGCGTGTTCAGGAACGCATAGCAGTTGACCTGGCCTTCGCCCCACACGACCTCGCTGCCCCACGAGCCGGGAATTTTCGTGCGGATCGCGTCCTTGACGTGGATGTGGCGGACCCACGGCGCGAGGCGGCGGAATGCCGTCAGCGGCTCGTCCTTGTTGTACAGGATCAGATTGGCCGGATCGAAGTTCAGCAGCACGTTCGGATGGTTCAGCGTCTCGACGAAACGCTGCAAATCCTCCGCCGTCTCCTGCCCCGTCTCCATGAGCAGTGTCACGCCCGCCTCGCCCGCGCGGTCGCCCAAGTACCGCACGCGGTCATAGAACTTCTTGGCATAGGCGTGGTCCGTGTGATCGAGGAAACCCACGTGCATCGCGATGTATTTCGACCCCAGCTCCGCCGTGATCTTCGCGGCCTTGGCGAACGCCTCACCCGCCGCGGGCCAGTGGGCATCCGGAGCAACGCCGCCGGTCACCCGGATCGTGTCGAGCGTCGTGTAGTCCTCATACTCGAAGTTCATCATCCCCGCCGTGACCGTCCAGTTCTGGCGCTTCACGGCCTCCAAATAAGCCTCGCCGTCCGGACCGAGCGCCGGCGCGATCGCGAGGTTAATGTGTTCCAGCCCCAGCGCCGTCATGACCGAGCCGATCTCGTCGATCCCCTTCCGGAACGACCAGCTGCACACGCTGATCGGCCACTTGCCGCACTTCTGCATAAACCGTTACCTCCCCATCCCGAGTTTCACACACCGCGTTTCTATTTCGCGAGCTTGACCGTTTTCCCGGTCTTCGCGGACTTTTTCTCCGCGTCCACGATCTTGACCGAGTCGCGCGACTGCTCCGGCGTCGTCACGCACGCCACCTTCTTGCCGTTCAGCACGTCGAGGAACCACTTGATCTCATACTCGTACCCCTCTCCCTCCGCCAAGACCGGAACGAAGGCCTCGCCCTTGGCCGGATACACGCACAGCGGCTTCTCGCGCTTGCCGTCGAGCACCACCACCGCTTTCTCGAAGGTCACGACATAGCTGGCCTCAAACCCCAGCGTCTTGGTCATCACCCAGCTTCCCTCGGCCGTCACCGCAGCTCCGCCTACATCGTAGAGCGTGGAGATGTACTGCATCTCACCGGCTTTTCCGAAGGCCGCCGTGCTCGTCACCGATTTGGGCATGCCGAACAGGAAATTGACGATGTCGGTGTCATGGATGTGCAGATCCAGCGCCACGCCGCCGCTCTTGCTCTCGTCTGCGAACCAGTTGGTGCCCTTCTGCCATCCGGGAGGCGCGCTGAAACGCCGGAACGAGGCCGCGATCACCTTGCCATACTTCTTGCTGTCCACCAGCTTCTTGAGATAGACGTAGCAGGGCCAGAACCGCAGGCACTGCGCAATCATCAACTTCGCGCCGCCGGGCGCCTTCTTCGCCGCTTTGATCATGATCTCGCAGTCCGCCGCGTTCAGCGCCATGGGCTTCTCGCACAGCACGCTCACGCC
>DAOPZC010000135.1:0-6131 GCA_035353175.1 Kiritimatiellia bacterium | reverse complement strand
CGTTCCCATTCCGAACACGGAAGTGAAGGGCCCCATCGCCGAGGGTACTGCAGGACGCGCCTGTGGGAGAGTAGGACGCCGCCGGGTTTTATTTCTGGGGGCCGGAGACCGCGAGGTCTCCGGCCCCCTTCTTTTTTGCGCGCCGCGCCGCGGCCCGCGCCCTGAAGCGGAAACGGGCGCCGGCGCGCCCGCCGGTGCCCGTTCTTCCTGGTGCCAGAGGGGCCGCATGAGCCTGACCGCCTAACGGTGCCTATTCAAAAGGAGAAGGCATTTTCATTTGCGATGCCTTTTCGGTCACCTTGTATTGGGAACCATTCGTGTTCCTCTGTCTCTCCGTGCGATGTTCGCGCCCCGACCGGATATCTCCTCCCGCATACGGCTATTGGCTCCCGCCGTCAACGCCTGGCGTCATAACGGCCTGCCCCCCCCGAACGCGCGCAGTTGACAAACTGACGGCGCTTATGTAATTTAAACATAGAAATTGGAAATTTCATGGTGCGGTTGGTTTTCAGGAGGTGCTAACGGGGGTTGCTTGTTTCATATAAATCGTGCCACATGATCTTGATGAGCGGCAGGCCATGTTTTCGGCGCTTGAAAATGGAGGGTGCGATGAGGAGGAAGAACGTGATTGCGGCGGGGAGTGTCATCATGGCGTTGCTCGCAGGAACTGCTGGCGCGGCGCCTGTGGTGAGTGATGTGCGGCTGGCGCAGCGGACAGATTCGCGCACGGTGGATATTTCTTACCGGCTCACGGGCGATAACGCCTATATCACGGTGGCCATTGAGACGAACGCTTTGGCCGCGCCGGCGTGGGCGGGCGTCAAAATCCCAGACTCGCGGCTGACGCGGCTGAGCGGAGACGTGTCGCGCCTGATCACGGCTGACGCATCGAACGACAAGCACATCGTCTGGAATGCGGGTGACGAATTGCCCGGTGTGGAAATCGCCGAGGCGCGCGCAGTCGTCACCGCGTGGTCAACCAACTACCCGCCGTCGGTTCTGGTGTTCGACCTCGGGGGCGACTGTCAGGGCGGCGACTATTTCACGCAACACACCATCACCGCCTTGGGTTTCCCGAGCTTGGACGCGTTGCCGCACGGCGGCCTCACGAACGACATCTACCGGACCAGCCTGCTCGTGATGCGGCGGATCGATTCGGGCGCGTTCGTGATGGGTTCTCCTTTTGGCGAACCGGGCCGCTACGCGAACGAGAATCTGCATCAGGCCACGCTCTCTCACGCTTTCTACATGGGCGTGTTCGAGTTCACCAAGGGACAGTGGCGGCGGATCAAGTATGCGGCTCCCACGCCCATACTCGGCAATCCCGCGGACAGCGAGACGTACGACAACCTGCGGGGCGGCTCATGGCCGGACACCAACGACGTCATCGCCGCCGGCTCGCTCATCGGCACGCTGCGCAGCCGCTGCGCCAACGCCTTCGCGTTCGATCTGCCGACTGAGGCGCAGTGGGAGTACGCCTGCCGGGCCGGCACGCAGACCGCGCTACACAACGGCAAGGACCTGACGTCGACGACCAACCCCTGCCCCAATCGGGCCGAAATCGCCTGGGACGCCTGGACCTCCGGCAACTACCACCACCGGGTCGGCGAGAAGCTGCCGAACGCGTGGGGCCTGTACGACATGATCGGCAACGTCTACGAGGTGGTACGTGACCGGTACCAGGACCAGCTCGGGAACGCGAGCGCGGTCGACCCTGTCGGTGCGCCGACAGGCACCGACCGTGTCCAAAAAGGTGGCGGGTATAACGGCAAGGTGGATCCCCGCGCAGGCTACCGCGGAGTTTACGCGTCGGGCGGGTTTGGCGGTTTGCGTTTGGCGATCCGCCCTCTGGAAGGTACGCCCGTGCCGTCACAGCCCTGAGCGGGCACCAGAAAAAGGATTGAGATATGGCACAACCTAAAATGAGCACGCTTCTCTATTTCGCGGCGCTCCTGTGTGCGGGCAACGCGTTCGCAGGTCCGCAGGTGAGTGATGTGCGCCTCGTGCCCCGCCAGAATTCGCGTAAGGTTGACCTCTATTACCGGCTCACGGGAACCAATGCCTACATCACGGTGACCATCGAGACGAATGCCGCAGTTGCGCCGGCGTGGTCAGGCGTCAAGATCCCGGACCGGTTTGTGAAAAGCGTGTCCGGCGACGTGTCGGTGCTGGTTTCGGCGGACGCGGTGAACGAGAAGCACATCGTTTGGGACGCGCGCGCCGACTGGCCGGACCACAAGGTCGACGGGGCGCGTGCCAAGATCGAAGCTTGGTCGGCGGACAACCCGCCGCCTTATCTCGTGCTGGATTTGGGCGCGGCCTACGACGCGGACGCGACCTTCCCGCATCGGGTCTACCCCAGCGAGGAGGCGCTGCCGGACGGCGGCCTGACCAACGACCTCTACCGCACGAACAGACTGGCGCTGCGGCGCATCCCGAACGGTTGCTTCTACATGGGTTCCCCGACGAACGAGCTGGGCAAGTCCATTTCTGAAGGGGCCAGCGGCGCCAAAGAGCGGCTCCATCTCGTCACGCTGACCCACGACTATTACGTCGGCGTCTTCGAGGTGACGCAGGGGCAGTGGCTGCGGGTGATGAACACCTCTCCCTCCGCCAACACAGGCGGCACCTCTGAAAATCCTACGAACCGTCCGGTCGAGTCCATAACGTTTTCGACGCTCCGCGGCGGCACGTGGCCTCTGGCCGATGATGCCGTGGACGCGAACTCGTTCATCGGACGGCTGCGCGCGAAAAGCGGGGGGCTCCGCTTCGATCTGCCGACCGAAGCGCAGTGGGAATGCGCCTGCCGGGCCGGCACGCTGACCTCGCTCCACAACGGGTTGAACTTGACCACCACCACCCAGCTCTGCACCAATCGCAACCCGATCGCGTGGGATTACTACAACTCGACCAACCAGCATCACCGCGTCGGCACGAAGCAGCCCAACGCGTGGGGCCTCTACGACATGATCGGCAACGTCTGCGAGATCGTGCGCGACCGCTTCACCGTCTCGCTCGGCTACGGCTGGGCCATCGACCCCGTCGGCGGGACGACCGAAACCGACCGCGTCCGCAAGGGCGGCGGCTTCAACAACCAGGCCGATCCGCGCTCGGCGGTGCGCTACCGCATCGGCGTCGCCGCGGCGGTGAACAATACCGGCTTCCGCCTCGCCCTGCCGCTGGAGGGGACGCCCGCGAATTGAAAGGAGTGACACATGAAAATACTACGGAATCGCTTTTGTGTGTGCTGTCTTTCGGCCCTCTTCTGCGTTGGCATCGCATCTGCCAGCCCGGAGATGGCAGCGGCAGCGGAAGACGCATCATCTATTTCTGTTGCGCTGAGCCTTCAGAATGTCCAAAGTCTTCCGGCGAGCGCTTCTGAGCCGCTCGACCTGACCGGGCTCTTCGCCGCCTGTTCCGAGGTGTTCCAGCTCAACACCTGTCCGTTCGTCGGGCTGTTGATCACAGTGTTTTAAGAAAGGCGAAAAAGATGACGAGCCTAATGAAAATTCTGTCTGCCGGTCTTTCGCTGGGCCTGGCCGCGCTGGCGGCGCAGGCCGCCCCACAGGTGAGCGACGTGCGCATGGTGCCGCGGCCGGACTCCTACACGGTCGACATCTACTATCGGCTGACCGGCGGGGACGCCTACATCACCGTGGCGATCGAGACCAACAGCTTGACGGCGCCGGCGTGGTCGGGCGTGAAGATTCCGGACCGCCACGTGACCCGCCTGATCGGCGACGTGTCGGCCCTGATCGCGGCGGACGACGCGAACGAGAAGCACATCGTCTGGAACGCGGGCGAGGACTGGCCCGGCCAGAGAGTCGCCGAGGCGCGCGCCAAAGTCTCGGCGTGGTCGCCGGACAACCCGCCGCTGTATCTGGTACTGGATATGGGGGGCGCGTACTGGACGAACGCCCTGCGCACGCTGGCCTACACCAGCGCCGAGGCGCTGCCGTACGGGGGACTCTCGAACGACGTCTATCGTTCGAACCTGCTGGTCCTGCGGCGAATCACGGCGGGCACGTTCTGGATGGGCTCGCCGAGCTCGGAGGTGTGGCACCAGTCTAACGAGGACTGGCACCAGGTCACGCTGACCAACGACTTCTACATCGGGGTGTTCGAGGTGACGCAGGGCCAATGGGTGCGCGCCATGAACACCACCCCTTCAGGGAACCTGAATTCGTCCGGGCACTACGACAAGCCGCTGCGGCCGGTCGAGAATGTCACCTATGACACGATCCGCGGCGGCACGTGGCCGCAAGCCGGGGACACGGTCGAGACCAACACCTTTGTGGGCGCGCTGCGGCAAAAGACCGGGCTGCGATTCGATCTGCCGACTGAAGCGCAGTGGGAATACGCCTGCCGGGCCGGAACGCAGACTGCGCTCTACAACGGTCTGCCGTTGACCACGACCTCAACGAACTGCCCCAACCGCACCCCGCTGGCTTGGGACGCGTTTACTTCCGGCGCGGTTCTTGGCGTGAACGATCCGAACACCCGCCGTCATCACCGCGTGGGCGAGAAGCAGCCCAACGCGTGGGGCCTGTACGATATGCTCGGAAATGTGAACGAGAACGTGCGCGACTGGTACACGGCCAACCTCGGAACTTCCTCGGCGACCGAGCCGGTGGGGCCCGCGAGCCGAGCGATGGGAACGGGAAACAACGACGGCCGCGTCAGGAAGGGCGGCGCGTACGACGGCCAGAGAGACCCGCGTTCAGGGTATCGGATGAACACCGGCCCGAGTTGGTCGACCGGGTTCCGCCTGGCGCTGGTGCCGTGGGAGCCGGCGCCGTAGGGGCTCGCGAGCGTCAGAAACAATTAGCTGACGCGGGCGGCGAGTGCCGTCACGTAATGGCTGAGCGGGAAGGGATCAGGCAAACGGATGAGTCGAAGGGGGCATCGGGTTGCTGTTGGGGCGTTCGCGCTCGTCATCTCCTGTCACGCGTTTTCTGTCGGAGGGCACAGTGGTACCGCGGCCAGATGCACAGGCACTTCGATTGGTCGGACGGCAACGCGTTTCCCGAACAGGCGGCGGACCTTTACAAGCAGGCCGCGTATCATTTTGTGGCCTTTACCGAGCACAACGTCTTCGCTGCGGACACAAACCGCTGGCGCGCGGTGGCAATCTCGGGAGGCCTTTTCCAAACCCGGTTCGACGACTACGTGGCGGCCTTCAGCACGAAACGGCTGTTCGGATTGAGATCCCTGTGCCTGTAAAGGAGAAGAGCGAAACATGATGCGTGACGAGCGGGTCAAAGAAGCTGAGAAGCATGCCTTTGCGAGACGTTTCTGGCGGGACCTCTGGTCCGTTGCCGCCTGGGCCGCAGTATGGTCTGGCGCCGCGACCGCGCAGGAACAGCCTGTGGCGCTGAGTGTCGAAAGCGAGTCGGTGCGGCTGACCGTCGGCGCAGACGCGTGCACGGTCGCCTTCATCGACAAGGCGTCGGGCGTCAACTACTGCGCGTCGCAGCCCGGCGCGGCGTTTGCGGCCGTGAAAAAGGCCGGTAAACGTTTTCCCGCGCGGAAAGCGGTCCTGGCCGACGGCCGGCTGCAGTTGGACTTCGGCGACGCGGGCGTTTCTGCCGCGCTCGCGATCGCAGGCGGCCGGAACAGCATCGCGGTCGAGGTGGTGTCAGTCACGGGCGAAGGCGTTGAGGAATTCGCCTTCGTATCTCTTCCGCTGGCGCTGAAAGGCGCATCCGACGAGCCGTTCGCGGCGTGCGCGCTGGCGCTGAACCTGCAGACGCGGGTGGACCGGCTGCCGGGCGCGTCCAGCGCGCTGGACGCGCGCTGCTACCCCCGCTTCGGCTTTGCGGGCGCGAAAGTCGCGCTGGTCGGCTGCCCGCAAGCGGGGCTGCGCCGCGCGCTGCAGGAGGTTGTCAAGGCCGCGCCGGAACTGCCGCAGTCGCCGATCGGCGGGCCGTGGGCGCTCGAGGCGGAGATCAACCGCGGCTCCTATCTGTTCGCCCCCATCTCTGAAAAAACGGCGGACGAGTGGATCAAACTGGCCCTGGATCTGGGCATTAACCAGATCGATTTCGACGGCATGTCCCGCTATGGCGACGCCGAACCTCTTCCGTCGCTCTATCCGAATGGGCGCGCCGGCCTCAAGGCGGTGGTCGAGA
>DAOPZC010000134.1:0-6217 GCA_035353175.1 Kiritimatiellia bacterium | reverse complement strand
GCTTCAAGGCGGTCTTCGACACCAACTACAGCGCCGACGTGACCATCATGGAGGAGGGGTCGGAGTTCATCAAGCGCTTCACCTCCGGCGGCACGTTGCCGCTGATCACCTCCTGCTGCCCCGCGTGGACCGACTGGATGGAGAAGTACGCCTCCGACTTCATCGATAACTTCTCCTCCGCCAAGTCGCCGCAGCAGATGCTCGGCGTGCTCTCGAAGACCTATTACGCCGAGAAGATGGGGATCGACCCCTCCAAGATCTTTATGGTCTCGGTCATGCCCTGCACGGCGAAGAAGTACGAGATCTCCCGCAGCGAGACCATGTTCGCCAGCGGCTACCAGGACATCGACGTGGTGCTCACCACCCGCGAGCTGGCCCGCATGTTCAAGAGCACGGGCATCGACTTCCTCAACCTCGAGAAGGAAGAGGCCGACTCGATTCTCGGCGACTACACCGGCGCGGGCACGATCTTCGGCGTCACCGGCGGCGTGATGGAGGCCGCACTGCGTACGGCCTACTGCCTGATCACCGGCGATGCGCAGCCGCCTTCGATCGACTTCCAGTCCGTCCGCGGCATGGAAGGCGTCAAAGAGGCGACGATCGACATCAAAGGCACGAAGGTGAACATCGCCGTTGCCCACCAGATGGGCAACGTCGAGCAGGTGCTCAACGCCGTCCGCGAGGACCGCAAGGCCGGCCGCAAGCCGCGCTACGACTTCATCGAAGTCATGGCCTGCCGCGGCGGCTGCATCGGCGGCGGCGGACAGCCCACCGGCGCGACCGACGAGGTCCGCAAAGCCCGCACCGCCGGCATCTACACCGATGACGAGAAGTGCGTCCTGCGCATGTCGCATCTCAACCCGCAAGTGCAGAAGCTGTATGCCGACTATCTGGGCAAGCCGCTCAGCGAGAAGGCCCACCACCTGCTGCACAACCACTACCACGCGAAGAAGGTTTACGCGAAGTAAGCGGGTTTAAGAACCCACATGGAGAGGCCGGGCGGATGTCCGGCCTCTTCTTTTTTTGAAAAAACCAGTTGCAGGTCCCGCATCTTCCGGAATACTCTGTTTCATTTGCGAGACCCACCAAGAAAGGGCAACATGTTACTGATTCAACGCGCGACTTCCCTGCGATTCGGCATCCTCACCCTCGCCGCAGCATTGCTGCTCGGCGGCTGCGGAGCAAGCAAACCCTCGCTCTATGTCTACACGTGGTCCGACTACATCGACCCCCAACTCGTCGCCGCGTTTGAGGAACAATACAACTGTAAAGTCAAGATCGACACCTTCGACACCAACGAGGCCATGTACGCCAAACTGCGGGCGGGCGGCGGCGGGTACGACGTGATCTTCCCCAGCACCTTCTTCATCAAGATGCTGGTCGACAGCAAGATGATCCAGCCGCTCAAGCACGACCTGCTGCCCAATGTCGGAGCCAACTTCGACAAGCGTTTCCGCGACAAAATCTACGATGGCGCGCTCACCTACACCGTGCCTTACACCGTTTTTTATACCGGTCTCGCCTTTCGCAAAGACAAAACCGCCGGTCTCACGCCTTCCTGGAACCTCTATCTAGATCCTCGGTTCAAAGGCCGGTCCACCCTGATCGGCGACATGCACATGACCATCGGCGCGGCGCTCAAGACCCTGGGGTACAGCCTCAACAGCACCAACGTGGTTGAACTCGAACAGGCCCGCGACCTCGTCATCCGGTGGAAGGCCAACATCGCCCGGTTCGAGAACGAGGCGTACAAGACCGGACTCGCCTCCAGCGAGTTCCTGCTCTGCATGGCCTACAGCGGCGATATCGTGCAGGTTCAGGAAGAGGCCCCGGAAGTCACGTTCATCTACCCGAAAGAGGGTTATCCCTGTTCCTGCGACGAGATGGCGGTCCCTTCCACCGCCCGCAACGTGGAACTCGCCCACCGCTTCATCAACTTTATCTACGACCCCGCGTGGGCGGCCAAGAACATTTGTTACACGGGGTTCTGTTCGCCCGTCGCTCCGGCCTACGCCAAAATCCCGGCCAAGTACCGCGAAAACACCGCGATCTTCCCCTCGGATGAGGATCTGAACCGCGCCGAGGTCATGCGCTATCTCGGCGATGCCACCGCCCTCTACACCCGCATCTGGGACGAGATCAAGGCCAGCGAATAAACCACCTCTCGCAACCACTTTTCCTGTGCCCGTACGGGGCGCGACGCCACTGTCGCGCCCCGTCCCTTTTCACCCCGACAAGACTATTGGAAAGGCTTGACAAGCCCATCGGGCTGTGAAACCATTTGTACCGATGTGAAGCAACGCACCATACGTGATACTCTCGTTGTTTGAATGGAGTTCCAAGTGTATACGCCAAACAAACGCGAACGCGAGTTGATCGCCCGTTAAAGCTCCGCTGGCGCGGAACAGGTCAGACGACCGGCTTGCCGTCCGCAGAACATAGGAGGGATTGAGCATGAAGAGGTCAATCTGTCTGTTTATTCTGGGCATGTGCGGCATGCATGCGTTTCTCTGCACGGCCCAAGGCCCGCTGACACCCGGCGCGGCACCTGTACCGACCATGCGGACGTTGGATGAAGTCGAGCCCCGCGGCATGATCAAGTCAGTTCCCTACGTCATCACGCAAAGCGGGGCATACTACTTCACCACCAATCTCGTGTGTGCCGCAACGGGTTTGGACGGAATCGACGTGCAGTCCGACGACGTCACCATCGACATGCGGGGCTTCACGCTCTACGGCCCCGGAAAATCGAGCGGCAACGGCATCCGGTGCGCGTTCAAGAACCTGACGGTCCTTAATGGGCGGGTCGTGGCATGGCTTGGCCCGGACCCCGTTGGGTCGAATACGGCAGGCATCAACGTGAGCGGTCCGATGGCCATCGTCCGCGACGTTACGGCCGAACACAACGACAAGGGCGTGGCCGTGTCGGCTGGCGCACGGCTCGAGACCGTTGCGGCGTTCGACAACACGACCGCCGGAATTTCAGCCGGACATTCCTGCGTTTTCGAGGCGTGCCGGGCGGTGAGCAACGGCGGCGACGGCCTCTTTACCGGTCCCGCGTCGGTTGTCGCGCGCTGCACCGCCAGGGGAAACGGCGGCAACGGCATCCATACGGTGGCGAACGGATTGCACGCGTCTTGTACGACCATCCGCGAATGCGCGGCCCAATACAACGCGGGCGACGGAATTCTCGCGGAAAACGGCGGACACGTCATCTCCTGCGTCACCGACAGCAACGGTCCGGGGACGGAGCCCTCTCTCTCCAACAACGGCATCCATCTGACCTACGTCCTCCCCGTCGAGGGACGGCGGCGCGCGGGCTCGATCGTGCGGGACTGCGCGGCCAACAACAACGGCGGCAACGGCATCCTCGTCGCGCGCGACACGCTGTTGACCGGAAACAGCTGTTCGGGAAACGGCTTGGCGGTTTCGGTCACAGGGTTATACCCCTGCTATGCCGGCATCTACGCACAGGGCGACAATAACCGGATCGAGAACAACCGGACGTCCGACAACCTGGGTTTTATCGGTCAGCCGATCGCCGACGGCATCCGCGTAGACGGCAACTGCAACCGGATCGAGGCTAACCACTCGAGCGGCAACACGATGTACGCCTACGACATCACAGGCGCAGCGAACTTCATTGCCCGAAACTTGAGCTACGGGTATATGCAGACCTGCGACTACTTCATCGTCAACGGCAACACCGTCGGGCCGATCATCATCATGCCTGTTACGGGCGCCATCATCCCGCCGCTCGCCGTCACGACGGTCGGCACGACCGATCCCTGGGCGAACTTCGACGACTGACCCGGCGCGCGAATCCCATCCGGCCCGCAGCCGAAAGGGGAGAAAGGAGCGAGTCCATGACTCTCAAAATGCTGCTTACGGCCATCTGGCTCGGCGCCACATCGGCCGTCATGGCCACGTCGACGGTCAACGTGTCCAACCGTTACGCGTATGCCGCCAACACCGGCTGGATCGATGCGCGGGCCGACACCACCAACGGCGCCGTGATCGGCCGGTACGTCTGCTCAAATTACCTCTACGCCGCCAACACCGGCTGGATCCACCTGGGGAACGGCACGCCCCTCAACGGCGTCGCGTACGGGAATGCCAGCGCGGCCGACTACGGTGTGAACGTCAGCCCCTACGGCCTGTTGCAAGGATACGCCTGGGCCGCGAACACCGGGTGGATCACGTTCGAGCAGACCTATGGGAAGCCTTCGGTAGACCTGACGACCGGGGCGCTTCAAGGTTACGCCTGGAGCGCCAACACGGGGTGGATCAGCCTCAGCAACGCCTTCGCGTTCGTCCAGACCGACCGCCTCGTCGGCGGGCCGGACAGCGACGCCGACGGCCTGCCCGATCCATGGGAATACGGCTACACCAACACGCTGGCAGGGCTCGGCCCGGCACCGGCCGACGCGGACAACGACGGCCAGCCTGACGCCGACGAATACGGCGCGGACACGGATCCGACCGACCCTTCCGACCTGCTGGCGATCACCGCGCTCGTGGCCACCAACACGGCCGCCCTCGACCTGACGTGGGCCTCCAAGGACACCCGTTTCTACCGGGTGGCGGTCAGCCGCGACGTGACCAACACGTGGTCCGATTCGGCGTTGGGGCTGATCACGGATCCGACGTCACCGGAAACCACGCGGACAGTGAGCCTGACGCCGACCAACCGCCTGTTTCTGCGCGTGCAGTGCGAGCTTCCGCTCGCGCCGTGACCGGACATAAAAAGACGAAAACCGGGATGCCGTCAAGCGTCCCTGTTTTCGTCTTTCATCCTGCTGCAAAAGTCCGGAGCAGAGCCGGAGCGGAGAGTTTTATACTTCGCGCAGACGGGCTTTCTTGCCAGTCAGATCGCGCAGGAAGTAGAGCTTCGCGCGGCGCACCTTGGCGGAGCGCTCCACCTCGACGCGGTCGATGTAAGGCGAGTTCACCGGGAAGACCTTCTCCACGCCGACGCCGAACGAGATGCGGCGCACCGTGAAGGTGGCGGTATTACCCTTGCCGTTATCGCGGGCGATCACCGTGCCGGCGAAAGCCTGCACGCGCTCCTTATCGCCTTCCTTGATTTTCACGAAAACCTTCACGCTGTCACCCACCTTGAACGTGGGCGCAACCTTACCGGCATTCGCCTTCTCTACCTGCTCGGCATTGATCTTGTCAATCGCTTTAGCAATCATGATCCCTACTCCTTCTTCACTCAAAAACTGTTCCGCGCCGAACCTTACTTCAGCAAGTCCGGACGCCGTCTCGCCGTCCTGTCCAACGCCTGCCGCGCGCGCCAGGCATCCACTTCCGCGTGGTTGCCGTTCTGCAACACCGCCGGCACGGCCAGGCCCCTGTACACCGCCGGACGCGTGTACTGAGGATACTCCAGAAGGCCCTCGGTAAAGGACTCGTCCCGTGTCGCCTCTTCGCCGCCGCCCAGCACGCCGGGCAACAGCCGCACCACCGCATCCACCACCACCGCCGCAGGCAAAACCCCGTTGGTGAGCACGTAGTCGCCGATCGACAGCTCGTCTGTCACCAGCGCCTCACGCACGCGTTCATCAATTCCCTCATAGTGTCCGCAGACGAAAATGAGGTGCTGAGCCCGCGCCAAGCGGCGCGCCTCAGCCTGCCGGAACGTCGCTCCGGACGGGGTCATCAATATCACCCGCGCCCCCGGCGTACGGACCGCCTCAATTGCCTCGAACCACAGTTCCGGCTTCATGATCATGCCGGGACCGCCCCCGTACGGACGGTCGTCTGCGGTGCGCCGGGCGTCGTGCGCGAAATCCCGCAAATCCACCGTACGGAAAACCACTGCCCCCTGCCTTGCCGCACGCCTCAGCATGCTCTCTTCGAGAAACCCTCGGAGCATGCCGGGAAACACGGTCAGCACATCGATCTGCAGGGGCGCGCCCATACCGACCGTCAACGCCTTTACGCCGTTGCAGCGGCGCTCTTCTTGGCTTTGCGGACCATGCTCGCCACGGTCTCGCTCAACTGGGCGCCCTTGGACTGCCAGTGCGCGACACGGTCCAGATCCAGCTTGAAGTTCTCGCCTTCACGCTTGGGATCGTACCATCCAAGGATCTCCAAAAACTTACCATCGCGGGGCGAACGCTCATCCGTCGCCACCACGCGAAACGACGCGGTGTTGTTACAACCTGTTCTGCGAAGTCTGATTTTGACCATTTTCTCCTCCGTGAAACGT
>DAOPZC010000133.1:0-6278 GCA_035353175.1 Kiritimatiellia bacterium | reverse complement strand
CTTCCGGTTATTCGTGATGAAAAGAGGCGTCGCCGAAAACAAGGCCGGTGCCGAAGCCCAGCGCGTTGAAACAGGCGCGGATGGTGTTGCCGCCGACAAGGACGTTGTCCACGATGAACGTGCGGCGGCAGGGAATGGGCTTGCCGTCGCGGCGCGTGATGTTGTGCTCCTCCACGCTGACGGCGGGGCCTTTGGCGCGGTGGCGGTCGCAGGAGCTGGGCGCGGGCGCTGTGCGGGTCAGGATGTCGTGAACCTCGGCCCCTCCCTTCACGTGGGCGGCGATGGCCTTGGCAAGGCGGCGGTTGGCGGCGGTGTCGCCGGTGTGGTCGGGCGCGGGGATGAGGTTGCATGGCCCCCAAACCAGCGCGGCCATTTCGGCGGCGGCGATCTGCAAGGCGGCCTCGGGGCAATCGGCCTCTTTGAGCATGTAAGACAGGGCGCGGGTCTCGCGCTCGTAGTCGTTCAAGGGGCGGGTGCGGGGTGACACGTAGCGCCTCGCGGCGCGGGTTGTGCTGTACGGGTGGCATGTGTTATTCATGGTGGTGTGTCCTTTCTTCACACCCGACGAAGGGGGTGTGACAAAACGTCTGCTCTGACTGAGCCCGAATCCTCACCAGCGGCACCCGCCGCCGTGGACGCCGAACTCAAACCGGCCCTGCTCTGCAATCTGAAAAGTGTCTGTTTCATAACGCTGCCCTTCCTTTCGCCGTCATCCTCGCCTGTGGTGTTTGCGATGATGGCGAAAGGGAGGGCAACGGCGTTATAAGACACTGGGATTGCAGACAGGACGGTGGGGCCGTGTCCGTCAGTTTTGGACCGGGGAAGCGGACGGTCTGGAGGGACGGAAGACCGGGAGCCTGCCGCCAGCCGCGCAGTGGGCAACGGGCATGACAAAGGCGGTATCCCGCCGTCGCGAGTATCCGAAGCGTTGGCGTGACCGTGTGCAACGGCGCGGCGTTGCTGACGGGCAAAGGCATGAGTGGCGGCAACGGCGGTGTATTGTGCCGGCCTTGGACGGGGAGGGTCCGGGAGGGAAAGGCCCGGCCCCCGGCTGCCGCAGGCGTTCCGCGCAATCAGCGCGTGTGCGTGGAGCCGCCGGAGTCTGCGCGTATCCCGCGCAAGCGCCCCCGTCCGGAGGGAATGGTGGCGGGGCGGCGGCGTGTGGCAGCGCCGCAGGCGATGACCGCTACGGCGCGGGGATGGGGGTCCCCGCGTCGTTTATCTTAATAGGCTCTGTGCCTTTTTGTGTCGCGCATGGGGCTTGAACCAACGAGAAGAACACGGCTTGCCTTCGGAGCAAATTCTTGAAAGACTTGTACTTGGTTCTGCTCTGAGTTCATTATGCTCATGGGCTCGTTACTTGATTTGGATCTGGAGGTCTAGAATGACTCGGCATGTTGAGTTTGGCGATACGCTCTATCGAACCTTGAATGCGTCGATGGCCCAACTTTTTAAATTGGGCGAGTTGATTCAACTCTCTCACAACGCCTTTGCGCTGGCCGTTCAGAATATTCAGCAGTCAGCGGATGAGCAGATCAAACTTACGTACCCCCTTGGAGTCCGTCCTGATGGGCAAGCCATCGTTGGTGAGAATCAATACGCTAAGAAAGACATTATCGGGCACTACCAACACCTTTCTGCTTTTGAGCTTGCGAAGAACGGCATTTACCAATTGGTGACGATCACCGAAACCGTGCTTGGTGATTGTTTGCGACTCATACTTCTTCAGTACCCCAAGAAAATAGGCGCAAAGCGTTCGATTGCTTTATCAACAATTTTTGAATGCAGCTCGCTGGAGGGAGTCCATCTTGCGGCGATCTCCGCCCTTATCAATGAATTGTCTTACAAATCACCGCGGGAGTTCGCAGAGGTTGCGTCAGAGATTTGTGGATTCAATATTCTCGAGATACCCGCGTATCATCAGTTCATTGAGATAAAGGCGACCCGCGACGTCTACATTCATGACAGAGGACAAGCCAATGCGATATACTGTAATAAAGCTGGTTCCCATGCACGTGTCCAACAAGGACAATCATTGCCCATGATTCCAAAGTACTTCCTAGATTCACATGAGTTCTGCATGCGGTTGATCGAATCCCTGATGGCCGAATTTCATAAAGTATGGCCAAGTCAAGAGTATCAAGCGGCACAAGAACAACAGAAGAGTTGAAGTGTTGCCCTTCTGAACCAGAAATCTCGCTGTGTTTGCATAACACGTCTTCTATGCGCGTCTATCTTCCGTAGAGTTGTCTCCTGTTTGAATGTTCAAGCCACTCCGTATCTGTCAGCAGCCGGTCGCCCACGCGGTAGAGCGGTCGGACGGTTTTGGGGACAACCCCGAAGCGGTTCTTCTTGACCTCCAGATGGTAGACGGGGTTGTCCTCGTTGTTCTCCTCGGGCTGGATCATGCGGAACCACTTCCACGCGTCGTAGCGCAGGGCGTCGGAGTAGCGCAGCTCGCCCTCGCGCGATTCGGTGGAGACCACGATGAAGCGGACGCCGAGGTTGACCGCGAGGTCGCGCACGGTGTTCGACGCGAAGGTGACCTGCTGCTCAATGTTGGACCGCGCCATGGCGGGATCCGCCTGCATGGCCTGCAGGTAGTCGAGCACGATGAGTTTCGCGCCGCGCCGGACCACCTTGCGGACGTAGGCCGCGAGGCGCGTCGGCGTGCGCGTGCGGGACGTGATGGCGAGCGGCCACTTCTCGGCCTTGGCCTTGGCCGCGAAGAGCCGCGCCCAGTCCTGCTCGTCCGCGACGCCCGCCATGAACTTGCGGTAACTGGTCTGCGAGCGGTCGGTGAGCGTCTGCGCGGCGATCTGCGACTCGGTCATCTCCAGCGTGACCAGCGCGGACGGGATGCCCTCGTTGCCGCAGACGTGGCCGAGGATCTGGCGGGCGAGCGTGGTTTTGCAGCTCCCGGCCTTGCCGGAGATGATGATCAGCTCGCCCTCCTGGATGCCGCCCGCGGAGTCGAGGAACGCGAGGCCGGTCTTGATGCCGCCGGTTCCGGCGGCGATCTGCCTGAAGGTCTCGACCGCCTGGTCGGTGGCCTGCGCGAAGGTGATGCCGTCCTGCGCGGGGTCGGGGTCGTTGCGTTCGAGCTGCCGCATGAGGTCGGCCTGGACCATGTCGGCCGGCTCGTCGTCGAGGCGGCGTGCCGACGCGTGCAGGATCTGGCGCAGGCGGCGGGTCTCGTGGCGCTGCCGGAGGAGCTGGCCGTAGTAGCCCGCGTGCGCGGCGGTGGGCGTGATGTCGATCGCGCCGCAGAGGAAGGCGGAGATCGCCTCGCCGCCTTCGCCGTAACGGCCTAGCTTCTGCCGCACGGTGAGCGGGTCTATCGGCGACTTGTCGGCGGCGAGCGACTGGATGGCCTCGAACGTCTGGCGGGCGAGGCCCGAGACGAACATCTCGGGCGTGATGGAGAAGTCGGCGGTTTCGGACACGGTGCCGGGGTAGTCGAGCATGAAGCAGCCGATCAGTGCGGCCTCGATGTCGGTCTCGATGTCTGTCTGCATGGTTTGCCTTTCTTTCTGCGGCGGGCGGCGGCTTAGCCGATGTCGACGTCGTACCACTTCTGGCTGTAGGCGGGTTTCGTGCGGGCGATGAAGGAGTTCAGGCCCCGGCCCGCCTGCGCGAGGGCCTGCATGCGGTCGACGGCGGGCTGGCCCGCCGTGTAGGCCATGTAGGCGTACACCCACTTGTCTTTGAAGCGGACGATGATGGCCTGCTGAAAACTCGAGTATCGTTCGACGTTGCTGTTCCCGCTGAGGTTCGCGTAGGTCTGCACGGCTAAAGCTCCCAGTTGCCCATGGGGACGGTTTTGCGTTTGGCGGCGGCGGGGCGTTTGACACGTCTGGCCCAGACCTGCCGGAACTTCAGCTTCCAGTTGCGGACCGGGCGGTTGAGGGTATCGCGCCAGGCGGGCGCGTAGCACGCGACGAACTGCCGCGCGAGCGCGGGCGGGTCGTCCATGCCGAGGCCGGCCGCGTAGTCGGCGACCTCGGCCTCGGTCGGCGGCGTGAACGCGCGGGGCGGTTTAGTGGCGGTTGTCATAGCTTCCAGTCTCCCGTGGGTTTGGGTTCCTTCTGGTCCGGCGGCGCGGCGGGCCTGCCGCCGAAGTTCTCGATCGGCGTGAGGCCGAAGGTGATCTTCTTCCGCGTGCCGCCGCCGCCCGATATGATCCGGATGTAGCCGGCGTCGAGCAGGTCCTTCTGCGCCTTGCGTATGGTGGGGTGCGAAAGCCGCGTCTCCCTCTGGACGGCCGAGGCCGGCAGCGAGGTCCGCCAGGTGCCGTTGCGCAGCGCGTCGCACAGGAGGGTCTCCCACACGATGAGCGCGGCGTAGCGCTTCGCCCTGAGCAGGTCGAGCCTCGCCTGAATCGGCAGCGGCATCCAGCGGCTGTTGAAGGGGTCATGCGGCATGCTCTCACACCCGGGATTCGAGAATGCGCCCGACATCGCTCGCGAGGTAGCCGCGGGCGCGTTGCCGGCCGGGCAGGCGGACCGGCCGGAGGATGCCCTGGGCCACCCAGTTGTTGACCGAGCGCGGCGTGACGCGCATGATCGCGGCGACTTCGCCGCGCGTCAGCAGCCGGACCTCTCCGGCTGCGGTTGAGCGAGGTGCTGGTCTGGTCATGTTTCCCCTTTCTGCACATTGCTGCTTTTCCGCGTAACGTAACACTGTCTGTTTGGTCGTGTCAAGTCGTCTTACGATTCGCCTTGCAGGGCGCGGCGTCGGTTTGGTACACCTGAGCCATGAAAACGCCCGTGCCCGACCTCTTCGACCGCGACAAGAACTTCGCCCCTGCGGCGCAGGCCCTGCGCTCGCGCAAGCGCGAGTCGTTCTGCCAGGAGGTGGCGGGCGAGTGCTGGGGCAACAACACCGAGGCGTACTGCAGGGCGTTCGGCGCGACCGACCGCGACGCGGCGGGCGCGTCGGCGGCGCGGCTGATGCGCGACGCGACGGTCCGGGCGCGGATCGCGTTCCTGCGCGACGAGTCGGTGGAGCGCATGGGCGTGGACCGGCTTTGGATCCTCGAAAAGCGCAAGCACATCGCGGAACACTCGCGCAACGCGGCCGACAGGCTGCGGGCGCTGGAGGATCTTGAAAAGAGCCTCGGGCTGACCGAGCCCGTGAAGATCGCGGTCGAGCAGAACACGAACGTGAACCTGTCCGGCATGGCGGGCGTGGTCAAGATCGAGAACGCGGCGGAGTTCGCCCGCATCATGGAGGCGGTCCGCGCGGCCGGCGAGCGCGAGGCGGCGAAGCCGGTCGAGGTCGCGGCCCGCGAAAGCAGCGCGGCACCCTAACCGTCTTTTGGGCAAAAAAACCCACAAAATTCCGCGCAATTTTTTGTGCGAATTTTGAAAATGTGTGTCTCCCGCCAGAGGTCGCCCCCCCTTCCCCCCTCCCCCTGGGGCCTCCCCCCCCTGCAGCGAAGCCCCCCCCCCTAAAGGTCCCCCGGCGCGGCCGCCGCCGGGCCCGCCGCTCAGCGTGCGGCAACGGCCGACAGGCGCGAGGCCGTCCGCACGGGCGCGCCCGCCGCGCCTGCGACGCCGGACCGTTGGCGCGGCGCAGGCGCGGGAAACGGTTGTGGCGGGGTTTCGGTTAGGGGCTTCTAAGCTGCCCCCTGCTCGCTGCGCTCACTTCCCCCAGGGGGCCCCAAAACTTGAGGGACGCGGTGTAGCAAACTCGCGTGAAGCGCCGAGTTGCTACACCTGCCACGCCCCGCAGGGTTCCGCGCAGCGGCTCCCCGCGATGGGGATGCGGGTTGCGGGCGCGGAGTGTCGGCGGCGCGCGACGCGCTGGGGATGGTAAAAAGCGGAGTCGAGCGCAGAGGCCCGCAAGGAGCGTGCGACGCGGCGGGCCGGCGCGCTGGACTCCGCCCTTGCCGATGCGGCAAGCGAAGCGGCGGTGACCGTACCGGTCCGGATGCGGGCGGGGCCACCAAGCGGAAGCGGCTGGCCCCGATCCGCAAGGCCCGCCACGCGTGCGCCCCTGAATATCATCCCGCAACGCCGCGTGGCGGGCCGGTTCCGGATTCCGGTATGGCGTGCCAGAGGCACGCGCCGCGAGCGTGAGCCCGTGTGCATGCGGTGGCGGGCGAGGAAGGGGCTGACGATGCCCGCACTGGGGATCTGGAAAGCGGCGGCGGGCGCGACGGCTGCCGACGAACAAGCCTGCGCAGTGAGGATGGCGGACGTCGCGCCTTCCGCCGCGATGCCGCTGCGGAACGCCCGCCGGTGACCGTCCCGAAGAGCCGCGACGGTGCTGCC
>DAOPZC010000132.1:0-6319 GCA_035353175.1 Kiritimatiellia bacterium | reverse complement strand
AAGGCCTGCGGCAGAATGGGCGAGAGGCTGAAGACGGACAAGGGCCTGCAGCGGACGCTCGCCCGCGTCAGGCGCGCACTTGAAAGCGGCGTAAAGGCCTAATGTACAATGTACAACTACGACCCCTATGCCTCGTGATCAGGTTGTCACGACAGCAACTAGAGCATCTCAGACAACGGATTCCATTGCGGCGGTTGGTACGGCTGCCACAGCAGTGGATTCGATCCGAAGTATAAATAATTAAAATTATGGGGACTTCTGATGGTGAAAAACTGGATTGATAACGCAAACAAGAATATCCTGCTTCAACCGGTGATGGAGAAGCGTATTCGTAAGGTGTACAAAAGAATGCAAATCGCGGAGAAATCAGCGCGACATGCTTCTTTTATTTTGTACATATCTGTGAGCATCACGTTTTTTCTTGTTTGTGGTAATCTTCTAAAATGGTTTGATGTTTTTTTGTCTTTTTTGAAAAGTGGACTGTTGGTTAGTGGGTTTATAGTTACTACGTTTACAATTTGGTGTTATCAGACACTGGTTCCTTTTATAGAGGTGATACTAATAAAAGAGGGGCTAAAGAAATTGCGGTATCCTGAGTGGGAGTACCTTAGTTTTGTTGTACTTGATCGTCCCATAAGGAGTTCAAGACTTTTGTCTGATCCAACCGTTATTTTTATAATAGGACACCTTTTCAGGCGGAAAGGTTTTGATGTCGAAGCTAAAGAATTAATTGATAAGGCTGTTCGGCTTTACCCTTCTCTCGAAACGGTCACTTTATCAAAGGAAAAAACACTTTCGGCTGAAGATGAGAATTTTTTGGATTCAGAACTTGATCGGATCGTGAGAAATGGATTTGCATATAAGATTTGGAGACTTCCGCTTGTTCGTGGAATAGTCATTACGGTAGGAATTATTTCCATAGTGTTACATTTTGCCGTGCAACTCGTACGAATCTTTTATATGTCGGGTCAATAATTGCTAAAATGAGAAACCGAGATAGGGGACGTATCGTGACATCGAGACAAATGGATTTAACGCTGGATGGTAAGGAACGGTTTTGACATGAAAATGGCAAGTCATATTGACGCAGTATTGCTGGCTGTTCTGACAGCGGTCCCGATGTTGGACGAATAGGGGTCGTAGTTGTACATTGGATTGCGCTGAAAAAGTCGGTTGCGATAGGTGCCTATAGCCGGAGCTTCCGGTTTTTTGGCGGCCGTCATTTTGCGCTTTCCGTCGCGCCGGGCCAAGCCTGCGGTCGTTTTTCCCGTTTTCCGCCGGCACGGGCGATTTCAGCGGCACTCCGGCAAGTCCTGAGACCTCCCTTCTTGTTGGTTCATGCCATGTTGCGCGCCTCGGAGCACAGGCGGCGCGCCCAGCGTCGCAGATTGCACGCCGCGGCGGTGAACTGGGCTTGGAGTCCGGTCTTGGCCTGGCCAGACGAAGTCATAGCGGACGCCGTACTTCGCGTCGTCGATCCTGTCGCACCCCGATGGATCGCCGCTCGCGTCGGACGCGCCGCGGGTGTATAATTAATTTTATTGATTGGACGCGGAGACAAGACAGTCGAAAGGAGACGCGCATGAAAAAGATTCTGATTCTGACGGCGAGCCCGAAAGCGAACGGCAACACGAACACGATGGCCTCGGCCTTTGAGGCGGCGGCCATCAAGAAGGGCGCGTCGGTGACGCGGCTGGACCTGAACGCGGTGCGCGGCACGGGCTGCTGCGCCTGCATGGCCTGCCGCAAAACCTCTGACCGCTGCGTGCTGAAGGACGGGGTCGCCGAGGTGCTGGAGGCGTTCCGCACGACGGACGTGCTGGTTCTGGCCGCGCCGGTCTGGTGGCTGGACATCCCGGTTTCAATGCGCCGTTTCGTCGAGCGCTGGTATTCGCTGGTCGACGCGGCGTTCGCGCCGCGCCTGCCGGAGGGCAAGTCCGCGGTGCTGCTGCTGTCCCAGGGCGCGGACGAAGACAGCTTCAAGGACCTTCCCGCCCGCTACACGGAGATGCTGAACTGGCTGGGCATCACGGAGGTCCACACGGTGCGCCATTGCGCGGCGGACGAAAATCCGATCCGCGAGAGCGGCGTGCTGGACGCCGTCGCGACGCTCGCGCAGACGGTGGCGTGAGCGGGGCGGGGGACGCAACCCCGCGACGCGTGGCGCGCGGGGGATGGCGTGGGCAGGGGACGAAGACTCGGGAACGGAGAGGACAAGGGTGATGGGCACGGAACGGATCTGGTTGGCTGCGGCGATGGCGGGCGGCCTCATGGCGGGGAGCGCAGGGGCGGCGGATGAGCTGGAAAAGGGGTTCGCCGAGCCGCCGGCCTCGGCGCGGCCGCACACGTGGTGGCACTGGGTGGACGGCAACGTCTCGAAGGAGGGCATCACGGCCGACTTGGAAGCCATGGCCCGCGTCGGCGTCGGCGGGGCGCAGATTTTCAACGTGGGCACGGGTATGCCCCACGGCCCGATCCAATACAACAGCCCCGCGTGGACGGCGCTGGTGAAGCATGCCGCCAAGGAGGCGAAACGCTTCGGCCTCGAGCTCTGCATCCACAACTGTGCGGGCTGGTCGAGCAGCGGCGGGCCGTGGCTGAAGCCCGAGCAGGGCATGCAGGTGGTGGTGTCGGGCGACACGCGCGTGACCGGCCCGTCGCGTTTCGACGGCGCGCTCGCGCGTCCGCCCGCGAATCTGGACACGTACAGCGACATCGCGGTGCTGGCGTTCCCGACGCCGGCGGGCGAAAAGACCCGCATGGCCGATGCCCAGCCCGCCGTGACCGTGCTCGGCTCCGGCAAGCGCGCGGCGGAGGCGGCGGACGGACAGCGCGCGACGCTGACGCGGCTGCCGCTTCCCAAAGCCAAGGCGCCGACGGGCCTGCAGTTCCAGTTCGCGCAGCCCTTCCCCGCACGCATGCTGACGCTGGTCGTGCACGGGCCGTTCTGGCGGACCTACGGCGGCCGGCTCGAAGCGTCGGACGACGGGACGAGCTTCCGCACGGTGACGTCGTTCGCGCTGAACCTGGGCGAGGTGAAGCGCGTGGTGCCCTTCGCGCCGGTCTCGGCAAAGATCTACCGCGTGGTCTTCACGCGCGTCGACCCCGAGGTCAGCGGCCTGCCCGTCGCGGAGGCCGAACTCTCGGGCTGCGTCGCCATCGGCAACCTGCCCGGCAAAACGTTCGTGACGCACGACGGCGACTACCGTCCGACGGCGGTGCCGGACCTCGGCGACGAGAACCGGGTGGCGCGCGACCGCATCGTCGACCTCACCGGCAAGATGTCGGCAGAGGGCCGGCTCGCGTGGGACGTGCCGGCGGGCGACTGGACGATCCTGCGCGTGGGCTACACGCCCAACGGCCACAGGAACGCGCCGGCGCCGGCCGAAGGCGCGGGGCTGGAATGCGACAAACTCAATCCGGACGCGGCGCAGGCGTTCTGGGACGGCGGCATGGGGCCGTTGCTGGCCGAACTCGGGAAGGTCGCGGGCAAGTCGGACACGGGCCTCAACAACGTGCTGATCGACAGCTACGAGGTCGGGGCGCAGAACTGGACCCGCGGCTTCGCGGAAATTTTCAAGGCGCGCAACGGCTACGAGCTGACGCGCTTCCTGCCGGTGTTCAGCGGGCGCATCGTGGACGGCGACGAGATCACCGAGCGCTTCCTCTGGGACCTGCGCCGCACGGTGGCGGATCTGTTCGCGGCGAACTACGCGGAGAAGATGGCGGCGCTGGCGCACGGGGCCGGGCTGAAGCTCTCGGTCGAGCCTTACGGCAACGGGCCGTTCGAAGACATCCAGTACGGCCGTGCGGGCGACATCCCGATGAGCGAGTTCTGGGCGGGCAAGGGCGCGCTGTCGGCGGGCAACGCCAAGCTGGCGGCGTCGGTCGCGCACATCAACGGCCGGGCGGTCGTCGGCGCGGAGTCGTTCACCGTCGACGCCGCCGCCGGCAAGTGGCAGAAGGATCCCTATTCGATCAAGGCGCTCGGCGACGTGGTGTACTGCGGCGGTGTGAACCGCATCATCTACCACCGTTTCGCGCATCAGCCGTGGACGGGCCCGACGCGCTATCCGGGCATGACGATGGGGCCGTGGGGGATCCACTTCGACCGTACGGTCACGTGGTGGGAGCAGGGCGCGGCGTGGCTGACCTACCAGGCGCGCTGCCAGCACCTCCTGCAGTCCGGCCGGTTCGTGGCCGACGTTCTCTTCTATTGTGGCGAAAGCGCGCCGAACAGCCTGCGCGCCGGCGAGTTGCCGCCGGGATACGATTACGACGGGTGCGACACGTTCGCGCTGAAGCAGCTGACGGTGAAAGACGGCCGCGTCGTGCTGCCGTCGGGCATGAGCTACCGCCTGCTGGTGCTGCCGGGCGACAAGGCCATGACGCCCGACACCCTCCGCGTGATCGGCAAGCTGGTCGAGGCCGGCGCCGCCGTGGTCGGCCCCAAGCCCGAGAAGTCCTGCGGTCTGCGCGGCTATCCGGCGTGCGATGAGGAGTCCAGGCGGCTGGCGGACGAGGTCTGGGCCAAGGGCGTGCGGGCGCAGTCGCCGAAAGAGGCGCTGGCGGCGCTCAAGGTGCAGCCCGATTTCACGGCCGAAAACGCGGCGCACGTGCGGTACATTCACCGCCGCGTGGACGGCGCGGAGGTCTACTTCGTGGCGGACTCGAAGCCGGTCGCCGACGAGGTCGAGTGCTCGTTCCGCGTGAGCGGAAAGGTGCCCGAGCTGTGGCATCCGGAGAGCGGCACGATCGAGCGTGCGCCGGTCTACACGGACCGCGACGGGCGCACGACGCTGCGGCTGCGCTTCGAGCCGGCGGGATCGTTTTTCGTGGTCTTCCGCCGCGCGGCCTCGGGCGATCCGGCTGTGGCCGTGCGCGCCGAGATCAAGGCGGATGCGCGGCAGGCGGCGAAGCCGGTCTACGAACTGGCGATCCTCAAGGCCGAGTACGGCGCGTTCGACGACAGCGAGGACGCGGAACCCGGCTGCGTAGACGTGACGAAGGCGGTGCAGCGGCTGGTCAAGCGCGGGACGCGCAGCATTCCAGCCACGAACGATCTGGGCGGCGATCCGGCCTCCAACGTGCCCAAGGAAATGAAGATCGACTACACCTTGAACGGCGAAACCAAGAGCGTCAAGGTCAGGGAGCGCCAGAACGTCGAGCTGCCGCCCGGGGCCGTGGTCGAGCGCGCCGTGTACGGCGTGATTCCGGAGCACCCCGCGCCGAAGCCGGCCAAGCACGATCAGACGGTCGACGTCACCGCCAAGCTTGCCGCGCTCGTGAAGGACGGGGCGCTGTCGGCCAAGATCGACAACGCGCTGGCCGGGCGCGACCCCGCGAGCATGACGGTGAAGGAGCTGCGGCTCGACTACCGCTACCGCGGGCAGACGAAGCATGTGCGCGTGGCCGAGAACGCGCTGCTGATGTTGCCGGAGGAAAGCGGCAGCGGCGCGGCGGCTCCGGATTACGAGCTGGCGGCTGACCGCGACGGCGCGGTCGAGGTGCGGGCGTGGAAGCCGGGGACGTTCGAGGTCGTGACCGCCTCGGGCAAGACGCTGAAAGCGACGGCGGACGCGGTGCCCGCGCCGGTCGAGGTGTCGGGGCCGTGGACTCTGAACTTCCCGCCGAACTGGGGCGCGCCGGAGAGCGTGACGCTCGACAGGCTGATCTCGTGGACCGAACACGCCGACGAGGGCGTGAAGTATTTCTCGGGCACGGCCACGTACGTGAAGACGTTCGAGTGGGCAGCCAAGAAGCAGAAGACGGAGCGCTACGTACTCGATCTGGGTGACCTGAAGAACCTCGCCGAGGTGGAGCTGAACGGCCAGAAGCTCGGCGTTCTCTGGAAGCCGCCGTTCCGCGTGGACGTGACCGACGCGCTGCGCAAGGGCGGGAACACACTGAAGGTCAAGGTGACGAACCTGTGGCCGAACAGGCTGATCGGCGACGAGATGAAAACGGACGACCGCGAATGGGCCGGGGCGCATGTCAAAGAGATCCCGCAATGGGTGCAGGACGGCAAGCCCAGCCCGACGGGACGCTTCACCTTCACCACGTGGCACCACTGGACGGCTGATGACGATCCGCTGCCGTCGGGTCTGTTCGGGCCTGTTCAGATCAGGACCGTCGGGCGGGTGGCGGTCAAGTAAAGACAGACAGGAAAAATACGCGCTTCTCTTCTCATTCCTCAGCCGGCTGAGATCGGCACAACGCGACCAAAACCGGTTGCCCCGGATGCGTGGATTCCGCGGACGAAGACGGGGCGCATCCCCGTTTCACTTGCTTGCTGGTCCGCGTCGGGCCGTCCGGGTCG
>DAOPZC010000131.1:0-6358 GCA_035353175.1 Kiritimatiellia bacterium | reverse complement strand
TGCCGGTGTCGTCCTTCAGCTTCTTGACCTTGCGGACCATGCTGCGCCAGTCGCCCGTTTCCGCCTGTGCGGCCGCCGGGGCCTCCGCCACGGTCGCCGCCGCGGCCGCCGGCGCGGTGGTTGGCGTGTCGGCGAACACATGGGAGAGGCCGAGCGTGAGCGCCGCCACGCAGGTCAGGATCGTTTTTTTCATGAGCATTTCCAAAAGGGTTGGGGGTGGAGGGCAGGCACGGATGCCTGCCCGTGATGCGATTAACCAATGATGACGAGCACGTCGCCGGTGTTGACCTTGTCAGTCTGGGCGACGTGGATCGCCTTGACGAGTCCACCGCGCGGAGCGGTGATCGGCGTCTCCATCTTCATGACGTCCATGACGAGAAGCTCATCGCCCTCTGCGACTTCCGAACCTTCTGAAACGCTGAGGCGCAGGATCACTCCGGGGACGGCGGCCTTGACTTCTGTCTCAGAGCCGCCTGCGGCCTGTGCTGCTGCGGGGGCAGACGCCGGAGCGGCAAGGCCGTCTGTCACGCTGACGGCGTATTCCTTGCCGTTCACGACGGCTTTGCCACCCTTCATCTCGACGGCATACGCTTTGCCATTGACGGTCACCGTGTAGCCGGCGGGCTTCGCTCCCGAGGCGGCCGACGGTGCTGCGGGCTTGCCCGGCGCATTCTTGCGGATGCCGAGCGTTGCCTTGCCTTCCAGGAAGAGGATGCCCTTGTCTTGGCAGGCGGCGGCGATGAAGATGTTCTCATCGGTCAGCGGCAGGCTCTTGTCGGTCAGCATTTTCTTGAAGGTGTCGAGCGACTTCTTGGGGTCGGCGTCGTTGATCTCGAGAACGGTCTTGGTGGTCGGGGGCAGGCCGAGTTGCTCCGAGGCGATCTTGACGATCTCGGGGTCGGGGGCGACCGGCGTCTTGCCGAAGTAACCGAGGACCATCTTGCCGTAGCCGGGGGCAATTTTCTTCCACGGGCCCTGCAGCACATTGTTGAAGGCCTGCTGGAAGTAGAACTGCGAGACCGGCGTGACCGAGGTGCCGAAACCGCCGCGGCGGACGACTTCGGACATGGCGGAGATCATGTCGTTGTAGCGGCTCATCAGGTTGTTGTCGCGCAACATCTGGGTGTTCGCCGTGAGGGCGCCGCCGGGCATCGGCGACCAGGGAATCATCGGCTCGACCTTGGTGGCCTCGGGCGGAAGGAAGTAGTCCTTCATGCACTCGCCGAAGACCTTCTCGGCTTCGCGCACCTTGTCGATGTCGACGCCCAGATCGTAGTCGCTGCCGCGCAGCGCGTGCCACATGACGATCACGTCGGGCTGGCAGGTGCCGCCGGACGTGGGGGCGAGCGAGAGATCGATCGTGTCGGCGCCGGCATCCAAAGCGGCTTTGTAGGCCATGACGCCGCAACCGGCGGTCTCATGCGTGTGGTACTGGATCTTGGTGCCCTGCGGAAGCATCTTGCGGGCGCGCTTGACCGTCTCGTAAACATAGGCGGGAATGGAGGTGCCGGAGGCGTCCTTGAAGCAGACGGAGTCGAAGGGTATCCCCGCATCGAGGATCTGACGCAGCGTCTTTTCATAGAAATCGGGGTCGTGCGCGCCGGTGCAACCGGGGGGCAGCGCCATCATGGTGACAACGACCTGGTGCTTCAGCCCGGCTTCATGAATGCATTTGCCGGAGTAGATCAGGTTGTTGACGTCATTCAGCGCGTCGAAGTTGCGGATCGTGGTGATCCCGTGCTTCTTGAAAAGCTTGGCGTGGAGCTTGATCACGTCCGAAGAGGCGGAGTCGAGGCAGACGATGTTCACGCCGCGGGCGAGCGTCTGAAGGTTGGCGTCAGGTCCGGCGACTTCACGGAACCGATCCATCATGTGGAAGGCGTCCTCTTGGCAATAGAAGTACGGGGATTGGAACATGGCGCCACCGCCGGCTTCGAAGTAGGTGATGCCGGCTTCCCGCGCGGCGGCCACGGCGGGCATGAAATCTTCTGTGAGGACGCGTGCACCATAGACGGACTGGAAGCCGTCACGGAATGCTGTGCACATGAAACTGACTTGTTTTTTTGACACGGTAGAACTCCTTGGGGTGAGGATGGGGGGTATCGTGAGAATGGTTACGCGTTGTGGGCTCTGGCTGCGGCGACCGCAACGGCGATGAGGGCGTCGTCATGACGAACAACGGCTTGAGCTGCCGGACGTGCCTTTTTCTTCGGCTCCTCATCCGGCAGGATGTAGTTGAACCGTGAGACGATCTGGGTCGCACGGTTCATGACAAAAACGAGCAGGATGAGAAAGAGGTAAACGATGCCCATACCCGACACCAGCAGAACTAAACCTTGCAAGAAAATGGCCATGTAAAAACTCCAAAAGTGGGGAATAACAATATGCCGATTGATTATAGTCTGGTTGAGGGGGCAATGTATAGCCTAAAAATTTGCTTTTTGCGGTTTCCGCATGGCCGTCCTGGGGACTTTACAAGGGCGGGTGAAGGTGGAACAATACGCTCGACATGAGCAACCGACTGGCAGAGTTCACGATCGAGTCGCCGTTCCGGCCGACAGGCGACCAGCCGCAGGCCATCGCCAAACTGGTGTCGGGGCTGGCATCGGGTGCGCGGCGTCTGACGCTCGAAGGCGTGACCGGTTCCGGCAAGACCTTCACCATGGCCAACCTGATCCGCGAGTGGGGGCGGCCGGCGATCATCATCTCGCACAACAAGACGCTGGCCGCTCAGCTTTTTGCCGAGCTCAAAGGGTTCTTCCCTGCCAATGCCGTCGAGTACTTCGTCAGCTATTACGATTATTATCAGCCGGAAGCCTATATTCCTCAGACGGACACGTATATTGAAAAAGACGCGTCCATCAACGAGGAGATCGAGCGGTACCGGCTGGGGGCTACCAACGCGCTGCTTGGCCGGCGCGATGTGATTATCGTGGCGTCGGTCTCCTGCATCTACGGGCTGGGGTCGCCCGAGGATTACCGGGAGATGCTGGTGGATATCGTCCCGGGCGCGAGTCTGGGCCGCGACTTGATGCTTGAACAGCTCGTGACAATCCAGTACGCGCGGAACGACTACGAGCCGCAGCCCGGCACCTTCCGCGTGCGCGGCGACACGATCGACATTTTTCCCTCGTACGAGACGACGGGGGTGCGCGTCTCGTTTTTCGGCGATGAGGTGGAAGAGATCCGGACGCTCGATCCGGTGAGCGGCAAGACCGGCGTCAGACTGTTGCGCTCGGTGATCTCCCCGGCCAAGCATTTCGTGATGCCCAAGTCGAAGATCGCGTCTTCGATCGGCCGCATCAGCCGGGAACTGGACGAGCGGCTCGCGGAGTTCGAGCGCCAGGGCAAACTGCTAGAGGCGCAGCGGTTGCGGCAGCGGACGGAGTTCGACTTGGAGATGCTGCGCGAACTGGGGTATTGCAACGGCATCGAAAATTACTCGCGCCATCTGGCGGGCCGCGCCGCGGGCGAGCCGCCCGCCTGCCTGCTCGACTACTTCGATTCGGAGTTCCTGACGATCATCGACGAGTCGCACGTGACGCTGCCGCAGCTTCGCGCCATGTACAACGGCGATCAGGCGCGCAAGCAGACGCTTGTCGATCACGGCTTCCGACTGCCTTCGGCAAAAGACAATCGCCCGCTGAACTTCGAGGAGTTTTTGCGGAAAGTCGGCCCCGTCGTGTTCACGACTGCCACGCCGAGCCAGTACGAGCGCCAGGTGAGCGAGGTGACCGCGGAGCAGGTGATCCGGCCCACGGGCCTTTTGGATCCGCCGGTCGAGGTGCGCCCCCTGCGCAACCAGATCGACGATCTGATGGAGGAGGTGCGACGGGCCGCCGAGAAGGGCGACCGCGTGCTGGTGACCACCCTGACCAAGCGGTCGGCGGAGGACCTGACCGACTATCTGCGCGAAACCGGCATCCGCGTCGAATACCTGCACAGCGACATCGACGCGATCCAGCGCGTGGAGATTTTGGGGCGCTTGCGCAAAGGAGCCTTCGATTGCCTGGTCGGCATCAACCTCTTGCGCGAGGGGCTGGATCTGCCGGAAGTGGCGTTGGTGGCGGTGCTCGATGCCGACAAAGAGGGGTTTCTGCGTTCCGGCACGTCGCTGATCCAAACGGCGGGCCGGACGGCGCGGCATCTGGACGGTCGCGTCATCCTGTATGCCGACAAGGTTACGGATGCGATGAGGACAATGATCGAGGTCACGCAGGCGCGCCGCGCGAAACAGGAGGCCTACAATACCGAACACGGCATCACGCCGCGCAGCGTGAAACGCGCGATCAACGAGTCGCTGGTGCTCTACTCCGAGGCGCAGCGGGTGGAAGAACGCATGGTGGCGGCGGAGTCGCACGAAGAGTACGACGTGCACCGGGCGATCGGTGAACTGGAGTCAGAGATGCTTGAGGCGGCGGACGCGCTCGAATTCGAGCGCGCGGCGCTGCTGCGGGATGAGATCCGCGAACTCAAACGGATGCTCGAAGGGAAAGGTGCGCCTGCCACGCCCGCGCCGAAGACCGCTAAAGCGAAGAAGGCGCGTGTGCCTTGCGCGCGAAGCTGAGCCGGTGACCGCTTCGGCATCGTAATCCTAGGCCTATTCTTGTTATGGGCCGGACGGGCCGGGTGATAGGGAACACATCTTCGCGCAACTGTTCTGCGCGCATTGGCGGACATCCGCAGGTTCAATCCTCGGACGAACTCGCTGCGCGCCTTTCGCTGGCGTTCGTCGAGGAAATATAGCGGGCCACGTATTGGGTCAACGCCCGCGCTAACGCATTCGCTGTTTCCGGGAGCGTTTTCTTCGCGGTGTAGACGCCGCCGAACTCCAGTTGGACGGCGTCGATGCCGTAGCTTCCGTCCAAGCCGTATCTGGCCGTGATATAGCCGCCGTTGAAGAGGGTCTCTTTTTTGTCCGAGTCAGACGCAGGAACCATGTTGAAGCCCTGCGCCTCAAGCAGGCCTTGAAACCCGTGGGGCCCGGTGAGCGCCCGGTCTCCGAATTTGTTCACGAGAAACTCTGTGGTCGCGCCGTTGCGGGTTCCGCGGAAGACCGAGTCCTTGCGCACGCTCTGGCCGTGGAGGTCGAGCAGCAAGCCGCCGCCCCATTTCTGTGCGGTCTGGCGGCAGTGTTTCTCAAGTTCGGAATGGTAGGCAGCATAGACTTCCCGCAACGGCGGACTTTCGAAAGCGTCCTGCTCCACCCGGTTGACGTCGACGTATTTGCGGCTGATCCGCGCGACGACCAAGGAGGGGGCCTTCCCCGTCTCGCGTTGCAGGGCGGTAGACAATTGTATCGCCAATGTGTCGGTGCTCACGTCGCGGGCGACGGCGAATTGCTTCACCACCTTGCCTCCCGTGCGGACGGGCACGCCCGGAAACGCGAGCGTGCCGCCGTGGGGGGCTGAAATGATGATGGGAAGCTCGCCTGCCGCCGAGACGATGTAGGACGCCAGATCGCGTGGGGCCGTGTCCGCGGATGTCGCCGTACCACGGATCTCGTCTCCTTCCGCACGCGTCGCCCCGTTCGTTCGGCTCAGCCAGAGGACGGCCTCAGGAATCATGGCAAGGTTCCCGTTGGTCGATGCCAGTTCTGGGTGTGGGCTGAAGAGAATGACTCTTCCATGTCCGTAGAAATCGGTGACGATCGCGGGTTTTCCGCTAAAAAGGTCGCCTCCGTATTTATCCGTGCCCGTTGCCCCTGTGTAGGATGCCAGGACGCGGCATGCCGGTCTTGCGCTGTCCGGTGGGGCGGGGGTCCACAGCGGCCCGTTATGCATTTCGATGATTCGTCGGCCGGGAGGCAGATAGCAGGCGGATGAGAACACGTACGAGGCGTCATGTTCCATGGCCACTTCCAATCCGCCTACGCCGACATACCAAGGTTTGCGCCCCTCGATGTTGGCGAGCCCCAAATATAGCTTGGAGGCCAGCCATGCTCCGGCGCAGATGCCCAGATAGCCGCCGCCTCGGCTTACGAATTCTTTGACCGCCTGCTGTCCTCCGGGGCCTAGCCTCTTGAACATCTCTCCGCCGGATCCGCCTGGGAAAACGACCACCTGATAGCGGCGCAGCAACTCCGACCACTCGCGGGAACTCCAGTTCGTGCCGGTGTGCTCCCAGAGGATGTCCGTGACCGAGAACCCGGGGGCTGTGAGAGACGCTTTGACCGATGTCACGCCCGGAAACTGGGCGACGGCGATGGGCTCTGCATCGAGAGGTAGACAACACATCAGCCAGCCACTCATGAGCGGAGCGAGGTGCGCAACGAGTGTGTTCGGCAAAACAGACATGTTTCTGCACTACTGTCCGGTTAAATTCGAGCCGATCACCAGATCAGCCCCGTAAACACTGG
>DAOPZC010000130.1:0-6718 GCA_035353175.1 Kiritimatiellia bacterium | reverse complement strand
GAATACTGCCAGGAATTGCCCTCCGTGAAGTCCTTCGCGCCGAAACCGCGGTCGCCGACGTTGAGTTTGAAGGGATTGAACGGTTCACGCCACTTGCCGTTCGAGTCGCGCCCGCGCGCGAGACAGAGCGTGGTGTCGAAGACGTTCGTCCAGTTATGGGAACGGTCGTCGAAGAATTTCATGTCGGCCTTTTCGCCCAGCGCCTCGGCGAAACGCGCGGCGCACCAGTCGTCGTAGGCGTGCTCAAGCGTACGCGAAACGCTTTCCGTACGAATGAGATCAAACGGATAATAGCCGTATTTGTCGAGCATGTCCCAGTGCTCGAAACCGCGGCGGTCGTGCGTGTTGCGGAGCGAATCCCGGACCGCGGCGTAGGCCTTCTTCGCGTCGAAACCGCGGAACCCCTTCAGGTAGGCGTCCACCACGACGGGAACGGAATGCGTGCCGATCATGCACTGGTTGTCGACGCCCCACAGCGTCCAGACCGGCAGGAAACCGTGTTCTTCCCAGTCGAGAAGCATCGAATTGACGAAGCCGTCCACCTTCTCGGGCGCGATGATCGTGTAGAGCGGATGCGCCGCGCGGAACGTGTCCCAGCAGGAGAACGTGGAATACCGCGGCGCTTCGCCGACATCCGCGAGGTCGTTCGGCTGGATGAAGAGATGGTAAAGCGAGGTGTAGAACGTCGTCTTCGCCTTCGCGTCGCCTTCCGGTGTCATCCGGGAAAACACGTCGTTCCAGGCGGAGCGGGTTCCCGAACGGACCGCAGAGAAATCCCAGGCGGGGATTTCCGCCCCGAGATTCTTCAGCGCGCCCGCTTCGGACTTGGCGGAAATCGCGAATTTGGCCATAAGCGTGCCGCCCGCGGGCAAATCGAAACCCAAGACGAAGCGCCGCCCTTTTTCGCGCGGATCGCGCGCGGGCAGATCCGTCCACTCGCGGATCGCGCGATCGAACGTGAGCGCGAAGTGATACGTGCGCTCGACCCACATCCGAGTGCGCACTGTCCCGACGATCGCATCGTCCCCCTCGCGGCGGAGTTCGCAGCTGATGACGCGCTGCGCGGGATTCTTCACGGTCCAGTTGAGGATGCCGTGCTGAAGATCGACGAAAAGCCGCGGCGCATCGCCGCCCTGATAGGCGATCCGGTAGATCGCCGAGTGTTTCGCCGCGGCGATTTCCACCTTGGCGTGGTTGTCGTCGAGCGTGACGGCGTAGTAGCCGGGTTCGGCGGTCTGGGTCTGCTTGCGGTAGACGCTGGCGAAGTTCGTGCGCGAAAGGTCGACGCCGCCCGTAAACGGCATCACGAGAACATCGCCGAGATCGCCGCAGCCGGTACCGCTCAGGTGCGTCTGCGAGAAGCCGAGTATTCTCGTGTCGGCGTAGCGGTAACCGCTACAGTAGTTCCACCACTCAAAGCCGGTGTCGGGGCCCGCCTGAACGAGGCCGAGCGGATACGCCGCCGCCGCGAAGCAGTGGCCGTTGTAGGAACACCCGATATACGGATTGACGAACCGCGCCGGATCCGTCTCGCCGAACGCCGTCACCGCAGCGAACGTCGCCGCGCATAAACCGAACCTCATCGTTTTCATCCTATTCCCTTAGAACCAGAGCGAGAACCAGTTGGACGGATCGTCCACGTTGGAGACGGACGCGAAGTCGGCGACGGGAATCGTCTTCGACTCGGGTCCACGGGAAAGCGTGAGCGCCCACGCCTGCGTCACGCCGGCGTTCGCGGGCGTGACGGGGGCGGGAGCGAGCGACGCCTTCCAACCGTAGCCGCGGAGCGATGAGGCGTTCAGCGTCTCGTCGCGCGAAGTGCCCGCGAGACGGCCCTTCGCGAGGACGAGCGGACCGCGGAAGACGAGCATCGCGGGGTCGTGGCGGCTGAGGTTCGCCATGTCCGGCGTGTACCACTCCATGAAATGAACCGTGTACTGCATGATATCGAGACCGTGCATCTGCGGCGAAGGCGGGATCTTCTCGCTCCCGGCGGGAATGTCCTCCGTGCGGGCGGACATGTCGAACGCGAGCGACCACGCGCTCGCACCTGCGGGCGCGTCGACCGCGTACCAGCCGTTCTCCGCCGTGACGGACTTGCCGTCCAGTCTGAACGCCTTCGACCAGCGCGGCACGCGGAAGCGCACCTTGCCCGGTTTTTCGCGCACGACGGAGACGACGACGGGCGTGTCGGCGTAGGGGTAACCGCCGGAGACGGCGAGCTTCACACCGGGGAAAGACGCCGTCGCGTCCGAATAGAGCGCGACGGAAAGCGCGCCATCCGCGGAGACGCCGCCCAAGCTGCCGGCGAAATCAAAGTAGGTGCGCATCATGTTGTCGGGGCAGCACTGGTGCTCGAACATGCCCGTCTGCGGCGGCGCGGAAAGGTGGCGCGTGCCGTGCGAACGGATGATGTGCGCGCCCCAGCGCCCGTCGCGCCAGACGCCCGCGAGAAACGCGTTGTAGAACGCCTCTTCGATCAGATCCGCGTACTTCGCGTCGCCCGTGAGCAACAGCAACTCGCGGTTGAGACGGATCCAGTGCGTCACGTCGCAGAGCTCCGTCATGCCGTTCACGTGGTGGCGTCCGTCGAGGAAATGATCGAAGTAGCCGGCGGAACGCATCGGATTGAGTTCCTCGTCGATGAGGTGCGTGTGGAACGCGAGAACGGCGTCGAGGACGCGCTTTTCGCCCGTGAGGCGGTAATAGTCCACAAGGCCTTCGAGACAGCTCTGGATTTCGTACGCCTTCGCCCAGAATGCCGGCTCCGGATACCAGGTGGAGATCTTCTCCTTGCGGAACGCGTCGCGAATGAGCGTGCCCGGATTGGATGGCTCCGCATCCATCGCGCGGACGATGTCTTTGGCGAGCGCCAGGTATTCGGGCTTGCCGGTCATGCGGTAGAGCTCCAGCACGGGTCGGAGGATACTCATGGAGGAAATGCCGTTCCATGCGCCGGTCTTGTCAAGCGTGAGTCCGAGGCGTTTCAGCTGCGCAACCAGATGGTCCGCCATCTTCACGGCCCCTTCCAACGCGGCCTTGTCGCCCGTCGCCTTGTAAATGTCCACCAACGCCCAAAGCGTGTACTTGCGCCCCCAGATGTTGAAGCACCAGTGTTGCTTCGCGTCCGGATTCGTCGAATTCCGCCGCAAGAGGTCTTCGTTCTGGTAGGTGCTGAGATAGCCGTTCGGTTTCTGGAACTCCTTCAGAAACGCATCGGTCTTCTCCATAACCCATTTCTTGAGGGCTGAGTCCTGCGTATAGGCCGCGGCCCCCGCGAAACAGAGCATCGTCTTGCCCCAATATTCGTTCTGCCAGCCGGTATGCCCGTCGGAATCGTCCCAATGCGTGCGGAAGGAATTGACGCATTCCTCGTACATCGCGCCGCGCGCCCATTCCGAATAGGCGCGTGCCCGGATACACGCATCCGCGCTTTCGCCGGCGCGGCCCTGCAGCCGCACGTCGCCGGGAGCCGCGGGGATGAACGCGTCATTTCCCGCGAACGCCGTTCCGCAAGCCGCAATCGCGAAGGCGATTACGGAAACAAACTCGATCTTCGAAAACATCGTATTCTCCTTCTTCTCTTTATTTCAGCAGCCGGATGGACTCGACTAAGACATCGCCGGACGATTCGCACGGATCGAAGCGCAGCAGGCTGATGCGTCCCCTCCAATGCGGATTGGCGGCGAGGTCGAATTCGTATTCGTGAAGGCGGCCGTCCGTCTTCACGGGGACGTTCGCCTGGATGGGGGTCTGCGTCTGGCACGTGCGGTCCGCCCAGAAAAGGCGCACGGGACCTCGCGCGTCCACAGGCAGCCGCATGCGCACCACGGCCTTGGACCAGTCGCGGGCGGCGAGCTGCAGCCGGATGTTGATGGCTGGATCGTTATCCGTGGACACGAGGGCGAGCCCCGCCGGCGTGCCGCGGAAGGACGCGATTCCCATCTGGTTCTGCCAGCCGCACGCCGTGCCGCCGCGGAAATCCCAGAACGAGGCCGTCTCAACCGACGTGGTATGCGGGAGCTCGTAACGTTCCGCCCCCAGACCGTAGTCCGCGGCAATCGCGTTCACGGGCCATCCTTCAGCAGGTTTTTCAAAAAACGCGTCGCGCACGGCCTCGAACATGCCGAATCCGAACTCCGAGTTCGGCTCGGCGTAGGAGCCCTCGCCCCATTCGTTGATCGGCGCGAGCACGAAACGCCTCGTGCCCGTCTCGTCCGCGAACCGGCGCGCGTCGCGGCAGATGCGGCGCATGTCTTCGACGTTCTTGCCGCGCACTTCAAGGCCGTGGTTCCACGGGCGGTCATCCCACCCGGTGGCGATGTTGTACATCTCGGGCAGGATACCTGTCTTGTGGCGGGCCGTCCAGTAGCCGTAACTCGCAGACGCCACGTCCGAAAACTCGCGGATGCCGGGCGGAATCGTCTTGCCGTCCGGCCCCGCCTCGATGAAGTGGTAGATGGTCGTCATGTCGAAACCGAGATCCTTGCACCGCTGCACGGGCTTCGCGGTGCCGTCGCCCTCCGGGAACTTCATGCACATGAAGTAGATGCCTTTATATCCCGCCTCGCGCGCCATGCGTCTGGAAAGCTCCAGTACCTCGACGCCACGGCCCTTGCCGACATCGCGGTCGAAATGTTCCGGTGCCCAGATGCACACCACGGGCATGCCATCGATGAAATAGTAGTTGCCCATGCCGAAGAAGCGGTCGATCCAGAACTTTGTCACCTTCGCCTGATCCTCGAAACTCTGCGAACCCGGCCCCGTGTGGTTGGCCCACATCACGGCCCACTTGATGCTGTCCTTATAACGGGCACCCGCAAGCGCCTTCTCCCAGTAGTCCACGCCATGGCCACCCTTTGTCCAGTACCAGTCCACAAGAAAAAACGAGATGCCGTTCTCCACGGACCACTTGATCTGCCAGTCCAACACCTCCGACTTCCGGTTGTCGTACCAGCCGTTGGCCGGACGCCGTTCGGGCGTGGTGTCCCAAAGCTTGGCCCACTGCTCCGTACGGACCCAGTCGCAAAAATAATACGCGCCGATTTCGTACGGCCCCGTCAGCGGTTTCGGCGGTGGCGGATAGTCTGCTGCCGCAAAACCGAGCGAGGGCGCGATCTTGACGGGAATCTCGACCACCAACGGTTCGGCGAGATCCGGGCCCGACAGCTTCAGTCGCGCGGTGAACGAAATCGGCTTCTCGGCCACGATCTCCACACGGTGGAGGCGCGGTTCGTCGCCGGCGACGTCCCCCATCTGCGCGGCGGAACCGGGATCGAGCACCTTCACACCCGCCGGCAGTCCCTCCACGTCGCAGCGGAGCCCCCGCGCGACCCGCATACCGAGGTTGCGCACGCAGAATTCAAGCGGCACGGTGCGGCCGGCACGGTCCAACAGGTTCGGTTGCCGCGTGTGGATCACCACGAGGTCGGGCGGCAAATCGGGTTCCGCCTCCACGAACCTCAGGTTTTCGATCGGAAACTCGCGCTTCGTCCGCCAGTCGAGGATGCCGAAATCGGACACGTGGCCTTTCCACGATCCCGGCGGCGGTTCCATGTGGTTACCGTTCCACGTGCCGGCGCTCACACAATTGATGAAGTACGTGTGCTTCCTGCCGTCCCCGAACACGCGGAAGTGGCGTGGAACCGGCGTGAAACCGGGCGCGGAGTCTGTGACCCACCTGAGATCCGCCCAGGTGGTGCAATTGCTCCACGTGCAGTCGAACGTCACCCCCACGTACCGGTCGGCGTCCACCACATTCCCCGGCTTGCGGTAATCCGGATCGGTCCGGATACCGATCGCAGAGAGCTCCCACTCACCGTTCGTGGCGCCCTCGGCGGGGAAGTCCAGCCGGAGCCGCACGACCTTACCGGCACCCTGCCAATACGGCCGCACGCGGTACGTATGAAACCTGCCGTCTGCGATCCACTCGAACTCGCGCGCGAACTTTTCAAGCGGGGCGGGGTCCTGCGGCCGCGACCAGAAGAGCTGTCCACGGCCACCCACAGACACCTTCGCCGTGAAAACGACCTCCTGATCCGCCTTCGGGTCGAGATCGATCGCCGGCCCGGCGATGAACGAGTCCCATCCCGACGAAGCGAGCTTCAGCATGCCATCCTCCACACGCACGTTCCGGCTCATATTCGCGTTCTTCCACGCATTCAGGTCCTCGCCGCGCCAGATATGCGCATGCTGATCCGCGGCTTGCTCCGGATTCGCCCCTGCCCCCGAGAAAGAGAACGTTGAGAATTTCGTGACATCCCTTTTGAACTGCGGTTGCGCCGCGTCCAGTGTAACCGCCGCCAACGTACAGACGGCCATCGCAAGCACTCTCATCTCGGTTTCTCCCTTAATGGAAAACGGCCCGCAGAGACACGGACCATTCACTCGAACATGGCCCAACACCTTACTGAATCCCACAGGCGAGGCGGAAACCGTATTCCGCGCTCACGAGGCTTGCGGTCTTGCCGCGGCAGTAGCCCACGCCGAGGCCTTCACCGGACATGTGGAGTTCACCGCCCCGGACGGGGCGCAGCGTCTGGCCGGCGTCGAACCAGCCCGAGCACCACTCGCAGATGTTACCGATCATGTCGTAGAGCCCGTACGCGTTGGGGCGTTTCTGCCCGACCGGCAAATGGCAGGCGTATTGAGGATGCGCGACATTCTGCGCACCGCCGTAATATGTGTTCTGGACCTGGAAGCAGACGCCGATCGGCGA
>DAOPZC010000129.1:0-7394 GCA_035353175.1 Kiritimatiellia bacterium | reverse complement strand
AGACACGGGCGGTGCCTAATTCGCCGTTAAAGGCGACTGTGGTTCGTTCATCGCGTCCCAGATACAGGTAGTCACTGGACAGCGGATAGCTCCCGAGCGGCGTGACTACAGACCCCACCTCTTGGCCGTTCACGTACAGACACATCGTGTCGCCGCGCCGGATACCGGCCACATGATGCCACTGGCCGTTGCGGGTGTTCACGTTGGTGGCCAGCAGATTTAAATCCGTAATCGCTCCGGACAGGTTGCGCTGGTAGAAACGGACATTGTTAGTTCCGAAAAGCTCAAAATTGACGACCCCGTTAGGAATGGCTGAGTTGTAGTGATTACCCATCAACGTTCCCCGGTCCTTGTACGTCGTGCGGAACCAAGTCTCCAGCGTGTAATCGCCCTGCGGCACTTGCCGCATGGCCTCGGTCAGCGGCACCCGCCATTTCACACTCACGATCTCGGCGTGAAAAGGACCCGCCGCATGCCCCGCAGTGTCGGGCACGTAGGTCAGCAGATCGCCCGCCGTGTCGGACGCCGTGTACGGGCAGGCGGGATCTTGCACGCCGTGCATCAGCCAGCCGCTCGTGAATAGGCCTGCCGGGAGTCCGCTGTCGGCATTCAGCGCGAAGGATAGGTTTTTCCCGCCCAGCGAGATCGTCGGAGGCGGCTCAGCCGTGAAAGCCAGTTTCAGTCCGCCGACGCCGCGCTGATAGACGGCCGCAACCTCCGCGGCGGAAAGCGCGCGCTTCCACAGCGCCAGTTCGTCGATCATCCCCTTGAAACAGCGTCCGTCCGCCGGACCTGTCGCCGACCGATACGCGCCGACATGCAGGCCTCTGATCTGATTCGCGTGAAACATGGCGTTGCTGCTGACGCTGCCGCTGAATGCGAAAACGCCGTTGGTATATAATGAAAGCGTTGTTGTACCGCCCACCGTCTCGAAGGTATGGACCATGTGAATCCATTCGCGTAAGCCGGTTATTACGGCATTGATACGCACATTGCCGGCATAACTGGCGAAACGGTTATTGGCGTTCACTTCGGCTTCATAAGTAGCCGCTGGAATGTCGCGCGTCTGGTAAACGCACTGGCGCGTGTCGTTCGTCTGCTGCCAATACCACAGCGAGAACGTGAACGACGTACCCAGGTTGTCCTGGTGATACGGCAGGCGGATGGCGGAGGTCCCGTCCAGCACCAGGGCGTTTCCGACAATGCCGGGGGCACCGTCGGCGAGCCCGGAGCCCGGCGTTCCGAACAGCACGGACGCGTCATGATACGGGCTGGAGGTCACAAGGTTGGAGAGGACGCCACCGGCATCGTCGAAGCTCCAGTAGGCTGAAGGGTCGTCAATGTCTCCCCAGGCGGAGAGCGTACCGAGCACGCCCAATACGCCGAGAAGGTTTCTCCATCCTTTCACCGCTACCGCCACCGATGCTCGTGTTTTTGTCGTCTTCATCGCCGTCTCCTGTGTCACGTTCGGGCAGCTTTCAATTCCGTTTCGTCCACCGCTTTGTTCGGCGAAACACATCTCTTTCAACAGCTTTTGATCTTCATCATAGATTAACGAAGGGGTAAAGCCTATTGGCTAGGTGGCCAATGGCAATATCTTGAGGATTTCTTCAGCTTCAGCACCCGGGTGACGTTGCCCGTCCGCATACGTGACGACGCCCTCCACGCGCAGGCGGCGGCTTCATCCTAATGCAGCAAGATCAGCGTGCCATCCGGCGGGCCGAACCACTGACCGACCACCATGGGATCGAGCGCCCCGTCAGGATCTTCAAGCCTTACGCCATAAACGTCACCCAGGGGCCCCGTTCCACCGGCAAAATCGGAGAGCCGAATCATCGTCCCGTTGGGGGAAGTCTGGGCGGCGCTATAGAAATAGATGCTCCATAAACCCAGATTCCCCATCATGATCTGGTCCATCCGGACCGAGTAGGTCGAGATGGGCGTGCGGTCGGCCGCCAGCGGCCGCACCACAAACAAGTCGTCGCCATTGGATTCGATAATGAAGAACCCGTCATCCGGCTTCTTGACCGGCTTGTCGAACATGTGCTCCGTAACGTACGCCTGAACAATGCCGTCCATATTCAGCCCAAGCAGCGCATTGGTATAGGCCTCCGTATAGGGAGCCCCCGGATTAGGATCCGGATTGGTTCCGTTGAGAGGGTAGAACACACCCTCTGACCGGTGTCGCATGACGGCTACGCTGCTCGGGCCTTTAACGGACCAAGATGCGGAAGAATCGCTCCGCACGCTGGCCACTGCGGCATCGTTCGAGTAAGGCCCAGACCCGACAAGCGGCGGTGTGTAGGTGGCCGCCGTGATCGGCGAGGCGATTCCGGCTTTGGACGGATCAGGCGGACCCTTGTAGAGGCCCACCATGACCACATCGGCGTTGCCATAAACATACGTAAGTTTCAATCCATTCACCGCATTGGTCAGCGGCACTCCCGCACTGTTGGTGAAACAGGCCAGCGTAAAGGCCGCACCGCAGGGACGCGTGTCCCAATTGGTGTTGGCCGTGGGGTTGGTGTCTGTAAGCGCGTAGTACTTCCATGAGACATTCATGAAATTCGCCGGGTAGATCACCAGATCGCGGGACTTGTCCACCACCACGGAATACCCTCCCGCGATCAGATTACCGTTGGCGTCCAGCGGCTCGAACTTGACGGAGTCGTCGTTGGCGTCGTTGAAAAAGAAAAAACCGCCGTCGAAACCGTTCGTCACGGCCGTTTTGAAGTACCAATAGCACGTTCCCGGGTTGACCGAAATACAGCCGTTCAGCCCGAGCGCCGCATCCAATTCCGTAGCGGGAGGGGTTCCATCGATGGGATAGGCACGAAACCCGTCGGTGGTCGTCCGCGTCATGTTTGTGGGGCCTTCGAGGTCGGTGTAGCGTCCCGTGTCCAGCGTCAGGCTCTTCAGCGTCCAGTCGTGCCTGATATAGTCCGTCGATATGCGGTCGGCGTTCAGCTTCGGCGTCGGCATGGGATCGGTCTCCACATCGTACACCGGCCGCGGAAGGCGCGCCGCCTTGTACGAGCCGATCACAAGCGGATCCAAACGCGCTGTCGAATATTTGAGATTTTGATAACATATCCTGATGCCATGGGCCTCCGTCAAGCCGCCGGTCCCGCCGGCAAACGCTGACAGCGGCATCACGACGCCGCCTATTCTGGTCTTATGGTCGTGCTCCAACGAGATATCATCCGCGGGACCGTTCCACAGGATGTCGTACGCGTTCATCAAGGCAGGGCTCCACTGGGCATAGGTCGGCAGAAGCACAATGGAATACGTGGAAATCGGACGCCGGTCCGCGTCGAGCGGGAAAACAAGCGTCGTCTCGCACGTTTCACTCTGATCCAAGATAAAGAAACCGTCGACACCATTGGTCACAGGATCCGAAAACATGAAGTCCCAGTATACGAAATTGGCGACACCGTTGATCTCGAGGCCGAGCAGGGCATTTGTCCGTGAGGGCTGGATACCGTTCGAAGGCCAGATCACCGAGCTGTCCGTACTAACGCCATCGAACTGATACGCACGGGACGGGCCTGCAATGCTTTCCGCACCCGCAAAGCCGGTCAGGGCGAAGTCGTTGGTCATCGGATTCACAAGGGGTTGGTCAAACGTCGCGCTTCGCATCGGGACCGCCCGGCCGGCCCGGTACAGCACCGACTCCCCGGGCCCCCTGTAGATGCCCGCCATGAGCAGGTCGAACGATGGAGTAGAATCCACGAACTCCAGTCCTTTGACATTGTTAAGCACACCGGAACCGCCCGTAAAGTCGCTCAGTCTGAACGCCGCGCCTCCTAATTGGTTATTACCCGTTGCCCCGTCACTACGCCTTACGCGAACCTGCATGCCATGAGGCCGAAGCACTTCTCGGTTGCCATAGTGACTGCTTAACAAATGGAGTTGCCAGGTGCCAATTCGCACCCCGTTGCTGTCCAGAGGATACACGTAGGCGTCATCGTTGCCGCCGTATGCAACCGCAAAGAATCCCCCGTCGGTCACCTTCGTGACGCTGCTGGCGAACATGACCTTGCTGGTCATACAGTTGTAGGCGCCTTTGAGCGTCAGGTTGGTCACCGCATCCGCAAAATCAACCGGCGGCGTCCCGAGGTACGGGCCGTACAGGTCGTTCGCACTGACTCCGGAGCAGGTGCCGCTTGTCGGGCCTTCGACATCGGAGTACAGGATGCTGTCGATCTCCAGCGCGATCATCCTCACGTCCTCGACGATAACCCTGTTCGCGGCAATCGCAGGCCCCAAATAGACCGTATTCGTGGTCGGCACCAACGGAGGATCGAACAAAGCCCCTGTGACCGGCTTGACAGTGCCCCAGAGGTCTCCGGCGCAACCCACCGCCGCCGCCAACACAACCGACCGCCCTACTGATCTTGCCTTCATTGTCAGCCTCCTGTGCTAGGTAGCCAATGCTTAAATCTTGAGGATCCCTTTCTCGAACCCCCGCGTCACCGCCTCGGTGCGGACCGAAGCGCCCAGCTTTCGCAGGATGGCCGAGACGTGCGCGCGCGCGGTCCGCCGCGAGATGCCCAGCAGCTTGCCGATCTCCGCGTTCGAGAAGCCCTGGCGCATGAGGTTGAGGACCTCCTGCTCGCGCTGCGAGAGGGTCTCGCCGCTCTCGTCCCCGTCCTGGCGGGCCAGCCCGCCCTGCCCGATGACGCTCAGGCTCTCGAACGCGCCGCGGATCGCCGCGAACAGCACGTCCGGATCCACGCTCTTAGTCACGTACCCCGCCGCCCCGGCCGCCATCGACTGACGGAGGTCCTCCTTCGCCTCGGAGGAAGTCAACATCAGCACGCGCGCCTGCGGCGACTCCGCCTTGATCTGCCGGAGCACTTCGATGCCGTCGAGCCCCGGCAGGCTGATATCCAGCAGCAGGACGTCGGGCCTGTGCTCGCGCCAGCCGGCCAACGCCGAGCGCGCGTCGCTCGCCTGGGCCACGACCGAAAAACCGGGTTCGCCCGCAAGCAGGTTCGCCAGCCCCGCCCGCATCACCGGGTGGTCGTCCACCAGCATCAGCCGGATCGTGCGGCCCGTCTTCCCGCTCATTACTCACCCTCCTTGCAAACCAACAACAGCATGAAAAACAAGTTGTCTGGAATGTTGGAATATTGAAATGTTGGAAGAAATCTTCGGCTCCTTCGACTTCAACCCCATCATTCCACCATTCCCGCATTCCAATTGGGTTGCGGGCTTTGCCCGCGTTGGACGTCCGTCACCCCGCCTCGCCCATGTCGGCGTCATAGTCCCGCAACAAGACCGTGACGCGCACGGCCGTGCCGCCGCCCGGACGGCTCTCGATCGCGAGCCGGCCCCCGAGCCGCTCCGCACGCTCGCGCATCACGTCGAGACCGAAGTGACCGGCCCGGGCGCAACAGTCCTCTTCATTGAACCCGCGGCCGTCGTCGCGGATTTCCACCCCGACACTCTCGCCCTCGCGACGTACCGACACCTGGATCTGACGACAGGCGGCGTGCTTCTGCGCGTTCAGCAGCGCCTCCTGGATGATCAGCAGCAGATGTCCGCCCACGAACTCCGAAAGGTCCTCGAACTCGCCTTCGGTGCGGCACGCCACCGCCGCCGCTCCGGTGCCGCGCGCCCGTTCGACGATCGCCTCCAGCGCCGGCGTGAAGCGCTGACCATGCGCCTGCAGGCTCCGCAGTGTCCACACGGCGTTGCGCAGCTCGTCGGACGCGTGGCTCACCATGCGCCGCGCCACGTCAAGCTGCGGCTTCGCCGCCACGCCGCCCTTCTGACAGGCCGCGAGTTGGAAGCCGATCCCGCCAAGCGTCTGGAGCAGCGTATCGTGCAGGTTCGCGGCCAGCCGGTTGCGCTCGCGCAGCGTCGCTGTGAACTCCAGCGCCGCCTCGCGTCGGCCGCGCATTTCCTGCGACAGCCGGCTCGTCGTCTCCTGCACGCGCCGGTGCAGGAGCCAGACCCACACCGCGCCCGCCAAAATGACGGACATCAGAACCGCCAGCGCCGCCAGCAGTCTGGGGACCGTCCACCACGAGGGCTGCCGCATGACCACAACGTCGGCCGCCGACCGGAGCAACAGTTCCACCTGAGGCTTCGTGACAGCCGACGGAACATTCGGATGCCAGATGTCCAGCAGCACGATCCCCGTGAGGGACAGTTCGCTGCCCGCACGCAAGGCGGGCAGGCTCGCGCCCCGCGGTCCACGCAGCGTGGCTTTGAAGCTGACGTCGGCTTTCTTCAGCCTCAGCACCCGCGTGCCGTTGTCCGTCCGAAAATCCTCCGTCAGCGTCGCCTCGCAGGTCACCAGCGCCCCGTCGAAGTCGCCCGGCTCGGCCATCACGCCGTTGTACAATGCGAACTCGTTGGCTTCAACGATCTGCTCGGCCGAAACGCGAAGCGGCGCGGGCGGCTTTTCCCTGCCGATTTTGCGCACCACGGCCTCGCAAAGTCCGCTGACGGCGCGGCTCCGGTCCACAAAACCGGAAGCCTCCACGCGGTCGCCGGGCTCGAGGTTGATCGGCTGTCGCGTCTGGATCCTCAGGCCGGTCTCGCCGTCGTGCACAAAGAACATGCAGCCCAGCTCCGGGGCGACACCCTGCAGGCTGCGGTAGGGCCACACGGCGTCGTCCAGGAATGAGATCTGCACGCGCTCCGCATAGGTGACGACGCCCTCCACGTGCAGGCGGAACTTTCCGCCGAAATCGCTCCGGTAGTCCCCCACCTCGCGCAGCGGCACTTTCGGCGCGTCGAACGGCGCGTTACCCGGCGGCCGCAGCACCGTGAGGTCGCTCAGCGCATTAACGAAGACCGAGGGCATGAGCAGTTCGCCCCGCGTATTGAACGCGGCCATCGCCACGCCTTGCAGCCGCACCTCCGCCTCGACCAACCCCTCGCAGACATCCCGAGCCTCCAGCGGAAGGCGCGCTATGAAGCGCCCCGGATTGGCATCGAGCACGAGCATCAAGCCGAGCGGCGGGCGCATCCAATAGCCCTGAACGACGCCGCGCACCTCGACCCTGCGGCAGTCGTCCAAGCCTCGGAAAAAGCGCCCGGAATTGAACGGCTCAGCGGCGGGCAGCGGGGCCTTGCCAAGCCGGGTGACCGCATACGGCAGGATGACCGGCGCGGAGCCGCCCTGCCGGGTCACCCCCGTGATTTCCACCTCGGTCCCCGGACAAAGGCTGCCGAACACGTCGTCATCACCCTTCCACACCCCCTCGTCCCGCGCGAGCCGAGGGTAGACGAAGATTCCCGCATCTCCGTCCTGCATAATGAACAGCCGGCAAAGGCGCGCCGTCACCACGCCCCGCAGCCGCACGGCACGGCCCTGCCGGATCTCCTCGCCGGTCAGCGCCTTGACCTCGCCGATCCGCGTGATCGCGTTGGTCGCG
>DAOPZC010000128.1:0-7440 GCA_035353175.1 Kiritimatiellia bacterium | reverse complement strand
GCGGTCCGCGATGATCGCGTTGTAGGCTTCGCCCCACACCTCCAGCGGATCGCGCTTGCGGACCTCCAGCGGCATCAGCGGCACCATTTTGCCGATGCTGGTTTCGACCAGCCCGACCTGCTCCGCCAGCGGGAAGCCCGCCGGCAGATGTTGCGACAGCACCTGCCGCGCCATCTGCGAAAGCCCGTGAAGATTCTCGCAGAAGAGCAGCGAGACCGGCCGGCCGGCGCGCAGCGGCAGTCCTGAGGCGACGGCCGCCAGCACGCCCGGCAGATATGCGGCACCCACGGCCGTGCCGATGAGATCCGCCCGCGCCACCGCGTTCTTCACGGCCTCGGCATCCTGCACCGCGATCCCGTCCACGCCCGTCACCACGAACGTGTCGGGCACGCCCGGCGGCAGCGCGTCCTTGACCACCACGCGGTACGCCTTGCGCGCGTGCAGCGCGGCGACGATCTCCGGCACCGCGTCGACAAAGACCACCTCATACCCCGCGCGGCTGAAGATCGGGCCCGCCAACGCACGCCCGATGTTGCCCGCGCCGAAATGCACATACACCGGCATGGGATTACGCCCTTTCCGCCCGGAAGCTCACGTCCGGCGTTTCACGCCCCCACCCCGAGCGGAGCCGGGCCTCGAGCGCCTCCCACGACGGCACGCCGCTCGTGGCGTCCGGCTGTTCGACGCTGGCCGAACCCACGGCCACGGCCGAGCGCACGCTCGCCGCAGGCCCGAGACGTTTGGCGATGCCGGCCAGCAGTCCTGCCACCGTGCAGTCGCCCGAGCCGGTCGTGCCCACGACCTTGGCGTCGAAGCAAGGCGCGAAGAACTCCGCGCCCGCCCACGCGCCGCACGCCCCGGGCGCAAAGCAGCCGCAGGCGGCCAGACGTTTCTCGTCCGCCGTCACGCGCAGATACGCGCCTTGGCTGCCGAGCTTGAGCATCACCACGGCCACGCCCAGCGAGATGAGCTCGCCCGCCAGCGCGCGCACGTCGTCCTCGATCAGTCCGCCCATCGGCACACCTTCGGCGGCCTTCGCGCGCACGGCCATGCCGCGCTCGCGGTGCAGCATGAACACGATCTCATCCAGGCTCGGCGCAAAAATGTCCACGGAGGGCAACGCTTGCCGCAGGATGCCGGGCCAGTCGGCCTGCCCCGCCGGCGACGCCGGATCGGGCAAGGCCATATCCAGCGACGTCGCCAAGCCGCAGGCCTTGACCTTCTTGAAGAGACGCGCCAACTCGCCCGCATCGCTGTAAAACGCCTTCATGAGCGGCGGATAGCCGAAGTGGAAAAGGTCCATGCCCTCCAGAAGCTGCGGCGTCACGTCCTCCGCCCCGAACGAGTCGTTCGCGCCCGGGCAGTGCAGGAAGACGCGGTCGATGCCCGGAGGGTTGATCACCACCGTATAGGAGGTCGCGACGGCCGGATCGACGATCATGGTCTCCACCAGGGATGCGTCCAGACGGCTGAAGATGTCGCGCACCACCGTGCCGAACGAGTCGGCTCCGACCTTGCCCATGAGGCGGACGGGCAACCCCAGCCGCTTCAGCGCGAGGCCCGTATTCGAAACCGAACCGCCGGTCGAGAGCACCGCCGGTCCCATGTCCACCAGTTTGCCCGGCTGCATCACCGCGTCGAGCGTCGCCGCGCCGCGCAGAAACGTCGGAATGATGTCGAGGCAGACATGCCCCGCCGCCACAATATTTAAATCGCTCATAAAGCGCTCCTCAATGCATTTCGACAGCCACATCGCCGATCCCCTTGCGGAGATAGCTGAAGTGGACGTTCGGGTGATCCGCCAACAGCGACATCGGCACGCTGCTGTCGGGAATGCGCTTGGAAATCATCAGCGCCGACAGCCGGATGCCGAAGGGGTTATCGTGATGTCCCGGATGCCAGATCGAGACCTTCTCGGCCTTCCACGTCTCCACCGGCCCGACGGTCGCGGCGCGGGTCGGCACCATCGTCACGTTGCCGCCGCCCGAAGTGCGGGCGTTCTGGATGATCGTCACGGGATGCAGGTCCACCAGCCGGGCCGCAAGCTTGCGGTACTCTTTCGGCGACGGCGGCGCGTCTTGATGAGCGCCCTCGCGTTTCGGCGGGTCATTGAACGCCCAATGCTTGGTCTCGCCCTGGCCGCCCTGCATCAGCAGGCACTTCACCTGGTCGTAGGTCCGGGTGTAGGCCGCCAGATCGCCGACGGGGAAATGCATGTTTTTCGCGGGCATCCGCAGCTTCGGGCGGATCCGGTCGAAGCACTGCTCCTTGTCGCACTTGGCGAACGAGAGCGGATGCGTCGGCGGCACGGCCTTGCCGTTCTCAACCCACTCGTCCATGCCCCAGAAGTGCGCGTCGCGCAGATTCAGTCCGATCGCGTTCACGATCCGCGCCACCAGCGGCAGCTGCTCGGTCGGGCCGATCGGCCCGCATACGCCGGCCGGATTATCCGCGGTGGCGCGCTGCCAGGCCTCGACATATTCCAGCGCCTCGGCCGTATAGAATTCCTCGACCGTATCGTAAATGCTCACTTTGAAGCCGGGACGCGACAGCTGCTCCAGATCCTTGGCCGTCAGCTTCGCCGCATCGTTCAGGATCTCACTGTCCAGCGTGGTGTAATCCCACCACCCCGGCGCCAACTTACTGATCGCTCGTGCCATTTCCTTCTCCCCTCATTTCATATCGACCGTTTTCAAACCCTTCTTCAACAGCGTCTGAAGCGGAGCAAACCCTGCGCCGCAGTATCCCATGTGGTTGTGCCGACGCCATCCCTCCGCATATTCGCAGCCGCCGTAGCGGGATCCGACATCATGCGCCGCATGCACCATGCTCTCCACGTACGAGCCCATGCCCTGCGTCGCGTCCAGCCATTCGCTTTGGCTCTTGTGCTGCGCCAGCATCTCGCGCTTCTGGTCCATGACACTTCCCACGTCGATGCAGAACTCCGGCACCACGGGGTTGCGCATCATGTCCATCAGCGCGTGCGGCAGCGAGTGATAGATCGCCACCGGCTTGTTGGTCGAGGGCACCGGCGGATCGGTCACATAGCTCGGCAGGCACCGGTTGAAGGCCGCCGAACACGTCAGCCGCGCGGCGTACTCATGGTCTTCCATATAGTCGTAGCGCGAGGTCGTCAGCACGATGTCCGGCTGGATCTCACGCACGACGGCCGTCACCTTCGCCACCGACGGCGCATCGTAGTAGAGGCCCACGTCATCGAACAGCGACGGATGCCACACGGCCCCCGCCACGCGCGCCGCAGCCTGCGCCTCCTGCGCCCGGACGCGGGCGGCCTCGTCCTTAGAATAGACCTGCGAACCGTAACAGCCGTTCGCGAGGTTGCACATGTGGATTTCGGCACCCGCCTGCTTCAACAGCAGCAGCGTGCCGGCCATCATGAATTCGATGTCGTCCGGATGCGCCGCCATCGCCAACGCGATCACTTTTTCGCTCATTCTTTTTCCATCCTCTCCTTCGGCACACGCCCATCCGCCCTACCGCGTCACAATCACCTGCTCGGGCGGAACCCAGACGGCGGCAGGCTCCCCCGCCCGGTCACGCCCCGCCAGAGGGTTCAGCTCGAACGCCTTGAAGGGCAGGCCGTCCCCATCGGCTTGGGACAGCGCGATCATGTGCTGAGCCACCTCGCCCAGATAGACGCTTTCGAGATACCGGCCGCGCAAGACGTTGGGCGCGCCCGGCGGAGGCGGCTCAAAGCGCACGGATTCCGGACGCAGACAGAGCGTGACGCCGTCGCCGGCGGCCATCCCCGCCGCAGCGCGGGCGGCCCGCAGCGGCCCAAAACGCGTCGCGATCGTCACGCCGGCCGGCCCCGCCCCCTCCACGCGGCCCTCGATGAAATTCCCCTCGCCGATGAACCCGGCGACGAACCGGTTGGACGGGGTGCGGTAGACCTCTTCCGGGGTGCCGGTCTGCTCGATCGCGCCGTCGCGCATCACCGCCAGCCGGTCCGCGACCGAAAGGGCCTCTTTCTGATCGTGCGTCACGTAGACGGCGGTCAGCTCCGCCTGTTTGCAGATGCGTCGGATCTCCAGCCGCATCTCCAGCCGCAGCTTGGCATCCAGGTTCGAGAGCGGCTCGTCCAGCAGCAGACACTGCGGCTTGATCACCAGCGCGCGCGCCAGCGCCACGCGCTGCTGCTGACCGCCCGAAAGCTGGTTCGGGCGCGCCTTCGCCCGGTCCGCCAAATGGACGAGCTCAAGCGCCTCCCCCACGCGGCGGCGGATCTCCGCGCGCGGCACCTTGCGCATCTCCAAGCCGAAGGCCACGTTTTCCGCCAGCGTCATGTGCGGCCACAGCGCATAGCTCTGGAACATCATGCCCGTGTCGCGCTGATGCGGCGGCAGGTCCGTCACCTCCCGCCCGCCGATCAGAATGCGTCCCGATTGCGGCCGGTGGAAGCCCGCGACACAGCGCAGCAGCGTGGTCTTGCCGCACCCGCTCGGCCCCAGCAGGAAAAAAATCTCTCCCGCCCGGATCTCGACGCTGACCTCTTTCAGCGCGACGAACGCCCCGTACGTTTTGACCACTTTCTCTATTCCGACCGAAACCGCCATCCCATTCTCCATGCGCCGTATTCCGCCACTTACTACTCTTCTTTTTCAGTTTACCGCGAACGCATGTTCGAAGCAAGGCGGAGTTCTGCCGCATGCGGGATTCGCGATGTTCAGCCGCGACATTTTCTTGGCCACACTGATCGCCCCAACCCGCGACGGCCGTCCCACACCCGTCGTCTAACAAATAAATAACACGACGTTAATGGCATCCGAACACGGATTTCGCTTAATGTCGCCATGAACAAGACGAAACTGCCGAGAAAAAAAGAGGTTCTGGCCGATCTGCATGTACATTCCAGCCACTCGAAACATCCCGGCGAGTGGATTCTGCAACGCTTGGGCGCGCAAGAATCCTATACGGCGGTGGAGACGGTCTATCGGCAGGCCAAAGAGCAGGGCAACACCTTTGTGACGCTCACCGACCACAACACCATCGACGGCGCGCTGGAGCTCTGCCGCCTGCATCCCGACGACTGCTTCGTCAGCACCGAAGCGACGGCCTATTTCCCGGAGGACGGCTGCAAGATCCACGTGCTCTGCTACGGCATCACCCCTGCCCAATTCGCCTCCATCCAGCGCGCCCGCGAAAACATTTACAACCTGCGCGACTACCTGCGCCGCGAGAACATCGCCTGCTCCGTGGCCCATGCCACCTTCAGCGTCAACAACCGGCTCACGATCGATCACCTCGAGAAACTGCTGGTTCTTTTCGACGTGTTCGAAGGAATCAACGGAACGCGCGGCAAAGAGGGCAACCTCGTCTGGCAGCAGGTCCTCCAATCCCTCACACCCGACGACATCGGCCGACTCAGCGCCAAGCACCACCTCGACCCGTGGGGTGAAGAGCCTTGGGTCAAAGGCCAAACCGGGGGCTCAGACGACCATGCCGGGCTTTTCATGGGGTATACGTGGACACGCGCGCAAGCCCAATCGAAAGAGGAGTTTCTGTCGGCCATCAGGAACCGCCGGACCACACCCGGAGGCCGTTACGGCGACTACAAGACGCTCGCCTACGGCATCTACAAGATCGCCAGCGAACACGTCCGGCAAAAGGGCGGACATGCGGCGGGGTTGACGGGGCTCCTCTCATCGATCCTGTTCCAAGAAAGCGGGCCCAACCTCCGCGAACGCTTCTTCCTGCGCAAGCTCGGTTTCCGGCGCTCCGCGCGCGACCGCATCATGGCGCGGTTTCTGAACTCACTTTGGGAAATAACGCAGGACGCGTCCGAGTTCGGCCCCGATTGGCAGATCGTCCACGCGTACGACGCACTGGCGGCACTGATCGACGATTTCGTCGCAGAAATCGCATCCGGTCTCGAAAACGGCGCACGCGGTGATTCCAAACATGACCTTCTCCAATATCTCACCTCGGTGTTGCCGGCCTTGCTTTTCGCGACGCCTTTCGTCAGCACGCTAAAGCTGCTCAACAGAGGCCGCGGCCTGAACGACCGTCTGACAGAAACCTTTCATCTGCGTCCGCCCGGAGGGGCCAAAAGCGTACTCTGGTTCTCGGACACCGTCGCAGACCTCAATGGCGTTTCGGTGACCATGAACGAACTGGCGGAATGCGCTTACCGCGAAAAAGCCCCTCTGCGACTCGTGGGGAGCCTCACGGAACAGGAGCACGCTCAGCCGATCGCAGACAAACTTCTGCGGCTGCCCTGCATCCATGAGGTCACGCTCCCGTCTGACACGTCCCACACGCTCCGCATCCCTTCGCTGTTGCGCTCGATCGACACGATAGCAGAGTCCCGTCCCGATAAAATCGTGATCTCGACACCCGGGCCGGTGGGGCTGACCGGCCTCCTCGCCGCACGTCTCATCGGCGTGCCCTGCATCGGCATCTACCACACGGACTTCGCCAAACAAACCGAAGATTTCACCGGCGACAGGCAGATGATCGATCTCGTCAACCAGTATGTCAATTGGTTCTATGCCCGCATGGACGAGATCCACGTCCCCAGCCGGTATTACATGACACAACTTGCGGACCAGGGGCACGACCAGAGCCGGATGCGGTTGTTCCGCCGCGGGCTCGACGATTCCTTCATGCGCGTCAGCGAGGCGCACCTGCGTAGAGCCAAGGCCCAGTGGTTCCGCAAGGACATGCCGACCTTGCTTTACAGCGGACGGCTCGGAAAAGATAAAAATCTCGGATTTCTGGCAGACTTTTTCAAACGCCTGCGCGCCGGCAACATCGAGGCGCGGCTCCTCTTCGCGGGAGAAGGCCCCGCGCGCCTGGACCTCGAAAAAGCGCTCGCGCATTTCGGAGGGCATGTGCTCTTTACGGGGCGACTCGACCGGGAAACGCTCAAAGCCGTCTATCGGCTGTCCGATGTCCTTGTGTTTCCCAGCAATTCCGAAACGTTCGGCATGTCGGTCCTGGAGGCTCAGTCGTTGGGTCTCCCCGCCATGGTCTCTCAGTGCGGCGGCCCCCAGGAGATCGTGCTCGACGGCAAAACCGGCTATGTGCTCGATACCGACTCGCCGGACACCTGGGTTGAGGCCTGCCGCAGACTCTGCGAGGCGCGGGCACGGAACCCCGTCGGTTATCAGGCTTGGCGCGACGAAATCAAGACGGCTTTTGCAGGCCGCCTGTCTTGGACACACCTGATCGACGAAATGACGGAAAAGAAAGAAGTGACGACGCATTGCGGGCGTGCCTCCGCCTATAGCGAAACATCGCCGCTGAGAAGCCGTCTGCGACCTCCGCACCACGCCCCGTCATTCGAGACGATTTGATTCTCGCGTCACGGCCGGCCAGACCGACGGGAGGGTGTGATTCAACTTTGTTGAATCCACACCCGACCCTGACTTGCAAGGTGAATTGCACGCAGGCGATAGAGCGGTGAGATGATTTTCA
>DAOPZC010000127.1:0-7467 GCA_035353175.1 Kiritimatiellia bacterium | reverse complement strand
TGCGGCTCTTGTCATAATTGACGATCACCTTGACGCCGTTGTAGTCGTTGGTCACCACGGGCTTCACCTCGTAGGCGGCAAACGCCGGAAAAGCCGCGCAAACCGCCGCAGCCGCGCGCATCGCCTTCATTGACATGTCGTCCCCCTTAATATTAAAAAACCTTTTCAACAAGCGACTTCGTCTCCGCATGCCGGAATGTCTCCGTCCCTTCTTTTTTGATCGTACGTTTTTCGGCGCCCATCGTCAATGCCGGGCGTCAAGAAATCAGTCCGCATGCATGGAGCCTGTCGCGAAGCCCTGTTGCGTTTGCCCTCTAGAGCAGTTTAAGTTAAAGTGTAGCCGCATGAGGCAAACCAAGATTGTGCGTCTGACGGCGTGACGGAAAGGAACGCCTTCCTGATCGCGGTGTTCAAGGCGCGCGATGTTCTCGCCTCTGCGGCCCGCAGGAAGGCCTTGATTTTGCTCCACATTTTCTCGATCGGGTTAAGGTCGGGCGAATAGGCCGGAAGGTACTCGACCGCGGCGCCAGCCGAGCGTATGGCGGCTTCCGCCCCGGCGCTCTTGTGGGCGCCAAGGTTGTCCAGCACCACGATGTCCCCGGGGCGCAGTGTGGGGACGAGGACATTGACGACGAAAGCCAGGAACACGTCCTTGTCAGTGGCGGAGTCGATGCTCATGCAGGCCGTCGCCCCGTCCGCGCGGATTGACGCGATCATCGTCCTGACACACCAGTGCCCGTGCGGCGCGTGGTCGTGTGCTCTCTCGCCCCTTGCCGCCCGCCCGTAAAGCCGGGTCATGTTCGTCTTCGCGCCCGATTCGTCGATGAACACGAGGCGCCCCGTCTGCCAGAGCCGGATTTTTTCGGACCACAGCTCGCGGGCTTTCCGGATGTCGTCTCGGTCCTGCTCGCTGGCCCTGAGCGTCTTTTTTTATATGTCATGCCCATCGCGTCGAGGGCGTAGTGGATCGCAACAAGCGTGCAGCCTAGGCCGAGCCTGTCGCGAAGTTCCGCCAGCGTCACGTCCGGGCGTTCCCGTATTGCGGCCGCCATGTCCCGCCGGTGCGCCTGCGTGATGGTCGGTTTCCGCCCCACCCGGTGGTAGAGGTCTCCGATCTCGCCCGTGGCCTTTCGCTGCCGCAACAGTTTCTTCACCATTCCCAGTGAGACGCAAAACCGCTTGGCTATAGCATCCCGCGTGTGCTTGCGCTCATCGCAGCACGCCAGTATCCGCTTGCGAATGTCGAGGGACAGAGTTTTCATGCCGCCAAGTATGGCAGAACGCACCCCATGCGGCTACACATTTATTTAAAATGCTCTAGCGCGGGCGGAGTCCGCAAGCCCGTTCTTCCCTATTCCTGCCGCCAAAATAGTTTGTTTTCGCAATCAACATGTGAGAAAACGCAATAGTCGAAACACTAATTTCCTGCGATACTCGGACCGTTTTCTGTTGGGATCGTTCACTGCATGGCTGTCTGACACATTGACCTTGTTAAGAGGAGCTGAGTATGACGCCGACGATGACTCACACGGCCGCCCTTGCGCGGGCCTTGTCCACACCCCGCTTGTCCATTTTCCTGAAGAAAGGCGCACTGGCGTGTTTTGCGATGTTGGCATGTCTTGTGAGCGCGGCGGATGTGGGGTCGTCGGCGTACGTGCAGGCGGGGCTGGCGGCGCACTGGGACGGCATCGACAACACGGTGACGAACGGCGTGCGCTTCCACGATTCCGCCGCCACGAACTGGTGCGACCTCTCCGGACAGACGAACAACGTGTGGCTGCCGACCTTCGTCTCGGTGGAGAGCAACGCGTTGTATTCAAGCGTCGTGGCCGGCAAGAGCACGGCTGCCGAGATCAACAGTTCCAAGACGGGGTTGTGTCCAACCCTTGCCAAACTGACTGGCCTCAACCACTGGACGAACGATCCGGCATTCACCGTGGAGATCGTGATGCAGCGTGTCCAGTGGCGTTACGCCGACAACTATGGCAACCTCCAGAACGTCTTCAGCACCCCGCGCGGCACCGCAGGCTACCGCAATAACGTAACGAACGGTTTCTACTTCTTCGGTCCCACGTCCAAGGCGAATCTGTACCTGATGAACTGGTATCCCGATGCCCGGGCCGACGCGATGCACACCGTTTCCGCCGTTCTCGGCAACAGCCTGAGCACGGACATCCTCCGGATGGACGGCGTGCGGAACACGATCAACATGAACGGCGGATACAACACGGTCTGGTCCACCAACTTCACCTTTTTCGGCAACCTCCGAGCGGACATCCGCATCCACGCGATCCGCGTCTACAGCCGCGTCCTCACGCAGTACGAACTGGATCGCAACGCGCTTCTCGACCGCATCCGTTTCCTCGGGGATACGGACGTCCCGTTCCTCGTGAAGCCCGTGCCGGACCAGTCCTTCGACGGTGTCCACGCCTGCGCGCCCGACCCCGTCGTGGTGGACCCGGCCACCGAGCAGAAGCTCGTGAAGGGAACCGACTACGCGCTTTCCTATGCGGCGAACGACCGCGCCGGCTACGCCACAGTCACGGTCACGGGGCTCAACGCCTGGTCCGGCCATGAGGTCACGGTCCCTTTCCTGATCTGCTCGTCGGACGCCTACCGGGTGGTCGAGTACATCCAGTCCACGGGCACTCAGTACATCGATACGGAATACTATCCCAATCCGAACACGCGGATGGAGGCCGATCTCCTCTTCGTAGGGGACAAGGGCAACCGTTCCGTCCCGGTGGGGTACTCGCCTTTCGGTTGCGCGGAAAGCAACGGTCTCGCCAGCTTCTCCATGAATTTCGGAGCATCGGAGGTCCAGGACAACCAGCTCTACACCTGGTTCGAAAAGACGTACGGCCAGGGTGCCCCCGTCAAGAGTAATTCGATCAACTCGCGCACCGTGCGCAGCACGTTTACTGTGAACGCCGGGCCGGGCGCCGTCCAGTACGGCACGGTCACCTGGCAGGCCGTGCCTAAGACCACCGCGCACGCCGTCAACGCGATGTGCATCTTCGGCACGCGCGATGCCGACGGGCTTGTGACGCCGTTCACCGTCTTCGGGATGCGCGTCTTCGGATGGAAGATCTGGGACGGCGACACGCTGGTGCGCGACTTCGTGCCGTGCTACCGCGTCTTCGACCTCTCGGTCGGCCTTCTGGATCGCGTGAGCGGGCGCTTCTTCACGAACGCGGGAACAGGGTCCTTCTCTTGCGACTTCACCACGTATAACGCCGCACTGCCCGCCGCGTACCGGCAACTGGACGCCCTCGTCGCCACGGGCGCGCAGTACATCGCGACGGGCGTCTACGCCGATTCGAACACTGCGGTGACGGTGGAGTTCACGCCCTACGAGGTCACGGCCCAGCGGCGCGTGTTCGCCGCGCGCGCCACGGCGCCGTCGGCAGCAACGGAGGACGACCTGTTCTTCGAGGCCTACGTCAACGGCAGCAACCGCTGGGCCTGCTGCTGCACGGACGCTCCGTACGATTCCGCCAGCGATGCCGCCGGTTTGTGGTCGTCCGGCGGCGCGGCGCCGTCCGCCGGGGCCAGGACGTCGTTTACGCTCGACTCGCACGGCGACGCCTTCTATGTGAACGGCGCGAAGCAGGTTTCGCTCGCGCGCTCGCGCGCCCAGAACTCCCCCGTGCCGATCGAGCTGATGCGGGCGGGCGGCACCGCCGATGAGTACGGCTGGGGCAAGCTTTATGCGGCCTACATCTGGCAGAACGGGAATCTTCAGCGGAACTTCGTGCCGTGCTACCGTGTCGCGGACGGCTTGACGGGCCTCTACGACCTCGTGACGGAGACCTTCTTCCCGTCAGCGGGCGGCTCCCCGTTTCTGCACGGCACGGATGGCGAGGTGGGCATCCCGCACTTCTCGGGCGTCTACCGGCAGTCCTGTCTCACCGCCAACACAGGCTTCTGGGATCTCACGAACTTCTCGTTCACCGTCTGGACGAAGAATCCGGATGTCGGAAGATACGGGTGGGAAACGGAGCGGTACGGTACGCTTTTCTCCCAGGGGGCGCTCGGCAGCCAGCCGGGGTTCGCCTGTTTCATGTTTTACAACACGACGAACGGTGACTACACGCTTTCTGTCCAGACTCGGAACAAGGAGAACCAGACGCTCACATTAAATACGAGCGCGGCGAATCTCAGAACGGACGGCAAGTGGCACCATGTCGCTTATTCGTACGACCTTGGCGCGGGCGTGGCGCGCTTCTATTTGGACGGCAAGGTCGTGGACTCTAACACCGACCCGGCCAAGATGGTCAACCCCTCAATTACGTGGAACTGCCCCGTGACACTCGGTGGGCGCAACGGCGACTTCCCGATGAAGGGCGAACTCGCCTACGCGACACTGTGGAATCGCGCCATCACCGAAAGCGAAATCGATTTCACGCGCAGGCACCCCGTAAGCGGGACGGAGGCAGGGCTCATCGGCTGCTGGGCGCTTGACGGCGGTGACGCGGGCCTTTTAGACGGTGTGGCGAACGGCGCAGCCAAGCACGATCTCACCCCGGTCGGCGAAGTCGGTTTCGCTGCGGACGAGGTCAAATGGCATGTTGCGGGGTTGATGATCCTTGTCAGGTAAACGTCGGCAGCGACGGATGGTTGACAGGATTGAGGATGGGGCGGCGGGAGATTTTTCTGGAGGACGGCGACCGGGCGCTTTACGTTACTCGGATGAACGGCGGGCTGTCGATTCCGGAGCTGGCCGCTTACAGGCGGCTACGGGTCAGCGGCCCGCGGCGGGCTCTGCGACACCGACCGGGCGGTGGCGGGGTATCATCGCGCGGAAGTCCCCGAGGTTGTAAGGGCCGATGGTGGGCCGGCTCAAGTCGACTTCCGCCACGGCGACCGTGCCCCATTCCCCGGCTTGGGCGATCGGCGTGCCGGCCTGATCGAAGACCGCCGAAATCATCCAGCCGTCTTTCGGCTGCATGAAGGTGCTGCTGACCAGGTAGACGTGGTTCTCGCAGGCCCGGGCCCTCGCCAGCAGCGGATTGCAGCCCCACACCGGCCAAGCGATGACCTCCGCCCCGCGGTTCGACAGTTGCCGTGCGACCTCTGGGAAGAAACCGTCGTAACAGACCATCAGGCCGATCTTGCCGAACGCCGTCTCGAACACCGGATAGTCGCTGCCGGGCGAGATGCCGGCCGCAGCCTCTCCGGGCGGCAGGCATACCTTGTGGTACTTGCCAATCAGCCGGCCGTCCGGACCGAGTAAAACGGCCGTGTTGAAGATCTCATGGCCGACCCGTTCGTATAGGCTCAGCACGATGTGCAGATGATGTTCCTTGGCGCGCGCGCCGAAGTACTCGGTTGTCGGACCGGGAACGGCCTCGGCCGCCTCATCCCGCTTCTGCCGGTTGCCGCCGACCGACGGCACCGTCTCGCCGAGCACCACGAGGTCGGCCTTCTGCCGCGCGGCCTCCGCGAGGAGTGGCGCGTACTCCTCGCAGTTTTGGAGCGGCGATTTCCCTGACGGCTTGTAGTGGACCGCAGCGAGGCGCACCTTGCGGGGCGGCCTTTTCAAACGCCACCTCGCTCCACTCCGCGCGTCCGCCGGGCGCCCACTGCAGGTGCAGCTCGACCACGGCGCGTACGGCTTTGGGCGGCACGCGGTAGACGCCGGAGACCGCGGTCCAGCCCTGGGCGTCGGTTGCGCCGTCGACGGGATAATCGGGTTCGGCGCTGGGCACGTGGCCGAGCTCTTTGATTTGCTGCTCCGGGACGTCCGCCTTCACGAGACGCCCCGCCTCATCCTCCCAGCACACGCGCACCATGGCACTGCGCCGGGGAACGGCGACGTCGTGGGTCTTGCGGACCGCGTGAAAGCCGTAGTACTCGCCGCCCGTCACCGTGAACGCTTTCTGAAACCACCCGCTCAGGCCCTCCCGGCCGTCGTGCGCGATCACCCAGCTGCCGGCTTGCTTCGGACCGCCCGCAGGATCGAACGCGAAGGCCGGGCGGATCTCGTCCCGCGGCGCGCACGTCAGCCAGCCGCCGAGAGCCCCCTCTTCCGCGCGGGTCACTTGACCAAGTAGCAGCACTGCCGAACAGAAGACGCCTGTTTTTTTCATGGACTGACTCTCCCCGTCTTTTTCTATTCGCATCAGTTTGGCACGTGGCGAGGATATCCGGCAAGGGGAATCCACGGGTGTGGTCAGGACAAAAATGCGCTGCCGAAACGATCACTTGGGATCGAGGTCGTCGAAGCCGAGAACGCAGACGCCGTTGTTTGCGGCTTCTTTCAGAAACGCCTCAAGCGTGGCGGCTGGCATGTGAATGTGTTTCGCGTCGGGAGCGATGTTGTGGGAATATAGGATCAATACTTCATTACGGCTGGCCGCCCGGCGGATGCCCTCCAGGAAGTCTTCGACCTCCGTGTCGTAGTACGCGCCGACGCCGATGCCTCGCATCAACGGGTGGCGTGGAATGTCGTCAACGGGAAAAAAGGGCTCGCTGCGGGCTTTGAGCGGGATCTTGGGAGTGATGCGGGTGGAGATGCCTCCCGCGCGGAAGCGTTTGAAAAGCTTGGAAAGCGCCTGGTCCGTATCGTCGTTGCGGTCGTTTTCTGGATAGGCCCAGTGACGAACAGGAATTCCGGCTTCCCTGCAGGCGTCCAGCTGAGGGTTGATCTCCGTCCGGATATAAAATTCGGCACCCGCTTCCGCGAAGACGGACGTCGCCCGTTTATGGTTCACCCCGTGCAAGCCGATGGTGTGCCCGTTCTCTCGCAGCTTCTTCATGCAGGAAAGGGCGGCGGCATCGATTTGTCCGCCGAAGAAGAACGTGGCCGTCGCGTGATATTTTTTGAAGAGCGGGATCGCCTGTTCCCACCCCCCGAAATTGCGGTCATCGAACGTCAGGCACAACACCCCGTTCGTGACGTTCGCCGCCCAGGCTGAAAAGCAAAGGTGAAAGAAGAACAAACAGGCAATCGCATACTTCATAGGATACCCCCCAAAAAAAATGGCCTTCCGCTAAACTGTATGGCTCCGTCCGACGCTTCTTCGTGCCTCTCCTCGGCAATGTCTTGCAGTCAGGCAAGAAGTTACCATATTCGCCACTTCGCCAACCAGTCGATACACGTATTGACGGAGGTCTTAAAAGATGACAAAGTTTAGCACGCTTTAGAAAAGGAATGGGGGAAGGTTATGAATTCGAGAACGTTGATCATGGCGATGGTGGCCTTGTCGGTGGTGGAGCTGTTTGCCGCGCGGACGGCGCCTTGGACGCAAGAAAAGGCGTGGGAGTGGTACAACGCCCAGCCCTGGATCCGCGGATGCAACTATATGCCCGCGAGCGCCGCCAACCGCGTGGACCAGTGGCAGGCACTCGACAGCGAGGTGCGCTTCGAGGAGATGGACCGCGAACTCGCCCTCGCCGAGTCGATCGGTTTCAACGCCGTGCGCCTCATCCTCGCCGAGGAGGGCTTCGGCGTGTGGGTGCACG
>DAOPZC010000126.1:0-7486 GCA_035353175.1 Kiritimatiellia bacterium | reverse complement strand
AGCTGAGCCGCCGGATCGGCTTGTCGGGCGTCACGACGACCTCGCGCCGGTGCCAGCCGGACTCGCCGTCGGTTTCAAACGGTGCGGACTGGCCCCAGAGCGATGTGCCGTCGGCATACACCAAATCGAGGTACAGCGAGAAGTCGGGATTGGGAGCCCCCTCCACGCCCTCGGCCTTGGCCCATGCGGCCGCGATGACCGGCGCGGCCGTCTGCTGGTTCAGCTCAATGGACCACGCCGCCCCCCGCTGGGCCGTGCCGTCCGTCCCGTTGTCGCACACGTAAAATTCGCCGGCGCGCGCGAACCCCTTGCCGTAGGCGCCGGCCCGCTCGGGAGCCAGCGGCTTGAGCGCGGGCTCCTGCCCGCCCGCCAACGCCCGTTTAACCACCGCCGCATCCGTCGCCCCCCACACGCCTGCCGCAGCCAACACCCACCCGGCACAAAGCATGATGATGCGCATACGTCCCCCGCTTTTTGTTGTGCGAGCCTCACCGCCACCGGGCGAGGCCGCCCTTTCGGGCTTTTGGCCCTCGAGGTTTACCGTCCGGTCCCCGTGATCCTAAGGTCTTCTGACGGGATTTCCGTCCCGTCCGCCATCCGATACGCTTTCTCGCCGAAGTTGACGGTCACGGTCACGCCGTTGGCGAAGACCGATTGCTGAACCTTGCGGTCTGGCGTCAAGACGCGGTGATCGGTCATCTCCGAATAACCCGTCGCGCGGGACACCGGTTCGGCCACCTTGTAGCTCGCGGCGAACTGGGCTTTCTTTTCGTCCCACTGCTTCGCATCGAACAGGTACATCGGCGGCGTGCCGTAGAGGGCGTTGAAGAGGTCCCGCTTGCGCCAAACCTTCGGCAGCTTGTTGTTGTAGTCGCCCCAATACCACTGAGCCACCACACAGTCGTGGTAGACCAGCTCCCACAGCGGCAGGCGGTAGGACTCGCCCACCTGGTATTTGGCAAGCCGCTCCGGCACCTCGTCCCAGATCCGCAGCATGTTGCGGCCCGAGTCGGGCACGCGGTAAGGCCCGACGCTGAGCATCCCCTCGAAGTAGTCGCAAAACGGCACCGAGGCCTCGTGCCCCGTCTCGCTGCCGCACACCAAACCGAAGTCGCCGATCAACTTCAGCAGTTCCATCTTGTGCTGGCGGCTCTGCGAACGCGTCATCGGATGGTCGGGGTGGTAACACTCGAACCAAGGCGCGGCGACCGTCGTGTCGATGAACCGTGCGGTATACGGCTTCAGCTTCAGCTCCTCTGAAATCCGCTTGCCCGCATACGGCAGGGCCTTGGCGTCACAGATCACCGCACAGGGGATCATCGTGCCGTCCTTGGCCTTGACCTGCCACCCCCGTCGCCAGTCGCCGTTCGGGCCGCGCCAGTTGATGTCGTGCGGAAAGGCCTCGGTCACCCAGTCGCCGTGCTTGTAGCCGACCTTCTCGTGATTTGCCGGATCCATGATGTCCTGATAGATGTCGTAGCGGCCCACCAGCACATCGGGAATCGCCCGCAAGGCTTTGATTTGATTGGTGGATCCGCCGCCGCTCCACAGGATGCGCTGCATCCCGAGGCTCTGCATCTCTTTGACCAGCGCTTCAGGATCATGCCTGCCGCCGCCCATTTTCCAGATGTTCGCGGCGCCGATCAGGAGGTCGATGTTCGGATTGCGTTTGACTTTTTCTGTAAACGGCTTGTAGAGCCCCGCCTGTTTCGCGTGCCCGCGGTAGCGTTTGCACATCGCCACGTGTCCGCCCTTCTCGAAGAACACATAGCGCGCCTTGCGCGTGTACCCCAGCTCACCCTTCTGCGCGTCCCAGGAAGGGCCGGCCACCCACAGGCCGTCCGCGCCCTTGTACGCGTTCATGGCGGCATCGTTGGAGGTCTCGAGGATGCACATCCAGCCCGCGCCGGCCGCATCCTCCGCCACGCCGAAAAACCCCATGCAGAGGCCGTGTCCGCCGTACGCGATCAGGCGGTGCAGGCCTTGGTGATCCTCGTCCACCGGATAGCTCATGCCCTCGTTCATCGGCACGATCAGGCGGTCCCCCTTGCGCGTCGCGAACGGCAGCGGAAAGTCCAGCGGCTTGGCCAATGCGCCGACGGAAGAGACCTCCACGGTCACTTCGGGGACATCGGCGGAAACCGCGAAGGCGGCGCGGACCTCACGCGCCGTTTCGGGATTCAGCAACGTCAGGGACAAGCCCCGCTTGTCGGGAGACGGAACTGCGTCCAGCACCATCCAGCCGGACTCCGCCTTCGCCGGCGACCACACGCGCCCGGTCCGTCCATCGGTGACCGAAACCGAGGCGGAGGCCCCGTCCACGCAGAGGCGAAGGCCCTTGCCTTCCAGCTCGAAACGATTCTGGACGGCGGCGTTCACGCGGTCCAGAACCGACCCCGCCCGCGCGACGACGTAGCCGTCCACCCACGCCGAGACCTGCCGGTGTCCTGTCAACCGCGGCTCGATGCTCGCCGCGCCTTTGGGCACGATGAATTTCGATTTCAGCTCGGTCCAGCCGCACGGCGCCGCAGACGCGGATCCGCCATAGGACCAGTCCAGCTCTTTGCCGTCCCCGTCCCTCACGATCACGCCGGTGGACAGATCCGCCCAGTCGGCGCCGGTCGACGCCTTGACTTTGCAGACGGCCTCGAAGATGTCGCCGGGCTTGGCGGCAATGCGCGGAAATCCCCCCATGCTCCAGTCCTGCTCGCCCGTGTGGGTCACCGCGAAAACGGCGCCCTGCCGCTCCAACTTGATCGCGTTTTTGTCGCGCGCCCAGACGTACGGCTTCTCGAACGTCCACTTCTCCTGAGCGACTGCCGCGCACGCCATCAAAAGACAGAATCCCCCCAACACCCGCTTTTTCATTGCCCCTCCCGCACAAAACCCGCGCGCCCTTTTCCTGCGGCGGCCCCTCATCACGGCATATTGCCGATATTGATCACCGACTTGACCGTCGTGCCGGACCCCTTCTTCGATGTGATTTCGAATTCGTCCGACACGCGCTTGACGTTCGCGAGGCCCATGCCCGCGCCGAAGCCGAGCGAGCGGATCCACTCGTTGGCCGTCGAAGTGCCGTCGCGGCACGCCCACTCCACGTCCTCGATGCCCGGCCCCGCGTCGCGCGCGACGATCTCGGCGCGCCCGTTCGACACCTGCCACGAGAGGACGCCGCCGTCGGAATGGACGCAGAGGTTGATTTCAAGTTCGTAGGCGGCGACGGCGATGCGGCGGATGACCTTGGGCGGGAACTTCTTCTCCTGCAAGACCTGCTTGATCTGATTGGCAGCCTTGCCGGCGTTCTCGAAATCGTATTTGCAGATGGGAAACTCGCGGAGCACATAGATGCTGACGGCACCGGTCAGCGCGGCGTTCTGCGCGGACGTCCCCTCCAAACGGTTCAGCTCGCGCGTAAGCTCGACGAGAAGGGCGCGGTTGATGTCACGCTGGCAGAGGATGCCCACGAGCCGGCGGTCGCGGTTCAGCACGGGAAAACGCCCGTAATGGTAGCGGTCGAAGTAGCGCAGCGCGAACGACAGGGGCATGTCGTCTTCGAGCACCACCAGCTTGGTGGTCATGTGGCGGCTGCACGGGTCGCCGATGTAACCGCCGCCGAGCGCGCGGATGATGTCGTCGACACTGACCAGGCCGAAGAAACGCCCGTTCTCTTCCACGGGCACGCCGCTGATCTTCATCTGGCGCATCAGCTCCTGCACCTGCCGCATGGTGGCGGTGCGGGGCACCGTCGCCAGCTTCGAGGTCATCACGTCGCGCACCTTCAGCCGCTGGATCAGCTCGAGCAGAACCAGCGGCTCATCGCCGGTGCCGGGATACGCATCGGACTTGGTGACGCAAGCGGCCGGAGGCTGGATCGTCTCGCTCATCTTGGGTTCAGCGCGGCATGAATCGCCACGCAGGCGTCGTATTTCGAAAACCGGCTGGTGGCGAGCGTCATGTTCAGGTCGTTGGCGACATTCACCATGGAAGAGGGCAGCGGTTTCCCGTTCACGACCACAACGCCGACCGCGCCCACGATCTGCGCCGTACGCAAGACCTGATCGCTCGCCAGCGAGGTCAGAAGCAACATGTCGTCCTCGTCGACGAGCAGCACATCGCTCATCAGGTCAGACGCCACCACGTGGCACACCGCCTTGTGGAACCCTTCCCCTTTGACCAGAACTTCAGCCTTCAGAACCTCCGCAACCTCGATCATCGTCATAAAAAGCCTCGTTTACCGTATCTCCCGAGCCGCGCCCCGAACGCGCCGCCGACGGGCACACAAAAGAAAGTGAAGATGATACCGGAGCGGGGGTGTTTGAACAATCCGAAAAAACCTCTGCTTTGGACTTGGCAGCCTCCCCCCGTTTTGAGATTATGGATGCTTCTTTATCGATAACCACCCGGCTTTGACACGGTACGAGGTCGGGATAACGTGGAGGTGGATAACCGTGAGTACCGCACCTACTCCGGCAGCAGGCATTCAGAAGCTGACACCAGAACTGAAAGCCTTCATCGCCGACTGGAAAAGCAAGCCGGGCAATCTGATCATGGTCCTGCATCGTGTGCAGCAGAGCTTTGGTTATATCCCGCGCGAGGTGGCCTTTGAAGTGGCCGACCTGTTGGACGTGCCCCTGGCCAAGATCTACGGCGTCATCACGTTCTACAACTTCTTCAAGCTGAAGAAGCCGGGACGCAATCAGATTCAGGTCTGCATGGGAACAGCCTGTTACCTGAAAGGCGGCGAAGACATCATCCACGAAATCGAAGGCATCTTGGGCGTGGGGCTCAACACGGTCACGCCGGACGGCGAATTCTCCGTGGAAGCGGTCCGCTGTTTGGGCTGTTGCGGGCTGGCCCCCGTGATGGTGATCAACGGTGAGGTGTACGGCAAGGTCAAGACCGAAACCCTGCAGGGAATCATCGCCAAAATCCGGAAGGGTTGATTCTCATGCATGCGTCCGTCTGCGACACCATCTCCGATCTGGTGCAGAACTCGATCGAGGCCGGCGCATCGCGGGTGGAACTGGATGTGGCTACGGGCCCCGACGCGATCACGGTGCGGGTGCGGGACAACGGCAAAGGCATGGACAAGACCACGCTGGAAAAAGTGATGGATCCCTTCTACAGCGAGAGCGGCAAACATGACCACCGCCGCGTGGGGCTGGGGCTTCCCCTCCTCCACCAGACGGCGGAAGCCGTCAACGGCAAGGTCGACATCCGGTCGGTGCCGGGCAACGGCACCACCGTCGAATTCACCTTCGACGCCCGGCATCTCGACACGCCGCCGCTGGGGGATCTGCCCGCCACCGTACTGGGGCTCATGGCCTTCGGTGGAACGTATGATCTGGTTTTAAACCGGACGACACCGGCGGACGGATACTCGGTCTCGCGGCGCGAGTTGACCGAAACGCTCGGCGACCTCGAAGAGTCGGCGAATCTGGTCCTGGCCCGCGACTTTCTGAGGTCGCAAGAAGAGAATCTGAATCACTGAAGAAGGAACTGAAACATGGCTAAATTGACGCTGAATGATTTACGCAAACTGCGTGACCAGAAACAGAAGGCGATGGAGAAGCGCGACCCCTCCAACAAGGACGCGCAGATTATTGTCGGCATGGGTACCTGCGGCATCGCCGCCGGCGCGAAAGAGACGTTCAACGCGATCATCGAAGAGCTGGATGCCAAGGGCATCACCCACGTGCTGGTGCGCCAGACCGGTTGCATGGGCCTCTGCCACTCCGAGCCGACCGTCGAGGTGATCGTCCCGCACATGCCCGTCGTGATCTACGGCAACGTGGACTCGCAGACCGGCAAGCAGATCGTGAACGACCACATCATCAACAAGAAGCTCATCGACAACCACATTTGCGACAAGCCTGCAATGGACATTGTTCGCTGAGCGGGGAAAACACATCATGGGTTACAAACAGTACATCTTGGTTTGCGGCGGGACGGCGTGCGAGTCCAACCAGGGCATCGCGCTGTTCAACGCGCTGAAGAAGGCGGTCGAAGAGAACGGGCTGGTCAACGATGTCCAGGTCGTGCGCACCGGCTGCCTGGGTTTCTGCGAGAAAGGCCCGATCGTCAAGGTCCTGCCGCAAGACACCTTCTACGTCGAAGTGAAACCGGAAGACGCCGCGGTCATCGTCAAGGAGCACATCATCAAGGGACGCGTCGTCTCCCGCCTGCTCTACGATAAGACCCAGAGCAAGATCAACGTCGGCATCGAGGGCATCGATTTCTACCAGAAGCAGTTCCGCATCGTGCTGCGCAACTGCGGCGTGATCGACCCGGACAAGATCGACGAGTACATCGCCCGCGACGGCTACAAGGCGCTCGAAAAAGTGCTCTTCGAGATGAAGCCCCAGGACGTGATCGACGAAGTCTCGAAGTCCGGGCTGCGCGGCCGCGGCGGCGCCGGCTTCCCGACCGGCAAAAAATGGCAGTTCGCGGCGGCCCAGCCCGCCGGCCAGAAATACATGGTCTGCAACGCCGACGAAGGCGACCCCGGGGCCTACATGGACCGGTCGACGCTCGAAGGCGACCCCCACTCCGTGCTGGAAGCCATGACCATTGCCGGCTACGCCATCGGCGCGAGCATGGGCTTCATCTATATCCGCGCGGAATATCCGCTCGCGATCAAACGCCTTGAGAACGCCATCGCCCAGGCCCGCGAGTACGGCCTGCTCGGCAAGGACATCCTCGGCAGCGGGTTTTCATTCGACATCGAGATGCGCTTCGGCGCGGGCGCGTTCGTGTGCGGCGAAGAAACCGCGCTGCTCGCCTCGATCGAAGGCAAGCGCGGCATGCCCACCCCGCGGCCTCCTTTCCCGGCCGTCAAAGGCCTCTGGGAACGCCCGACGGTCATCAACAACGTCGAGACGCTGGCTAACATCCCGGTCATCCTGCTCAAGGGCGGCCTGTGGTTCAGCAAGATCGGCACCGCGACCTCCAAGGGCACCAAGGTCTTCGCCCTCACCGGCAAGATCAACAACTCCGGCCTGATCGAAGTGCCGATGGGCACCACGCTGCGCGAGATCATCTTCGACATCGGCGGCGGCATCCGCGGCGGCAAGGCCTTCAAAGCGGCCCAGACCGGCGGCCCATCGGGCGGCATGATCCCGCCGCAGTTCCTCGACACGCCGATCGACTACGAGAACCTCGGCAAGATCGGCTCGATCATGGGCTCGGGCGGCCTCATCGTCATGGACGAGGACGACTGCATCCCGGACATCGCGAAATTCTACCTCGACTTCACGGTCGACGAGTCCTGCGGCAAATGCGCGCCCTGCCGGATCGGCGGACGCAAGTTGCTCAACTACCTCGACAAGATCTGCAAGGGGGAAGGCACCCACGAGGACATCGCGAACATGAAGGACATCAGCGAGGCCATGGCCCGCGCGTCCCTGTGCGGCCTCGGCCAGACGGCCTCGAACCCCGTCCAGTCCAGCCTGCGCTACTTCATGGACGAGTACAAAGAGCACATCGA
>DAOPZC010000125.1:0-7517 GCA_035353175.1 Kiritimatiellia bacterium | reverse complement strand
TGAAAATCATCTCACCGCTCTATCGCTTGCGTGCATTTGCTCTTGCAAGTCAGGGCCTTCGCAGCGACAGGAATTACAGATTGTGCCACGCGCAAAAACGATGATAGAATGAAATTTTGAGGGCCAAAAAGTCCGCGTTCGGGCCCCAGCGAAAGGATCGACGATGGCACTCTCTTTTCCCCGGCGGAATTTTCTCCGGAGCGCCCTTTGGGCGGGCGCGGGGCTCGCAGCCGAAGGCGGGCCACGACTCAGAGCCGGCGAGCCCGGAAAAGAGGCCGCGTCGGCGACAGCGGTCAGCGTCAAAACCTTGGGGACCGGCGCGGCGGACCACGATTGGAAGCGACTGGGGACGCCCGGGGTGCGGGGTTCCGCCAGCACCTTGCTCGACGGACATGTCCTGATCGACTGCGGCACCACGGGATGCGCAAACCTCGTCCGTTTCAACATCGATCCCCGCGCGCTGACCGACCTCGTCATCACCCATTCGCACGGCGACCACTTCAGCCTCGCCGAAATCCGCTCGGTGCTCGACAGGCGGGGCTCAGATTTCACGCCGATGGGCATCTGGGCTTCTCCCGAAACCGTGGCGGCACTGGCGCAAGCGTTTCCCGGGCGGTTCACGGGCCATGCGCTCGTTTCCGGCACGGTGTTTGAAATCGGGCGTCTGCGTTTGACGGCGCTTCCCGCCAACCACTGGCTTTCTAATCCGGCGGAGCAATCCCTGCATTTTCTGGTCGAGACGCCGCGCGGCAACCTGCTTTACGCGCTCGACGGGGCCTGGATGCTCAAGCCGGCGCGGCAGCTGATCGGAAAGCGGCGGCTCGACATGATCATCTGGGACGCGACGATGTCCAAGCCCGGCGACTACCGGATTTTCGAGCACAACGATCTCGCGATGATCGGTCTCATGATGCAGTCCCTTGAGACGACCGGCGCCGTGGACGCCAAGACCGTCTGCGTGCTGGACCACATGGCCCGCACGCTCTGGCCTGAAGATCTCCGCCAGGCGGAAGCCCTCGCCTCTGAACGGGGCTGGATCCTCGCGGCGGACGGAATGGACCTCGAACTGCGCTAAAGCGGGCCGCAAACACGCGATTGACAAACGGTCTTTCGTTCCACAACAATAGCACGGTTAAAGTTCGGATCGGGGAAATGGCCTGAAATATCGGGGAAAGGAAGCGCGTATGTTCTCGTATGGTGATTGGACCGTATTGCCCACTTCGCGGCGGGCACTGCTCAAGGGCATGGCGGGGGCGGCCGTAGTCGGTTCGGCCTGGCCTTTCGCCATCCCGGCCAAAGCCGCCGAGGCCGCAGGAAAGATCAAGCAGTCGGTCTGCCTGTGGTGCTACGACGGTTTCATGAAGCGGGAGAAGATGGACGTCGATACGTTTGCGGCCGCCTGCGCGGCGATGGGGCTCAAATCGATCGAGCTGGTCCGGCCCGATCAGTGGCCCACGCTGAAGAAGCACGGCCTGATCTGCGCCATGACGCCCAGCCACAGCATCCCGAAAGGCCTCAACCGGACGGAGAACCACGACGCCTGTCTGGCCTCGATCCGCAAAAGCATCGATGCCACGGCAGATGCCGGATTCCCGAACGTCATCACCCTTTCGGGCAACCGCGAAGGCTTGGACGACCAGCAGGGACTCGACAACTGCGTGGCGGCGCTCAAGAAGATCGCGCCCTACGCCGAAGAGAAGAAGGTCACCGTCTGCATGGAGTTTCTCAACTCCATCAACCACAAGGACTACATGGCGGACACGACCCGGTGGTGCGTCGAGCTGGTCCATCGCGTGGATTCTCCGCGCGTGAAGGTTCTCTACGACATTTACCACGCCGCCATGATGAAAGAAGACGTGCTCGCCGACATCCAGAAACACGCCGACTGCTGGGGCCACTACCACACCGGCGGCATGCCCGGCCGGAACGAGATCGACGAGACGCAGACGCTCGATTACCCGAAGCTGATGCGCGCCGTCGCCGCTACCGGCTACACGGGCTACATCGGACAGGAGTTCATTCCGAAACGCGCCGACGCGCTTAAAAGCCTTCAGCAAGCCGTCACGCTCTGCAACGTCTAAGCGGGCAGCGCCAACAAAACCGACCCGTTTCTTATCAGGCCGCATGGGCCATGCTTTGTTGTCCGTTATCGCGCTAGCGCCCAGGATGGCAAAGTTCCACGCGGTCGAGCGCCATGGGCACAGACCAGACGATCTTCACGTGGCGGGTGCCCGCAGACGGCGCGAACGTGTAGTCCACCTGCGTCTGACGATGCTGGTTGCCGCGGTGCGGCGGCGCGATGTGGGCCTTCTCCGCACGGCTCACAGGTGCCGCCGGCACAAACGTTTGGCCGTCCGCAGAGACCAGAAATACCGGATCGACCACGGCGCCCTGCGCGGGCGCGAAAAAGGCGGCAATCCGCGCTTCGCGCACGGGCCCGGCCACCGCATAAGTCAGCCAGTCGTTGGTGCTGCCGCAGACGCGAAAGAGATGCTCCGCATAACGCGCGTTGTAGGCGTTGTCGAGCACAAGCCCGCCCGATTTGCCCGACACGCGCGCGAGGTCATGGAACTCGTCCACAAAACAAACCTCTTTGACCGCGACCGGGCCGACCACGCTGGAAGGCGGCGATTTGCCGCCGGCGTTGCGCGCCGTCACGCGATAAAACCATGTCTCGCCCGCCTTGGCCGTCTCGTCGCTGAAAAGCGGCCGGTACGCGACTTCCGCGTCCGACATGCCCTCCTTCAGCAGCGACCAAGGCCCCTCGGACGATACGGCACGCTCGATGTCGTATCCCTCGGCGCCAGCGGAACCGCGCCACGAGAACAGCGGTACCTCGCGGAACGGCAGCAGCTCCGGCGCGTCGGGCGCGGACACCGGCGGCACGGGTTCGCCGCGGATGCGAAACGCCGCCGCACGCATCTCGCGCAGGATGCCAATTTCTGCCTGCGCGTCCGCGCTGGCGAATCCCGGAAAGTGGTACGACCATACGCTCGGATAGGTGAAGATCTGGTGCCAGTAGTAACCGCCGTCGCGGTGATGGAAATACATGCTCCACAGCAGCGCGCCGGACACGCCGTCAGTCGCCACGCATGCGTCTAAAAAGTCTTTCAGCTTGCCCTCGACGTTTTCACGCGTCAGCACCTTGCCGTCGATGTACGGGCCGAACTCGCCCACGAAGAAGGGGCGCTGTCCCTTGATCAGCTCGACCTCGCGCTTGACCGCAGCGACCCAGTTGGTCCCGGAGCCTTTGTAGTCGGTGTAGTAATGCCGTGTGAGCAGGTCGATGTTCGGGTCGATGAGCTGTTCGGAAAAGGCCGGATGGTGACGCGTTTCGGCGACCAGATGGTTCGGATCGAGGCTCTTCATATAGGCGGCCATTTCCGAAAGCCAGTCGGTCTGCGCGCTGTGCATCTCGTTGCCGAACTGCCATGCGAGGATCGCCTTATCCTCCCGGTATGGCACGCCCGTCACGGTGTTCACGCGACCGAGGACGTAGCGCACCGTCGTCTTGTAGTCCTCGCGCAGCTGCGGGTCAGTCCAGAAGGCCTCGCGCTTCTTGCCGCGATGCGCCGCATACGTGCCGATGCCCCCGAGATAGTCGCCAGAGCCGGCCGAAAGGCAGAGCATCACGCGCACGCCGTGCTTGTTGGCCAGCGCGAGCGTCTGATCGATCGTCCTGAAGGCCGCCTCGTTGAACTGCCCGGGTGCCAGCACGTAGTGCCACGGCTGCGGAGCCTCTTCGGGGCCTCGCATCGGCAGGTTCCACGTGCGCACCACGCGCATGCCCATGCGCGAAAGGGTTTTCATGGCATCCTCGATCTCCCACGCCGTCGGCAGTGTCATGCGTTCCGGCAGGCGCAGCGTGAAATCGTAAGGCACGACCAAGCCCGGCATATTCGCCCCCATGAACCGGAAGTCTTTGCCGCCGTCCATCAGCCGGTTGCCGTCGCGCGTGATGAAGCGCTCGAAGCCCTGCGTCCGCGAGGCGAACGCCAGTTCGCCTCGGTTAAGCACCCGCGGATCGTCGAGCAGCTGGCACGCGTTGAGGTTGCGGTGCAGGCCCCACGCGTCGCGCCACGCCAAGAAATAACAGGCGCGCGGCAGATATTGGGCGCATTGTTGAGCGAACGGGCCGTAGTCATAGTTGCGGGGGCTTGCGTTGTCGAGCGAGTTTCCGGGCGGTCCGAATTCGGTGACCGCAAACGGCTTGCCCGTTTTCATCAGCTCGGCGTACACGTTCGTCGCTGTGGCCACGCTGTCGGCATAGATGTCCAGCCCCGTCATATCGACAAACGCGTTGCCCGGATAGTAGTCCAGGGCTTTCATCGAAACCAGCGGAGACCACACCCAGACCAGATTATGGAGGCCCTTCCCGCTGGTGTAGTATTCGAAAAGATTCCGCCACAATTTGCGGAACGCGACCGGGTTGCGCGCGCCCCACCAGAACGCGCCGGTCATCTCGTGGAACGGACGGAAGAGCACCGGCACCCCCGCGTCCTGCAGGTCGGCCAGACCGCGTGCGACCTCGTCCACCTGCTCCATGTAGCGCGCATAGGCCGGCGTGGTTTCATCCAGAAGGTCCTCGAAGCGACCGGCCTTGCTCCACGCGAGTCCGCCGTCCCACGGGTTGGTCATGTGGCAGGAGAGCGTGACCAGCCCGCCCATGCCATAGTGTGCCTTTGCCAGTTCGTTGACCAAGCGCCAGCGGGGAGGTTTGAACAGGTCGGGCTTCGTCTTGGGCGTGTTGACAAAGGTCTCGTAGTAGTCGAAGCCCGCGACCGCCACCCAGTTGCTAGTCTGCTGGAAGATCTCGTTCGCCGTGGCGAGCGAGACCAGCGGGTACCACCCCATGAACTGCCCGCTCAGGATCTTTCCCTGCCGTTGGTCTGACAACTCGCGCAGTGCCGCCAGCAAAGCCCGGGACATCGGCAACGCCTGCCGGTCGACCGCGCCCTCGCACGGCACCAAGCGCTCGCCGTCCAGTTCGTCAACCAGCGGCACGGCAGACGGCAGCGGCGACCCCTCGGTCCATGCCGCAGGCGCAGTCAGCGTGAAAAGCAGGCTCGCTCCGGTCATGTGCACCGCCATGCCGTTGAGGTTGGACAAGGCGCTTTCGGGATATCCGCGCCCCGTCGTGCTCCACCGGCCGATTTTGGGATTGGCAACCGCGCCGCCGGCCTCGTTGAAATCGGCCACGTCGGCCATCGAGAGATAGCGGTCAGAGCCCTCCTCGAAATCGGCGACGACCACATACCGTCCGGGCGTCAAACGGAGCGCCAGAGGCAACGCCGCAAAGCGGAAGCCTGCGCGCACCTCGCCGGCCGTGCGCGTCACCGTTCCCGTTGCCAGCAGCGCCTCGTCGCCGACCCGGTAGAGGCGCACGCAACGGTCCTTGGCCAATCCGTCGCCCCCTTCGTCGAGATATCCCAGAGCGGTCACATAGAGCGGTTTCGTCGCGACGAACTCCTGCCCCATCGTCACCGTCTTGTTCTTGTAGGGCAGCGCGATGCCCGGACGCACCGCAAAGAGCGGCTGCGGCTCCTGCGCGAATACCGCTCCAACAGCCAAGACGCAAACCCATATGCCGACGTGTCTCATTGCTCGTCCTCCGCCCGTACCGCCGAATTGTCACGCACCGTAACGTTGGAGTGGAGTATAAAGAGGGAACGCGGAAATGACTATCGACTTTTGCGCAAAAATACTGCGAATATTGCGCACACGGCGACACGGCCCTGCGCGGGCGTGACGCCGGCCGCCAGAATGCCGTCACATTTCCCGTGACCATCCCGTTCCCACCCAACGGCTGTTTTGTTTGCACTGTATAGCCACCGATAGCCGCGACGTTAAAAACCGCGCCGCCCGCCACGTTGATCGTCGGCGAATTGCTGATCGAACTGATGGCCGCCAGTCAACGTGCCGGCATTGATGGCCGTGGCGCCGCTGTAGGTATTCGTACCGGAGAGGGTCCATGTGCACGAGCCACTTTGCGCAGCGTGCCGTTGCGCCGCACCCCTGCCTACGGCGCACGCGTACGGCACCCTTTTGCGTCCATATAGAGTTTTAGTCTTTCGCGCCTCCAACCGCAGGCCTTCGCCGCCGCTGCCGTCGTCTCAGATTTGCCGCCACGGCATTTAGTCGCGAGGTTTTCCCCCGCCAGTCAGGAAAACCCTCGCGGCACCCTTGTTCAGCGCATCATCTCGTCGAGGAGCGGCTGCATGGCCTCAGCCCAGATCTGGTACCCCTTGGCGCTGGGGTGGAGTTGGTCAGGCATGATGTCGGCGGGAATCTTGCCGTCGGCGAGGAACTTCTCGTTGATGTTGAGGAACCGCACGGATTTACCGTCGTCGAGCTGGGCGAGCGCCGCATTCACGGCGTCGATCTTCGCCATCTTCATGCGGGCGTCGCCCTCGTCGACCTTGCCGCCGGCGCCCTTGCGGGGACCGCGCGGGAAAACGGCGAGCAACAAGACTTTGCTCTCCGGCAACTTGCTGCGCAGCGCCTGCACGATCTTGCGGTCGGCGGCCGCGATCTGGTCGGCGGAATTTGAGCCCGTGTTGTTGGTGCCGATCATGAGCACGACGACCTTGGGTTTGATGCCGTCAAGCTCGCCGTTGTCTATACGCCAGAGGATGTGCTCGGTGCGATCGCCGCCGATGCCGAAGTTGGCGACGTTGTACTTGGCGTAGTATCTGTTCCAAACCTCGGGGGCCTTCCTCCACCCCTCGGTGATCGAGTCACCGAGGAAAAGGAGGCCGACCGGCCCCTCCTTGGCGCGCTTGAGGAAACTCTCGTGGAGCTCGAAGAAACGCTTGTTGTTGGCCTTGGGGGCGGCCACGGTTGGGTCGCTGGCCTTGCGCGCGGTTTTTGGGGCCGGCGTCGCCTTGGGGGTAACCGTGTCCGCGGCGAAAGCGGGGACGGCCACACAGGCGGCCAAAAGGGCGGCACGGAGGAGTGTGCTGAGTGTGTTGGTGTTCATCAAACGATTTCTCCATGAGCGAGTCGCGAGGACAGGCGGTTAGGGGTTGGTCTGGATGTGGAAGGCGCCCGGCAACAGACAGGCCTCGCTGTAGAGGTTGCCCTCGCAGGTCTGATCGCCCATGAAGCGCAGCTGCTTGGGAGCGGCCACCTTGTCGGAACCGACCACGAGCTGAGCGCCTTTGATCTCGGCCTTCGCCTCGACGAAGTTGCCGTCCTCGCCCGCCACCTCAAAGTTTTTGACGGGCTGATTGCCGGCCGTATACCAGCTCGCCGCGTGGTTGAACGTCAGCACAAACTTGCCGTTCTCGACCTTGCTCTCCTTGAGTGTGGGCGAATCGGCCTTGACCGCTTTGAAGCCGTAGTCGCGATTGAGCGCCAGCAGCGCCAGACGGCGGCCCACGGTCTCTTTGTCGTTGGGGTGGATGTCGTGCAGGTCGCCGACATCGGTGATCACGGCCATACCCGCGTCTTTCTCCTCGTCCGCGAACTTCTGCTGGGCCTCCCACAGCACGGGCAGGGCTTTGCCGTCGCCGCCG
>DAOPZC010000124.1:0-7713 GCA_035353175.1 Kiritimatiellia bacterium | reverse complement strand
GTCAGCATGCGGCGCAGCCCCGGCGCGTGCTTCTTCAGCTTGGCGAAGCCGTTCATCACAAACGCGTAGTCCTTGGGGTCTGGCTCGTCGAACCAGTAGACGTACGCCTTGTCGAGCCAGCCCTTTTCCTTCAGGTGAGCCTCGATGCCCTTCAGATATTTTCCGAACAGGAGATCGTACTCAGGCGAACTCTCGGGATACCCCAGGAACGACGGCTCGTACCGCTCGTGAAAGGTTCCGCCGCCCAACCCTTCAACCCGCATGGAGAAGGAGTTGAAGCGGTACTCGCTGAAGGCCCGCTCCATCGCCGCGTCCCAGCTTTTCCAGTCGAAGACCGGATTGACCGCGTTGATATCCACAGGCTCAAATGCGCCCCCCTCTACCAGTTCCTTGTCGCTCGCCGCATCCGACACCTTCAGCCCGTCCACCCACAGGCTTCCCGTCGCCATGCCCGGCTCCTGATAACCCGCGGCCCAGAGCGTGAAACGGCACGACACCGCCTCTTTCGGAAACGCCGTCTGGACGGTCTCGAAGGTTTGCCATTCGGGCTTGCCTTCGATCGCGATGTCGGTGTTGCAGCCCGGCATCCAAGCACCGTCCGCTTTCAGGTAGTTCATCGAGAACAGGAACTTCCGCGCCTGATCGGTCTTGTGCTTAAAGGTGATTTTGAGGCCTTTCTCCGGCAGCGCCACCGGCAGTTGGCAGGAAGCGCCCACGTTCTGCTGTTCGCTGGCATCGCGCACTAGGAGCGAACCTTGACCTTCCGCCTTCTCGTCCGTCACGACGTTCCCGCCGTGCCAGGGATTCTGGCCGGTCCACGTCACGCTCCAGCCGTCCATCGGCGCGGGGTTATACGGCGAGATGCGGTGCTCGCCCAAACTGCGCAGGTACTTGTCCAGCACCTCGCGCCGCTGCGAGGGCTCGGTCACCTGATGATATCGCCAAACCGTCTGCGGGCTGAACCCGAACGCGGTCTCGCACGTCAGGGTGTCCGGCAACGCGAAATCATAAACCTCCACGTTCAGCACGGTCATGACCTTCACGCCCTCAGCCTGGACAGTCACCGTGCCGCGGTAAATGCCGGCAGGCGTATCCTTCGATGCCTTCACGCGGATCCAGAACGGCTGGCTCCGGCCCGCCCCGACCGTCAGCGGCGCGCCCTGCGGCACCAGCGGGTCCGGCCATTCGGCCAGTGTTCCCGTGCTGTCGGTCTTCTTTGTGACCGGCACATAGGCCACGCGCAAAACAGAGACCTGAGCGGCCGGAATCTTGCCCTTGCCATAGGTGAGATCCGAAACCGCAACCGTCAGATTTGTCAGTGCCTCGTTCGGCGCGACCACCAGCTGGACGGCCTCCCACTCGTTCTTGGCCACGCGCAACGCGAGCGACTTGGCGATCTGCCGCGGCAGCCCCCGGAATTGCGGGATTTTCCAGCCGGAAGACGCCCGCCACAGGTTCAGCTTGGGGTTGTTCACGGGGATGACCTCGCCGTAGGCGTCGTCGTAATACTCGGGCACGCGAATCGCGCTGCGGGCCGTGAAGGCGTCGCCCAGACTGACCTCCATCTGCCACATGCCGACGCCCGGCACCTCATACGGGATCCGGACATCGAACGCGCCCGCGCCCGGAATCGCCACGGCCACCGCGTTCGTGCGCGCGACATCACCGGGACGCGAGAAAACGACGCGGGCCTCCGTCGTCAACGGTGCTCCCGTCGCATTCTGCACGCGCAAATCCGCAAGGTTCTCGCCGCCGGGCAGCGCTTCGCCGAGCCCCCGCACCTGCACGCGGATTCGCGGCCGATACGATTCCGTCTCGATATACCGCGTCGAACCGGCGAACATCGCGGGGTCGCCATCGACAGTCCCCTCGAAGCGATAGCCGTGGACCTGCAGGCTGCAGGGCGGCTTGGCGCCACGCAGGCGCACATACACCGCCTCCGCCGGAAACATCTTCGCGGGCAGTTCCACCTTCACGCCGCCCGTGTTGGTCAGCACGCCCACATGTTCCCACTCTTTCGCATCCAGCGACGCGTCGATCATCAGCCGCCCGGAAACGAAATATCCGCTGTTCACTTCAATCGCGCCCGACAAAAGCTTGCGCCCGGCCAGATCGTGCCGATAAGTCACCGCAGCACCCTCGCCGAAGCACCAGCGCTCCGTATTGTAATGAGCCGTAAAACCCAACAAGGGACGGCTGTGGTTCCGGCTCTCGCTACCGAAAGGCGCGTCGAAGATATACCGGTTGCCCTCAAGCTTCTCGCCTTCACCAAGCGCCCCTTCGCCGAACGCGGCGTGAACCGGAAGCACCGGCGACAGCCGCACGTCATCAAAGACGGCGCGCCCTTTCAGCTGCCACTGCCCGAGTCGCACCGGAGAGGTCAACATGTCTTTCCGCAGCGGCGCGGCGAATACATTCTCGTGCTGCACCCACTCTTTTCCCGGCACGCCGATGTCCACGTTAGCGAACGAGGGGCCGCAGACCACGGTGCCGCCGCCCGCCTCCTCGCCCCGCACAATGAACGAAAGGCGATACACGCGGCCGGGCAGGAAATCGACGGGATCAGAAGTCCACGCGCCGTCGGTCGTGCCGTCCCCTGAAACCGCCACGCACGCGCCGTCGCCGCTGCCGCCGGTTTCAAGCCACGCGCCGCCCGCCTTGGGCATGCCCCATCCTGCCGGGGACTTCTCGCCCGCGCCGAAACCGCCGTTCGTCAACCAGTTCGTCTGCCCACATGCCGCGAACGCACCGCCAGCCAGCATGATGATCCCCCACTTGCGCATGTCTTTCATAGTCCCCCTTTTCTGCGATCAGCTTTTTTATCTTATCAAGCGCCACGATACAGAGGCAAAGCAAGAATCGTCAAGGCTGGCCGCCCGCGTTCTTCGCGTAAAAATCGAGTATGGCTTTGAGGTTGACCTTGGTGTAAGGCTCATCGCAGGCGGGCGTCTTTTTGCCAGCGTCCGCGAACCACATGTCCAAGGTCTCCGGCATGAAAACCGCGTTGTGCAGATTGGACCGCATCGCCACGGGGCGCTTGATGATCCCGATCATCACCTCGGGCGTGATTCTGCCGAAGTTCGCCTGCAGCCGTTCCGAGAGCGCCTTGGCCCGTCCCCCCGCCGACATCATCACCGTGTCCGCCGGCACGGCGGGCAGCAGAGGATGCTGCTGCCCGGGCTGCAAGACCTCCACCTTTTCAGGCGTGGCGCATACGCCGGCCATGCTCTTTTTGGCGTCGCTGATCACGTAGTAATACTCGCAGGTGCGCGGCGTCTTGCGCATGATCTCGACCGCCTGCTCGACCGTTTCGGCGCGCTCCGCGATCTCGCGCATCAGAAACGTCATCGGCATGCCGTCCCAGTTCCCTTCGCCGCGCCCGCCCATCTCGCCGATCGCCAGTCCCCGCGCGTTCATGGCCGTGACCGTGCCCAGAAAGCCGGCGTATCCCACCGACACCCAGGGAATGCCGTCCGCGGGGACGAACACCTGCAGCACCGTGTACTTCTGAAGGTTGATGTCGCGCATGTAGTCGAGCACGCGCGCGTGGACCACGCGGCCGTCGGCGCTCGCGGTGTTGCGCACCGCCACGCCGCTGCAGTGAAACAGCTCCGGGAAGAAGTTGCCGCAGACCGCATCCCGCTCCGTGATTCCCGCCGCGGAGGCCATGGCCCTGCATTCGCGCAGAAAGCGCTCCGGCGTGTGAGGCGAAGACCGGCGGTAGATCTCATCGATGCGGTCAAAGAACCACTCGCCCTTCTGCACCGCCAGCCCGGCGCCGACCAGCGCCATGGTGCGCGGCATCACGTGCGGCACAAGATCGGCGAGCAGGCGGCCATGAGCCGCGCCCATCTGCTCGGGCGTGCCGTCCACGATCAGCACCCGTTTCCCGCCGATCTTGCACAGCATCCCGTGGCCCTGGGGATCTCGCGCAACAAGTTGCATTTCTTGCGCGCCCAGCGTCAAGCCGCCGAAGGCCGCCACGATTAAACAAACAGACCGAAGACTCAACCGTTTCATTCTGCCGCCTCCACCGCGAATTCGAACACCGACGCGAACATGCGCAACACATCTTCCTGCCGCACCGCTTTTTGCGGCAGCCCCGGCGGCGCGTCGAACACCGAGTCGTCGGCCACCGCGTTCAGCCTCCAGTGCGTGAAACGGGCTTTGCCGGTCACCTCGCCGAAAGCCCACGCGGCGCTGAGCGGTGTCGCGTCCTTCGCGAAGGTCAGATTCAAGGTCCCTTTTGTTTTTTTGTAATCGACGCGGACCTCGACAGAACGCTCCCCGTTCGACCCCAGCGCCTCGCCCAGCGTGTAGTACTGCTTCAACGCCTCAGGCGACAGCGAGGCTCCGGCCAGTGCCCCGACGCCCACGCGGTACCGCATCATGCGCTGCGGTGCGATGAGTGCGGCCGCCGTGACGCCCGCCTTTGCGTCTTCAGTCCCGCAGAAGGTCACCTTGCCGCCGCCGATCAGCCAAGGATAGTCACCCAGCCCCAAACCGGCCTTGCCCACCGTCGGAAACTCGCCCGAAAGCTTGAAGCGGCCGCGGTCGCCACGCACGTAGTCGAACGCGATGCGTTGCGTTTTGCCGTCCGCGACGAACTCGGCGTCCACGCCCACCATGTGCGCCGTGTTTTCCAACGGCTGTCCGCCGGCCAGCGCGGCCAGTCCCGACAGGAAGACCCCCAGCAACTCGGTCGAGGTCTTCTCGCCATTGCCCTTTGGCGGCTGCCATGAGGCCGGGACGTCCGCGCCGAAGAAAGCGACGACATCTTTCATGATCTGCGGGAAACCGGCCATGGCCGTGTAGTGATCCATGCCCGGCAGCCACGTCACGCGGTCCGCGAACCCCGCCGCCGCGGCCAACCGGCGTCCGCAATCGGGCGGGATGACATTGTCATTCTCCGCGCACACCATGCGCAGATTGCCGCCCTCGCCCAGCTTCCGCAACGCGTCTTTGGCATTGATCGGGTCGAGTTTGTCGATGCACGCCCACACCCGATCCTGCTCGGCCTGCGGCAGCCCTTGGATGAACGCCCGCATGCGCCGCGTCTCGTGAGCCGAAAGAATCACCTTCTTGATGTCGCACCCGCCGAGGGTCAAGAAAGCCTTCTGTATACGCGGTTCCTTACCGCACACGCTGGCCGACTGGATCGCCCCCATGCTGATGCCGGTGATGCCGACGTGTCGCGGATGCACCTGGGGCATCGCCTGAACGATATCCACGGCGCGCCGCGCATCCTCCAGGCCCTGCTCGAGTCCGCCCGTAAAAATGTTGGCGCCGCTCGCCAGCAGCTGCTTGCCCACCGTGCCGCCACGCTCGCCATAGTATGGCTGCTTGAAAAACAGCGCGATGATCCCGTTCTGCGCCAGACGCGTGCACAGCATGCGTTCAAGGTCGAAATTATCGTGGATGATGTGCATGCACACCACCGCCGGAAAAGCATGCTCCCGCGTGACCCCCACCGGCAAATACAGCTCGGCTGGAACCGTGTTGTTCGACTCGTGCGGAGACGTGACCGGCGAAGGATACCGGATGTCGTAGACCGCGTGCCGATGATTCTGTTCCCGGAAAGTGCGCGTATAAGCGAACGCTTTACCCGTGTAACTGTTTTCCGCCGGAACCGCCACCTGTTCCGGCACGGAAGAGGTCGTCTGCGCCAAACAGGTTCCGGCCAGAAACACCGCCATTCCTAAGCATCTAAGCATCATGCTCCTCGCTTCCTTGCCAACTGCCCGTATCCTTTAATGACCCAATATACCGTTAATTTTTTTATACACGTCAAACGGTCGTGCCGTTACACCCGATATCATTTTCCGGCCGCCTGTCTTTTAGCCGCTTCTTCGGCTTGTCGGTAGCGCTGCCGGAAAAAGGCAGTCCACTCGCGCAAAACGACCAGACGCGGTACCTTGGCATACTCGCCCACCGCGCTGGCCCACGTCAGCGGATACGGCGCCTCGGGCATCGCCTCCAGCAGCCGCATCGCTTCGTGATTGTTCTCCGGACCACCGTTCTCCAGAATCGCCTTCCACGCGCGCTTCAGCTCGTCGCCCGAATCCATGCACATGGCGCGGATCAGGTCGCGCTGAATGCCGAAGTGACGCCCGGTCCAGCGGGCCTCATAGTGGAAAGACTCCCCCAAGCGGTAGGCGTCGACCTCGGGCAGCCACAGCGGATCTGCGAAATACGGACGCCGGACCTCGAACGCCGACTGCCACGCGGGGTCGTCGGAAGGATAGAAATCCCGCCGCACCGGCAGCCGCCGCAGCGCGAAGCGCCGCGGCCCCCCCGGCGCCCCCACGCGGTAATTCCACAAGCGCTGGCCCTCCTCGCCGAGCAGGTACTCGATGAACAGCACGGCCAGCGCGCGGTGCTGGGCGCCACGCAGCAGGCTCACGGGGTCGGCCGTCACGCTCGACCCGCCCACCGGCGTCACGTACGTCATGACTGGCGGCCGTCCCGGCGGCGTGGAGAGTTCCGACTGGAGCCGGCCGAAGAAATCGATGGCGATCCCTGCCGCCGCTGCGCCCATGCCCACATCGACCGGGACTTTGCCCGAAGCATCCGAGAAATAGCGCGCGTTCGCGCCGATGCGCCGCACCAGGTTGACGCCGTCCAGCCAACCGCGCTCGACCGCCTCCTGATACGCGCGCGGAACCTCCGGCGGCCATTCGGCCACGCCCGGGGAAAACTCGGCCAACCGCGTTTCGTTGCGGCGGATCTGCTCACGCGTAAACCCCGCGTCCGCCACGCGCCGGGAACACCGCGCGTGAACGATCATCTCGAACGCCTTGGCCACGCTGCCGCTCTTGGTGGGATCGGCCAAGCCGAGTTGGCCAAAATAGCGCGGGTCGGCAAGGTCTTCCCATGAGGCGGGCGGGCGGGTGATCCCGAGATCCTCGAGTCGGTCCATGTTATAACAGATGCCGAACGCGCTGAGCACGCTGCCGTAGAAACACTCCCCGCGCCAGACCTCGCCGTTCATCTCGCGCGGAATCAGAACTCTGCCGGCCGCGTCCTCAAAAAGGCCCACCGGCGGCCCGCCGGCGGCCCACGCCGGTACCGTAAGCCCCTGTTTCTCGGCTTTCTCATGATCATACCCCCCGCCGCCGAAAAAGAGATCCATACGGCAGGAAACCCCGCCTGGGCTGTCGCTGGCGCGGAACGCTTGCCACAGCGTCTTCTCATCGGCAGCCTCCGGACACCTGCGGGAAAAGATCACCTCCGCGCCGTTGGCGGGCCACGCAGTCCCGCGCCCCTTGAAGAACCGCTTCGCGGACGCGGCATATTCGGCGGCCAGGTAGCGCATGATTTCCGTGGTGCCGCCGATGACGCGCCAGTCGATCCGCACCGGACGTCCAAACTTGGCCTGGTGCCACCGCGAGAAACCCTCCGCAAACTCCTGCCGGATCGCTTCGTTGTGCGGGGTCACAACGATCAGCTCGGGGTCGCCGTCACGCCAGTCCCCCTCATCCGGCGCGCGCCAAAAGACGAAAGGCAACGCGATGACCGCCACCGCCAGCAATAGGACCAGCACCAGTTTCATACTGCCCTTCAGTGTAGCAGAATCACCGGCCCGACTGCCAAGGCAAATGGCGCGGTAATTCCCATGGAAATTCCCGTACCCGCAAAAAGCGCCCGCCTTTTCCATTCGCGAAGTGCAAAATGCATTGCACGCTTTTCCGGAAATGGAAGGTTCCGGCGGGA
>DAOPZC010000123.1:0-7801 GCA_035353175.1 Kiritimatiellia bacterium | reverse complement strand
AATTGACCGTTTATCCCCGGCGTGGCACACTGATCGCCGTTAAATGAAGTTGGACACAGGGGAAATGAAGGTGTGAAAGCGAAACGGGGGGTACAGAGGATGGAAGCGACAAGAAGGGGGTTTCTCGGGCGTGCCGCCGCGGCCGCGCTGGCCGCACCGGTAATTATGCGCTCGTCCGCGTTGGGCGCGGACGGAGCGCCCGCCAAAGGGTTGCCCATTAAGATCGGGCAGATCGGCACCGGCAACCAGCACGCGTACAAAATGAGCACGCTGCGCAAACTGACAGACCTTTTCGAGGTGGTCGGCTTTGTGGAGGACGATCCCAAGCTGAGGGAGAAGGCGCTGAAAAGTGACGCGTTCAAAGGGTTGAACGTGATGTCCGTAGACGAACTGCTCGCCGTCCCCGGTCTCCAAGCCGTAGCGATCGAAACCGAGGAGCGCGTCTGTATCCCTCCCGCCTTGCGCTGTATCCAGGCCGGCAAACACATCCATCTGGACAAGCCGTGCGGCGAGTCGCTGCCGAAATTCAAGGTCTTGCTGGATGAGGCGAAAGCCAGAAACCTGACGCTTCAGGTGGGTTACATGTACCGGAATAATCCGGCCGTGCAGTTCTGCCTCAAAGCGGTAAAGGACGGTCTGCTCGGGAACGTGTTCGATATCGATGCCGCTATGGGGCGGTATGACGGGAAGGGGTACCGGGATCTCATCAAAGGGTACAAAGGCGGGATCCAATACATTCTCGCCTGCCACCTGATCGATATCGTTGTGTCGCTGATGGGCGAACCCGGGAAGATCCGTCCCTACATGCGGCAGACCCGTTCCGACGGCGTGCTTGACAACTGCCTGGCTGTTTTCGAATATTCCGGCGACCGGCTGGCCACCGTACGCACCTCCATTACCGAGGCGCAAGGCTTTCAGCATCGGCGTCTGAAGGTCATGGGGGACAAGGGCACGATCACGATCGAGCCGCTTGAGTCGAAAGGCAATATGTCGGGGGGCGTTCTTAAACTCGCTTTGGAAGAAAACCGCGGCGGGTATAAGAAGGGCATACAGACCGTTGACATGCCGCCGCTGAAAGACCGGTACGAAGACCAGTGGCGGGAGTTCGCCGCCGTGATCAACGGGAAGATGGCCAATCCCTTCACGTACGAGCATGACTATATCGTCCACAAGTGCCATCTGCAGGCGTGCGGAATGCCGATCGACGTGTAAGGGGATTCCGTCGACAGAGCGACAAGGTGAGAGGGGAACATTAGAGAGATTAGGATAACGAGCGGATAGGACGCACAAGCTGCGTTTTCCAGCCGGTGCGGGATACGGCGAAGTCGGATAAAGGCGCTTCTATCAAGTCGTTGGAGGGTTGAAAGGGCTCGGGTCAGGTCGGTTCGGGCGTTTTTTGAGGCCCGGCGTTGACGGCGGGCCTCAAAAAAAGTATGCTGTGGCCGTTCTCAGGTCGGGCAGGGAAAACCGATCTGACGTGTGGGTGCGGGTGCGCCTGCACGGAGAACAACGGAGGGTCGGATGTGTACGGACGAGCTGCCGCAGCACGGTGTACACTGTTTTTGTCGGTTTCGGAAGCGTGAACCCAAGCAATTGGGGAATTAGTTTTTTCATGCGCCTGTAGGCTACAGGCGATCGCCTCCGAAGCCGACACTTTTTTGATAAAATTTAGGGGTTGACGGTTTTCGCCCCCCCCCGCATAATAAGTGCCAATCAAGGGGCCGGTGTTGTCGGCCAATCCTATGGGATGCTAGTGAAATGAAAAGAAGAACATTTTTCAAACTCGGAGCTTTAACTCCGTTTGTTGCGGGAAATCTATTCGCGAAAAATTCCGCATCCGAAAATTTCGAAAAGGCTAAAAGAGAAGCACGGAAACAAATCTCCGACGGAATAATCGCAGGAGCGGTATTCGGAACGACGGACGGAATTGCCGCGTGCGGAGTGCAAACAAAAAAACCTTTGCGCAATATGGGCAATAAGTCGCGCTTTGATATTGCCTCGGCGGGAAAAACATTTACGGCAAGCTGTTGCGCGTTACTGTGTTGCGACGGGAAGCTCGACCCAGACGCCCCCTTCACAAAATATTTGCCAGAACACAAACTCGGTAGAAATTGTAAAATCACCGTCCGCCATTTGGCGACTCATTCAAGCGGATTCGATAACTCCAAACCGTATTGCACACAAGATAAGAAAAAATTTTTCTCCGCACTGTATAATCAAATGCCCGTCCGTAATCCGCGGGAAAAATACGAATACTCTTGCTACAATTTTATATTGCTCGGGTTTATCGTGGAAAGAGTATCGGGAATGAACCTCGGTGATTTCTCGAAAAAGAGAATATGGCAACCGCTTGGTATGACGAACACACAATGGAATGAGCCCGGCGACGGAGAATTTGAAGTGGAGCACTACTTCCCACACAGACCCGCAGGCCGCCATAACGACACTGTGTGCTACTACTTCGGAGACCCGCTCGGAAGCGGAAGTTGCTTTTCCACATGCACAGATATGCTTAAATTTGTCGACGATATTGCCAATCGCAGAAAATTCACGAAAGAATATTACGATTTAATATCCACTTGCCAATACCAAGACGGAGAAAACCGCCGAAGCTTCGGTTGGGATATGACAAAATCCGACATTCCGAAAGGATTGCTCGGCGAACACTCGATTTTCCACACGGGCTGGACGGGACAAACCATATTTGCCAATCCAGAAACGGGTAAATCCGCAGTTGTGTTGACATCAAGAACGGGAGATTGGGGGAAGGCAGTAACGGGACGTAAAACAATAGCCGAAATTCTTACCGCATAGATAAAAAAATAAAGTTATTTTCGGTGAACGGAAGAATCAAGTCCGCAAGTCCGAAAAAACCGTCTTTTAGCCAAGCTCTTGGCTTCGCCAATGCAACGTGGGTGCGCCTCTGGGCAAATTTAATAATCAAAAAAGAAGTTCCGTTTGGAACTTCTTTCGGCATTATAAATTCGGCTTAGAACCAACGTGTGAGCTGGCTAAAAGTCGCGAGGCTCGAGGCAGGATTCGCGTTTTCGAGTGGTGGGATAGTGCTAATGCACAGACCACCCGAGGAAACCGAATGATGCCCGAGAGCGTTTCTTTGGTGGTGAATTTATTTACAAAAAAAAAGGCGTTCTTACGAACGCCTTTTCACATTTTTAAAATTCACCACCACCAAAGAAACGCGTCCTCGCGGCTTTTAGCAGAAGTAGCGGACACCGGAACGAAATATCCCTTGCGACTTGTTGCCCGAAATATTCTTGCCGACATTCACCCCAAAACGCTCACTGTGCCCCATTTTGCCGAGCACAAGCCCGTCGGGACTCGTAATGCCCTCAATCGCGCACATCGAGCCATTCGGATTAAACGGAATCTCGCCCGAGGGCTTGCCCGAACAGTCGACATATTGCGTGGCAACCTGCCCATTCTTTTCGAGCTGCCGAATCACACTTTCGGGCGCAATGAACTTGCCTTCTCCGTGCGATACGGGAATCGTATGGATTTCGCCCAGCTCGCATTCGGCAAACCACGGGGAAAGCTTGCTGACAACCTTGGTGTTCACATAACAGCTCACGTGGCGGGCAATGTTGTTGTATGTCAGCGTCGGACTGTCCGCTTTCAGCTCGCGCACCTCGCCGAACGGCACCAGCCCGAGCTTGACGAGAGCCTGAAAACCGTTGCAAATGCCGAGCACAAGCCCCTTGCGGTCTTAGGGATAGGACGTACAAGCTGCGTTTTCCTGCGGGCGCGGGATACGGCAAAGTCGGATAAAGGCGCTTCTGTCACAAGTAGCGGACGTGGCTGAAGGGGCTCGGGCGGGTCCGGCGCCCGTTTTTCGAGCCCGAGAGTTGACAGCGGGCACCCCAAGACGTAGGATAACCAACGTTTTCAAGCAGGAGAGGCTAAACCTCTCGGGCGTGTGGGCGCGGGTGCGCCTGCACGGAGAACTGCGGAGGGTCGGATGTGTACGGAAAGCGCTCCAGGTAAGCGCGCACATCCTCCGGCGTGCAAGGCACCTCGCAGCGGTCGATGATCTCGCCGTCTTCCGAAAGCCCGATGGCCTTATGATTTTTGTCTCCCATGTCCATACCGATTACGGTGACCTTCTTCATCTTTGTCCTCCTTGTACCCATCCGACAGGATGCTTTTTTCAGTTTGTGGCATCTTGCCAAAAACCTTTCACAAGGAAAACTGCCTTCTCATCTTACCTTCTCCCACCCCTCCGCGCCTCTGCGTTACCCCTTCCCTGCCCAAAACGCCCTGGGCCGGGTTGCCCCGGCCCAGGGCGCAGTGTGGCGCCAGCGAAACAAGCCTTATCATTGCGGTGGAGCCTTCCCCATCACATCCGCAATACCCTCCCCTCACGGTACCATACGCACGCCACGGCATCTGCTACCGCACCAGCACCATCGTGCCCGATCTCATTTTGGTGTTCAATTTGACCGGTCCCGACCAGTCCTCCGTGAAGCCGCGCGTATCCATGCCCTCATCCTCCACCGCCGCCACCGCCGAGAAGCTGCGCGTGTCCAGCGCCGCCGCGTCCGACACCGCGCTCACCTCAGCGCCCGCCAGCCCCGCCAGCAGCGCCCCCGCCGCCAGCGCGGCCATCATTCCGTTTGCCGTTTTCATCGTTTGGTTCCTTTCGTTTCTCTGTTTTTAACCGGTTGAAAAGGCCCCGGCACGGCTTTTGCCCCGCCTCAAACGGAGGGACTACCGGCCGCCCGGAGCCGGGCCTGTTCGTCCCCGCCTGAGCGAGGCGCGGGCGCCGGCGGATGGGACCCTGCTTGTCCTTTTGGCCGCATGGTGCTCACGAGGCGGAAGCCGATGTTGTTGTTCCGGTTCGACGGGCCGTTGTTGTTGCGATACGCCGAACGGCAGTTCGACGCGGTGTTGTTCCAGCTGCCGCCCCGTTTCACGCGGTTCGAACCCGAATCCGCCCCTTCTCCGCCCGCCCAAATTCCTTCGGAGTCCTCGACCCCGAGCGACTGCAAAATCCCCCGGAACCCGTACCAGCGCACCCCTCCTTCGGCTGCCGCCGCGCACATCGCCAACCGCGCCCCTCCGATCTCCCCGGCCAGATACTGACGTTCCCGCAGCCTGAACTTCCTCCGCGTCCGCAACAGACTCGTCCTCTGGAAACGCCACCCCCCGGGGAAGATCCGAAGCCCCAGAAACGCCAGCCCCTCCGTCACCGGCGCGGTCACTGTCCGCTCGCCCTTGATCTCCAGCCCGCGCTCCCTCTCGACCCATTCGCACACGCCGTCGTGCAGCCGCCATATTTCGGTCTTTCCGTCCGCGAAAAGGACGATGTCGTCCATGTAACGGATGTAGCCCGGAGCCTTCAGCGTCTCTTTAGCGTAATGGTCCAGCCCCGAGAGGTAGAAGTTGGCGAACCACTGGCTCGTCAGGTTACCGATGGGCAGCCCGCGCCCCTCCGGCAGTCCCGGCACCGGCTGCCGCACGATCACCTCGATCATCCGACAGACCTCCTTCTCCCGGAATATCGGCAGCAGCAGTTCCAAGAGCCGGTCATGCGGGACGCTGTCGAAGTAGTGCCGGATGTCCAGCTTGCACGCCCACGCGTTCCGCCGCACCAACTCCCGCGCCCGCGCCGCCGCCCGGTGCGTGCCCTTTCCAACGCGGCACGCATAGCAATCCTCCGAGAACCCCATCTCCAGCAAGGGCGCGATCACGCCGCACAGCGCGTGGTGCGCCACCCTGTCCCGCACCGGCGCGCAACTGATCGTGCGCGGCTTCGGGTCCGTCAAACGGAACTGCCCGTACGGCCCCGGACGCCACGCGCCAGACAGCAGATCCGCCCGCAGCGCCGCCAACTCCTCTTCCCGTCGCGCCGCGAACGCCGCCACGTCCCGCTTGGCGCCGCGCCCCTTCATCACGCGCCCCAGCGCCGCCGACAGATTCTCCGGCGACGCGACCCGCTCCCAAAGCTGTCCGTACGATCTCACAACGACCCCGCCTCCCCGGCTTCAACATCAGCGTTGAGCGTTGAGCTTTCATCACCCGCCCCGCCGCCGTCCGCCCCTTCCTTCTCAGGCGCGGGCGCGGTCACGTCCGGCATCAGACCCAACACCTCCGCCCCGTAGTCCCGGCAGAATGCCTCGCCGATGCCCTCGATCTCCTTCAGCCCCGCCAGCGAGCGCGGCACCAGCCGCGCGATCTCCGCAAGCTGCGCGTTCCGCGCGACCGCGTACGCCGGCTTCCCGTCCGCCCGCGCCCGGTCGTTGCGCCAGCGCTTCAGGTCGCGGTACAGCGGACGCCGCGCCTCCTCCAGCCCCTCCTCCGGGTCAGGCCCCGCGCGGCGGCGGAACCCGTCGCCGTCCGCCGGGGCGTCCCCCATCAGCAGCGTCAGCGCCAAGTGCGGCACGTTCCCGTGCATGAAGAAATGCTCGCGCGCCTCCAGCACCTCCCGCCCGGAGATCGCCCGTCTCAGCGCCTCCTCCGGGAAGCCCTGAAGCCCCTCCTGATACCTCAGCGTGATCACCCGCACGTCCATACCGCCCGCGCCCTTTCCGCCGTTTTCTGGATCATTCTTCTCTGTCGGCTCCCTTATCCTGCCGTCCGCTCTGCCGTCGTGTCCAGCCCCTTATCCGCAGGGGGCTGGCCGCCCCCTGCGCAACCCCCCCGCAAGAGCCGTCGGCGCGTCGCGGTCGGGCGCGGGCTGCCGCCCTCGCGCCCGCCGCGCGCCCCGGCGGCTTCTCCCCCTCCCGGGGGAGCTTGGGAGGCCCTGCCGGGCCAGGTCAGGGCAGGGTCCTCACAAGGCGGAAGCCGAGGCCGTTGGTCCGGGCCGACGGGCCGTAGCTGTCGCGAAACGCCGAACGGCAGTACGACGCGGGGTTGGTCCACCTGCCGCCCCGATCCACGCGGCCCGAACCCGAAACCGCCCCCTCGGGATCGGAAACCGCGCCCGTCCCGAGATTCCCGGCGTACCAGTCCAGGCACCACTCCCACACGTTGCCGTGCATGTCATACAGGCCCCACGCGTTCGGCAGGTACGACCCCACCTCCGCCGTGGCGTTCGCCGTGGTGCAGTCCGTCGCGGGATCGACCCACGCCGTGCCGTTCCACACCTTGCCGCCGTCGTACTGGTAACGTCCCAACAGATCCAGCCGCGCGTCGGACGCGGTGTTCGTCAGGTTCGCCGTGCCGTCGTTCAGCGCCCCGGACGTGCCCGCGCGGCAGGCGTACTCCCACTGCGCGTCGGTCGGCAGATCGAACCCCGCCAGTCCGGTCTTGGTCCGCAGCCGCCCCATGAAGGAGCCTGCCGTCACTAAGTCGTTCGCGGGCCAGTCCACGGCCGCGTCGTCCGTGTTGTTGATGTTCTCGCGAATGTCGTAGTACGAGACCTGCTCCACAGGGCGGGTCAGCCTGTAGTCGTTGTTGCTCCACTTCGCAGGCCACGACCGCACGTCGCCCATCACCTGCTGCCACTGGCTCTGCGTCACCTCGTAGACGCCCGCGTAGTAGTCCTTGGTCAGAACCACGTCGTGCCAGTCCTCGCGGGTGGCGTCGCGGCCGGTCTCGTTGGAGGGCGAGCCCATCTTGAAGCCGCCCGCGCCCGTCGCCGGGATCTTGCGCATCAGGATGCGCGTGGTCTTGTAGAGGCCGTTGGTCACGCCCTCCGGCACGGCCTCCGCGCTGGCGTAATAATAGACGGGATACACATTCGTGGCCGTACCGCCGACCACATCCACCGCGCAGTAAAGCGGCGGCGCGTCCACGGACCACGCGGTCACCCGCGCCTTGGCGGTCTCGGTCACGTTCTCCG
>DAOPZC010000122.1:0-7910 GCA_035353175.1 Kiritimatiellia bacterium | reverse complement strand
AAATCGAATGGCGGGGTGGACGGGATTCGAACCCGCGACCACCGGATCGACAGTCCGGTGCGCTAACCAATTGCGCCACCACCCCGCAAAAAAGTGAACGCAATGTATCAAAGGCTCCGCACGCTGACAAGCGCCAAATGAAAAAATTTTGACTTTCGTCGCGCGCCTTAAACCGTCAGGAATACCGCCAGCGCCGTCAGCATGAAAAGGACGACGGTCGCAATCAGCACTTTGTCGGTGAGCAGCACCTTTTCCGGACGCCCGCCGCCATCGTGCCGGTACACCAGCTCGAGGTACCGGAAAATGCCGAAAACCACAAACGGGATGGTCAGGCCCAGACGGTTCGTGTCGAACCGTCGCACCGTCTCTTCAGACAATGTGTAGATCGCGTAACACACCACCGTCGCCGCGGAGGTGATGGCGATCTGCATATCGAGCAGGTAGCGGTCGTAACCGGCCAAGGCCTCGCGGTGCAACTCGCCGGCGTCTTCCAGCAGAATCTTTTCATGCCGCCGTTTGCAGAGCGCCAGGAAGAGCGCCAGCAGAAACGTGCAGAGCAGGAGCCAGGGCGAGATGCGCACCTGCAGCGCCACCGCGCCCGCGATCGCGCGCAGCACGAACCCCACCGCGATCACAAAGACGTCCACGTAAGGGATGCGTTTAAGCGCGAAGGTGTAGCCGAACTGCATCAGGCAGTATCCGCCCAGCACCCCGGTGAAGGCGCGCGGCAAGACAAGCGATCCGGCCATGCCGATGAGAAGCAAGCCGAACGCCGCGGCCCACGCCCCGCGCACCCCGATCTCGCCGGCGGCGAGCGGACGGCGGCACTTGACCGGATGTGCCCGGTCGGCCGCGATGTCGCGGATGTCGTTCAGCAGGTACACGCCGCTCGACACGCAGCAGAAGCAGGCGACGGCGACCGCCTCGAGCAGGACCGGCCGTCCGCCCTGAACAAACGCGCTTTGGCTCGGATCCCACTTCGCAAAGAAATAGGCGGCCGGCACAACGCCGTTCTTCAGCCACTGCGCCGGACGGAGCGCCCGAAGCCAAGGCAGCACGACGCGGACGACGCTCACGCCGTTTTCCCCTTGCGTGGCGACCGCCTGAACCCGCAGCGGCCCCAGAGGCGCAAGACCATCATCACCGCTTCGTACGCGATGTTGGCCCGCATCTTGGAGTATCCCGCGCGCCGGTCCTCGAAAACGATCGGGACCTCTTTGACCGAGAACCCCTTCATCCAGGCCGTGTGCGTCATCTCGATCTGGAACGAATACCCGTTGGAGGTGATGCTGTCGAGGTCGATCGCCTTCAGCACCGCACGCCGGAAACATTTGAATCCGCCCGTGGGATCGCACACCGGCATGCCGGTGATCAGCTTGACATACTGCGCCGCGCCCGTCGAGAGCAGGAGCCGGTTCATGGGCCAGTTCATGACGCGGATGCCGCCGATGTAACGAGAGCCCAGGACCAGATCCGCCCCCGCCCGCGCCGCCTCGAAAAGGTCCGGCAACGCGGCGGGGTCGTGCGAGAAGTCACAGTCCATCTCGCAGATCAGCTCGTAATCGCGCTCCAGCGCCCACTTGAACCCGGCGATGTAGGCGCGTCCCAGGCCCTCTTTGCCTTGCCGGTGCAGCACGAAAACGCGCGGCTCGCGCGCGGCGATTTCGTCGAGCAGCGCCCCCGTGCCGTCCGGCGAGTTGTCGTCCACAAAAAGGATGTTCGCCTGCGGCTCCTGTTTCAACACCGCTTCGGCCATGGCCGCCACGTTTTCGCGCTCGTCATACGTCGGTATGATTATCAGTGCTTTTTCGGTCATATTGCTGATGATTATAGTCTTTTTAGCCGACATCCCGCCACCCAATTCGGCAGACTTCCCGCCGCGGCGTCCGCCTTGACTATCCGGGGCGAGTATGTTTCACTATTCTTTCTTTTCGCACGCCCCATAGACCCGGACCTGCCGGGGATGCGGAAATCCCCGTGCCGCGGCATCTCCGCCGGGCCGCACACAGCACAAAGGAGGCCCACTTAATGTTCAGCAAAAACAAAACCAAGTCGCATGAAACCGCCGCCGACCCCGAGGCCGCGCCCGCGACCGCCGAGGCCGCGCCCGCGCCGCAGTCCGAAACGTCCGTGACCGCCTCTGTGCCGCAGTCCCCGGCAGAGCCCGCGCCGGCACCTGCCGCCACGCCCGCCGGGCAACCCTCTGCCGAAGCCGTGGAACTGGCGCTCTTGAAAGACCGCTTCACGCGGCTGATGGCGGATTTCGACAATTACCGCAAGCGCCAGGCCCGCGAGCGCGAGGATCTGATCAAGCGCGCCAACGAGGAACTGCTCGGCGACCTGATCCCCATCGTCGACCATCTCGAGCTCGCGCTCTCCAAAACGGCCGACCAGAGCTCGCCTTTCGTGACCGGCATCAAGCTGGTCTACGATCAATCCCTGAACCTGTTTGACCGCTACGGGATGCAGCCCATCGACGCGAAAGGCAAACCTTTCGATCCCTCTTTCCACGAGGCCCTCTCGCAAATGAATTCGGCGACGGTCCCCGCCAACGTGGTCATCGACCAATTCCGCCGCGGCTGGCTGCTGGCCGGGCGTCTGCTGCGCCCCGCGCAGGTCATCGTCTCATCGGGAGCCCTCGACCAGCAACAGGCGGAGTCCGAGAACGACAGCGTCTCGGACTGATCCCGCCCCGATGGCGCCGCCCCGCGCCGGTCATCAACCGCTTATCCGATATTCCCTATGTCTACCAAACGCGATTATTACGAAGTGCTCGGCGTCAACAAAAGCGCCTCCGCCGACGAGATCAAAAAGTCGTACCGCAAGCTCGCCATGAAGTTCCATCCGGACCGCAATCCGGACAACAAGGACGCCGCGGAAAAGTTCAAAGAGATTTGCGAAGCCTACGAGGTTCTGAGCGACGCCGACAAGCGCCAGCGCTATGATCAGTACGGCCACGCCGGCATGAAGTCCGCTTTCGGCCCCGGCGGGTTCGATTTCGGCCGCGACTTCTCGCACATGCAGGACATCGACCTGCAAGACATCCTCGGCAGCATGTTTGGCGGCGGCTTCGGCGACATTTTCGGCGGCGGCGGGCACCGCCGCTCGCGCAACCCCAACGCGGCCCAGCGCGGCGACGACCTGCGCTTCGACCTCGAGATCGATTTCGAGGAGGCGCTCTTCGGCTCGGAACGCGAAGTCGACCTCAACGTCAACGACGCGTGCGAGGCCTGCCATGGCTCGGGCACCGCCGCGGGCTCCTCGCGCGAGACCTGCCGCCAGTGCGGCGGCCACGGCGTCGTGGTGGTCGGCGGCGGCTTCATCCAGATGCGCCAGACCTGCCCCGTCTGCCACGGCGAAGGCACGATCATCCGCAATCCCTGCAAGAAGTGCAACGGCACGGGACGCGTCAAAACGCCGCGCCACATCGCGCTGCGGATCCCCAAAGGCGTCGAGACCGGCTCGCGGCTGCGCCTCACCGGAAAGGGTGAAAGCGGCCTGCGCGGCGGACCTGCGGGCGACCTGTACGTGGTGCTCCACGTTCGCGAGCACGACGTTTTTCAGCGGCAGGACGACGATCTCGCCTGCACCGTCCACGTCGCCCCCGATATCGCCGCGCTCGGCGGCGATATCGAGATCCCCACGCCCGACGGCCATGCGCGCATCAAACTGCCTGCGGGCACGCCCAACGGCAAGGTCTTCCGCCTTCGGGAGAAAGGCATGCCCAGCCTCAACGGAGGCTGCGGCGACCTTCACGTGCGCGTCGAGATCGAAGTGCCCACGCACCTCTCTTCGAAGCAGAAGCGCGTGTTGGAGGATTTTGCCAGCCTGACCACACCCGACAATTATCCGGAGGCCACGCGGCAGGCCAAGGCTTGCGACACCTTCTTCGCCCGCCGCGAAGCCCTGCTCAAACACACCTCGAAGTAGGAAGGGCCATGCACCGCTGTCTCGTCCAGACTCACGAGCTGTTCGCCGAGGCCTTCGCGCTCAGCCGTGATGAGGCACGCCACCTGCAGACGGTCCTGCGAGCCAAGCCCGGCGACCGCGTGACGCTCTTCGACGGCCAGGGGCACACGCGGCTTGCGGTGATCGCCTCGGTCGAAAAACACGGGCTGTCGCTGGCCGCCGAGGCACCCGCGGTCAAGCACCCGCGGCCTCCGTGCCGCATCACGCTTTTCGCCTGCGTCAGCAAAGGCAAACGCATGGACTGGACCGTGGAGAAAGCGGTCGAGCTCGGTGTCGGCCGGATCGTGCCGGTGATCTCCGACCGGACGATCGTGCGCCTCGACGCGAACGACGGCGACGCCAAGGTCGACCGCTGGCTCCGCGTGGCCGAGGAAGCGGCACGCCAGTGCGGCTCGGTCTGGCTGCCCGAAATCACGCCGCCGGCCTCCTTCCGCGCCAGCATGACGCTCATGGCCGGAACGGCGCCGGTCTTTGTCGCCGCGCTGACCCCCGGCGCACAGCCGCTGCGCGCGGCCCTCGCCGCCTTCCATGCGACAGCCCCGCATCAGGCCGGCTGGTTCGTCGGCCCAGAAGGCGATTTCACGCCCGCCGAGCTCGAGGAACTCCTCGCGGCGGGCACCATCCCCGTGAGCCTCGGGCAGCAGGTCCTGCGGGCGGAGACCGCCTGCCTCTACGGCCTCTGCGCCCTCAACTGCGCCTGGCTTTAGCCCGCCTTCGCCGAAAACGCCCCGGCTCAGAAAGCAACCCGGCTCGCCCGTCCGCACTCAGTGCGCATCGCCGTTCTCCACGGGCTCAGGCAAAGCGATGTTCCAGAGCCGGAAGACGTTCTTCGCGACATCGGTGTTGTCCATCTTCTCGCCGAAGAGAGACGCTCCGGGGCCAAACGCATAGAACCTGACCGGCAGGGCGGTATGGCTCGTCGTCGCATAGTCGATGACGAGCTTTCCGGGCGGATTGTTTGTCACGCCGGCGGTGAGCGAACCGGTCTCGTGGTCCGCCGTGACCATCACGAGCGTATCGCCCCGCTTGCGGGCGAACTCCGCGGCCGTCTTGACGGCCCAGTCCACCTGAAGCGTGCCGCGCACCGTCAGTTCCGGCTTGTTGCCGTGGCCGCCGCCGTCCGTGATCGTGCACTCCACCATCAGGAAAAACCCCTTGTCGTTCCTGGAAAGCCGCGCGAGCGCAGTCTCGGTGAGCTCCGCCAGACAGGTCTCGGAGTCCAGCGTGCCCTTGGCCATGAAGCCCAGCACGCGCCTGTCCTGCGGCGCCTGACGGAACGCCTCTTGATTCTCGATCACGGCATATCCGGCGGCCGTCATCTCATCCAGCACCGGCCGTCCGTCCTCGCGCTGGCCCCCCGCCGCCTTGGGCACAAACCACGCCTTGCCGTTCACGTTGCCGATCAGCAGATCGTACCCGCAGGCCGCGGCGCACGATGCCACATCCGCATACGAGCCGCGGCTGTTGACATGGGCATAGAACCCGGACGGCGTCGCCCCCGTGATGGAGTCCGAGGTGATCAGCCCGACGGCTCGGCCTCCCTTCCGCGCCGCCTCGGCGAACGAGGTGAGGCGGCGTTTATCGGGAGTCACGCCAAGCGACGCGTTGGAGGTTTTGTAGCCGCAGGCTAAAGCGGTCGCGGCGGCGGCGGAATCGGTGACGTTAGAGCCCACCGAGAGGGTCGTGCAGAAACTCGCGACCGGCAGCTGCTCCATGACCAGCCGGCCTTCCGCTTTGTGCTGATACAGCGACGCCAATTGGAGCGCGCCCGGCCCCATGCCGTCGCCAATGATCAAAATGACGTTCTTGGGCGTGGTTTTGTCGGGCGTTTTGTCGAGCGGCGCGGCGAGAACAGGCGCAACGTATTGCTTGTCAAGTGTCAGATCCGGCTTGATCCCCGCAATCTTGGTCTCATCGCCGAGCGTGACCGCAGCCACCATCCAGGTGCTTTCCCGCGCCTGAAGTCGGATCGCCTTGACAGGCGCGTCCTTGAGCGCAAAGCGCGACAGAAAGAGCGAAACCTGCGTGTTAGCGTTATACGCCGTCCAAATGCGGGCGGCGTTCTTATATCCGTCCGGTTTGGCCCAGTCGCCCACGTCGCGACCGAACCGCACATGGAACTCGGATTTCTGGCCGTCCGCGTATTCAACGAAAAGGACGCCCGTCATCTTCTGCTCCTTTGCGGGCGGGCACCACGCCGCCGCATGCAGCAGATAGAGAAACTTTCCTTGTTTCGCCTCCACGGGAATGACCGCCTCGGAAGGCAGATACTCCCGCTTGGGGCCGCCCAGCACAATGCACGACTTGTTGCCGGCGGCGGCATCGCCGAGAACCTCGAACGGGATCGCGGACAAGGTCAATCGGCCGGGCTTGAGCACCCGCAAGTCGTTGCCGCCCTGATCGGTCCACCCGCCCTTGCGGTCATCCGCCTGCTCATCGGCAAAAACGCTATTGGCCCCCGTCTTCAGCGGCAAAGGCGTGAACGAAGGGGCGGCGACCGCGGCCAGCGCGGCGCAGAAAGAGAAAGAGGCCCACGCGGAAAGAACGGCTGAAACATTCATCGGTTAACCTTTCTAACTGAATTGTGTGGGATCGCAGGACCCGGCAGAGTGGCTACTTGCTGGACAGCGTGTACTTCGAAGCCTTCGGCGGGGTGTATCCGTGCGTCGCGCCTTGGATGTAGTCGAGCGTCTTCGGCGCCCGGATGTGGTTATACACCACCGACACGCCCGAGGGCGGACACACGTAATCGCCGAGGCCCGCGGTCAGAACCGTCTCGCACCGAATACGTTTCGCATGGTTGACAGGATCGAAATAGTCGAGCGCCGCGGTGTAGTCCGGACGCCAGCCGCGGAGCCGGCTGAGCGTGATTCCGCCGAGGTCGCAGCACCACGGCTTGAACGCCTCGCAGCGCGTCACCGCAGGGTCCAGACCGGCCGCGATCAGCGACTGCAGGCCGCCTTGGCTTCCGCCCGTGACGGTCAGCTTCTTGCCGTCCCACTCGGGCTGCGCCTTGATGAACTCGAGCGCGCGCAGCAGCCGCAAGGTCATGCCGTTGAAAAAGGCCGTCTCCCGGCGGGCGTTCTCCGCGTTATTATACGCGTAGCTCTTCAGCGTTGTCGCATTGAGATTCTGGTAGTACGCCGGCTCGCGGCCGTTCTCGATGCCGTGGACATTGATGCAGAGGACGATGGCCGGACGTTTCGGATCACGCGCCACATAGTCTGGACGGCCGGCCGAGACGACGCTGTAGCCCTGGAATTGCACCACGGCCGCCGCCGACTTGGGGGCGGCGTCTTTGGGTTTGCAGTAATATCCCGACACCGGCATGCCGCCCGCGCAGGCGACTTTGATGTCGAACGCGGCCACGCCCGCCACGGTTTCGGGCACGGGCTTCATCTCGAGCACCTTCATGGGAGTCTTGGCCAACTCGGCCTTCTGGCTTGCCCAATAGGTATCGAAATCGGCGGGAGCCGGCACGCTTTCCAACTTCTCCGGCCGAACCCCCGCGCCGCCGTCAAAAACAACCGTCTGCTTCTTGTCGTTCTGGATCGGCTGACCCGCCTCGTCCTGCGCCGTCACCACGATCCGGACGAACCCGGGCGTGTCGCACGCGGTGACGATCTGCAGCGGCTGCTCGCCGGATACGGCCTCGCCTTTCTCGCTCTTCTGATCGTCGCCCGTACGCTGCCACACCAGCTTCTTGCCCGCGACAGGCCGCCCGTCCTCCTCGAGCCGGACGCTGAAAACCATTTTTTCTCCAGGCTCATACAGCGCAGACGCTTTGTCCGTTTTACCGACCAGCAGGAGTGTCCCCGCGAAGGCCCCCGTAGCGAAACACGCCAAACCGGCCAAAAAAGTCAGTCCCCGTATTCTCAACATGCCCCCCTGACTTGCAAGGTGAATTGCACGCAGGCGATAGAGCGGTGAGATGATTTTCA
>DAOPZC010000121.1:0-7939 GCA_035353175.1 Kiritimatiellia bacterium | reverse complement strand
GTCGCGGAGCCGATCACCCTGGTCGGCCAGATCCTGCCGTGGATCAACTGCCTGACCGCCGGCTCCGGCTCGAACATCATCACCGGGACGATTTACAAAGAGGTGGATGCCAGCCTCGGGGCGGACAGCGGCGGAACCTTGGTCATCCGCGGCGGCGTCAAGCACGTTTCCGGCGGAACGCTGATCCTGCGAAGCGCCCCGAACGTGGTTTTCGAAAACAAGCCGATCGAGTTCGGATCGTCCGCAGCTCTTCAGGTCGAAACGTCCGGTACCACGGTGTTGGCCGTCCCGGGCAACACGTTCTCGTCGCTGAAGATCGCCAACCTGGCGAAAGTCCGTACGGATGTCGACAACGCGCTCCCGCCCGGCTGCACCCTCGATATCGGCGGATCGTGGGCATCCGGCGGAATTCTGGACCTGAATGGACATGACCAGGCCGTAGGCTCCATCAGGACCGACCCCATGTGGTCGGCGCCCGGCTACCTGGCGGTGACCAGCGCCTTGCCGGCGACGCTCACCGTCAACCAGGGTGGCACCACGTATTACATGGGCGACATCGCGGGCGCGGTCAGCCTGATTAAGAACAATGGCGGAACCCTGAATTTCACCAACATCGTCCCCATGACAACCACGGGGAGCGTCACGATCAACGCCGGCACGCTCACGCTCGGCGACTACTCCGGCGGGTTTGGCGCGGTGACCTCGTTCCGCGTCAACGGAGGCACGCTCGAACTGCGCAACACAAATGTCTTGTCCGCCGCGGCGACACTCCGTGCGCTGGAAGGCGCAAAGATCAAAATCAAGACCGGAATCACAAACACCGTCAACCGGTTGTTTCTCAATGGCGAACAGCAGACCGCGGGGACGTGGGGCGCGACCGGCAGCGGCGCGGACAACGTGAACGACGCCTTCTTCAACGGCGGAGGCATCCTGAACGTCGCGAGCGGCTCGCCGATCCCCTATGCGGACGCGACCTGGGACGGCGGCGGGGCCGGATCCGACTTCAGCGTCGGCGAAAACTGGGAAGGCGACACCCCGCCCTCCTTCGCCGGCTACTCGCGCGCCATTTTCGCCTCGGGCGGCAACACGGCGACGGCCGACACGCCCGCCACCTTCACCAAGATGGTCTTCAACGCCAACACCAACTTCACCGTCGCGGCGGGCGATGGCCTCCTGACCCTCGGCGCGGGCAGCATCAGGGCGGGCGTCCCCAACGCCACCTCCCGCACTTATACGATCGCCGAGGACCTCGTCCTTGACGACCACCAGTTCTGGAGCATCACCAACAACGGTGCGGGAACCACCACCCTGAACGTGACCGGCGCCATCTCTGACGGCGGAAACGCCTTCAACTTGACCAAGCGCGGCAACGGCGTGCTGATCCTCTCCGGCGACAACAGCTACGGCGGCGTCACGACGATCGAGACGAACTACGCGATCATCCGTCACGCGCACGCGCTCGGAAGCACCAACGCCAACACGGTGATCAATGACGGCGGCTACATCTGTATTGAAGGCGGCAGCGGACTCACGCTTGACGAACCGATCACAATGGGAGGAGAGGCTTCCCTCGTCTATCAAGGAAACCTCCGGAGCAATGACGGCACCAACATTTTGAGAGGCCTGATCACGCTGAACAACGCGCGCCTGCGGACCAACAACAAGGGTTGCCTGGAAGTCATCGGCGGCGTCAACGGCGGTGCTGCGACCTGCACCGCCGTCGGGGGCACGTATATCCGGTTCAGCGAGAAGCCCATCACCGCGTCGGGCTTCACCTGCCACACCTACGGCGGTTCCGTCATTCTCGCGGTCGCGGGCAACACCTTTACCTCGTTCGAGGCCGGCGGCACCGAATTCCGCACCGACGTGCCCAATGCCTGGCCCGCGAACGTCACCTTGAACCAAGGATCTTCAGGCTCGCCGAGTTCGGTCCTGAACTTCAACGGCAACGACCAGACCGTCGGCACCTTGAAGACGAGTTATAACGAAGGGAGCCTTCGTCTCACGTACAGCGTGGCGCCGATGACGCTCACGGTGAACCAGAATTCCGACACGATCTACAACGCCATGATCACCGGCGCGGTGAGCATCGTCAAGATCGGCACAGGAAAACTGTCGCTGACCAACGCGTCCAACAAAACTTTCGGCGGCTTCACCGTCAGCAACGGCACGCTGGCCGTGTCAACCCCCGGGACGCTCGGCCCGAACAGCACCAACATCGTCGTGGGCGGAACCGGAACCCTCCAACTCGCCACCACCCCCTCTGCCGTCGCGGATTTGGCCACAATCAAAATGCCGTCCGCCGGCACGGCCACGGCCAAGATCAACCTTGCGGCAGGAACGGACGAGTCGGTCGGCTGGCTCTTTTACGGCGAGAAAATGCAGCGGGCCGGCACACATGGCTCATCAAGCAGCGGCGCGACTTACAAGGATGACACGCACTTCTCGGGAACAGGCGTCCTGAGGGTCCTGCACGACAACTCGGGCACGCTGTTCAGCCTGCGGTAAATAGCGGCCGGCGGATGACGGCGTCGCGCCGTTATCCGCCGAATTCTATCGTTCATGATTTGCGGAGCCTCTGGCAGCGCGGGGCCGCAAGACACAAAGCGCGATCACGGAAAGCCCCCCCCAGACCACGTGCTCCAACAGGTTCAGGAGCGTGAGGAAGACACCCAGCGTAACGCGTCCCTGCTCCACCAGCGTAAACGGAAACGTTCCGCCGCGCCCCCCAAACGCCAACCGGTCCACGCCTTCTTGAACCCACAAGGCGAGAGGGATGGACGCAAACGGCAGCAGCACCAGCGGCCATCCCAGCCAGAGAAAACCGATGTCCCCCGTTTTTCGATACTTCCAGACGAGCAACACGCCCGCCACGGAATAAAGAAGACACGTCGTCGCACTCAAAACACCGACCATTCCAGGCCTCCCCTCTTTTGCAGCAGACGTCGCTTTTCCCGCCCGCCGCGGAGCCCCGTCCAGCGAAGCTCTTTCGCTACACGCTCCCGCACGCGTCATTTCCATGCGCATCGCCCATGTTCCCTGCGGCTGAGCGCTTCCGCAACAGACATCGCCATGCCCTCGCCGGATTCGGTTTGGCGGAGGCAAAATGGCTGACGGTCAGCGACAGGATCTCGAAACAAGGCTCCGCCGCCCGGACGATGTCCTCGGCGGTCAACTGGGGCGGCCCGAGGCCTTGGCGGTGCTCGTCGGCGTTGCCGGCGAGCATCAGCCACAACCCGCCATCCTCCAAGTGTGCGGCCACGTTTTGCGCGAACCTGACGCGGTCCGTCTTGAAGCGGAACGAGTGGAAACAACCGCGGTCGAAAACGAAACCGAACGGCGCGCCTTCAATCCTGTCTTTGAGGAAATCGGCGCGCACAAACCCGCACGCGGCATGCGCTTCTGAAGCTTTCCGCGCCGCCTTCGCCAAGGCGATGTCAGATATGTCGGCTCCGACGACCCGAAAACCTTTTCCGGCAAGCCAGAGTGCATTGTCGCCCGTCCCGCAGCCGACATCCAGGGCTTTGCAGCACGGAACAGGCACCCTCGTCACGACGTCGATGAGATTGAAGTCCGGCTGCCCGAAGTCCCAAGGCGTGTCCCCCGCTTGGTACCGTTGGCAGAATCGCGCACCGTTATTCATATGGACAAACCCTTTTTGGCACAATCACGGGTGATCGACAAGGATCAGCCGGCGTGTGTCAAAGCCCAGTGCCGACGCCTTTGCCATGAGGCGGGCTTTCACACTGTCTTCAAGCGTTGGCTCCCTGGCCAGAATCCACAAATAGGATTTGTCGGGGCCGCACACGAGCGCGTGCCGATAATCCTCGTGGTCAAGATCGATGACGACATACGATCCGTAGAAGGGCCCGAAGAACGAAACTTTCAGATGCCCGAGGTCGCGCCGTCCGACAAAAAAGGCTTTCCCCTCGGCCTCTTTCCATTTGTCCTCCTGGGCGGAGTAACCGCGATTCAGCACCCTGATGCCGCCGTCATCCCGCAGGCTGTAATCCGCCGTCACACGGGTCAGGCCGCGCTCGAACGAATGGTCCAGCCGCGCAATCTCGTACCACCTTCCAAAATACCTGTCGGCCTTGAAATTGCCGACGGGCTCCACGTTATCGGGGATACCGACACACCCCGTCACGAACAGAGCCAGCACAGCCGCCAGTTTTTGCATCGCCATATGGACCTCCCCTGCCGGAAATCTCAGCCGATTCGATCCTTTTTCCAACGCATCAGTTCTGGGAAAGCTTGCCTTTCAGATACTCAGCCGTTGCCGTACAAAACATCTCCCTCCACGTGGAAAAGTCGGAAATGCTGGCGATGTATTTATTCCATAAGTCGTCCGGGATCGCCCGCATGTCCGCTTTTGTTACGATTTTAAAATCGCTGTTGCCGAAAAACTCTTGGATGTCCGCAAGCTTTGTGTATTCCCGCATAAAAGACGGGGTAAACAGCTCAGCCAATTTAACCTTGCCCCTGATTTGTCCCGCATTCTTCTTAATGAATCTTCGCTTCTGCTGTAACGCTTCCAGCACGGTGACTTTTGTTTCCATTTTGTCGTCCCCTTGTTTTGTCCAAACGAAGTATGAGACCAGCTCAACGGAATATATATTAGCACACTTTACCACTTTCTTGTCATGCTCATCTGAAACTTGCGGCGACCGCGCGAGGTTCGGGGTGGGGATTTGTGTTATGGCCAGACGATATCTGCCGAACGGCACCGACGTGATGTACGTCAACGGCGGCGGCAACGGCAAGCCGCCCTTCCGCGACCATCTGGACTACCTTGACCGGCAGATCACGCTGCTCGGCACCTGCGGCCTGCTGACGATGCTGACGGAGAGCGGCAGCGGCACGCTGGCCGGATCGGCGCATCAGGAGGCGTTCAATCAGGTGGCGAAGGCTGACTCCGTCATGGTGTCTGAGGCGTTGCGGCGCGACTTTGACAAGCCTCTGCTGGACGCGGCGTTTCCCGGCTGGCCGGTCGAGGCGGGGTTTGAGCTGAGGATGGAGGAGGTTGGCGGGATAGCCGGGGTGGCGCGATAGGCGCGATAAGAAGCGCACCGGCGAGGAGTGCCTGACTGTGGAATTGAAGAAGGGCAAGTGAACCCGGCCGCACCGAACGTCAACAAAACCTACACGCAAAGAAGGCGTCCCATCATTCGCCTTCTTTGCTTTGTCCGTTTGTTCCTCGATGCCTCACGTCACCGGATTGACAGGGGCGCACTGCCCGATTCACACGGGCGCCTGGTCGTTCCCACATCAGAGAAGGAACATTATTAAGCCGGTCTTCGTCACCTTGAGCCAGAGGCCCGTGGCATCTTTCTTCACCTGTACGTTCATGCCGGCGATGTTGACGAAGGAGGTCTCCACGCCGTTCAGCTTCACCGTCCAGCCTGCGAGCAGTCCACCGCCAGAGGTGAAGCGCGCGAGCGCGTATTCGCCGGGAACCGGCTTCGCGTCTTGCGTCGTCGGGAACGTGGCGTCGATCGTACCCGTCGACGGCGCGGCGTCAAGCACGCCCGAACCGATGCAGCCGGCCTTCTGATAGAGACCGCTCGCACCTTGAGTGAGATCGACCGGGACCGTGTAGGTCTTCGCGGCCGTGTCCGTCAGCTGCACCTTGCCCGCGAAGCCCGAGAGGCGCGCCGGAAGCATGTGGAGGTCCGTCGCCTTCACGATCGCCGAACTGGAGCAGGTGTTCGTGAGGTCGAGCGTCGTGTAGTTGATGTTGCCCGACTGGTAGGTGTAGTCGACGGTCGTAGACGCCTCCATCGTACCGAGGGTGAGGAAGACGTTCGTCGTGGTATAGATGGTGCCGCTCGAGAACTTGTCCACGACGAGGAACGCGGGGCCCACGCCCGTGCGCCCGGTGCTGAAATACGACTGGCGAACATCGAACTCTCCTGCATGCGTCACGGCATGGATGCCGCTCTTGAGCTCGCCCACGTGCACCGTGTTCGAACCCCATACGAACAGGTGCCCGCCCGTGCGCCACCGCCTGTTGTTTGGATCCGTAGTGCTCGAGGCGTTGCCCGTGAGCGTCGTGATGTAGAGTTCGTGGTCGGCGGGCGCTCTGACATTGTCCTTGCCAAAGAGGATGCCGTTCGCGCACCAGGAAGAATTGGTGGCAAACTGCCCCGTGCAGCCGGCCAGCGTCATCGTCTGCAACCGCGCCGTCACCGTGAGGGTGTCGAGCCACAGCACCTGGCCGTTCTGAAAGCCGCTATTCGAGCAGTCGAAGGCAAAGCCGCCAGTGAAGCGACTCTGCTTGCCGAAGTTGGTGGAATAATACGTGCCCGTACCCGAGATATTGCCGGTGAAGACCGGATAGGCGAAGGATATGCCGTCACCATACACTCTGAAGGATCCGCCATTCATCTTGATATCGGCGCCGCATTTATAATTGTCGGCCTGGCTGAGGTCTGGCGCCGACGTGATCCACCAGAGCCCCGTGTAGGACGACCATGTGCCCGGCTGATAGCGGAAGCTCGCGCCGCTGTTGATTTCAACCGGCGTATTGTCGGCAAACGCCATGGACGAATGGAGCATCAGATACGTGAGCTGGGAGAAATCGACCTCGCTGAAGGTATTGGCAGGAACCGTGTCCAGGAGGATGTACCCTTTAAGGCGCAGCTTCGCGCCGGCGGGAAAGGCATAGACGTCCCACGTCGGCCACTCGGCTTTCATGTAGTGATACGAGCTCCCGGACGACATGTACCCCACCGCGTAACCGACTCTGCCACTGGTGTCGCCGAACTCATACCACCCATCGGCGGCCGCCGTGGGGATTATGGAGGGGATGTTACGATCCAGATCCCCGGCGACGCGCACGACGCCGGCTCCCGTCACCCAGGCGAGAGTGTCCGCGCCCGTGTAGATGCCTCGTGCGACCTTCACGCCCTCGACATAGAGCTCTTTCACCGAAACGACCGCGCCCTCCGCCACGTTCAGCACGGCGCCGTCCTCGAGCGAAAGCGAAGCCAGTGCGGGATTGTCGACAGCTGTCACATTCAGGGTCGCGTTGGCCACCCTGGCGTAGACGTTGGTGGTGGTGGGCGGAACGGTGGCGGACGCCTGATACTGCATGTCAAGCCAGGAAGCCGCGCTCCAGTCGACAGCAGCACCGGTTCCCGTAAAATGCCAGGCGCGGAAACGGAAACTGTCCACCCGAGCGTTCTGGAGCACCTCCGCCGCGGTGAGCGCACGGTTGTAGATACGGAGCGAGTAGATCCATGCATTGATGGTGCCGCCATTGGCATCGCAGAAATACCAGTTGCTTCCGTTGCCCCTGCCCGACCCGGCCGCGTTCACGGAAGCAGCAAACAAACCGTCCCTGTAGATGCAGTACCTGGTGCCGTCCGAAGTGCCGCTCAGGGTGTTGTCGTAAATGTTCGCCGCGTCCGGACGCGGCTCGGCGCCGTTCACGAAGAAGCGGAACGTATGCGAGGAGTCGCCTGCGCCATGGAAGGCAAGCCCGCCGCTGTTCACCAAGAACGGCCAGGCGGTCGTGGGATTGCCACCCCGGCCAATGTTGTCGACATTGACCGCCGCCTCGACCGTGGCGCTGAAGGTGTTGACCGAAGTCGCATTGACGATCGTCTGCTTATTGGTGCCGCAGTTCAGATAGGTTCCGCCCCAGAAGGCACTGGAGGTGAGCGTCAACGAAGCGCCGCCCACGAGATCCTTCCACACGTTGGTAGACGAATCATGCGTGCCCGTCTTCGCGTTGTCGATACCGTCGAAGTGCGTCACGAGGCCGTTCTGCACATAGCTCTGCGGTGTCCAGCCCGCAGCCGACGCGACGGATGTCGGGAACACAACCGCGCCAACGAGACTCGCCGCGAACAGGGAAGCCCCTCCCCTGACTTTTGCAAGAGCAACACGTTTCATCACATTCATGTTCATTCCTCCTGTTTGAGGACATTGTTTG
>DAOPZC010000120.1:0-8039 GCA_035353175.1 Kiritimatiellia bacterium | reverse complement strand
CGCAGCGCCGAACGTGCAGCCGGCTTCGAATACTATCCCACCAACGGTGTGCCGCTGCGCACGGATCTCGGGCTTCGCATCTCCAGCAGCGGTTGGTCCCGACCTCAGTTGGTGTTGAGCGACAAGCCGACGAGCGCCTTTTCCATTTCTGCCACGCAAAAACCTTCTTTCAACATATTCTTCCGGGGCGAGTTGGGCGAATCGCCGCAAGATTATGCCTTTTTTCCAGAGAGCAAGGTAACGAAATTCGAGGACATACGCATTCGTGCCGGTAAGAACGACATCAAGAACCCATTCATCATTGACGAAATGATGCGGCGGCTCTTCATCGGAACCGGACAACAAGGTTCCATCGGGACGTTCGTGTCCGTCTACATCAACGGGGTCTGGAAGGGCTATTTCAATTTCTGCGAGCATCTTCGCGAAGCGTTCATGCAGCAGCACCACGGCAGCATCGCCACGTGGGACGTCCAGCAGGTCAATGCGTTCGCGAGCGGGGATGCGATCCACTGGAAAAGCACCATCGCATTCCTGCGCACAAACAACCTCACGATTGTGGCCAACTATGTGAAGGCTCAAGACTACATCGACGTCGAAAATATCATCGACTATTTGACGGTCTACTCCTTTGCGGCCTGCGGAGACTGGCCCGGCAACAACTGGGTCGCAGCCCGCGAGCGCAGCGCGCAAGGCCGCTGGCGGTATTACATGTGGGACGCCGAAATGAGCTTTGGCTCTTCAACAGGTCGCGCGACCACTTACAACACCTTCACCAGCGATCTGATCATTGCAAACCCCCAAACATCGACGGTCTACATTCCTGTCATCTTCACCCTCTTGTACGCCTCGCCCGAATTCAAGCTACGCTTTGCCGATCGGATCCAGAAGCATTTCTTCAACGGCGGGTGCATGACAAAAAGCAACATGCAGTCCGTTTTCATCACCTTGCGGAATACAATCAACCCCATCATGCTAGAAACCACAGGCCAATCGCTGAACGAGACCTTTTACAACAACTGGATCGTCAACGACACCCGCCGGACCACCTACTTTACCCAACTGTCCTCGCTGGGACTTTGGCCCTCCACGCTTGCCCCGGAGTTCAGCCAGCATGGGGGCGAGACCGCCACCAATACCTGGATCACGGTCACAAACCCGAACGGCTCAGGCAGTATCTACTGGACCACCAACGGCGTGGACCCCCGCGCCCTTGGCGGCGCGGTCGCGGGCAGCCTTTACACCACCCCCCTCCGCTTCCCGGCCACGGCCACGCTCAAGGCGCGCGTACTCACCGGCGGCGAGTGGAGCCCGCTTCAAGAGGCGACGTTCGTCGTGCCGCTGCGGGTCCCCTATTTCCTGCCGCCCGGAAACGCGGACTGGACGGTCGACGCGAACTGGAGCACCGATCCGCTGCCGTATCCCGACGGCATCGGCGCGTCGGCCCTCATCGGCGCGCCGGCCTCCGCCAACCGCGAGGCCAATCTCCGCGCGCCCGTCACGATCGGTTCGCTGACTTTCAACATGGACGACACCTCCTACCGCAACAAGATCAGCGACAGCGGCTCCACCAATACGCTGACTTTCATGTCCACCAACGCCAACGCCGAGCTCACGGTCAACGGCTGCGGACCGGGATACGCCGAGTTGGAAGTCGACGCCGGCGTCATTCTCGGCACCAACCTGACGCTGACGGTCAACAACCCGACCGGCAACGTCAGCTATGGCGCCCTGCGCCTGAAAGAGAACTGGAGCGGTCCCGGGGGGGTGACGAAGGAGGGCGCGGGGCTGGCGGCCTTCACGGGCGATGGCGGGCTGACGTTCACGGGGCCGACCGTCATCAACAGGGGCGTGCTCCTGTTCGAACAGCCGAGTTCGCCGGTGCGGAGCGTCTCCGTAACCGTGAACCCCGGTGGCCAGCTGCGCATGACCACGCCGAGCACCGTGGGCGCGCCGTGCGTCTACGACTTCGGCGGCGACCTGACGCTGAACAGCCTCGGACGCGGCGGCGAACTCCCCGATGTGACCGGGCTCGGCGTCTCCGGCGCCCTGCGCTACGATCCGGTATCGAACGACAGCGTCGCGATCATCACCAACCGCATCGTTTTTGCGGGACCTTCCGCGATCCACGTCGAAAACGCCCGCAACACGCTCCAATTGTCCGGTCCGCTTTTGGGCACATACAGTTTCGCGAAAACCGGCGGCGGCAACCTGATCCTTCCCGCCATGAGCAGCAACTATTATGTGCCGGTCTGCGTCAGCAACGGCACGCTCACAGTCCACGGCAGAATCATCTCGCCCGTCGAGGTCGCCGCGAACGCCCAGCTCTCCGGCACCGGCATGGTGGGCCCTGTTCACGGCAGCGGCACGGTCGCGTTGGACGGCACCATCCTCAGCTCGCCCGCCGCCATCGGTCTCAACTACGCCTTTTCCTTCAACACCGGCACGCCAGACTACCGGCACGCCACCGGCAGCGGCAATTCGGTCTTGCGGTTGCTCTCGATCCGCCGCGGCGGCGCGGCCCCGATGATCGACGTCTATCTGGACCTGCCGGCGATCGCCGCGGGCGACTGCCTGCGCGGGGGGTTCTTCGTCGAGTGCGGAGACGACCTCTACGACTTCCTTGCCAGCGCCGTCATGCGCTTCTATGAACCCAGCGAAAGCGGCAGCCAGACGTTTGCGGGCAGGCTCTACGCGCCCTACAGCGGCATGCTGGCGCTCGCCGTGACCGCCATGCCGGAAACGGCCGACTTCGGCGACGGCCCGCGCCAGGGATACGTCATGGAAATCCGCGCGGCAGGTCAGCCCGTGAGCTTCAGCGAATGGCTGCAAGCCAACTTCCCGCCGCCGGCGAACCCGTCGGATCCTCAGATCACAGCACCGTTCGCCACGCCGTATGGCGGGCCTCTTCCAAACCTTTTCCGCTACGCGCTCAACATCGGCATCACCGAGCCGGTGGCGGACAAACTGCCGCGCCTCTCGCTCGTGCACGGCAATCCGCTTTACACATTCCGTTTCGACCCCGGCAAGCGCGACATCGTGTACCGCGTAGAAGCGTCCTCCTCCGTCACGGGCGATTGGACGCGCGTGCTTTTCGATTCGCGCACCGCCGAGCCCGCTCAGTGGAACTGGGACGGCCAATCGATCCTGCTGCTCGATGAGGCGTCCGGCCCCGCCCTCTTCCCCGCGCAATATTACCGCCTGCGCATCCAACTCGCAGAACCGTAAGTTCCGCGAATCATTCGGCTTTCAACTCCAGCGGCTCGACCGTCACGCCATCCGCGTTGTTCTTCACGATCTTCTCGATCTTTTTCTCGACCTCGTTCAATTTGGCCGTGCAGAACTTCACCAGCCGCTGGCCCTCCTCGAACGACGCGATCATGGTATCGAGATCGGTCTCCCCCGATTCCATCTGCTCCACAATCGCCTCCAGCCGCTTGAGCGCCGCCTCGAAACTCTCTTCTTTTTTCGCCATAAACTTCATCCTTTAGGCTGGGCTACCCCGGGAGGGGGCGCCCTCGTTCCCGGACTTGCCGATCGGCTCGTCCGCCGTAACCACGGACCTGATCATTCCGTCCTTCACGCGCGTGACCAATCCGGTGCCAGACGCCGCATCGTTCACAGACCGCACCAGTCGGCCGCCTTCCGTGCGCGTGAGGCTGTACCCCCGCTCCAAGACGGCCAGCGGGCTGAGCAGGTCCGCCTGCCGTGCCAGTGCCGCCACATGCGTTCGCAGCCGTTCGATCCGCAACCGGCACGCCTGGTCCAACCGACGTTCGTCCAAAGCCACGCGAGACGCGACCTGCCGCACCTGCCGTTCGCGCAGCAGAAACAGTCCGTTGATCGCCTGCTCAGCCCGCTGGCGCTCCGCCTGCACGTGTTGCCGCAGCACGTGATCGAGACGCATGCCCAGCGTGTCGACCCGTTGCGCCAAGCGCTCGGCCATCTGCTCCGGCTGCTTCAGGAAGCCGGCCGCCTGCACCGCAGCCAACCGGCCGCGCAACCCGGAAGTCCGCTGCTGCAAAACCTGCCGCAGCGCCCGCTCCAGCCGCGCCACCAGAGCCTCCAACTCGGCCTTGGGCGCCACCACCAGTTCCGCCGCCGCAGACGGCGTCGGCGCACGCAGATCCGCCGCGAAATCGCACAGTGAAAAATCCGTCTCATGGCCCACGGCCGAAATCACCGGGATCGCCGATCCGGCCACGGCCCGCGCAACGACCTCCTCGTTGAAGGCCCACAGGTCCTCAAGGCTGCCGCCGCCGCGCCCCACGATCAGCACATCCGCCGGCCAGTCGCTGTCCGGCCCGCACGTCCGGTTGAAGAGCGCCACCGCCGCCGCGATTTCATCCGCCGCCTCCAAACCCTGCACCTTGACCGGCGCCAAGCGGATCTGGAGATTGGGAAAGCGGCGCCCCAAAACATTCAGCATATCGTGAATCACCGCGCCGGTCGGCGAGGTCACAATGCCGATGCGTTGCGGCAACTTGGGCAGCGGACGTCTGCGGGCCGGTTCGAAGAGGCCCTCAGCCTCGAGCTTGCGCTTCAGCTCCTCGAAGCGCTGCATCAGCGCGCCAACGCCCGCCGGCTCGATCTTTCGCACCAGCATCTGATACTGGCCGCGGCTTTCGAACACGGTGATCTGGCCATACACGCGCACCCGCTGTCCGTCCTCGAGCCGCGTCTGAGGTGCGACGCCCTGCCGCGAGCCGGCGAACAAAACCGCGCTCAGCTGGGCATTCGCGTCTTTCAGGCTGAAATAGGCGTGGCCGGAGCCGTAGACCTTGAAGTTCGAGATCTCGCCTTCGACCCACACGTGGCCGACCTCGTCCTCCAGCGTCTGCTTGATCTGACGCGTCAGCTCCGAGACCGTGAACACTTTTCTGTCAACGGGGATCGCCATCGTAAGCCTCACCCGGCAACCGCGCCTTCCCGGTAGCGGTACGGCGTGATCGACACCGCCTTGCCGCTCTGCCGATCAACCTCCAGAATTGCGCCTTCCAGCACACATGGACCGCTGGCGACATCGAATTTGGCAGGGATGCCCGTCGTAAATTTCTTAAGCACCGGCGCGATCTCCCGCCCGATCACCGAGTTGAAGGGGCCGGTCATTCCGAGGTCGGTCATGTATGCCGTGCCTTTCGGCAGCAGAACCGCATCGCTGGTCTGCACATGGGTGTGCGTACCGACGACGGCCGCCACGCGCCCGTCGAGATAGAAACCCATCGCGATCTTTTCGGACGTCGCCTCGGCGTGGAAATCGACGATGACCGGGGCATTGCACGGCACCGTTTTCAGCAACGTGTCCATCGCGCGGAAAGGGCATTCCATCGGGTTCATGAAGACGCGCCCCAGCAGGTTGACCACGGTGAACGGCCCGAGCGAAGTCTGCACCGTCACGTGGCCCTGACCCGGCGCGCCCGCCGGATAGTTGACAGGGCGCAGCAGCCGCTTCTCGCCACTGATCGTCGATTCCAGCTCTTTCTGCCCCCACACGTGATCGCCCAGCGTGATCACATCCGCGCCGGACTTGAGCAGCTCCTCCGCCAGCGCCAGCGTGATGCCGTTTCCAGCCGCTGCGTTCTCGCCGTTGACCACCACCGCGTGGACCGCGTTCTCATCGCGCAGCCGCTTGACCACATCCCGAAAGACGCGCCGTCCCGGGCCGCCGACCACATCGCCTACCAACAGTATTTTCATCGCTCAACACCTTCGCGCACGCGGCGCTTCTCCACATGACATGGCCATCCCGCGAGGGACCCGCCTACTTCGCATATTCGATGCAGCGCATCTCGCGCACCACGACCACCCGGATCTGGCCGGGGAACTGCATGTTGGCCGCGATCTGCTGGCTGATGTCCCGCGCCATCACCATCGCGTCGTTGTCGCTGACCTGCCCCGGGTCCACAATCACGCGCACCTCGCGTCCGGCCTGGACGGCAAACGTCTTCTTGACGCCCGGAAAGCTGTTGGCGATCGCCTCCAACTTCTCCAGGCGCTGCACATACACGCCCAACGTTTCGGCGCGCGCGCCGGGTCGCGAACTGGAGATCGCGTCGGCCGCCGAACACAGGACGCCGTACAGGCCTTCGGAGGGAACATCCTCGTGATGCGCAGCCACGCCGTTGACCACCACAGGATCCTCGCCGTGCTGCTTCAGAAACTCCGCTCCGATCAGCGCGTGGGCACCCTGCGTCTCGTGATCCAGAGCCTTGCCGATATCGTGGAAGAAGCCGATGCGCCGCGCGACCGCCGGATCGAGTCCCAGTTCGGACGCCATCATGCCCATCAGGTGAGCCACCTCCACCGAGTGCCGCAAGACGTTCTGGGTGAAACTGGTCCGAAACTTGAGCCGCCCCACGCACTTCAAGATCTCCAGCGAAACGCCTTGGACCTGCGCCTCGTAGGCCGCCGATTCGCCCGCCTCGAAAATCGTTTTCGCCATGCTCTCCGTGACGCTCTGGACCACCTCCTCAATCCGCGCGGGATGGATGCGCCCGTCCGAAACGAGCTGTTCGAGCGCTTGGCGGGCGATCTCGCGCCGCACGGGGTCAAACCCCGAGATCACCACGGCCTCCGGCGTGTCGTCGATCAGCATGGTCACGCCGGTCACGGCCTCCAGGGTGCGGATGTTCCGGCCCTCGCGCCCGATGATCCGGCCCTTGATGTCGTCGCTCGGCAAAGGCACCGTGCTGGTCATCATCTCGCTGGCATGGCTCAGGGCGAAGCGCTGCACCGCGGTCGCGACGATGCGCGCGGCCTCGCGGTCCGCCGTTTCCTTGGCCTCCTCCTGCACCCGCCGGATCAGGCTGCCCGCCTCGCTGCGAACTTCCTGTTCGGCCTTCTGACACACCTCGCGGCGCGCCTCCTCGTGGGTCATGCCCGCCAGCTTCTGCAGCCGTTGTTCCGCCTCGCCCCACCGCTTTTCGGCATCGGCGCGCTTCTGCTGCACCTCCTCGGCCTTGTGCTGGACTTCCTCCTGTTTCTGGGCGACCGTCTGATCCTTCTTTTCAAGCAGGATGGCCTTCTTGTCCATATTCTCTTCGCGGACCGTCAGACGCTCTTCGATGTCCTGAAGTTCCTTGCGGCGCGCTTTGGTGCTTTTCTCGAATTCCTCGCGCGCCTTGACCACTTCGGCCCGCGCGAGAATGTCCGCTTCCTTAAGCCGGTTCTTGACCTCCGTGTCCGCCTCGGCAAGCTTGAACTGCGCCTGTTTCTCGATGGCGTCCGCCTGCCACCGGCCGATCAGGCCGCGCAGCGCGTAGCCCCCCAACATGCCGGCCAAGCCGAAAAGCAAACCGACCGTGGCATCACTCACATCATACCACGTGAAATTCGTCATAAAAGATTCCTAACGCGTTTCCGCTGTTGTATTTTCACGTCTGCCCCCGCCACTGCGCGAGACGCAGGATCAAATCGCCCGTATCTTACCGTTTCCCAAGGGTCGCTTCAACCTTCCCCTTCTCAAACTTCCCCCGCGCGCAGGGCGTTTCTAAGTGAACGGGGGTCGCGCGCTGTTTTCTGAGGAGGCGTGCGCTGCCTCCACATAACGCGGAAAATCAACATTGAACATCGGATATCGAACAAAACGTCGAATCCCGCCGGTGGGACAAAACGGGACGAAATGGGACACTTAGCGGCCAATAAGGCTTGATTTGCTACATCTTAACATGTTGCCTTGTAGATTGTTGCGACTATTATATTTGATTCGGCGTGTTCCGCGTCCGACACGGTCCAGAAACGTTGAAATCCGCAGAGGGTCCGAAAACGTTGTACCTTGCATGTTTGGGCCGGGTCCAGACCTCTGAGCGGGCCGCAAATCGGGTCAAACAGAAACGCCCTGCTCCCGCGCGCACTTGCCTATTGCTTTCCCCCACCCCCTCCTCTATCATTCCCGGCCATGAGTTCCAGACGTGAAGCGATCTTCGTTGTTACCCGATGGTTGGAAACCCAAGATTTCCCCGACCGGCTGATCCCCGACGGCCCCGACCGCGCCTTCATCACCGATTTGGTCTACACCACGGTCCGGCGCTACCGCACCCTCG
>DAOPZC010000119.1:0-8347 GCA_035353175.1 Kiritimatiellia bacterium | reverse complement strand
CCACCTACCTGCCGCCCTGCATCTCCAACCGCTACGACCAGCTCTGGACCGAGCCCCGCATGCGGCAGGTCATCGCCAAGGCCGTCGAGAAGGGCGTCGCCCTCGAGATCCAGGCCGGCTCCGCCTACCCCAAGCCCGCCTTCCTCAAACTCGCCAAAAGCATGGGCGCGAAATTCTCCTTCGGCTCCAACAACTTCGACGACAAGACCAAAGACCTCGCGCGCTGGTTCGAGGACATCGCGCGCCTCGACCTCCAGCCCGCCGACCTGGCCGTCCCGAAAAAGCCTTAGGCCTCTTTTTTTCTTAAACTCCTAACTCCTCCTTCCTAACTTCTAACTGACAGGTTCCCCCATGCCCATCCCCCACCTCTCCATCATCGGCGAAAGCATCAACGATTCCGTGCCCTCGACCCACGCGCTTTTCGAGGCCAACGACCTCCCCGGCATCATGAGCCTGGCGAAGACCCAGGCCGAACTCGGCGCCGCCTACATCGACGTCAATGTGGGCCCCCGAACCCCCGACTTCATGGCCGAGATGGTCCGTTCCGTCCAGCGGATCACCGACTCGCCGCTCTCCATCGACTCGCCCGATTTCGCCACGGCCAAGGCAGGGCTCGAAGCCTACGACCTGCGCCGCGGCACCCCCATACTGAACTCCATCTCACCCCTCCGGCTGGAGATGTTCGACCTGCTCGCGGTCAAACCTTTCCGCCCGATCCTGCTGGCGTCCGAGAACCTGAAGGACGGCACCGGCACGCCCTGCCTCACCGCCGAGGAAACCTGCGCCGCCGCGCGCCTGCTGCTGGAAACCGCGCGCCGCCACGGCATCGCCAACGCCGACTGCATCATCGACCCCGGCATCGCCCCCCTCGGCACGGACACCGAAAACAACATCCACCGCCTCATGGGCGCGCTCCGGCTGATGCGCAGCGACCCGGCCTTCGCCGGCGTCCACGTCTCGGTCGGCCTGAGCAACTTCACCGTGATGCTGCCGCCCAAGCGCGCCGACGGCTCGCCGGTCAAGACCCCGCTCGCCAGCGCCTTCCTGACCCGCGCGATGCCCCTCGGGCTCGACATGGTGATCGGCTCGGTCAAACTCCCCTACGCCCTCCTGCCCGAAGGCCACCCCGCGCTCCAGTGCTTCGACGACTGCCTCGCCGCCGAGGGGTTCGACGTCCTGATGCGCGTCCAAGAATTCTACTCCTGAGGGGCAGCCCCCCCCTCTCCCGACACCGCTTTCATTCCCCTCATCCCCCTTTACCCTTGCGTCCGCGACAAAAACCGCTAAAATGTCATTCTCAATTTTTCAACAGAAAGGTTCGATGCAATGAGCGAGACCCCGCAGACCATGAAGATGTTGCCCGGCGACGAAATTCGCCAGATCATGTGGCGCTACGCCGACCGGTTCGACATTCAGATGGCCGTGATGGGCGCCCGTTCCGTCGCTCGCGGGCTGGTGGCCCGGCTGGTGGCCGACGGCGAGCGTAACACGCACGAATGGACCGAAGGCAAAAACAGCCTGTATCAGGCCTTCGATGAATCCGGCATCACCGCTGCGGGTCTCGACATGGAATATGGCGGCATTATCGAAGGTCCCCGCAACCTCGCCCTGAGCCTGCTGGCCTTCGAACTCTCCTGGGTTGACGGCGGCGCCTCCACCACCAGCCTGATCAACAACCTGGGCCTCGGACCGATCGTCGAGAAGGGAACCCCCGAGCAGCGCGAGAAATACATGCGCGCCTGCGCCCCGCTCCAGCCCGGCGAGGACCGCAAGGTATGGCGGGCCGCCTTCGCCCTGACCGAGCCCTTGCCGTACGTCGGCGTGGACACCGGCGTGGTCAGCGGCCGCGTCACGGTCGCCAAGTGGGAAGAGGGCCAAGAGCCCGTGCTCCACGTCGAAAAACGCGGCCGCTTCCTGACCAACATGGCGGTCGCCAACGTCGTCACCGCCGCCGTGGACACCGGCGACCCGCGCATCAAGACCTCCTGTATGGTTATCCTGGAGGACACCGACGAGGGTGTCTTCGACCGCGGCGCGCCGACGCATAAGCTCGTCCACCAGCTCTCCAACACGCACGACCCGATCTTCAGCCTGGACATCCCGGCCAACCGCATCGTGGGCGGCTACACCATTAAGGACGGCGTGATCGTCCCCAACCTGACGCACAGCGAGATCATCGAAGCCGTCTTTTCGCGCACCCGCGTGGCCGTCGGCCTGATGACCGCGTCCAAATTGCTCTCGGCCGTCGAACCGGTCATCCGCTACCAGCGCGGCCGCTTCCGCGGCGCGGCCGGCATCGAAGCCGGCTCGCCCCGCTACGACCTCGGCATCCAGATGAAGGAGGACGCCATCCACCGTCTCGCCGACGTTTGGGCCACGGGCGAAGCGGCCACCTCGCTCGGTTTCGAGACCGCCCGCGACTTTGACCAGCTCACCCACATCGAGAAAAAGGCGCTCGACATGCTTGCCGAACAGGGCGCCGGCAGCGGCCGTGCGCTGATGAAGGCCCTGCGCAAACCCCAAGCCGACGCCGTCGAGCTGCTGGGCCTGCTGTCCAAGCCCGCCGGGGAACGCGACGAAGCCCGAATCGCCGAACTCCAAGCCGACACACTCGTCCAGTACGTCTGGCTCAGCGCCGTCTGCAACGTGGTTTGCCCCGCCACCAAGCTGTGGGACACCGGCCACGGCGCCAACATGCTGCGCGAGGCGGTCAGCCTGATGGGCGGCTACGGCATCACCGAGGACTGCCCCGGCTTCCTCTTCAACAAATGGACCGACGCGCAGCTCGAGGCCACCTACGAGGGTCCCGAAGTGGTGCAGCGCCGCCAGATCAGCGTCACGATGAACAACGAGGTCTTCCTGGCCCAGCTCGACCAGTGGGTCGCGGAGCTGCGCGCGCTGGCCGCCGCCAAACCCGAAACGGGCATGGACGCGCTGGCCGAAGGGTTCGTGCTGTGGCGCTGGATGCTCGCGTTCGTCAACGGCGCCAAGGACGCCCTCGGGCGCCCGCTCTCGCAGAGTCAGCGCCACGGCGTGCTCTTCCCCATGGCCGACGCCATCTCGTGGCTGCTGGCCGCGCGGTCGTTCGTCGCGGACATTCAGGAGCTGGCGGCTAAGGGCCCCGAGCACCCCGTCGTCGGCCCCGAAATCGAGGGGTACCTCAACACCTTCACGGATCTGGCGCACGTGCAGATCGCGCGGGCGGTGGGCGAGGTCGGCCGGATCAGCGCCGAGCTGGTCTACGGCTACGGCGCGGCCTCCGAAGAGACCGCGGCCGAGTTCCAGAAACTGCGCGCCAAGGCCGACGCCTCGCTGGCCGGGGCGCGTCTGGCCAAGGACCGCGCCGCCAAAGCGCTGACCCAAATCATGATCCCGGAAGCGCTGGACTACCCGCAGTAAGGGTACGCCGCCGTCCGACAAGTCCGACGTGTCCGACACGTCGGACTTCCCATTTTCAGGAGACCTTCATGAGCGAAATCGAACGCCAGACCATGGACGCCGACATCGTGTGCGTGGGCTTTGGCCCCGCCACCGCCGGATTCCTGACCACCTTGACCCGCGCGCTGATGAACCCCGACGGCACCCCCGCCTTCGAGAGCAAAGTCATGCCCGGCATGCCGCTGCAGGTCATGTGCTACGAGCGCGCCGACGACATCGGCTTCGGTGTCTCCGGCGTCGTCACCAAGGGCCGCGCCATCCGCGCCTCGTTCCCCGGCGTCGACCTCGCCAAGGAAATCCCCAACGCCGCGGAAGTCGGCCACGAGACCGTCGCCTACCTCTTCGACCCCCTCGGCGCAAGCCGCCGCGACGCGGGCACGAAGTTCGTGGACGGCGTCTTCAAGGCCGGGCGCTTCGCCATGGGCAAAGGCCCCGAGGCCGCCGAGCTGCCGTGGATTCCGCCGTTCCTGCGCAAAGAGCCGGGGCTGGTCATGTCCATGGGCTCGTTCATGTCGTGGGTCGGCAGCCAGCTCATGGGATCGGGCCTCGTGCAGATTTGGCCCGGCACGCCCGTGAGCGCGCCGGTCATGGAAGGCGACAAGGTGGTCGGCGTGCGCCTCGCCGACCAGGGCGTGGACAAGAAAGGCAACCCCGAGGCCGCCTTCATGCCCGGCATGGACATCCGCGCGCGCCTGACCGTCGTGGGCGACGGCCCGGTCGGCGCGGTCGGCCGCAAGCTCGACCGCCATTTCGGCCTGCCCGCCGGCAACCACCAGCACGACTGGGCCGTGGGCATGAAAGCCGTGGTCGAGCTGCCCGCCGCGTGCGACCTCAAGCCCGGCACGGTCATCCACACGCTCGGTTTCCCCGAGCCCGAGATTTTCGGCTTCATGTACGTCTACCCCGACCGCACCGCCTCGCTGGGCGTCTTCGTGCCGTCGTGGATGGACACCCCGATCCGCACCACCTACCGCTACCTCCAGCACTGGATGCAGCACCCGTACCTCTGGCGCCACCTCCAGGGCGGCACGCTCCGCTCCTGGGGCGCCAAGTCCCTGCAAGAATCCGGCGTGCGCGGCGAGCCCTTCCTGGCCGGCGACGGCTTCGCCCGCATCGGCGAGGGCTCCGGCACCACCAACGTGCTCACCAACTCCGGCGTGGACGAGGCGTGGCGCAGCGGCGTGCTGCTGGCCGAGGGCGTCATCGACCTGCTCAAGCGCGACGAGCCCTTCACCAAAGGCACGCTCACCGCCGCCTACATAAAACGGCGCCGCGCGGATCCGCTCGACGCGGAGCTGCAGGCCGCCAAGAAGGCGCGCGACGGCTTCGGCAAAGGCTTCATGCTCGGCATGATGGGCACGGGCATGACCGGCATGACCAACGGCGCGCTCAACCTCTCGGTCGAGTCCTGCCCCCCTTCGCAGCGCATCCCGACCCTCGCGAGCGTCTGCGCGGGCCGCATCGCCCCGGACAAACTCGCCGCGGCGGTCGAGTCCTGCGCCAAGGCCAAGCAGCCGCTGCACGACACGATCATGACGCTCGCGGGCTGGCCCGAGATCCCCTTCGACGGCACGCTGCTCATGTCGCACCAGGACGCGCTCTTCAAGGGCGGCAAGGTCCAGGCCGCGGGCGGCTTCGCGGACCACGTGACCTTCGTCAAGCCCGAGCTCTGCGCCACCTGCACCGAGCGCACCTGCATCGAGATCTGCTCCGCGCAAGCCCTGATGCCCGGCGAGGAGGGCGCAACGCCCGAGTTCGACCGCGAGAAGTGCGTCCACTGCGGCGCCTGCATCTGGAGCTGCTCCAAGGCCCTGCCCGGCGATCCCGAGCACGCCAACATCGAGTTCGGCGCCGGCTCCGGCGGCCTGCACTCGAATGAGAACTGAGCAATCGGCAACAGGCAATGGGCAAAGGACGCGCGACTGCGCGTCCTTCTTTTTTTAACACCGAACGCTGAACATCGAACCACCAACTTCGAAGTTCTGCGTTGGGTGTTCCGCCGGATAGCCGCATTCTCGTGGGGAGTTGACTGTTTGCAAGTCCCTCTGCATAATAATCCCTAACTTTGAAGACGGCTGCCACCGGTCAAGCCTACGGGATGCTCGTGGTTAAGAAAAGGTTCCATAACATGTTTACTCGGCAGAAAGAGCTCGGTGTTCTCGCGGCGGCGATGGGTTTCGCGGCGGCGTTCGCGGCCACGCCCGAACTGCCTCCGCCGGTAGGCGGCGTCGTCACGCTCGCGGGCGAGTATACGCTCACCGAGACGGATGCCGCAGCGGTCTCAAACGTGACGCAGTTCACGCTTTCCGGCGCCTCGTCAAAAATCATCTTCGACCTTTCCGATGGCGCGTCGCTCCGTGTTCCCGGACTCATCGGCGGCACCGGCAAAATCGTCAAACGCGGCAAGGGCGCGCTCTATCTCGACAACACGAACAGCGTCGCCTATAAGGTGACGAACGGGCTTCTCATCGAAGACGGCGACCTCCACCTGCCCGAACTGTTGGCGAACAACAGGACGAGCAACCACGTCGCCATCGAGCTGAACGCGCCCGGCGTGCTCTTCCTGACGGGGAGCGGCTCCTTCAACGCGTGCCGCACGGTCGTGAACAGCCTCTCCGGCGACGGCATGATCACGAACGGCTGGGCCATGAGCCAGACGATCCAGACCGATCCGGGCACGTCCGACTTCTACGGCCGAATCTGCGGCAATCTGAGCGCCATCTATGTCTACCCGAGCAGCACGCTCAATCTGCGGGGCACGAATTCGACCTTCACGACCGCGTTGCAGAGCTTCGGCACGATCGGGCTCGTGAAGGTGGGATACGACGCTTCGTCGCCCTCGTCGATGGGCTGCAACGGCACTTTGTCGCTCATCCCGAACGGCGGCAGCGACTACGGCCGGTTCGTCTACCTCGGCGGGGGCGAGACGACCGTGAAAACGCTGGCTTTCAACAAGTGGAACAGCGCGAACGCGATGACGGCGGACGGCGGCGTGTCAGGAGGGCTCGTGTGGAACGGCCCGATCACGGTTTCGGAAAACTACGGCGTCATGAACAGCGTCCTCTTCACGGGCGAGCACACGAACGCCTGCGAGGTAGGCGGCAGCTGGACGGAACCGGCGGGCGGCGCCGCGTATGTCACAAAAAAGGGATCTGGCATGTGGCTCTTCCGCCACCATGCGTCCCGCGCGATGAAAGGCGTCGTCGACGTGAAGGAAGGCAAGCTCCTGTTCGAGTCGCTCGCGGAAAAGGGCACGGCCTGCGCGCTCGGCCTGTCCACGCTCACCTGCCAAAATATTCTGGGCGGCGCGTTCGGCGAGGCGTATCGGGTTCCCTACGCGTTCGTCCTGGGCGGCGGTGCCAAGGGCGAGGCGACGCTGGAGTGCATCGGGCGCGCCTCCGTCACGAATGTGGACGCGGCGACCGATCGGCCGCTCGTCCTCGCGGGCGCAGGACGCCTCAAGACGAGCGGCCGCTGGCCGTTCTCCCTGAAAGGCGTCTCCTCGATCGCCGCCTCGCCCTGCACGCTCACCCTCGACGGCACGAATGCGTTCAGCGTGCTCTCCACGATCACGAACGGCACCTCGGCGCTTTCCGTCGTCAAAGAGGGAACGGGCCAATGGACGCTGCGGAGCGCGCTCGGCTTCTCGGGCGCTCTCGCGGTCAAGGCGGGCACGCTCGTCATCGAGGCTCCGGACACGCCGTATTCCTTTTTCCGGCTCTCGATCAACTATATCAATTCGAATTTCAATAACCTCACCGATACGTGCATCGGCGGCAGTGAGTTCGCGCTCTACGACGCGGACGGCCTCCGCCGCAACGTGGGTCTTGCCGTGCCGGCCGCCACCGTCGCGCCGGCGGTCACGCTTCTGCCCGGCGAGGCCTCCATCGACGAGCCGCTCTCGAAGATCTCGGTCCCCTCCTGGTTCACAAATTCCGCCCTGTGGCTCCGCAACTTCTTCGACGAAAACGGCAATAGCACGTTCTACACCGCCACCACCTACGGCGCGCCGAGCTACGCGAACACCTCTTCCTGGGTGACCGTGTCGATGCGGCTCCCCTCAGATTCGCCGGCCATCACCTCGTACGACCTCATGTGCCTGGCCGGCACCACACGCCGCATCTGGGGGTATGAGGTGCGCGGCAGCACGGATGGCGTCACGTGGGACCTTCTGGACGAAAAAGGGACGAACTTCTGCAAGCAGGTGACCGGACAGGTCTGGTATTCGGACGGCTCCTCCACCGTGACGGGCGCGCGCCAAGGTTTCGCGGTCGCGTCGGCACCCGCATACGACGCGAACGCCGCACAACTGGCGAGCGTCTCGGACGTGACCGTCGCCGCGGGCGCGACGCTCAAGGCGAAGGGCACGGTCACACTGCCGACGCTCACGCTGGACTGCGCGAACGGTAACGGCACGCTGGACGGCTTTGCGTTCGCGGATTCAGGTGTCGTCAATCTCGTGAACTTCACGCCGGGCGCGGGAAACCTGCAGGTGCCGATCACCTTCACAAACATGGACGCGGCGGCGCTCGCGAAGGTCAACAGCCGCACCTGGACCGTAAAGGTCGACGGCGTGGTCACCCATTCGATGCGGGTGAGCCTGAGCGCCGACCATGCGACGATCTCCACCGCAGGCACGATGCTCAGCGTCCGGTGAGACGGGCCGACCGAGCGCCAACACCGAGTTCGGCGCCGGCTTCGGCGGATGGCACTCGAAGGAGAACGGAGCAGTCGGCAACAGGCAATGGGCAAGGAACGCGCGTTTGCGCGTCCTTCTTTTAACGCCGTCGCGCCGTTCGAAAGATCGGGATTGACTCTTATCCTGTCCACTTCATAATGATGGGGAATCGAAGCTTAGAGCAATTTAATTAAATATGTAGCCAATTGGCGCCGATTATGCCATACTGTT
>DAOPZC010000118.1:0-8368 GCA_035353175.1 Kiritimatiellia bacterium | reverse complement strand
ACTACGACGACTTCATCACCTCCACCCACCGCGGCCACGGCGACTCGCTGGCCAAGGGCTGCACCGCCATCCGCGGCATGAGCGTGGAAGAGCTGAAGTCCCGCGTGCCCTCCTGCACCTCGACCAAGAAAAAGGAGCTGATCGAGGCGGCGCTCGACGGCCATGTCTACCGCGCCATCGCCGAGCTGTTCGGCAAAGAGGACGGCTATTGCAAGGGGCGCGGCGGAGGGATGCACATTGCCGACTTTAAGGCCGGACACCTCGGCGCGAACGCCATCGTGGGCGGCGGCGTTCCGATCGCGACGGGCTCGGCCATGAGCGCCCGCTATTTCAAGACCGGTAAGGTCACCTGCTGCTTCGCAGGCGACGGCGCCTACGCGAACGGCGTGGTGCTGGAGTCGCTCAACTGGGCCGCCATGGGCCAGTTCACAGACCCGACGTACACGAGCAACGCCTTCGGCCTGCCGATCGTCTATGCGGTCATCAACAATCACTATGGCTTCACGGGCCGCATCGACGGCGAGGTCGCCGGCGTTTGCACCGTCGCGCGCCGCGCCGCCGGCTTCGCGGACAACAACATGTACGCCGAAGTGATCAACGGAATGGACATCCTCGCCTGCATGGACGCCATGCGCCGCGCCGCCGATCTTGCGCGCAGCGGCAAGGGCCCCGTGCTGTTGGAGTTCGACACGTACCGCAACTACGGCCATTCGCTGGGCGATCCCCGCAACGAGTATCGCACCAAGGAGGAAGAGGCCGAGTGGAAGACACTGGACCCGATCGCGAAGTTCGAGAAACAGCTGCTTGAGGCCGGATGCATTTCCGCCAAGAAGCTCGCCGATCTCAAGGCCAAGGTCGCGGACCGTAACGCCCGCATGGCTGCCAAGGCGGCTTGGTCGAAGGATCCCGATCCGGCCGACGTCATCAAGTACATGTACACCGACACCCGCGTGGAAACGGTCCCCGAGAAGTTCGCCGAAGTGAAACTCGAAGGCAGTCTCCCCGCGATCAAACGGACCGACGATGGCCAGATCACCTACAAGGACGCCATCAAAGAGGCCATGATCGAAGAGATGCAGCGCGATAACCGCGTGGTGCAATGGGGTGAAGACATCGCCGAATACGGCGGGGCTTTCAAAGTCACCAAGGGCCTGACCGAGGCCTTCGGGCGTGACCGCGTCTTCAACTCGCCGATCTCCGAGGCCTGCATCTGCGGCACGGCGGTCGGCGCAGCCATGACCGATCTGCGTCCCGTGGTGGAACTGATGTACATGGATTTCTGCCTCATGGCCTCCGACCAGATCGCCAATCAGGCGGCCAAGTGGCACTATATGTCCGGCGCCAACATCGAGGTCCCGCTCGTGTACCGCGCCTCCGTGGGCGGCGGCAAGGGATACGGCGGGCAGCACTCGCAGACGCTGGAGTCGGTCTTTACCCATATCCCGGGCCTCTACGTGGTCTATCCGGCCACGCCCGCCGATGCCAAGGGCATGCTCAAGAGCGCCATCCGCGACAACAACCCGATACTCTTCGTCGAATCGCAGATCATGTACAACGTCAAAGGGGTCGTTCCGAAAGAGGAATACCTGGTCCCGCTCGGCAAGGCCGACATCAAGCGTGCGGGCAACCAGGCCACGATCGTGACGTGGGGACCCATGTTGTACGATGCGCTCAAGGCCGCCGACCAGCTCGCCGCCGATGGCATCTCCGCCGAAGTGGTGGATCTCCGGTCGCTGGTGCCGCTCGACATGGAGACCGTGCTGGCCTCCGTCCGCAAGACGGGCCGCTGCGTGGTCGCCAGCCATTGCGTGGACATCGGCAGCTTTACGGCTGAGATCGCCTCGCGCGTCGTGGCTGAGGCGTTCGACTCGCTTGACGCGCCCGTGCTGCGCGTCGGCTCGAAGGACGGCATCGCGCCGCAGGCGTACTCGTTGGAGGACGCCTTCCTGCCGCACGACCGCGACATCGTGGCCGCTGTGAAGAAGCTTCTCTAATCACAGGAAAAACAAATACGGACCTGTTTTAGAGTGGGAGGGGCGACGGGATTCCGTCGCCCCTTTTTTATTTTGTAGGCACGACCGGCTCGCGCTTTCCCGAGCGGTAGAGCAGATAGGTCGCCACGCTTTCCGGCAACGGACGGGGATGCCGGGCCAGCAGCCCGTTGATCTCCACGTTCAGTGCACGCTCCCAAAGCGGATCCGGACCGAAGGCCATGAGGGCGAGGCTGAACGCATCCACGGGGAGCGCCTCCCACGCCTTCGGCGCGTCAAACCCCCATTCGAGCGTTTGGCGGGCGAGCGCGTCGCAAGCCCGCCGGGTCCTCTGTTCGAGCTCGGCTGTGTAGGGGTGTCCGCTGCCTTTGAGCGCGAGGTGCAGTTCGAGACAGGCGCGAATCATCACCGCGCGGTATTGGGTCGAAGCATTGTGGGCGTCGAACCAGTTGCCGTCGTCCATCTGCCCGGCGAGCACGCCGTAGCGGAGGAGCGCGACGGACGCTTCACGGTAAGGCGTTTCGCCGGTGATCCGGTAGAGGCGCGCGGCGAGCCAGGCGTGAAAACAATTGTAATTCCAGTTCGGCACAAGCGGCTGGTGCAGCCCCCATTCCGCCGCGCGCCGCGCCGCCTCCAGCCATGCCGTGTTTCCTGATGCGGCATAAGCGGTGAGCAGGGCCATCGCTGCTTCGCCGTTGTCGAAATTCAGTTCGCCCGTGCCCCCGTCCTGTACGATGTAGCCGTTTTCGATGGCCGTTTCGCCGCGTTTTTCCAGCACGGAAACCAGCCGGCGCGCGGAAACGGCAAGGCGATCCTTTTCGCCGGGCGCGGGAACCGGGAATCCGAAAACGCCGTTCGTGCCTTGAATTGCCAACAGGGCCTCCGCACCCGCGCAGGCTGTCTTGTCAGCCGCGTCGGTCAGATACAGCGCCCTCACCCAGCGTCCGATGGCGCGGGGACGGGGTCGCCTGCCGGACTTTTCGTTCTGCCAGGGATAACGGCCGGCCAGGTCACGCAGGGTGTTGGTCCAGCAGTCGCACACATGGGCCAGAGAGGGCGGCGCGGTATCGATGGGCGCATGTTTCCTCAGGCCGGTTTCGGGCACGCCAGCCTGTTTGCCGAGTGCCGCCACAATCTCGCCGCGCAAGCGCGTGAGTTCTCCATCGTCGTGCCGTTCCGCCGCGGCAAAGAACTGTCGGCGGAGCGCAGGAGCGAGGTCCGCGTGCGCAACCGAAACGGCCGCGAGCAGCATGAGGCCCCAGCGCTGAAAAGGACGGTCGGATAAAGTCATGGGATGACTCGTCGTCTCAACTCGCTGTCCCGAGCAACGCCACGGCGGAGGACGGATACCCCCCAAGCCAAGCCGCGAGCGTCTGGGCGTCGCCGGATGAGAGCGATTGGACGGCCTTCAGGTAGTCTGCTGGGGGCAGCGACGAAAGGACATCAGAAACAGGGGCGGGCACCGCGGCGGTCTCGCGGGCGGCAACAAATCCGGCGAGCGATGCTCTCAGCGAAGGCCAGGCGGCCACAAAGGCGCGGTGTTCTTCGGTGGCCGGATCCGGCAAGCCGAGGGTGAGCGATTGCGAGACCTTTTGGGCCAATTCATCCAGACGGGTGAGGCGTTCGCCCAAGATCTCCGCGAGCCGGCGGCGCGCGCCGGCGTGGCAAGCCGCCTGAAAGGGGGCGGCCAGCATGAACGGCGCACGGACCACGCGGTACCAAACATCGAGCGCGGCAATGTTGCCGATGTAAAGCAGGTTGTTGCGCAGCACACGGCGGACGCCGTGGTACTGGCGCGGGTTGTAGGGCGCGTCGATATTGCTGCGGAACGAGGGCTTCGCCACAAGGCGTCCCGGCTCCGTCACGTCGCCGCGCCAGATTTGGCCGGCGGGGATAACGGTGCCGAATTCAATGACACATGGGCCGACCAGTCCGCCTTGGCCGCCGAGGAAGATCGCGGGCTGATTGAGCAGCACGCCGCGCGGCACGTCGCCGACGAGCGAGGCGGTCGCCTTGTCCTGATGCGGCGTGAAGTTGAAATGGATGTAGGAAGAGCCGATCTCCGAATGGTCTTTGCGGCCCGTGCCGCCGGCCATCAGCGCATCGCAGAAGTTGATCAGGCTGCCGGCCGTGGCCCACGGCAGGAACACGGTCTGTTTGGCGCCGACACTGTGGGCGATCGAGGATTCTTCCTCAAACAGGCATCCGGGACGCACGTGCGCGCCGCTGCCCGCCTTGAAGCCGTCGAGGAACGTGCTCCGCTCGAAGAAGCCGCCCGCCAGATGCACATCCGCGCCGAGCTGGCAGTCCGCCACGGTCGCAGGGGCTTCGGCGCCGAGCACGCAGCCGCGGCCGATGGAGAGCGCGGAGCCGCTGAGGCGGCAGCCGGGATGGATGACGACGCCCGGCGCGATACGGTCGGGGACGACGTTGTCGGCGACGTAGGCGGTTTCCGGAGCGAGAAAGACGACACCGCGGGACTGGAGCTGGTGAAGTGCAGATGTCATGATTTTTTACCTTTCACCGTCCGCCGTTCACCTTCCAAGAAAACCCCGAGATAACGTTCAACGTTGAACTTTCAACTCTCAAGTATAATCCAGTGGGTTTTGGCAGTCGTTCGCAATTCTCCCCGCTTGAACGTTGAGCTTCTTCTCCTCACACCCCCAGCCCTTCGGCAACGGCCTGCGTGAGTTTCTCGATCCAGGTTTCGACCAGGGCGGATTCGCTGGCCTCGACGAGCAGGCGGATTTTGGGCTCTGTGCCGGAATAGCGCACGATCACGCGGCCGGCTTCTTTCAGCTCCGCTTCGCAGGCTTTGATCGCTTCGGCCAAAACGGGAACCTCGCTGACGGGCTTCTTTTCCTTGACTCTAATGCTGACGAGTTTCTGAGGGTACTCGGTCATGCAGTCGGCGAGCTGTGCGAGCGTCTTGCCCTCTTCCTTCATCATGCGCATGACCTGCAGCGCGCTGATGATGCCGTCGCCCGTGGTGGCATGCGAATGGAAGATCAGGTGACCGGATTTTTCGCCGCCGAGGGAATGCCCGCCTTTGCGCATGGCGTCGATGACGTAACGGTCGCCCACGTCGGTGAGCTCCACCTTGATGCCGTTTTTGCGCATGGCGTCGTGCAGGCCGAGGTTGCTCATGCTGGTGACCACCAGCGTGTTGTTGGCGAGCAAGCCGCGTTTCTTGAAGGCGATGGCGCAGGCTGCGAGCACGCGGTCGCCGTCCACGATGTGGCCGTGGGCGTCGGCGAAGATGACGCGGTCCGCGTCGCCGTCGAGGGCGATCCCGATGTCCGCCCCGTGCTCTTGGACCAGTTTGGCGATCCCTTCGGGGTGCAGCGCGCCGCAATTCGCGTTGATGTTCAGCCCGTCGGGGGACACGCCGGTCTTAATGATCGTGGCGCCCAGCTCGCGGAAGATCCAAGGGCCGATGTCATAGGCCGCGCCGTTGGCGCAGTCCATGACCACTTTGAAGCCGCTGAGCTTCTCGTTGGCGATGGTGCTCTTGGCGAACTCGATGTAGCGCCCGCGCGCGTCGTCCAGGCGATGGGCTTTGCCGAGCTGGTCGCTGCGGATGGCGTCGGTGTTCAGGTCCGTTTCGAGGATCAGACGCGTGATGTCTTCTTCTTCCTCGTCTTCGAGCTTATAGCCGAGGGGGCTGAAGATCTTGATGCCGTTGTCATCGTAGGGGTTGTGCGAGGCGGTCAGCATGATTCCCACGTCGGCGGCGAGCGAGCGCGTCAGGTGGGCCACGGCCGGCGTGGGCACCGGGCCGACCAGAAAAACATCGCATCCGGCGGAGACCAAGCCGCTGGTGATGGCGGTTTCCAACATGTAGCCTGAAAGTCGGGTGTCTTTGCCGATCACCGCGCGCGCGCTGCCGTAGCCGTGGGCGTTGAGGCGCTTGCCGAGCGCTTTGCCGAGCTTGAGGGCGAGTTCCGCATTGACCGGGAACCGGTTGGCTTGTCCGCGGATGCCGTCTGTTCCGAAAAGTTTTTGCATGGCGACCTACTTTGCTTTATTGATCCGGTTCTTTTTTACCGTAACAGCTTGACCGCCGCAAGTGTTTTTCGCGTTTTGGCCCGCCTTGGGGTGTGATTCAACGTTGTTGAAAACACCCCCGGAGGAGGCGTTGGGAAGGATGCGCTGTTTTCGGGCCTTGCTGCGCGCTCAGGGAAAGAGATCGATGGATTGCTCCTGTTCAAGCCAGCCATGCGTCAAGGTGTGGCGCAGTTCGGCGCGGTAGGGGAAATCCGGGTTGTCGAGCAGGAATTGCTCCGTGCGGTGGCGCTGTTCGGAGGAGAGCGGCAAGAGATGTTCGCGCAGAGCGGCTGAGGGCGTGGGCGGCACGTACAGCCGCAGCGGGATGGCGCGGGCGACCTGCTCGGCGATCCGGTAGCCGTCGAGATCGGTGTCGCCCCAGTGCAGCCCCGTCACCTTGGCTTGCGCGAAATGGCGCAGCAGCGTCTTGACGGCGGCGTTGGGGTAGCCTGCCGTGTAGAGCGCGGGACGGTGTGTCTCCACCAGCCGGTGGAAGGGCGCCGCATTCTCGCTGGTGACCAGCGTATCGCAGGGCTCTTCAAGACGGAGTGCGGTGAGCCCGCGCACGGTTTTCCATGAGAGGATTGCCGCTTCACCGCCCTGCCACAGGCGGCAGGGCCAATCGAGCCACTCGCCTTCGCATGTGCGGTAGGCAAACGGCGCGAAAACCACGGCGTGCGTGGTGTAGGGGTTTTCGATGATGCCGCAGGCGCTGAGGAGCGCGGCCGCATCAGCATCCGGGCTGCCCGACTGCAAGCGGAGCAGGTGCTCGAGCTGCTGGCGGAGGGGGCCGCTGCGCAGGGCTTTGCTGTCGTTGAAGTGTTTCGCGCCGAGTTCGGAAAGCGTGATGCCTGCGGGGGCGGTCGGCAGCGAGCGCAGCACCGCGAAGAGCGCGACCAGATCATCTGAGGCGGACGCGGACGTCCTGAAAAAGCGCAGCAGCAGGTCAGAGCGGCGCAAGGTGTTGATGAAGTCGGCCGCTTCCGGATACAGCACCTTGAGACGCTGCAGCGCTTGCGCGAAACGGTCTTCCGCCGACAGGGCGGGTTTGGGCGGCGTGGGCCTCACGCCCAGCAAATCGGCGAGCGGCAGCCAGCGCACGGGGTCGCGCTGCGAGTCGTCGAGCCTCGCTTTGAGCCGTCCGTTCTCCTCGCGGCAGCCGGGAAAGATCTCTTCCAGGGCGCGCTGAACCGTTTTGTCCTGCGGTATGTCGCCCAGCGTCAGTTTCGCTGGAAGCGGTGTGCCCGAGACGGCCCGCCGCGCGGCGCGCAACAGCCACGGCCGCATCGCGGGGCAGCGTTCGAGCCGTTCTTTCCAGAAGGCGGACATGGCGAAACTCACAGCTCCTGCCCGAAGGCGACGGTTTCTGGCCCGTTGTGCCCGGTGTCGAGGAGGTCGAGCTGCTTGGGCGCGGCGCTCCAGTGGTAGGGGTAGAGATGGACATTGAACGTGCTGTCTTTGACCACGAGGACAGAGGTGGAGTAGGCGATCTCTTTTTTCACGCCGTCCTGGTCTGGCGAAGCCACGAAGAGCTGGAGCTCGAGGTCAGTCGCAAAGCCGAGCAGCTGGTCGCGCCGCCCCGCGTCGATGCCGTAAAAGGCCTCGTCGAAAATCAGGACCGGCAGGCGGATTTTTTCTTTGTCGTAGAGAAAATGCGCGATCGTCAGGATCAGCAGGTAGTTCGGCACGGCCTGTTCGCCGCCGGAGCCGATGCTTTTGACCTTGCGGTCCATGACGATGCCATCCGCGCCCGCGGTCAGGACCTTGAGCTCGTAGCGGAACCAGTTGCGGTAGTCGAGGATCGGTGGGATTTCGCCGATCTCCGTGTTCTTGATCTCTTCCGCATGGTCTTCGATGAAGGCGCGCAGGTCGGCCTCGGTCTTCTCGGGGTCGAGCGAGCGGTAATGCGTCACCAGGTCGCACAGGCGTTTGCAGGATTCCAAGGGCGTGATGGAAAAGGCGTAGCGGTTGTTGCCGAAGGTCCGCTGCTTGAGGAGCTGGCCGATTCGGCGCGACATCTCCGTGAGACGGAACACGCTGCTTTGGAGTTTCTCCACCAGCTTGTCCATCACCAGCTGACGAAAGAGTTTGAGCGTTTGCTCGTTGATCAGCTCTTCCTGTTCACGCAGCTCTTGTCCGGCGCCGTCCAGCACGTCGGACACGGTGCGGCTGCGCCGGTCGGTGAGGGTGTTGAGCATTTCATCATAGACAAACCCGAATGCGATGCCCTCGGGCAACATGACCTTGCTGCGGATCTTTTCGGCCGTCACGGCGGCGGTTTCGCGCGTGGCGTCGGCGCGTGCCTTGAGTGCGCTGCGGCTGTCGGCGTC
>DAOPZC010000117.1:0-8531 GCA_035353175.1 Kiritimatiellia bacterium | reverse complement strand
TGAAAATCATCTCACCGCTCTATCGCCTGCGTGCAATTCACCTTGCAAGTCAGGCGGTCACGCGGGTACCGCGGGTACCGCGAGCGGCCCCTTCCTTCACCCGCGAATGGGGCGCAAGTTTATCGCTGTAAAAGGCGTTTGAAGCGTTGCAGGATGCTGTCGCGTTGCAGCGAGACCGTCAGCCCTGCCGCGGGCATGGACTTAAGTCTTTCGTACATTGCCGCGTTTTGCGCTGCCCGCTGCGCGGCGAGTTCGGCGATCCGTGCGGGAATGTCCGGCCGTAACCCGAGCAACAGGACAAAAGCGGCTTTGGGGATTTCCAGCAACACCGCCTCATCCGCTGCAAACAGCGTGGCCGTGCGCGGCAGGCCGGTCACCAAACTCATTTCTCCCAGCAGGGCTCCGCTCTCTAGCGTGAAGGTGTGCGCCGCCACGTCGGCTTGGTATTCGACGCGTCCGCCCACGGTGCCGCTGATCAGGACGTAGGCCGTCTCGCCGGTTTCGCCCTGAGAGAAAAGCATTTCCCCTTGCGTGAACTGCACGCGGCGCACGGCTTGGGCCACGGGGCGGAGCTCTTCGTCAGAGACCAGAGGTTTTCCATCGGTGTCGAGCAACAGCTTCCGGTAGAAATCGCTCTGCCTCAGGTCAAACATGTTTTGTCCGATCAGTTTTTCTTCGGGCGGCATACGGTGCTGGTTTTGGACGACCTCCATGAAATCGTTGAGTAGCTTGTCGCTCATCGGGAAAGGAATTTCGATGCCGCGACGCTTGAATTGATACCAGATGCGGCACTGAACGTCGCTGATCAACTTGGGACGTTCGAAATAGCGGTTGGTCCAGAAGCGCAATTCGTAGTTGATGCCGAAATCGAGATAGGCCGTGAGGATGGCATTCGGCTTCGGATCACGTAAGACCGCGGTGATGCTTAAGGCGGATGCTTCAAGGGCTGCGATCACATCGGCAGGCGCATCGGAGTAGCTGGCGCCCACGCTGATGCTGATGCGGCGCAGAGGCGTGGGGTAGGTCATGTTGTGGATCACCGATTCTGCGACTTTGCTGTTCGGCACGACCAGCATATGTCCTCCGGCAGTGCGCAGACGCGTCTCTCGCCAGTTGGTTTCCAGCACTTCGCCTTCGACATCTCCGATCGCCACCCAGTCGCCGGGGACGGTCGACCGCACGATGTGCATGGACATGCCAGCCAGAAGGTTGCCGAGCACGCCTTGCAGCGCAAAGCCGACGACGGCGGTCAACAACGCCGTAGAGGCCAGGACTGTGGAAATATCCCGGTCGAGTACGGTTTTCGCAACGAGAAGTAGCGCGCCAACCACCAATAGAAAATGAAGAATGTTCCGGATGAGCGGCGGAACAGGGAAGGGCCGGTCGCGCAAAGCGAAAAAGAAACGCAGCACGAATTCAAGACCGTCGATCGCCAACACCAGACTCCAGAAAACGAACCATGCCCGGATGTAGAGCGAATGCGTGTGAAGCCAGCCGTCGCAACTGCCGTATAGCCTGCACACCGTGAGAACCGGAAACGACAAGAGCAGGACGGCGGCCGCGGGTACCAGCAAACTCAGCAGCGCGGTCAGCTTCAACGGCGTCCGAGCCAGATCGCCGACGCGGCGGCGTACACCGGCATGGAAACCGTAAGCCACTCCGATCACGATCAGTCCGACACATGTGGCGATGCCCGATCCTGAAATATCCGTCATATGCTTCCTCCGATTTCAATTTTCATGCCGTCATACGCAAGACACGCGTTTTTCCTGAGCGAACGCAGGGCCTGTTCGCGACTGTTCAGGAGTGCATCGTTGTTGCCCGGGGCATGATGGGTGACGACCAAACGGTTGACGCCCGCGGTGTCGGCCACCTGCACGGCGTCTTGCCACGTGCTGTGTCCCCATCCGGAAAAACGCCGGGACTCTGACGCATCATACTGTCCGTCCATGATCAGTATGTCGGCTGGGTGGGGGGTTCGGCAGAGACACAGCAGCGCCTCGCGTTCCGCTTCGTCCGAAGCGCCCCATTCGAGATCCGTCGCAAAGACCATTGACGCCGCCGCTGCCGGCTCGTCGATGCGGTAGGCATGGCAGCCGTTGCCGTGGTGGACTGCGCACCAACGCACCTCAAAGGGGCCGTGGAGCAGAGGCGCTGAAACCGATGCTTCCGGAAGCGTGAGGAACCGCCGCTGAGCGCGAAACGATGCCGGCCAGAACGGTTTTTCAATGAGACGGTTCAACGCGTTTTCGACAGAAAACCCCTCCCGCAGCGGCGAGGCGAATGTGACGTGCCACCCGGCGTCATAGAGCGGTGCAAAAGCAGGCAATCCGATGAGATGGTCGAGGTGGTAATGAGTGAAGAGGAACAGCGGAGGCGAGTTAGCGTTGGCGGCCGCGAAATGAGGTTGCAGCGCCTTCAGGCCGGTGCCCGCGTCGATCACGATCTGCGCGCGTTCTCCGTTCTCGACCAGGAGGCTGGTGGTCGCTCCGCCATATCGCAGAAAATCGGAATGCGACACCGGGCTTGTTCCTCGCACGCCTCCCAGAACGATACGCATCATGTCGACCTCCTCATTTCTCGTTCAGTTCCCAAATGCCGCTCCAGGTGTCCGGCGGGCTATCCGTCAGGCTGCGGCATTTTATGGCGTAGGCGCAGCATGCCGCATCGGCGGGCCACCGCGCGAACAGCGGCAGCGCCTCCGCAAAGCGGCCCTGCTCGAAAAGGCGCCTGGCGGTTTCGAAGTCAGCCCACGATTCCGGGAGCGCGGCATCGGCAAATCCGGCCGGCTCAAAAACGCGTACGGGGCTTTTTCTCCCGACCACACGCAGGCAGGCCAGCTCGCGGCCGATCCATCCGTCGCCCGCCTGCCGCCAGGTGCTTTCGGAAACCATCAGGTAAGTGCCGAAGGCTTTGTTCGCGCCCTCCAAGCGGGAGGCAAGGTTGGCCGCATCGCCGAGGATTGTATAGTTGAACCGTTCTCGGGAACCCATGTTGCCGACGATGGCGTCTCCCGTATTGATGCCGATCCGCGCACGCAAGACGACGCCGGTGCGCTGCTCAAACTCATGACGCCGTTCTGCGAGCCTGCGTTGGCATCGCAGCGCAGCGCGGCAGGCGCGCGCGGCATGGTCGGGCTGGGCTACGGGCGCATTCCAGAACGCGACGATGGCATCGCCGATATACTTGTCGAGGTAGCCGCCCTCCTCTTTGATGATGGCGCTCATGTCGCTGAGGTAATCGTTCAGCAGCGAGGTCAGAACGACGGGGTCGAGCCGTTCGGAAAAGGTTGAAAATTTTTCGATGTCGGAAAAAAAGACCGTCAGTTCGCGCTTCTCGCCGCCGAGCATCAGTTTCCCGGGGTCGGCGATGATCTGGTCGATGACCTCTTCGCCAAGGTAATGGCGGAATGCGTTTTTGATGAAAGCCTTTTGGCGGCCCTCGGTGGCATAGCTCAGGATGACGGCACCGACCAGCGCGCCGGCGAGGGCCAGCAGCCCAACGACGACAGGCCACCAGTAGCCGAACGCATAGGCGAGATAGCCGATGACAATGGGGGTGGGCAGGCAGACGGCAAAGGCCAGTGCACTGCGGGTCGCGTTGCGCGCATACAGCACGCGCCATGCGGACAGGCACGCCAGCAGCAGGGTGACCAGCATCACGCCGGGTTTCGGCGCGTCGCGCAACAGATTTTGTGTCAGCAGGTTGTCGAGCACCGTCGCGTGAATTTCCACGCCCGGCGCCACACGGCTGATCGGCGTGGGGCGCAGGTCCATGAGGCCCGGCGCGCTAAAACCGACAAAGACATAGGCGTTGCTGAAGACGGAAGGTGCGATTGGGGGCGTCTCCCCGGCTTGAAGTCTCATGCCGGATTGGATGATCGCGGCGGCGCTGAAGGACTGGTGCGAGCCGTTGGTTCCCGCGAAGTTCAGGATCAGCCGGCCGTGCGTATCTAAAGGCAACGCATGTCTCCGCGGTTCAGCCTCGGCACCGGAGCAGATCTGCCAGGCCGCATAACCCAGAGAAGAAACACGGCGGTCCGCTTCAGATCGCAAAAGCGTGGCGCGGCGGAAAACGCCGTCGGGATCAGGCTCATCGCTGACATTGGCCAACACGGTCGCATTCGTCGCCACTGCCGGAATCGGCGGTGTCACGCGGTCTCGTCCGTAGAACGCCGCGCCGACGAAGGCGGCGGAACGTCGGATCGCCGCGCCGAACGCCTCGTCGTCGGCCACGCCGTAGACGGAAGGTTCCGTAAAAAGGACGTCGAAGGCAATCACCTTTGCGCCGCCGCTTCGGCAAAAGTCCAACAGCGGCGCGTAGACTTCGCGCGGCCACGGCCATGACCACCCCATCTCTTTGGTTCCCCAGTCCAGACTGGCTTGATCGAGCAGGACGACCTTGATGTCGGGGGACGGTGACCGGAGGGCTGCGAAGACGTTGACGCGCCATGCCCACGTCGAATACTCGAAGCGGTCGAGCAGTCCGCCCTGCCAAAGGAGCAGCGCAATGCCCGCGGCACCGCAGCCGACACCCAAACTTTGGAGTATGCGTTTGTCCATAACCGCTGGCCGGTTAACGGATCATGCCGATCGCATCGTTGAAGCGCCGTTGCCGTGCGGCTGGCACGGCAGCAGCCAGCTGCGCTCCGATCAAAGTTCTGACATGCTCGATGCGCACATCCGGCGAGGGATGCGTCTTACCGAATCCGCGGCCCGTTTCGACGCCGATCCGCGTCTTCATCTGGCCGAGCATGTCGACCAGCGCTTTGGGGTTATAGCCGGCGCGTGACAGTATCTGCACGGCGGCGGCGTCTGCATCGTGCTCAAGCGTGCGGGCGTAACCGCTGTTCATCAGGGTGGAACTGATGTCGGTGATACTGCCTTCAAAGGCTTTCGTCACTTCCGCCAGACTCTCACCGGCGAGGTTTTTGCCGGCTTCGACGGCGAGCGTGGTCAACGCGGCATTCAGGCGGCCTTTCTTAATCGCGCGCAGACCGTGTTGGTTCTGCACGTGGCCGATTTCATGTGCCAATACGGCGGCTAACGCGTCTTCGCTGCGGCAGCACCGCAACAGGCCGCGCGAGACGAGGATCAGGCCGCCCGGAGCCGCAAACGCGTTGACTTCCTCTGTTTCAATGACAAGGAAGTGATATCCGCCGAAAGTCTCGGGCTTGTCCGAATATTGGGCCAGCGTTTGGCCGAGCACGGTGAGATACTGGTTCAAAGCCGCTTGGTCATAGGGCCTGTAAGTCGCCAGCACCGTGGCAGCGACGGATCGCCCGATGTAGTATTCCTGCTCAGGCGTAATGTCTTGGAAGGTTTTTTCCATCGCCACCGCCGAGCGGTTGATCGACTGGGCCTGATCTGCCGTGATGACGCCGGCGGCTTGTCCCGCCATAGTGCCGTATTGCGCCACAGTTGAGCAACCCGTCGGCAAGAGCGCCGCGGCCAACGCGCAGCCGTATAGAGGTGTGAGATGTCGTTTCATTGTTCACCTCCGGTCTGCTTCAACCCGCCGGCTTTTGCGAAAGCGTCAATCTCAGAGGGGGAAGCGTTCATTTTCACCATTCTGTCGACGCATGCGAAATCCACCTCGGCATGTTGGGCTTTGAACTGCGCTTCGACATCTGCGTTGAAACCTTTGCCGGCCAAAGCCAGTTCGTTACCCGAGGCGCCGGCCGACACGTTGCCGCCTGTCCGGGTCGAAATTTTCTTGGTGGTCAGCGCGGAGCTGTTCATCCATCCGGTTTTGCCGTCCGGAGTCCGCACCTGCGTCCACGCCCCCTGCGCGCCGGTGATTTCAACGGCTTGTCCATATGGCAAGGTCGTGATCACTTGGCCGAGAAATGACGGCGTGCCTCGAACCTGTCCGGATTGGACCTGTACGCGCATCGTTTCGGCTGACACGATTCTGGCCAGCGCAAACGCGCAAAGCAATGACATCTTGAGTCGCATTCAAGCACCTCCATACGTGAGCAGATTGTTCTGCAATCATAGCGGAGGGTGGGTGGGGGAAGCAAACGCGAAGTTGATGCCCCTCGATTTCCTCAGATCGCCTCATCGCGATTCAGGGCGTTATTTTGCGGGAATCGCAGTAATTGGCAATGGGACAATCCGCGCAGTGCGGATTGCGCGGAGCGCACCGTGTCTGCCCGAAGGCGACAAGATATGAGTTCCATGTTTTCCAGTAGCGGACGGGCAGTATTTCGCGCAGTGCCATTTCGGTTTCGTACGGTTTCGCGGTGCTGATGAGACCGAGCCGGTTGGTGATGCGGTGGACATGCACGTCTACGCAGATGGCGGGTTTGTCGAAGCCGAGTGCCACGACGAGGTTTGCGGTTTTACGCCCCACGCCGGGCAGTTCACACAGCGCCTCGACGGTGTCGGGCAACACGCCGCCGAATTTCGCGTCCAAGACGTCGGGAAGTTCCTTCATGTGGCGGGCTTTATCGCGGAAGAATCCCACGGGGTAGATGGTCCGTTCGAGTTCGTTGAGCGGGATACGGCGCAAGTCGTCCGGCGTCGTGACCTTCCCGAACAGGCGTGCGCACGCCGCGGCGGTGCAAGCATCTTTGGTGCGCGCGCTGAGAATGGTGCCGAGCAGAACGCGGAAAGGATCGCGCGTCTGGATGGCGACGAGATCAATGATTGGTGCCTTCACGCTGTGGAAGGCGACCTTCAGCAGCCGGTTGACGGATGGAATGTCGGATGCGTTCATGGTTGAGGATACCGTTGTGTGAAACAGGCACCTAGGTGTGCGGACGTGACCGATTAAACCACAGACGGTTCCTTGGCCGGAAGTGAAAACGGATGAAAGCCGCAAGAATGAGCGCGCTTTGTGGTTGTGTTCCGTTCCGGTCACGGTATGATGTTGAAAACTCAAAAAGGGGAACACTATGCGGTCGATGTGGGGGCTTCTGCTGGTTGTGTCGATGGCGGTGCCGGAAATGGCGCGGTCGCAGGTGGAGGCGGTTTGGCTGACGCACCGCTCGGCCACGCCGGAGAACACCGTGGTGAACTGGAAGAGCTCGAGGACGGGGGCTTCGCGCGTGTGCTACGGCGCGGATGCGGCGTGCGCCCGGGAGGTGTGCCAAGCGGGCGAGCGGACGCTGCACCACGTGGAGATCCCGACCCCGCAGCGCGGGGCCACGGTGTTCTATCGCGTGGAAACCGGCAATCAGAAATCGGCAACCTGCTGTTTCCAGACCTTGCCGGAGGACGGTGTGCGCGTGGCGGTAATCGGCGACTGGGGGTATGCGGGACATCCCGACCTGACGGCGCTCAAGGCCGACAAGCCGCATATGCTGCTGACGGTCGGCGATAATGTCGCGCACATCACCAATCCTAAGCAGACCGGCGACAAAACCTATGTCGAGCCGTTCATCGGCATGCTCAAGTCGGAGTCCGCCTTTTTCGCCTCCACCCCGTTCATGCCGATTCTCGGAAACCACGACAAGCAGGTCGGCCCGCGCGCGAACAAGCGGCCGGGCGCGGGGAGTGATGTGTACGATGTCGACGCGCAGGCCTATCTGAGCGTGTTCGCGCTGCCGGATGCCGGCTGGAAGTGGGCTTTCACGATACCTCAGGCCGACGTCACTTTTCTGGCGCTCGACATGCAGCACGTGTACGATTTCGGCACGACGTTCCAGTCGTGCCATGATTTCCACCGCGGTTCTGAGCAGTTCGCCTGGTACGACGGTCAGACGCGCGCCGCCACTTCGGGATTCGTGGTGACGCTGATGAACGAGCGGAGCAATTGCAGAAGCTTGGAAAAGGACGCGTGGCATGAGATGTTCAGCCGCGGCACCCTGTGCATCACCGGTTTCGGCTACTTCGCCGAGCGCGCGGTGGAAAGTAACGGATTTCCCTATTATAACACGTGCGTGGCGAAGGCCGGCGACGTGTACCGGGATCCCAAGGCGGTGGTGAGTGAGCCCGTCGCCAACTACATGCTGTTGACCTTCGACCATGCCGCCGGACGGATGACTGCAGATTTGAAGCGGCTGGACGGCAGTGTGATCGACCGGCAGATTTTTCCGCGGCGTAGCCGCTGAGGTACGCAACGCATCCGGTTGATCCTTCCCAGCGTGTGGCGGAGCGGCGGTACGGAATGCCGAGCTTGCGCATGCGGGCCCTGTGCGTGTTGGGCCGGCCCCCAAGCCACTCGGCGGCGCCGCCTGCCCCTGGATTTAGCCGCGCACGGAGCGCATGGCCCAGCGGATGTGTTCTGCGGCGGGATCGTGAGCCGGGCGAAGCGGCGCACCAGTTTCATGATGTGACGAAGCCCGCCGCACTCGCCGACCAAGCACCCCGACACTCAGGGGGATGCGGATCACGGCTTAGTCCTTCATGGCGGCGGTTTTGGAGAAACCGCCCTACTTGTGTATGCGTTGGCAGCCAAGTTGAGAGGCGATTTGGTTGGGCCGTTTCTCCGAAAGACCGTTCTTTTGCATGCCAAATCCAAAGGAATAGGCCGCCTGACTTGCAAGAGCAAATGCACGCAAGCGATAGAGCGGTGAGATGATTTTC
>DAOPZC010000116.1:0-8745 GCA_035353175.1 Kiritimatiellia bacterium | reverse complement strand
TGACCCTGTTGTATGGTCCAGTTCGGAGCTGACTGATTACCTGCGACGCTTGGTTCACAACACCAAGGTTAGGATTGCTGAAGACGTGGGAGCAAAGTTGCTTGATGAACTGGTATGACTGAATTGGTGACCGGATGATGTCTGCCAACCAGCGGCGGCACCCAACGGCGCTGATCGCGCCGTTGGCGCGCAGCGACGTAGCCAGAAATATCGGATTGCCGGACAAGCGCGGTATGATATATTGTAATACCGAAATCAGGAGGTGCTTATGAGCGTCGCAAAAGTGGCAATTACCTTGGACCAGGGGCTGCTGCTGGAACTTGACCGGCTTGTTCGGCAGCATGGTTTTCCGAGCCGCAGTCGGATTATACAGCAAGCCGTTGAAGAGAAGGTGGCCAGAATTGAATCCAACCGACTGGCGCGAGAGTGCGATAAACTCGACTCCCGTTTCGAGCAAGCCATGGCGGAGGAAGGAATGGGAGAGGAGATGGAGTCATGGCCCGCATATTAAGAGGCGATATCTTCTGGGCTGACCTCAACCCGACCAAGGGCCATGAACAGTCCGGCATGCGGCCGGTTCTCGTCCTGAGCCAAGATGTCTTTAACGAGAAGTCTGGAACCGTGATTGCGATTGCCCTAACGAGCCAGCCTCAGCGCGCCTCTTATCCGTTAACGCTTGAACTGTCTAGTCCTCGGCTGCCCAAACAAACGTGGGCAAAAATCAGTCAGATAAGAACCATGTCGGTCGAGCGGATCGGGAAGAAACTCGGAAGGGTTTCCGACCAGGAACTGCAACAGGTCGTCGAGGGATTGAACGAGATCATTGGCTAACGTCAGCGGTGGAAGCGACGGGATAGCGAACCGGATTGCCAAACAAGGGCCTCCTGTTTACTCGCGGTCCGCGACGAACCGCGATCTGCAGAGGCCTGACGTTGGGCCACAAAATATGAAAGCGATACAGGCTGACATCACAACTCTTGCAGTGGACGTCATTGTCAACGCGGCCAATGAATCCCTGTTGGGCGGTGGGGGTGTAGACGGCGCAATTCACAGGGCAGCGGGCGCGGACTTACTGAAGGAATGTCAGCGATTGGGTGGCTGTCCGGCCGGATCGGCAAAGATTACGAAGGGGTATAAGCTGCCAGCGAAGTACGTCATCCACGCTGTTGGTCCAGTATGGCGTGGGGGGCGGATGGGCGAAGAGAAATGCCTTGCGGGATGCTATGCCTCAGCACTGCAACTTGCACATGATCATGGATTGCACTCGATCGCATTCCCGTCCATCAGCACCGGCAGTTTCGGCTATCCAATTGAACTCGCTGCGGAGACTGCCATCAATGCCGTGGCCGACACGCTTGCGAGGCTGAAGTGCCGCATTGCCGTAACATTCTGCTGTTTCTCGCTAAATGATCGATTGGTTTACGAACGATTACTGGCCCAGCAATCGCCTTCACCGTATTCCTCACCCGCGGCGGGTTCGGAATCCGGTGAGGCGGACGTTCGGTAAGTAGAAGAAGACGATGAAACCAATCAAGACACAGAAACGGAAGATCTGGTGTGGGTTCCTGATCTTGCTTGCCGTCATGGCGCTGACTGTCTGGCACGCATCTGCTAGAGGCTGAACAGGTCTTTTTCAATTCCCCCCTTCTGGCTCAAGCGGACGAGGAGCACTCGGTACAGGAACGCCGGTTCTTTGTGCTGGGCCAAACGGATGAAGGACGTGAGTTGTTCGTGGCGTTCACCATGCGTGTAAAACGTATCCGCGTGATTTCAGCACGCGATATGAGCAGGCAGGAAAGGAGAATCTACCGATCATGAAGAAGCGTAAGATGCCGATCTTTAAGACGGAAGATGAAGAGAGAGCGTTTTGGGCCACCCATGACTCGACGGAGTTCATTGACTGGTCTAAGGCTAAGCCGACCGTATTCCCAAACCTCAAGCCTTCGACGAAGACGATTTCTCTGCGTTTGCCGGAGTCGATGATTGCGGCACTAAAGGTGCTGGCAAACAAGCGTGATGTGCCTTACCAATCATTACTGAAGATCTTTTTGGCTGAAAAGGTCCAAGAGGAGATGCGACAAGGCCATGTGAAGCCAGCCTAGCCGAACAAGGTGGTGGAGAGGACATCGAAATCGCTAGCGGGTTCGACCACCTTGCGAGTCAATCGAGAGAAGAACCACACTTAACAGCTGCCAAAAGGACGATGCCTATTCCGACAGCGATAACAGACGGCTGGGAAGATTGCAGAACCGCATTGGCAGACACACGAGCCTTGTGTCGTGATGAATTGAAGTCTGATGAAGAAAAAGATCTTCATTGGGCAATGACTTTGATTGATAGGATGCTTGCCAACCGATGATTAGGCTTTACGGGGTGTATCCCATGTGATACATTGTGGCTGTGATTGAGATCCGTCAGACGGAAGAATATTCCTCGTGGTTTGAGCACCTTCGGGACAGGATGGCGAAGACACGCATCCTGATTCGGCTTCGTCGGGTATCACTGGGAAACATCGGCGATGTGAAGCCCGTAGGTGAAGGGGTATCCGAACTCCGTATTGATCATGGGGCGGGATATCGCGTGTATTTCATTCAAAGAGGGAAAACGCTTGTGGTGTTACTCGCAGGTGGCGACAAGCGGACACAGCCGAGAGATATTCAAAAAGCGATTATGCTTTCGAAAACAGTTTAGGAGGACAGCATGAAGACAAAAACAACCTTGTGGGATGCAGCGGAGCATCTGAAAACAAAAGAAGACATGGCTGCGTATGTCGCCTGTGCGCTCGAAGAAGGCGATTCTGCGCTGATTGCCGCCGCGCTGGGCGATATTGCGCGCGCCCAAGGGATGACGAAGATCGCAAAGAAAACCGGACTCGGCCGTGAGAGCTTGTATAAAACCTTATCCCGAGAAGGAAACCCAGAGCTTACCACTGTTCTGAAAGTTTTCGATGCGATCGGATTAAAGCTCAAAGCCGTGCCTGGATGACAGAACAAGACGGACTTCCTGCAGGCGACGTCCTAAAGGCTGCGCCTGAGGAGTGACGTTCGGCCAGTAGTAGAAGACGATGAAACCAATCAAGACACAGAAAAGGAAGATCTGGGGTGGAACCCTGATCTTGCTTGCCGTCATGGCGCTGTCTGTCAGGTACGCATCTGCTGACCGTCGAGGGCGCATGCTCTCATATGCGGCGTGGTCTGGCAATAACACTATGGCATACTGCCTAGTCCTGCTTGGCACCAATCCGAACACGATTCCCCATGGCACAGCAGGTGCGCTGCACGGAGCAGCATCCACAGGGAACCTGAAACTTATGCGTTTCTTGATGCGTCATGGCGCCGACGTCAATGCAACCCTGAAGTTCGGAATCACACCGCTTTGGGAAGCGCGGCGAAAAGGACAGCGCGATGCGGAGAACTTGTTACTCGCAAACGGCGCTAATCCAGACACAAGCACCATCAACCCACCATGAGAAAGACAGCGCCGAACCCGGTGCCACCGAACCCCCATTCGCCTTCGGCTCAGGGGGTATGCCGGGGTGGCGTGGGAGGGGGGCGGCCGCGAGGCCCCTCCCTATCTCGATTGGACCTTATATGAACGGCCGAACATGAAATTGAAGAAGACGCTATGGGCAATTCTCCTTTGCCCCTGCTGCGGGATTGTGGCGCAGATCGGAACTGCGGGAACCTTTCAATGGGGCGTCAACGGCCACTGCTTCTCGCAGGAGGCCTACTGGCAGGTGCCGGTTGCCACTCAGCTTGATCTTGTGTCGGAGCTGGGGGCCACGTGGTATCGCTTCGATCTCTCATTCGAGGGGTTCGTTAGCAATACGGAGCGGATGGACGGACTTCTTTCCGCTGCCGAACAGCGCAAGCTGCGGCTGCTGCCGGTCCTCTGCGCCGATCCAGGCCCGCGTGCCGAAGAGGCGACGACGGAGCAGATACGAAAGGCGGCCTTCACCTTTGCGCGGCAGGTGGCCAGCCGGTACAAGGGCCGGATCACCCATTGGGAGCTGGACAATGAACTCGATGCCTATGCGATGATTCGCAAAGGTGAACGATGCCGCAGCGGACGGCTCTGGGAGTGGGACGATGCGGAAGGCAGCAATCCCGACGACTTCAACGAGGCGCGTTATCAGAAGACAAAGGCGGAAATTCTCGGCCTTCATGAGGGCGTGAAGGCCGGCGACCCGGACGCGCTGACCATCGTGGACACGTCCGGGTGGCTTCATTACGGATTCATTGAGCGCCTGGTGAAGGAAGATCGCGTGCCCTTTGACATCCTTGCGTGGCATTGGTATTCCGAGTGTGGCGAGATTACCAATGTCCAAGGCCGGCTCAATCTGGTCGAGTATCTCAAGCGATTCAATAAGCCTCTGTGGATCACCGAAGCCAACCGCCGCGACGGCAGCAAGCACGGCCATGAACAGGAGCAGGCTGATTATGTGGGCAGGACTGCGAGGCAACTTAGCGCCAATCCGGGGATCACAGCCTTCTTCATTTATGAACTGCTTGATGAGCCCTATTTTGGCACGGGCGGCGAATCGGACTACGGATTGGTGTCCGTGGCAAGGGACAGCGCAGGGGCGTGGCAGGTCAGTCGAAAGAAACCCGCCTTCAATGCCTTCAAATCCGCGATCGAGACACCGGCCAGCAAGGGCGACCGGCCGACGTCTCCCAAACGCCCATCACCATGACAGCGGAAGGTGTCCAACAAACCACGGATTGACGGCCCCGCGACACTGGTGGGCGATTCAGGAGGCACCGGGGGCCGCCACCCGTGAGCTGAATTGTTGGGACGAGGAAATGAAATACGAGGACGGTCACGGGATGAGATGAACCATCACATGGGGACTGTCATCATTGCGCCCATGACAACCAAGGGGCGCGACTACCCAACACGGGTGCCATGTACCTTTCAAGGGATCGAGGGGCAAATCGTGGTGGACCAGATTCGAACCGTTGACGGAACCCGTCTGGTCAAGAAGCTTGGCCACCTCTCGTCGCTGACGGGAAGTTTGTTTTCCCGCGAATCTCCGCGACCGTACCGGGTGAGACGTGGTGCGGCTTTAGCCGAAACCGCCGTTCCTGATTTTTAGCGATCAGCGTTTAAAAAATCAGGGACGGCTCTTATTCGCGGAGATTCGCAGGCAAAAAATCTGTCGCCGCAAAACCAAAAGAAAAAGCCGTGCCGCCCGCCCGTTGGGCGATTTTCGGGATTGACTCTTTTCGTCTCCGCCGCATAATGGATAACCATTGTGGGCTTCGGCATGTTGCCGGACAAGCCCAGGGGACGCGAGTGGAGGAAGGGAAAAAATGAAACGACGTGTATTCCTGAAATCGGCGATGGCCACGGGGGCCGGCTTGATGATCTTTCCGAACGGGCTGCGCGGGCAGACAGCGCCGGGCAACAAATTGAACGTCGCGCTGATCGGCACCTGGGGGCGCGGCCTCGCGCACTTCGATTCGCTCGCGGACGAGAACGTCGTGGCGCTCTGCGATGTTTGGGACCGGAACCTCGTGGACGCGGCCAAGCGTTTCCCGAATGCGAAGACCTACAGCGACTGGCGGAAATGCCTGGAACAGAAAGACATCGACGCCGTCGTGATCTGCACGACCGACTTCACCCACGCGTTCGTCGCCAACTGGGCGCTGAATCGCGGCAAGCACGTCTATCTGGAGAAGCCGCTGGGCATCACCGTCGAGGAGGCGCGCGTGGTGCGCGCCAACTGGCTGCCGAAAAAGGGCAAGCTCGCGACGCAGGTCGGCATGCAGCGGCACGCGCACGACAACTTCAACCGCATCGCCGAGATGATCCGCGACGGCGCGATCGGCGAGCTGAAGAGCGCCTACGCCTGGGGCAACCGCAAGATTCCCAAGCCCGGCTATCTGCCCGCCGGGGGAACGCCGCCGGACGGCCTGCACTATGACTTGTGGCTGGGGCCGGTGAAGACCGACCACCCGTATAACCCGGAGTATTTCTCGGGCAAAGCGGGGGCGAACTGCCTGCAGTGGAACATGTACTGGGACTTCGGCACCGGCCAGATCGGCGACATGGGCAGCCACACGATGGACCTCCTTTGGAACGCGGTGGACTGCGGCCTGCCGACCTCCGCCGAGGCGAAGGGCGAGCCTTTCAATCCCGACATCACGCCCGTGAATGCCGAGATGCGTTTCGAGCATCCGGCCAACAGCTGGCGCGGGCCGATCGGCGTTTCGTGGTACCAGGGCGGCGCGATGCCGAACCCGCCTAGTTCCTATGTGGACATCAACAAGATCGGGCACGGCGCGATGTTCAAGGGCAGCGAAGGCATTCTGGTGGCCGACTTCACGTCGCGCGCGCTGATCCCGCTCGGCAAGGACGGAAGCCTGTCCTATTACACGCCGCGCAAAAAGGAAAACCTGCTGCCGCCGGTCGGACATTTCCAGAAGCAGTGGATCAACGCCTGCAAGGATCCGTCGCTGAAGACGGCGTGCGACTTCGAGTACAGCGCGAACATGATCGAGCAGATGTGCCTCGGGCTGGTGGCGTACCGCGTCGGCAAGAAGCTCGACTACGACGGCAAGGCCGGGCGCGTGACGAACAGCGCGGAGGCGGACGCGCTGCTCAAGCGCGAGTACCGCGCCGGCTGGACGCTGAACGGCTAGCGCATAAAACGGCTACGTGCGGGGCGGGTGACTTTAGTGCGCATAGGGTATGTTCAATAGCGGCTAAAGCATCCGCCCAGACACGTGCGGGCGTTGCCCCGTTTCCCTTTCGCCGGAGGATGGACGGCACGGGAAGCGGATTTTCTTTTTTAGGAATATCATGTCTTCTCCACACCCCATACTGACCGTCGGGCTGATCGGCACAGGCGACATGGCCCGGTTTTACGCCCAAACCATCCAGCGGCACCTGCCGTGGGTGCGGCTGGCGGCGGTCTCCTCGCAAAAGCTTGAACGCGCGCAGGCGTTGGCGAATGCGTACGCCATACCGAACGCCTATGGCTGCCACGAGGCCATCTTTCAGACCCGACTGGATGCGGTCATGATCGTGTCCGCATCGGACACGCATGCCGCGCTCATTGAACACGCCGCCCACCACAAAGTCGATGCCTTTTGCGACAAGCCGCTGGGCGTTTCGCTTGAAGCGATCGATGCCGCGCTGGCGAAGGTGGCCAAGAGCGGCATTCGTTTGGCGACGGGCTTCAACCGCCGCTTTGACCCTGCCTTCCAGCGCCTCCATCACGAGGTGCTGGAAGGCTCGCTTGGCACCCCCGAAACACTTGTGATCATTAGCCGGGACCCCTGTTTCCCGACGCCCCAGGAGTTGGCGACGCCTCATCGGCTCTTGATCGGTTCCGCGATCCATGATCTTGATATGGCGCGTTTCCTGATGCAAGATGACGTCGTTTCGATTTCCGCGCAGGGCAGCTGGCTTAGCCCGCTGCCGGCAGCAAACGAGCAGATCGACGGATCCGTTCTTGCCCTGCGTTTTCGGCGCGGAGGCCTCGCGACGATCATCAACAGCTACCGCTCTACCGGGGGCTATGACCAGCGGGTGGAACTGTTTGGATCGAAAGGCGTCGGGCGGGTTGACAACGTCGCCGACGCGCGGCCGAACGTTTCTGGCGATGCGCCCTTCTTTGTCAAACGTTATGCGGTCTCGTATGCGCAGGAACTGACGTGCTTCTTCGGCATTCTGCGGGACGGCACGTGGAACCCGATGATGGCCACAGGCACAGATGGCAGGTTCGCGTCACAGTTGGCGGAAGCGGCCGTCTTGTCGTTCCAACGGCGCGCCGCGATCGCGCTCTAGCCCATTGCCTGCCGACACGATGCGCCCCGTTCAGCCCTGCCTCCAGAACTAAGGCTTCACGATGCCGACCTTGTGGAAGGAAAAATCCTTCGGGGCGATCGGCTCCAACGAGACCGGCACATTGGTCTTGGGGTAGGGCATGTTCACCGTGGGTTTGAGCCAGCGGATGCCGTTGGCCAGGACTTTGAGCACATGCTCGTTGTAGAAGGTCGGAAAGGCCTCGTGGCCGGGACGGAAGTAGAACATCCGGCCGAAGCCGCGCTGGAGCGTGAAGCCGCTGCGGAAGACCTCGCCGCCCTCGAACCACGACATGAAGATCACGTGGGCGTCGCCCGCGATCATGAAGGGCTCGCCGTACATTTCCTCGTACGGCAACTCAAAGTACTCCGGTACGCCGGCCGCGATGGGGTGGGCCGGGTCGACGGTCCACAGGCGCTCGCGCTCGCCGACCTCGCGCCAGTGCAGTTTGCTGCTGGTGCCGTTGAGAACGCGGAAGATCTTCGACATGTGCCCGGAGTGCATGATCAGGATGCCCATGCCCTCCCAGACCCGCTGCTGAATCCGGCTCACGATGGCGTCGTCCACCTTGTCGTGGGCGGCGTGGCCCCACCAGAGCAGCACATCGGTGTTGTTGAGAACCTCCGGCGTCAGGCCGTGCTCCGGTTCTTCAAGCGTCGCGGTGCGGATGGCGAGATCCGGCGCCGCCAGGCTATTGGCCAATGCGCCATGGATTCCTTCGGGGTAAAGTGCGCCCACGCAAGGCTCTTGCTTCTCGTGGACGTACTCGTTCCAGACGGTGACGCGGATGGGGGATGGGTTCATGGCGAGCTCCTGTGTGGGTGGAGAACTGGAATGGTGGAAGAATGCCGGTTTGAGGGCAAGAAGTCTAAATGATCAAATTGCTTATGCACTTGACTAAGGTTCTTTCAAATCGGCCAATGATTCCGGGTT
>DAOPZC010000115.1:0-8930 GCA_035353175.1 Kiritimatiellia bacterium | reverse complement strand
ACGCGGGCCTGACGTATTTCACCGATCCGCTCGGAGCTCCGAAGAAGGAGCGGCCTTATCCCTACGCGCTGACCCAGACGCTGCGCGTGCGCGGCCTCAAGACGGCCAGCGGCAAGCCGCCGCGCGTTTGTGCCAACCCGGAAGTCGAGAAGGCGATCAACGTGGTCGCCGACTAATGCGGGCGGGGTCCGCAACCCTCAGGTAAAACAAGAGGTGCAACCATGAGAAACAGACGGGACTTCATCAAGCAGGCGGCTTTCGCCGGTTTGGGGACGGTGGCCGGGGGATGCATGAACTTCGGCTCCGGCGGCAGGGCTCCGGCGATCGCCGGTGATTTTGGCTGGGGCGTTCTCCTGCATCTCGGCAGCAACATGTGGGGGGATTGGACACCGGACGAACATTATCCGTCTTCGCGCGAGGAGGAGCGTAAGATGTTCCCGAATCCGAAACCCCGGGAGAACGGCTCGTATCCGAACGTGGTCCGGAACTATCTGGGCGCCGACGAGGCGGTCTGGCGCGAGCAGACCGAATACATGCGCGACGAAGGACTCAACCTCGTCATGATCGACGTGGGCGAGGCGTATGCGTATCCGAGTCATCCCGAACTCTGGGTGAAAGGCAGCTGGGACCCGGACCGGATGCGGGCGGAACTCAAACGTCTCAGGGGATTGGGTCTCGAGCCGGTGCCGAAGCTCAATTTCTCGGCCGGCCATGACATCTGGCTCAAGGAATACCATTACATGACGTCTTCACGGAAATACTACGAGGTCGTCGCGGACCTGATACGGGACGTCTGCGCGGTGTTCGACCGGCCACGGTATTTCCACCTCGGTTTCGACGAGGAGGTTGCCGCCGCCGTCAAGGGCCGGAAGCTGGCTGTCATGCGCCAGGGCGATCTGTGGTGGAATGATTTCAACTTCTGCGTCCGCGAGGTCGAACGGCATGGAACGCGCGCCATGCTGTGGTCCGACAAGATCTGCGGCGGCAAGGAGGATTTCCTCAAGCGGATGTCGAAAGGGGTGCTGCAGGTTCCGTGGTATTACGGGGTCGATTTCTCAGAGGAGAAGCTGAAGTGGAAGCCGGAATTCGAGACCAGTCAGGACTGGAGCGTTCAGAGGAACCTCGCATCCTCGATCGTCGTCTTGGCCGACGCGGGCTTTGACGTGATGCCGTGCACGTCGAACTGGTCCAGCGATGAGGCGGCGGATGCGATGATCGGGTTCTGCAAGCGGCGAGTGGATCCGGCGCAACTCAAGGGATTCCTGACCGCCCCCTGGTTCATGACGCTCGAAGGACAGAGCCGGAAACTCAAGGACGGCATTCGCCTTTTCGCCGCTGCCAAGCGCAAGCATTATCCGGCGCTGTAATCGACTTTAAGCGTATTCTTCATGCTGTCAGATAGCGGGAGAGGGGCGATGAAAGACTGTTCAGAAGTGACTGCGCTGCTGATCGGGGCGCTGTTGGCGGGCGTTGCGCTGGGGGCTCAAACGCTGGTGAACGGCGGATTTGAAGACGTGGCGGACGGGAAGGTCAAGGGGTGGCACGCGTGCCACGCTTACGTGTGTGCGACGGGAACGGTTCACTCCGGTGCGAGCGCGATCCGGTGCGAGTCCGCGGACGGCAAAAGCGCTGCCGGTGTGATGCAGGAGATCGTTTACGCAAAACCGGATAAGTCGCCGGTGCTGTTCGGCGGCTGGAGCAAGGCCGACGGTGTGGCGGCCTCGGAGTATTGCGTCTATCTCGACATCTGGTATGAAGGCGGGGGCAACGCGTGGGGCGTGACCACCGACTGGTCGCAGCCGACGCACGATTGGGAGTATGCCGCCGAGATCTTTTATCCCGAAAAACCGATTCAGAAGATCCAGTATTTCGTGTTTTTGCGGAAGGGCGCGGGCCGGGTTTGGTTCGACGAGTTGTTCCTCGAACGCCGCCAGCCTGCGCTTGGCGTCAAGACGATGCGGGCGGTCTCCGATTTCCCCATCACGCGGAACGGGGTTCAGGCCACGTTGGAATTTTGGAAGCGGGCGGAGTGGCGCTGCCGGGTGGTGGGCGCGGACGGGCGCGAGCGGGAAAGCTTCTCCGGCAGCGGGACGCGTGCCGTGGTGGCGGCCGAGGGAGGGCCTGGAACGATGCTTCACGTTTCTGCCAAAGCCGGAAACGAAACGTTCGAGCAGCCGTACGTGCTTCCCGCGTTTTCCGGGACGCGCGGCAAATCCGCGAAAAAAGCGTGTGCCGTCTGGACGGCGGACTCCATGCGCCGCGTGACGCCGCTGACCGATCCGACGGAGGCCGAGACGTCATCTCCGGAAATCGTTTTGGAACTCGCGCGGAACGAGTGCGAGAGCGCCCAGGTCTTGGTCACCGCGGGCGACGCGGGGCCGGTGGCGGACGTCACGGTGGAGCTTGCGGCCTTCACGGATGCGGACGGGACACGCTTCGACGGCGAGGTGACGTGGCAACGGGTGGGGTACATCCGCCGTCAGCGCCCTTGCCATCCGCATCCCTGCGGCGTGTCTGCAGAGGAGAACTGGCTGCCCGACCCGCTGCTGCCGCCCGCGCCCTTCACGGTGCGCGCTTCGGCAACGCAGGGCGTCTGGCTCACCGCGCGCGCGGGGAAAGGCGCCAAGCCCGGCGTTTACGGCGGTCAGGTTGTCGTGAAAGCAGGAAAAATGCCGCTGCGGATCTTTCCGATGACGCTCCGCGTGCGGGATTTCAACAACCCCCAAACCTTCGGGATGCCGACCGCGTTCTGCGTGATGGACGGCTTCACGCGGGCGCAGTACCCGGACCGGTTCGAGGAAATGAAGCGGAAAACGCATGACCTCATGCTGAGCCACCGTCTGAATCCCGACGACATTTCGCGCACCGAACCGCCGTGCATCGAAGATCTGGTGTACGCCCGCGAGAAAGGGATGAACCGGTTCAACATCCTGAACCTCGTGCCGAAACCGGCCAAGCCCTGCAAGTGGGTCTGCTACGCGCCGCTGTCGGCCTACACGCCGGCGTTTTACGAGGAGATCAAGGCGCGGCTGACGCCCTACGTGACGGAACTGAGGCGACACGGGCTTGAGAAATCCGCCTATCTATACGGCTTCGACGAGCGTCCGTATGCGTATTACCCCGCCATCGGCGAGCTGTGGCGCAAGCTCAAGACCGATTTTCCCGACATTCCGGTGATGACTACCGCGATGATGTACCGGGACATGCGCGACGGCAAGAGCTATCCGGAGCAGGACATCACGGACTGGTTTTGCCCTCTGACCAGCGTGTACGCCCCGGCGTTGTCTGAAAAGTTGCGCGCGCGGGGACGGCAGGTGTGGTGGTATGTGTGCTGCGGACCGACTTGGCCGCAGGCAAACTTCGCGTCGCTCGAATATCCGGTTATCGAGGGGCGGCTGCTGGGCTGGCTGACGTACCGGTATCGCGCCGACGGCTTGCTCTTCTGGCATGTGAACCTCTGGCCGGACCGTCCGCCGCTCAAGACGGACGACACCTTTCTGGATGCATGGCAAGCCGAGAATTCTCTGAAGATGCCGGGTGACGGCCAACTGTTGTACCCCGGCGCGGACGGTCCGCTGCCGTCGATCCGTCTGGCCTTGGTCCGCGACGGCATTGAGGATTACGAGTGGCTCCAGCTGCTGGAGCGGAAAACGGGGCGGTCCGCCGCCGAGGCGGCGACGGCTCGCCTGATCCGGAGCATGACCGATTTCGAGCGGTCGCCGGACGCGCTGCGCAACGCGCGCGCACAAATCGCCGATGCGCTGGAGCGGCGGTAAAAGAACGGGGCCGGATAGGGGCGCCCGCGATCACTGCGGCTTACGCACGTTCGCGCGATAGGACTGCGGCGTCCGGCGATGAATTCGCTGAAACTGGCGTTGGAAGTGCGCGGTCGAGAGGTAGCCGCACAGGCGCACAATTTCCGCGACGGTCTTGTCTGTTTCCGCCAACAGGCGGCAGGCGTGGGCGATGCGGAGCCGGTTGACGTATTGGGGTACGGTGCTGTTCGTGCATTTCTTGAACAGGCGGCTGAAAGCGCTTTCGCTGAGCCCGAGCTTTCGCGCAAGCTCAGGAACACGGATCGGGGTGGTCAGATGCTGTTCAATGTGGGCGCATGCGACTCCGATGCGGTCGGAGGCGTATGCCTTTGGCTCAATGCGGAAGCCCTCGGAAGAGATCTCTGAGAGGTGTTTGGATTCCGCCAGAAGTTCCAACAGCTCGAGCAGCAGGATCAGACGGCGGATGCCGTGCGCGGGCACCATGCGCAAAAGGATCTGCTCGGCGCGTCGGCGCGTGGGACCGCCGACGCGCAGGCCTCGCCGCGCGCGTTCGAACAGGCGGCGCAGCGGTTCCATGGCGGTGCAGGCGTACCACGCCTCGCCCAGCAGGTGCGGCATGAAATGGACCACCACCGCATTGACCGCCAGAGGGCGGCGTTTCGGCAGCGGCACGTTACGGTAATCGTGTGGCACATCCGGGCCGAGAAAGGCGATCGCTCCGGACGTGAGCGGCTCCAGTTTATCTCCCACCCATCGTTCTGTGCCGCCGTGCCGCACGAGCGTGATCTCGCAGGCCGGGTGGTGATGCCAGACATCGCCGAAATCCCTCCCCCGTACGAGGTTGCATTCCACGAGGTCGGTGGCGGACAGGAGGGACGGTTTCTCGGCGATCAGTTTCATGGCGTTAACTTAGGGAATTTGACGAAGAAGGACAACGGGAAAAACGCAAAACGCCGGAAAAGGGGTCCCCTTCGCCGGAAACGGCTCTTGTTATAGCGTGTCGACTATGTGATACTTTCGTCAATGGAGCAAGGCGATGCGGGTTGGGGGACGTTCTCAAAACCGCAGAAGAAGGGGGGCGTATGACGAAGCGTCGGGATTTCTTGAGAAACTGTTCTTGCGCGGGCATGGCCGCGCTCTTGCCGGCGACGGGGTGCCGGACGGGGGACGGCGGTTCGTCGCAGGGCGCAGGTTCGGTGATGGGGCTCCGCGCACCGGCTTTGGACGAGGTGCGCGTGGGCTTCATCGGCGTCGGCAAACGCGGCCCCAGCGCGGTTCAACGGCTGAGCCGCATTCCCAAAACCAAAGTTGTGGCCATCTGTGACGTGCATGAGGTCCGGGCCGCCAAGAGCGCGGCAGACGTTGTGGCTGCCGGGCACGCAAAGCCGGAGACCTATTTCGGGTCGGAGGACGCGTTCAAGAGACTGTGCGAGCGTCCCGACGTGAATCTGGTCTACGTCTGCACGCCGTGGCAATGGCATGTGCCGATGGCGCTCTACGCCATGCGGTGCGGCAAGCATGTCTGCTGCGAGGTCCCGATTGCGATGACGGTGGCGGACTGCTGGAGGCTGGTGGAAATGGCGGAGACGTCGCGTCTGCATTGCATGATGCTGGAGAATTGCTGTTATGGCGAAGACGAGTTGCTGGCGCTTTCGCTGGTGCGCAACGGCCTGCTGGGCGAACTGGTGCATGGTGACTGCGGCTACATCCACGAGCTGCGCGCGGGACTGACCGACGGCACCTATTATAAGGACTACGCGTTCGAGTTTTTCAAGGCGCACACCGGCAACTCGTATCCCACACACGGGCTCGGCCCCATCGCACAGTACATGGGCATCAACCGTGGCGACCGGTTCGAGCGGCTGGTGTCGCTGAGTTCAAACGAATTCGGGCTGACCTCGTTCATCAAGGAAAAGTTCGGCGAATCCGATCCTCGTGCGCACTATCCGTACAAGACGGGTGACATGAGCACCACGGTGGTCCGCACCGCGAGAGGCCGCACGATCATGGTGCAGTACGGGCGTTACAGCCCCAGGCCGTACAGCCGCATCAACCTGATCACCGGCACCCGGGGCACGCTGTGCTCCTATCCGCTGCGCGTGGCGCTCAGCCCGAGTTTCCACGAGTGGCTGGACGACAAGCGCCTGGCGGAACTGAAGGCCAAATACACGCATCCGCTTTGGAAGAAAATCGGCGAGATCGCCAAGCAAAACGGCGGCCACGGCGGCATGGACTACATCATGGAGTACCGTCTTTGCCACTGTCTGCTGAACGGTCTGCCGTTGGATCAGGATGTCTACGACGGCGTGACGTGGAGCTCGTTGGTGGAGCTGACGGAGCGCTCTGTGCTGAAGGACGGTTCCTCCGTGGAGGTGCCGGATTTCACGCGCGGCGCGTGGCGCGCCGCGCAGCCGTTGGGGCTCGTCGAGGTGTAGCCCCGCAGGGGCGGGGGCGACGTGGCGGACACGCTAACAGCAAGGAGATCATCATGGGGAATCGTATCTCAAGGCGCGCGTTTGTAAACGCCGGGTTGGCCGCTGCGGCGGTTTCGACGCTGCCGGGCTTGGCGAAGGCGCAGCAGGTCGCGCCGCCGTTGATGTGGGGCGCGCTTCTGCACATGGGCACGAACATGTGGTCGGATGTGCCGGTGACGTCGTGGGGGCCCTTCAAGGGCGAGCAGCTGAGCCTGGTGTGCCAGGCGGACCACCTGCGCTTTGACGAGAAGGTCTGGCAGGCGCTGACGGCGAGGATGCAAGCGGCCAGCATGAACCTCGTGGTGATCGACCTCGGCGAGGCGCTGCAGTACGAAAGCCACCCCGAACTGTCCGTGAAAGGGTCGTGGCCAGTCGAGCGTTTCCGCAACGAACTGGCGCGGCTCCGGGCCATGGGGCTTGAGCCGATCCCGAAACTCAATTTCTCGACCGCGCACGATACGTGGCTCAAGGAATACGGCCGGCAGGTCTCCACTCCGGCGTACTACAAGGTGTGCGCGGATATGATCCGCGAGGTGTGCGCGATTTTCGACAAACCGCGTTTTTTTCATCTCGGATACGATGAGGAAACGGCCGGACACCAGGCGAAGTACAGCTATGCGGTGGTGCGGCAGGGCGAGTTGTGGTGGCACGACTTCATGTTCTTTGTGAAAGAGGTCGAGAAGCAGGGCGTGCGCCCGTGGATCTGGTCGGATTTCTACTGGAACCACCCCGAGGAGTTCCTGAACCGCATGCCGAAATCGGTGCTGCAGAGCAACTGGTATTACAGCGCGACGTTCGAGCCCGAGAAGCAAAAGTACGTGAAGACCTATCTCGATCTCGACAAGGCGGGGTTCGAGCAGGTGCCGACGGGTTCGAACTGGAGCAGCGATGCGAACTTCAGGGGTACGGTCGATTTCTGCAGAAAGAACCTCGCGCCGGAGCGGCTCAAGGGTTTCCTGATGGCGCCGTGGTTCTTCACGTTGCCCGAATGGCAGGAGAAGAATCTGCAGGCGATCGAGCAGGTCGAGACGTGCATCAAGGGGTGAACAGGCTTGAGGCGGAGGCGGTATGCCATGCTCACAGGCAAAGGAGAAACGCGAATGAAAGCAAAAGAAACGAAGGCTGCGAAAAAAAGTGCTGACAAGACGGCCGTTCTGGCGGTCAAGGGCGGCACAAAAGTGTGGGACAAGGGCTTTCCGATGTGGCCCTCGTTCTCGGAGGAGACGATTAAGACTGCGCTGGAGCCGCTGCTGAACGGCAAGGTGAATTACTGGACCGGGCCGGTCGGCATGAAATTCGAGAGCGAGTGGGCGAAGTGGCTGGGCGTGCGGAACGCGATCAGCGTGACGAACGGCACGGCCGCGCTGCACACCGCGATCGCGTCGCTCGGGATCGGGCCGGGGGACGAGGTGATCTGTCCCTCCTATTCGTTCATCGCCTCTTCGTTTTGCGTGCTGCAGGCCGGTGCCCTGCCGGTTTTCACGGACGTGGGGTTCGATCACCAGATCGATCCGAAACAGATCGAAGAGAAGATCACGGAGCGGACCAAAGGCATCGTTGTGGTCCACCTGTACGGCGTGGTCGCAGATATGGATCCGATCCTGAAGATTGCCAAAAAACACAAGCTGAAGGTGATCGAAGACTGCGCCCAGTGCTTCGGCGGCGTCTACAAAGGCAAGACGGCGGGCACGATCGGTGATGTCGGCTGTTTCAGTTTCTGCCAGAGCAAGCACTTCACCACGGGCGGCGAGGGCGGCATGGTCGTGACGAATGACGACGATCTGGCGTGGGAGTGCCGCTCGTTCCGCGACCACGGCTACGACGTGAAGGAGCGCCTGAACCTGTTGGAGATGGAAGGCAAGCTGATGTACATTCATAAGCGCGTCGGCTTCAACTTCCGCATGACCGAGATCCAGTCGCAGATCGGACTATGCGAGCTGAAGCGCTTCGACTCATGGAATTTGCCCAACCGCATCCGCAACGGCAAGATGCTGAAGAAAGCGCTCGAGAAGCACCCGCTGGTGCTGCATGCGCCGGTGGACACGAAGGAGCGGCAGAACTCCTATTGGTGGGCGCCGTTCGTCTTGGACACGGGCAAGCTGACGTGCTCCATCAAGGAGTTTATCAAGGCGGTGGCGGCGGAAGGTGTGCCGGTCTATAGCGTGCTCTGGCCCGAAATGTACAAGGAGCGGGCCTACATCGAGCGCAACGGCTTCGGCGTCGCGAAGTACCCCTTCTTCGACCCCAAGGCGCGGAATATCGACTACAGCCAGGTGGACTGCCCGCGCGCGCGCTGGATGACCGACCGCACGATGTGCTTCTTCACGCATCCGGTCTACACGGAGGCGCACATGCAGGCCTGCATTGACGCCTTCAAGAAGGTCGCCGCGGCGTACATGAAGTAGGCGCAGTGGAATAATGGAATGGTGGAATGTGGGGTGGTGAAAGATACACCCTCATTCCAACATTCCAGCATTCCAGTAAGGGGATTCGTTATGCTCACCATCACCTGGCTGGACGCGTGGATCATCTTCGGGTTTCTGGCCTCCGTCGTCGTCGTCGGCTCCTGGGCGGCGCGGCGCGCGGGGCAAGACACGGAGTCTTTCTTCCTTTCGGGGCGGCAGATGCCCTGGTGGCTGCTGGGCGTCTCGATGGTGGCCTGCACCTTCTCGTGCGACAC
>DAOPZC010000114.1:0-9062 GCA_035353175.1 Kiritimatiellia bacterium | reverse complement strand
ATTCGCTGCTGATCGACTTCGGCCCCAACGACAACGTCAACGGGCATGCCATGGCAAGCCCAGACAGCAACGGCAGGTGCTGGAACAATTTTGTTCCGCCCGTGAATGCGGGCGTGGCGCTGAAGAATTTGGTCGACTCCTTTTCAGCAAAGACGACAACGGTCTCGCTCGTCATCACAAAAGAGTTCGTGAGCCACAACGGTATATACAACGGGGGGCTTCTTTCGCCGGACCCCGCGCTTCTCGGATATTTCGCACAAGCGCGCGCCACTGAGGACTATTTTCATACACAGACGGGCGGCTCCAGCCTGAAGGTGTCCGGCCTGAACAGGGCGTCGGTGTATACACTGCGTTTCTTCGGAACGCGGGCGAGCGCCACGGTCCTTGAAACGCGTTATACGGCCGAGGCGGGGAACGGCACATACGGCACCAACATGGTGACTTCCGGCACAGATGTCGGCACGGATGGCTATGACGGCAACAACGACACGATCGCCGAATTGACGGGACTTGTGCCGGATGCTTGCGGTTGCATCTCCGTGGGGATTTCCAATGTACAGGGGACTCAGAGCTATCTGGGTATCATGGAAATCAAAAAGGAGCGTTCGGTGGCCGGCACGGGATGGGGGACCGTGGAACTCCGCACCAACGCGCTTGCCTATGTCGCGTCCACGGGGCACGAGATCAAGGTGCCGGTCGTCCTCGACGGCAAGCGGTGGTATGACGTGGCCGTCGCGCATTGCTATGCGGGCCAGACGACGCGACTGTTTGTGGACGGAACGGAAGTCGGGTGGCTCCCCGAGCGGATGGCGCCGACCGCATTCGTCCTTGGCGGCGAAGTTGCCGCGACCACCCATCGGATGGAGGGGCCGCAAGCGGCCTGCTACCAGGACTGGTGCGTTTACCGCTCCGCTTGGAATGCGGACGAGGCGTCGGCGCAGTTCACCGGTGCGATGCAGCAGGCGAGTATGGAGATCTGCGCCGCGCTGGCCGACAGCCGGTTTGTGAAGGGAAATACCATTGATAACCGGGCTCAGAGTCTCTCGGAGGCGGTTGTGAACTCTGGCTTTGTCAAACAAAGGCAGAAGGGTTTGTCCATTCTGGTCAGATGATGCCGCACGGCTTGGGGAGGACGGGGATGCAGGAAAAGGCCGAAACAATCCGGCGGGCGACGGTGATGAGGGGCCCGCTGTCATGATGGCAACAACGTACCAGACGGCTGCTGTACGGTCGGCCGAGCGGAACGCCATTCTGTCTTCCTGTTGCGGGGTCCTCGGGGAGGTCACGCTGACCGACAGCGCGGTGATACTCCTATTCGCCGGGATGTTGGGGGCGGATTCGCGGCTCGCGCTGCTGACCACAGCGCTGCTGCCGCTGCTGAACGGACTGTGTATCGTTCCCATGGCGGCTGTGGCGGCGCGTCTGGGGGCGCGACGGCTGGTGCTTGGGGCCAGCGCGCTGGCGGGCGTCGCCTATTTCATGGCGGTTGCTGCTCCCGGGTTCGGCGGCTTTTCCGCCGCAGTCCTCGTGACGTCGGTTTTCTGTTTCTCGCTGATTCTGTCCGGTTTCGTCGCAGGCTGGTTTCCGCTGCTCGATACGTTTCTCGAACAGGAGCGCCGGCTCGCGTTTCTCGGACGGATGCGGCTCTGTCACCAGGCGTCGGGTGCGGCGTATCTGTTCGCGGTGGGCCTTCTGATCGGACGTCATCCGCAAGTTGTGCACCTCCAGATCGTCCTGTTCGTCGCCGCCCTCGTATTTCTGGGGCGGGCGGCTTTTGTCGCCCGGATGCCGAATTCCGCGGAAGCGAAGTCAAAGGAAATCGGTTTGTGGCAAGGCGTCTCATCTGCGGTGGCCAATAGACCCTTGGCGGGTTTCGGCGGATATGTGTTCGCGCTGAATCTGGCGGCGTATGGGGTGGTGCCTCTCGCGCTCCTCTATATGAAAAACGGGCTGCGGGCGCCGGACAATGCGGTGGTCATCGTGTCGGCGATCGCGCTGGCCGGAATGCTGTTGGGGTATGCGGGGGTGCCCGTGATGGTGCGGAAATGGACAGACAGAAACGTGTTCCGCATGGCCCACGTCACCTTTCTGTCGGTGTGCCTCACCTTGTTTTGTCTGAACAAGGGCGGATTTCTCGTCTATGCGCTGATCGCCGCACTTTTGTCGCTCCATGCCTTTTTCATCGCGGCCACCTCCGTCGCCGCGTCGTCGGAAATGTTTGCCCGCGCCCGTGCGGAGAACAAGACGATGGATATGGCTTTATTCGGCGCGTTTTTCTACGGTGGCCAAGGGCTCTCGCGGGTATTCCCGTCCATTCTCATGGGGGCGAATTCGGCGTCGATCCGATGGCGTGTGGGTGGCTTCCCCGTGTGTCAGTATCAGGCCGTTTTTCTGCTCGCCGCGATCGGCGTACTGCTGACCACGTTGAATTTTTCGGAAGCGCATATCAGGTCGCGGGGTTTATATAAGGGACAATGCGAATGAAACGAAAACGGACCATGCTTGGGCTTTGCTGCTGGGCTTTCGGAATGGGCCTGGGGTGGGCGGGTGACTTTCCGGCGCCTCCTTTGGATAAGCCGGGCTGGAAACTGACTTTCGATGACGAGTTTGACCGCCCCCAGCTGAACGATATGTATTGGTACCCCGCCTATCGGTCGGGGCGGAAGGAGTATTTCAAGCGGATCGGCGTGAAGAGCCGGTGGACCGACCCTAACGCGTACACGGTGATCGCGGACGGTGTCCTGAAACTCCGCATCGATGAGAAACTCCCGTTCCGTACAAACAAGACCGATCAATGCGTCAGTTGCTTGACGACTTCGGATCACCGTTTCGGCGCGAGCACCAACGAAGTCCAGATCCTCGACAAGTTCGCGCAGAAATACGGCTGGTTCGAGATCCGCGCCAAATGCGCGAAAGGGGAAGGCCTTCTGAACGCGTTCTGGCTCCACCAGCATGACCCCAACAAGCAGGAATACACGCCGGACGGGAAACGCAAATCGATCGCGGACGGCAGCGTGGAGATCGACATCGTCGAACAGCAGGGACGGTATATCGGCAAGACCGTGAGCAAAGTCGATCTGAACGTCCACTTCACGAAAGACGGGCACTATTTATATCCCGCGCCGATCGACGCGTCGGCCGGATTTCATGTCTGGGCGCTCGAATGGCAGGAAGGGCAACTCAGTTGGTATCTGGACGGGAAAGTTATCAAGACGTACAAGGGACCAACGCCGCAGGAGAAAATGTTCATTCTTTTGGCGCTCTTCCAGTATTCGGGTTGGATCGGAACGATCGATCCTAACTTGACATACCCGCGCGACTTTGAGATCGATTACGTGCGCGTCTATGAAAAGAATGCACTGTAGTCCGTGAAACATGTCATCCAACTGAACGCAGAAAAAGAGGAAATTATGAATAAAGGTGCTCAAGCGAGTTACGCGAAATGGGATCGGATGAGCCGGGGTGGTGCTCTGCTGCTGGCGTGTTGGGGATTGGGGATAGCCGATGCGGCTGCGCAGAGCGCGCCCGCGGCGGCGGACGCGAACCCGCCGAAAGTGCAGGCCAAGCCGTTCGTGGGCTTCGAGCACGGCATGGGCATCGGCGGCTGGCTGACCAACTACAAGCGCTTCAACGTCCTGCCGGACAAGTGGAAGATGACGCTGTCGCCGGGCGACTACGAGCACTTCGAAACGTACATCACGAAGGACGACGTGCGGAACATAGCGTCGTTCGGTGCCGATCATATCCGGGTCGGCTTCGATCAGATCGTGCTGGAGGAGAAGCCGTACGTTTACTGCGAGCGGACCTTCCGGTGCGTCGACAACTTTGTCGCGTGGTGTCACGAGTATAAGCTGAACGTGGTGCTGAATCTGCACAAGGCGGTCGGCAACTACTGCGATGTGCCGTCGCCTGTCAACTTGCTGGACGACGCCGAATTGCAGAACCGGTTCGTCGCCTTCTGGATGGCGTTCGAGCGGCGCTACCACGCCGACAACAGCGTCGTGTTTGAGCTGCTCAATGAGGTCAAGAATGTCGATCCGAAAACGTGGAACGCTCTGGTTGCGCGGACGATTCAGGAAATCCGCAAGGTCAACCCGACGCGCAAGATCATCGTCGGCAGTACCTGCTGGAACAGTTGCGACAAACTCAACGACCTGCAGCTGTTTGACGACGAGAACGTGATCTACACCTTCCACTTCTACGGCCCGTTCGAGTTCACGCATCAGCGCGGGGTTTTGCAGCCGGGGCCGCTCTATTACAATCGGGCGATGCCTTATCCGGGCGACATCGAGCGCTACCGCGACTACAAGCGGTTCGTCGAGGGCGCGAAGAACCCATATTCCACTTATCAGCGGATGGACGCCAAGGTTCTGCGGGAGTGGCTTCAGCCGGCCTTCGAATTCGTGAAAAAGCATCCGGACAAGATTCTCTGGTGCGGCGAGTTCGGGACGATCCGGCACGCCGACATGACCTCGCGCGAGAATTGGATGAACGACGTGATCCTGTTGTTGAAGGAGCACGGCATCTCTTATGCCGTCTGGAACTATCTCAGCACGCCGAACGACGGCAACCGGTTCAGCCTCGTGGACGACGACAAAAGGCAGATCTTGTCGCCGCGCATGCTGTCGATTATTCAGGGCGACGTGCTACCGCTTGGAGAAAAGTAGCAGCGCTGTGCGCTGCGCGCTTGCGGCTGGCGAGCGGGGCGAGACCTTGCTTCCGTTTGAATAATGCGGAAAAGTATTTCTGGTTGCAGAAGCCGACGCTCAACTTCGGACGCGCGCTGCCTGCAGACAAGGGCGGGTTGTGCAACCGTTGTCGGGTCTGGATGGGGCATTTCAGCGATACTGCAAAGGGAACATTGAGCCTTCAGGAGGGTGGACGGTTAATTCGACCTGGTCGATCCTGAAGCGCTCGCGTAGTTCTGTTCCTTCTGTTTGCGGTAGGCGAGGGGCGAGAGTCCGGTCTTGCGCTTGAAGAAGGCCGAGAAATGCTTCTGATCGTAGAAGGCCAGCCGGAGGGCGATTGCGGTGACGGGGAGGCGCGTTTCCATCAGCAACCGGGTGGCCTCGTCGATCCGCAAGGCGGTGTGGTAGCTGCCGAGCGAGAGCCCGGTTTCCTTGCGAAAGCGGGAGCGGAGCGTTGAGTAGCTGACGCGGCAGGCCTTGGCGAGGTCGGCGTAACGAACGGTCTGGCAGACGTTCTTCTGCAGGAATTCGCGCGCGAGGGCCACGCAGGGCGACTGGGGGGTGGCTGGGCACTCCCTCGCGCTGCAGCGCATTAGCGCTTCTTCGATCTTTTTGGCTGCGCCCTGCAGGTGCCGGATGTTGGCGAGCAGCGTCTTCGGGGGAAGTCGCTTGTCGATTCCCGAGAGCCAGAGCGCGTCCGCGAGGTTGCCGTGCGGGTCGCGGATGACGACGCCGCCGCAGTGGCAGCAGATGAGTTCCTCCGCGATGTCTGTGGCATAGCCTTCCCGCCGGATGCGCGCCAGTCTCTTTTCGTAAACCTTGCGGTCGGTGATGGTGTTGGGTGTGAGACGCTCGAAGGTCATCCGGTTGAGCAGCGCGGCGCGGCGCTTTTCCGGCAGGTTTGCTACCAGCGCTTTGCCGGGAGCGGAGGTGTGCAGGGGTGTCGCGGTCTTCTCCGCGAAGCTGAAACAGCTGTAATCGGGCCCGCGGAGGCTGTACAGGATCAGGTTTTTGATCCGGCGCTCGTCGAGCACGGAAAGGCCGAAGGTCTCCGTCATCCGGTCTTGGATGGCGAGCAGGTAAGGAATCGCAATCGTTTTCAGCGTTTCGTAGCGCACAGGCAACTCTCATTTTCCGATGGTCACAGTATAGGCCACGCTTCGCGGCAGCTCAAGAAGATTGTCAGATTGTCAACTTTTTGGAGGCTGGATTTTGTCATGGGCGAGGTAGACGAACTCGGCGGCATCTGTTTGAATGAGGTATATTAATTCGAATGAACACAGGGCGCGGCCGACGGCGCACCCGCCGAGGGAATGGAACGATGAAGACGAAACGGATGATCGGTTTCACGTGGGGTGTGGTGCTGGCGGTGCTGGTGGCTGGGGGAGCGGAAGACCCGGCGGCGCGGTACGGCGCGGATGCGGCGAAGGAGTTCCGCCTGCTGGTGCGCGAGATGACGCAGAAGCCGGAGACGCGCGAGGGAGTTGCCGACGAGGCGGCGCGCGCGGCGCAGGCATTCAACCGCCAGGCGACGATCCTGCCGGAGGACCGCGATCCCTTGGACGTGGTGACGCGGCGCACGCGGGCGCTGTACGATGACTTGAAGGGACAGGTCGACCTCTCCGCTCACGCTTCGCGTCTGGCCGAGCTGGAACAGGCTGCGCGCACCGTGCCGGTGACGGATGAGGCGGCGCGGCGCGGCCTGTTCGCCGAGGTCCGGACGCTGCGGCGCAAGATTGCCTTCGCCAATCCCCTGTTGAAGCCGGTCACGAAAATCCTCTTCATTACGCGGGAGGCTCTGCCGCCCCACGAGCTAAATTGGGGCGTACACATGTGCGACCAGTATTTTGGTTTCCACGCCACCTGCCACGGCACCACGCAGGGGAACGGCCTCTATGTGCTGGAGAGCCCGTGGTCCGACGCGCCCGCGGCGCGCAATCTGATCGCCGGCTCGGTGGTCGAGGCGGGCGCGCGCAAAGGACAGAAGCTCGGAAACGGCGGGTACCTCTCGCCTGACGTCTCGTACGACGGCCGTCAGATCCTCTTTGCGTACACCGACGGCGAGCCGCAGATCCGCGTCTGGAACGAGCGCACCACCTTCCATCTCTTCCGCTGCAACGCGGACGGCTCCGGCCTGGTGCAGTTGACGGACGGCATCGTGAACGACTTCGATCCCTGCTGGCTGCCGAACGGGCGTATCGCTTTCATCTCCGAGCGGCGCGGCGGCTTCGGCCGCTGCCACGCGCGCGAAGTGCCGACCTTCACGCTCCACTCGATGTTCGAGGACGGCTCGGACATCGTCTGCCTCAGCCCGCATGAGACCAACGAGTGGCAGCCGAGCGTGGACAATAACGGCATGATCGTCTATACGCGCTGGGACTACGTCGACCGCGGCTTCAATCAGGCGCACCACGCTTGGGTCACCTATCCCGACGGCCGCGACCCGCGCTCGATCAACGGCAACGAGCGCCGCTCGGAGCGCACCTCGCCGCAAATGGAGATGGACGTGCGGGCGATCCCGGGCTCGTCGAAGTACGTGGCGGCCGCGTGCGGCCACCATACCGAGGCGCGGGGTTCGCTGATTGTGATCGACCCGGGCGTGCCGGACGACGGCGAGATGTCGCAAGTCAAGCGCCTGACGCCCGACCAGCTGATGCCCGAAGCCGAGTACTACAACTCGACCAACTCGACCAAAGGCTCCGGTGCCTACGCGTCGCCCTGGCCGCTCAGCGAAACCTACCACCTGTGCGTCTACGACGGGGACGCGAACGCGCAGTACGGCGGGATCGACTGGTCCAAGCGGCGCTATGCGATCACGCTGGTGGACGCGTTCGGCAACAAAGAGACGATTTACACCCATCCGCAGATCTCCTGTCTGAGTCCGATGCCGCTCGGCGCTCGGCCGTCGCCGCCTGTCCTGACGCACGGCACGCTGGTGGGGCGGCCGCGCATGCCGGACGGCGCGAAGCCTGACCCGGTGGCGAAGGAGCAGCTGCCCAAGACGGCGAAGGTGGGACTGATCAACGTCAACAATTCGCGCTACCCCTTCCCCGAGGGCACCGCGATCAAGGCGCTCCGCATCTGGCAGGTGCTGCCCAAAGTGAAGTTCCATGTGGGCAACCCGCGCTTGGGGGTGTGCGACCAGCTCTGCGGCCGCCAGCTGCTGGGCACCGTACCGGTCGAGTCCGACGGCAGCGCCTATTTCGAGGTGCCCGCCGGCGCGGAGGTGTTCTTTCATGCGGTGGACGACAAGGGTTGCGCTGTGCAGGGGATGCGCAGCTCCACTTACACCGCGCCGGGCGAGACGCTGATGTGCAACGGTTGTCACGAGCAGCGCGTGGGGGTTTCGCGCGCGCCGTCGCGCGAGACGCCGCTGGCGATGCGGCGGGCGCCTTCGGTGCCCGCGCCGGGGCCGGACGGTTCGTGCCCGTTCAACTACCCGCGGCTCGTGCAGACGGTGCTGGACGCCAAGTGCGTCTCCTGCCACGGCGCGGACCGCAAGGAACGGATGCCGGACTTGCGTCGCGGCGACTTCGCCGCGGACAAGTATCTGTTCAACACCTCGTTCTACAGCCTGGTGCCTTACGTCAGCTACTTCAGCAAGGCCTACCGCGGCGACTGGAAGAACGTACGCGTGCAGCGCGATCTGTTCGTCGAGCCCTACACCGAGCCCGGCAAGTTTGGGGCCTATGCTTCGCCGCTCCACGCGCAGCTGGCGAAAGGCCACCACGACGTGAAGCTGACTGACGAAGAACGGCTTCGACTGGCGCTCTTCATGGAGTCCAACGCCGCCTACTTTGGGCACGATGAGAACATCCAGGCTCAGGCCCGCGGCGAGGTGGTGCGTCCGGTGCTGCAGTAGCGGGTGCTCTGACCGGAGCCGGAAACCGAGGGAGGGGATCTGTCCGGCTGTTACGACGCGCCGTATCCAGTGAACGGCACGCTCTTTTTTTCCGGTTTCTCGGGCGGGAGTCAGTTCAAACCCGAGAGCGAGAACTCGGGGTGGAATTCCTATGTGGTCTTTGAAGTCGCCGTTGTCTGTTCCGCAGAAGAAGAGATCCGTTCCGCCGACGGTCATCAAATATTGCGGCCTGTCTGAATCGGGAGTTGACTCCATACCTGACTCACTTCATATTTAAACAATATCAGTTTATTATGTTAAACGTCGATTGGCCACCTGGCCAATGGGCGTTTGGAAATCGAGCCAGTATGCTTTCGCTATTCCAACGATGGAGGTGCCGCACGGTGAAACGGGCATTGGCATATCTTATAAGCCTGACCTGCCTGCTGCTGGCTGCGCGGGTCGCGGCCGCGACCAACGCGACCAACGCGATCACGCGGATCGGCGAGGTCAAGGCGCTGACCGGCGAGGAG
>DAOPZC010000113.1:0-9651 GCA_035353175.1 Kiritimatiellia bacterium | reverse complement strand
ACCGCGTGGCCGTTTTCAAAACATCAGGTGTTGCACTGGCCGGTCGCGCGCGCGGGTCAATAATTTTGGTCGTTGTCATAAAAAGATCGTATCCGAACTGCATCCGCACATCAACAACAGATCATTTCACAGGCAGCTCGCGAATTTTGACGCTGCGGTACCACGCCTCGTCGTTGTGGTCGGTGAGCATGATGTGGCCGCTGAGCTTCGTCCCGAAGTCGGGATACGTCTTGAACTTGCTGTCCGCCACGCCCGCCTTGACCGTCTCGCTGCCGAGCTCGTAGGCCAGCACCTTCCGGCCATTCAGCCAGTGCTCAACGTGGTTTCCCTGCACGAGGATGCGCGACATGTTCCATTCGCCCGCCGGCTTCAACGGCTTGTCCGCCGCAGGCGGCAGCACTTCGTAGAAGGCGGCCGTCTTGGCCTTGGCATGCAGGTTCTTGAAGCGGTCGGACTGATCGTCCAACATCTGGTACTCGTAGCCCGGAGCGCCCGGACGCTTCTCGGTGACCAGATACTTCAGGCCGTTGTTCGCGTCTTTGGCCAGCCGCCACTCCCAGACCAGCTCAAAGTCGGCATATTGCTTCTCGGTGATGATGTCGCCGCCCTTGACGCCGGGAAGCTTGTGCAACAGGCCCGCATCGACTTTCCACCCCGCGCCGAAGGGCGTGTCCGCAGGCTTGCCGTAAGGCCGCCAGCCGTCCAGCGTCTTGCCGTTAAAAAGGTGCGTCCATCCGGTTCCCATCGCGGTTTCGATCGCCTTGACCACTTCGGCCGCCAGCGCCTTTGACCCCGCATCCGTGTAATGCACGTCCTTGGGCTTGCCGCCCAGGGCAAGCCGCTTTTCGGGCGAGCCGATGAAGGCGTGCAGATCGTTGACCGGCACACCTTCCGCCCGCATCACGCGCAACGCGGCCGCATTGTAAGCCTCTTCGTTCCCGGGAACCCGTCCAACGGCCCCTTCCGGCACCGGCGTAGTCGCACACCAGACAAGCTTCGCGCCGGTCTTTTTCAGTCGCTGCACCAGCGTTCGCAAGTTCGGCTCATACTGCTCCACTGGCACCCACTGCGTGCCTTTCTCCACCGGAACGAGCTTGGTCTGCCCGTCGATATACTTCATGTCGTGCAGGCCCCAGTTGAAATGGACCACGTCCCACCTGCCGGTGCCGAGCCACGCGTCAAGCCGCTCGAGGCCTCGGACCGTCGACTCATTGTTGCCCGGCGCGTGGACGATTTCCATGCGGTTCGAGAGCGCCGCCTTTACGAATGGCGTATATCCGATCGAAATCGAATCGCCGATCAGCAGCACGCGCGGCCGCTCGGCCGCGAACGCCGGCGAAGTTCTCCAGCACCCTGCAGCCAGCAACACGCCGACCACGCCCCGTACCGTCATCGCAACTCGCATTCTCATCTCGACCTCCTATGTTTCGGAACCCAGCTCCGCTTTTTGCCGTCTCCCGCGCACAGGCTCTGGCAACGATCAGCACAAAGCATATCCGTCATTTGCGACAGAGCCCCCTCACGATCTCCTCCATCGCCGCTGACTGCGCCTCCATGCTGTGCACCATCTGGAACTGCGTGCGGCAACGGTCGAGGTTCTGCCCCGGGCGGTGCGTCCGGAAATAGACGTCACCGGAGAGGTAGTCCGTCAGGAAACGGATGCCGATCGTCAGCGTGATCAGGCGTCCCGAAAAAACCAATTCTTCGATTTCCGCCGGGAGCAAGAAATCCGCGCCCGAAAGATAGCCTCGCGCCAGCGCCTCGAACATCCCGACACGGCTGCCGACTTTGGAAAGGTCGCGCTCGTCCTCCTTGGCCGACGCGGTAGCGGAACGCACCATGTCGCCGAAATCGTAGAGCGCGAGCCCCGGCATGACGGTGTCAAGGTCGATCACGCAGATGCCCTCGCCCGTCGCGTCGTCGAGCATCACGTTGTTGATCTTGGTATCGTTGTGCGTGATACGCTCGGGGATTTCGCCGCGCGCGTTACGTTCGAGCAGGCGTCCGCACTGCGCACGCCGCGCCTCGACGAACGCGATTTCGGCCGACACCTCGGCCTTGCGGCCGCACGCGTCGGACGCAATGGCCGCGTCCAGCGCCTGCAGGCGCGACAGCGTGTTGTGGAAGGCCGGGATCGTCTCGTGCAGCCGCGGCTCGGGCAGGTCGGCCAGCTGGTTCTGGAAGCGGGCAAACGCACGCGCCGCCTCATACGCCTGCCGCTCGTTCTCGATGATGTCATAAGTGCGCGCCAGCTCGATGAAGAGATACAGCCGCCACCAGTTGCCCGCGCCATCCCGCACGTAGGGCTTGCCGTCGCGCGCCGGGATCACCGTGAGCGTCTGGCGCGATGCGTCCGCCGCGCCCGCCACTTTCCCGCGCAGATGCTCCGTGACGCGCAGGATGTTCTCCATCACGCGGTCCGGCTGCTTGAAGATGTCGTGGTTGATCCGCTGCAGCAGGTAACGCACCGGCGTGCCCGCGAGGCGGGCCGAGACCTGGTAAGTGTCGTTGATGTGCCCAGAGCCATAGGGCGCCGCGTCGAGGAAATCACCCCACGCCTGAAACCCCTCAAAAACCTGTCTCATCTGATCAACGCTGTGCTTTGCCCGATCCATGCGATCTCCTTGACGGTGCGACAGCGTCTCGCCCTTGGGCCATGAAAGGCTGTCGTGTTTGTCTGTCTCATCCCTTTTCTAGTCTTCCTTGCCAACCCGGCGTCACACTCCGCAGCCGCTTGACGACAGCCTACGGGCCTCCATCAAATCATCGGCATCGTGGCGGCCGCCACGGACTGCCCGACGCGGCGCGCCTTCTCATCCGGCATGAAGACTTCGACCTCCTCCGCGATCTCCGGGAACTGGTCGGCCAGAATCAGGCGCGCGGTCTCGAGGATCATCACGCCGCCGGGGCCCGAGGTCACGCGCCCGAGGATCATCAGGCTGTCGAAGCCGTAGAACTCGCGGTACCACGGCACGGTGTAGCCGAGGTAGAGGCCGATCTTCTGGAAGATGTTCAGCGCCACGACATCGCCGTCCAACATGCGCTCCTGGACCTTCTTCAGGCGTTCCGGCAGCGGCATCTTCGCAGGGAAGCGGATGCCTTTCTTGAGCGCCAGATGGTTCACCGCCTGCTGCGAGAAGTACATGGCCCCCACGCCCGCGTCCCCCGACCACTCGTCGGCGGGCGCGGCCGGATGCAGATCGACCGGCGCGAAGGCCAGTTCGGAGAGCCGCCCCGTCAGGCACCCTTTGCGATCGATGAACCCTGCGGCCTCGCTCGACCCCATCGCCACGCCGAGGATGCCCTTCTTGCCGAGCGACATCAGGCCCGCGAGCGCGGTGACATCGCCGTCGTTCGCCACTTCGACCGGCACATTCCACTCTTTTCCGAGACGCAGGAACATGTTCTGCGCCTCGCTGTAGCGCTCCGGCGGAATGGCCCGGAACAACGAGGCCACCTGAATACGGTTATCCACCACCACGCCGGCGGTGCTGCCGCCGATGGCGTCCACGCGTGGCAGCTTCGCCGCCGCCTTCTTCAGGCCCTCGTTGAGCTTCGCATAGTGATACTCGGGATCGGCCTGGTTGCGAGGGTCCCAAGGAAACTCCTCGCTGAACACGACCTTGCCGCGCTTGACCGCGCTGATCTTGAAGTCGCTCGCGCCCAAATCGAAGCCGAGACGGCAGCCGTCGGTCCGGTTCTCCATCAGTAGCGCCCGTTCATACGTCTGGGGCATCTCGGCCATCGTGCACAGCTCAACGACCAGGGGACGCGCATACACGCCCTCCATGAACTTCACATCGAACGCCCGCGCGCCGGTTGCGGAATACTGCTGCTTGATGACTTGGCAAAGCTTACGCGGCCCGGAGAGCATCAAACGCCAGCCGCCGGAAGACCAGAGCAGGAATTTGACGATTCGTTCCGCGAGCACAATCACTTCCGGCATCTCGTCGGCACGGGCAGGCAGCGGCAGATCATAGCGCGACACATAGCCGTTCTCGCGCTCCCACGCGATGGCAAGCACCTTGTCGTTCGGGCGCGCCGCACGCTTCAGCTCCTGCAGCACCGTGATCGGCGGCTTGAAATCCCGTTTCAACGCAGCCTTCGCCTGAATGCATTTTTCGATCATATCCGACTCCTGTTGGTTTCCGCAAACGTCCTGAACCCGAGCACCGACTTCTGACTTTGACAGTTTAACCGTTTGCGTCTTCCTCTTGCGTTCACAATTCTATTTTCATAACATTACGCACATGTCCGGCAACATCTCCAACCTGCACTTCAACTACATGAACACCTCCGAGCGCCGCGTGCTGAACCTCGAAGACGTCGGCCTGCCGTCCGTGCCCATGCTGGGGTACTGCAACTACCGCAACCCGCGTCCCGACGTGCCCGAGCACTGGCATCACGGCTGCATCGAGCTCCACTTCTGCGTGCGCAACACGCTCAGCTTCGGTTTCAACGGCCGGACCTACCGCCTGGCACCGGGCGAAGTCTTCGTCAACCTGCCGGACGAACGGCACACCGTCAGCGCGCACCCCAAGGGCCTGATCCTCTACTGGATGATTCTGCGCGTCGACGACAAGGCCGGGCCCTTCCTGCAGCAACCGCCCCAAGAGGCCGCCGCGCTGCGGCAGGCGCTGCTGAACATCCCCTACCGCCACTTCCGCGGGACCGAGCGCATCAAGCGCCTCTTCCAGTCGCTCCACATGCTGTACGACGAGCCCGACACCCACCTCCGTACCCTGCGGGTCCGGACCACGGTGCTGGAGCTGCTGATGGAGGTCCTGACCGCCGCAAACGCCCACACCGTGCCGCCGGGCGAGGAACGGCTGGAGGCGCAGATGCGCGAGATGCAGGCCCACCCCGAAAACGAGTTCGTCGTCGAGGAACTGGCGCGCCAGGCCGGCATGGCGCCCACTCACTTCATCACGCGCTTCCGTGGGTTGGCCGGACTTCCGCCGCGCCAGTTCCTGCTCGCCTGCCGCATGCAGGCCGCCCGGACGCTCCTGCTGGAGAGCAACACCCCGGTCACCGAGATCGCCCTGCGCCTCGGCTTTTGTTCCTCGCAACACTTCGCGAACTTATTTAAGCGTCACACAGGAATCACTCCGCTGGCCTGCCGCCGCGGCGCCACCGGCCCCCACCGCGTCAGCGACCGCGACGACGGACAGAGCGCAACCTGAAGCCTGCCGCGCGGAACGACCTTCCTAAGCCGTCACACCATGGCCCGCTTGATTTTCAGCGGGCAAGACGTACGGAGGTGTTGAAATCCACCCGCCCCCCGCATCACCTTGCGGACTCCGTGGCGTTGGGTGCCCTTGGCTGCAAAAAAAGGGCGTGCATCGGCGCGCGGGCCCCGCGCCCCTTCACTTGTCGGTCTTCCGCGCCCACTTCAGCGCGCCCATGAACTGTTCCGGGCCGGACCAGGCGCGCAGGACGCAGGCCCCGTCGAGCCGGTCGAACAGGGCTCGGGCCAACTCGCGGTCCTTGGCCAAATAGGCCAAGTGTGCCGCCTCGTTGACGATCTCCAAGGATTCGGGATAGCGCTTGACCATCAGTTCGAGTCCCTCGCGCGTTTTGGGCCAGGAGACGTCGGACTCGTCGATGATGTTGCCATAAAATCTCGACAGATGTAGCACGATACGCGCATAGATTTCGGCGCCAAGCCCGTCGGGCCGGGCCGCTGCCTTCAGGGCGTAGGCCTCCCATTCGCCGGGCGCACCGTGCCAGCGGGTCAGTAGCGAATAGGCCCGGCTGGTATCGTAGCTCCAGAAGCGGGGCTCGGCGGCGCGCGCCTCTTCTAAAATGGCATCGTATGCCTCCTTCTCCGGCCCTTCGCCAAGAGCGACCCTCAGCGCGACCGTTCCCAAATAAGGATCCTTCTCCTTCAACTTGCGGGCTTCATCCACAATCTGGTGCGCCGCAGCCAACCGTTGGCGGAACAGCTTCCAGCCTTCGGGCGTGACGCTGTCGCCGTATCCATTGCCGCGCGCGTGCCAGGCGTAACTGCAGAAGAAGTGCGCGTACGCCAGCCGCGCGGTAATCGACTCGGGCTTCATATCGATCCAGCTCCGATGGATCTGGTCGTGCAGCCGCCACATGCTCTCCGGTTCATCCGAGCGGCATTCCAACGCATCGTAAAACTGTACAACCTTCCATCCGCCGTTGCCGAACTGGGCCTTGGCGGCGCGCAAGCCCGCCGCGATCTTCTCCAATTCGTTGAAGTTGCTGGCGTTATACAGCTGGCGGACATTGTGGCGAAACGCATTGATCTCCGCGTTGATCGGATCCCTGACCACCCGCATCGGGTAAGCCTGCGGGGTCTGATCGAGGCGCGGTCCCAAGGCCTGCGCCTCGCTGCGGAGAGCACCGAAACAGACAAGGCACAAGGCTCCGCCGAGGCACCCCCGCAAGAAAGCGGCGCGGATCGTCGGTCTAGAAGCTTTAGAAGCGAACGGTGGCGGATTATGCTTTTGCATCCTCTGTCCTTTCCTCGGTTACCATGACTCGTGATCCTCGGTGCTATTTGAAGGTGTTCTTAAAGGATTCCCAGGGAAAACCAAGGGCTACCAACAGGGCCATGCGCCACGTTATTTTGGTATTCTCGTTCTCCTTGATGTGCAGTGCGACGAAAAATGGAGGCCTCCACCATCATTTAAACATGTCCGAACATTATCACACGGAGAGAGTTTCGCTCAAGTCCATTCCGAGTCGAGGAAGACTGAAGCGGGAGCGCCCATTCGCGCGTCCAAGTTCTTTCGTTTTGTGCACACTTTTCTCTGTGTTCTTTGTATTCTTTTGTGGCAACAGGGTTGAAGTCCTCGGCTTGACACCACCGCGCGGTTTCGGGCATGCTGTGCCGCGTAACGGCCTCCGTGAGCGGGGAACAGCGGCGTGGCGAAAAAACATCCTGAGGGAATCATGAAACACGGACACTTCGGTTGGCTGGTCGGTTGTGCACTTTTGAACGGCGTGGTTTACGCGGGCGAGGGCTGGCCGATGTTCCGCGGCCCGCAGGGCGACGGTTCCGTCATCGGCGCGACACTGCCCTTGCATTGGAGCGAGACGGAGAACGTCCGCTGGAAAACCGCGATCCCCCATCTGGGGTGGTCCACGCCCGCCGTGCGTGACGGCCGCGTCTGGGTGACCAGCGCGACGACGAACGGACAAGACTACTTCGCGTTCTGCGTGGACGCGGCGTCCGGCAAAATCCTTTTCGAGAAGCACCTGTTCCACTGCGACCAGCCCGAGCCGCTCGGCAACGCCGTCAACTGCTACGCCGCGCCCTCCCCGGCCGTCGATGAGGCGCGCGTGTACGTCCATTTCGGCACCTACGGCACCGCCTGCCTGGACGCCAAGACGGGCGAGACGCTCTGGACACGCGAAGACCTCAAGTGCCGCCACTACCGCGGCCCCGGCTCTTCGGTACTGCTGTGGCGCGACCTGCTGATCCTGACCTACGACGGCGTGGACGTGCAGTACGTGACCGCGCTGGACACGCGCACCGGCAAGACGGTCTGGAAGACCGACCGCGTCATCAAATGGAACGACCTCGACGAAAAGGGGCAGCCGAAGCGGGAAGGCGATTTCCGCAAAGCCTTCGCCACGCCGCTCGTGCTCCGAGCCGGGGGCAGGGAGCAGCTGATCAGCCTCTCCTCCAGCACGCTCTTCGCCTACGACCCCGGAACGGGGAAAGAGCTCTGGCGGGTCGTCAACACCGCCTACACGCCGTCCGTGAGTCCCGTTTTCGACGGCGGGCTGGTCTTGGCCGTGACCGGACGCGGCATCCCGGAAATGCTGGGCATCCGCCCGGACGGGACGAACGACGTGACCGGCTCGCACGTCGCGTGGCGCATGGCGGGCAAGGACGTACCGCTGACGCCCTCTCCCGTGGTGCTAGACGGCCTGATGTACATGCTGGCCGACCACGGGGTGATGACCTGCCTGGAGGCCGCGACCGGCCAGACCGTATGGCGGGAGCGCGTCGGCGGAAGCCACATCGCCTCGCTTATTCATGACGGAAAACGGATCTACGCCTTCGGCCTCTCCGGAAAAACCGCGGTTCTCCGCGCAGGCCGGACGTTCGAAAAGATGGCGGAGAATTCGTTGGATACGGGCTTTATGGCCTCGCCCGCCGTCGATGGCGATGCCCTGATCCTGCGCACCAAGACGCATTTGTACCGGATCGAGGCGACGAAGTAAGGGCGGACGTCCCGGACGCCCGTCAGGTTCAGCAACGACGCATGCCGTGTGCCAGACACTCACGTGTGGCCGAGGAGTTGAAGAAGGGCAAGTGAACCAACAGACCGTGACGGCGGCGATCCGCCGCCTCACGCCTGAATGTCCTCACGGGACAGCTCGCAGTCGCGCAGGATCTGAGCCAGCAGACCACGACCGATCATCTCGCCGCGATGAACCGGCACAACGGTACAGCGGCCGTCGGGATGCCGAAGAAAATGATGGCTCCCCTTGACGCGTATGATCTCGAAGCCCAGACGCCGGAGGGCTTTGCTTTGATCAGTTGGGAGCCGCTGAGTGCTGGGAAGGTGCTCATACCATGACCGCGACGCGCTGGACGCCGATGAACTGGTTCGACACTGGCGCGTCCTCCACTTCAAGACACAGCGATATGGCTTCTTTGATGCGTTTCATCAGCACATCAAGAGACTTGGCCTGCGTGTGGCAACCGCGCAGGGCGGGCACGGACGCGACGAAATAACCGTCCTCGTCCTGCTCGATCACAACACTGAATTCTCTCGACATCACACATCTCCTTTTCGGGCATATCATAGCATCTTGCGTCGGAAACAACCCAGCCGATTAATCCGGCTGCACAACGCTCAAGGCAGAGGTGGACCGGCTGGAGAGGCTCACCGGCAAGGCCGCCAAGCCCCCGGTGGCGGAGGCGACAAGAAACTGACTGCTGACGAATGGCTGGCCGAGGAGTTGGAAAAGGGCAAGTGAACGCTTCCGCTTCGGACGACAAGCATAACAAACCAGAGAGGCGGCCCGCCGGCCGCCTCTCTTAAATTTTTACGAATCTTTACAATGTACACCTGTTCGGGCTCCACTCGACAGCACGGGATTTTTCATATTGAGCCACGCGCTTTTTTAACGGTTCCCTTCCCCAATCAACAATGCCCTGTGGAATGCAGGGTGAATAGTAAAACGTTTATCACAATTGCCAACGCCACGAAGCAAAGCTTTAATGCGGTCGCGACTATAACCAAGTTGATAAGCATACACTTCGCTGGACTCGGTCTTTATTCCAAGAAAGCAAAACCAAAGCAGGGATTGAACCACATCGGGCCAGCGCTCCTCCGATATTCCACAGCCCATTGCCAATAGATACAGATCGTCGCAAGACACTGTGATGTCGACACCTAGGAATTCCGGCAACATGTCTGAATACTGCGGGTAAATGTCGCGGAGTTCATATTTAAGTTCGTTGAACATGTCTTCCGAGTACTCCTTTTCAGCTGTGGAGATATCGGCCTCCCGCACGCGATCATGTGATCGGCTGGCCGCTACCTGAATTGCCTTCCTCACGAAGTTAAGGAGATCCCGAGGACGCTGCAACGTTCTATTTAGTATGTGATGCTTGGGCACTTGACTCCTACGATCTGAGTTGCACAAGCGACACATGGTTCT
>DAOPZC010000112.1:0-9751 GCA_035353175.1 Kiritimatiellia bacterium | reverse complement strand
AACTCCAACACCGTCTCGCGATTCACCGGAACATTCGCCATACCATCCGCTCCTCATTGTCGATAATTGACAGACCGCCTGAAAAAAGGTGATTAAGTTTAGCCGCCCGCAGCCGTTTAAACCAGAACAAACCGCGCAAAGCCAGGCGGCCGTTCCAAATGCGCTTGATATTCGGGCCCCGGGTCAGTATTCTGCATTTCCTGTTTACGTGATTTTCCCGCTGAAGAAGGTTCAGCGGATGTTTCCGGTCAAGGACTTCGCCAATGTTGACTCCAGCGTGGATCAGTTTGATTGTGTTCGTTCTCTGTTACGCCCTCTTCGTGCTCTTGCCGAACCGGCGGTCGTGGGTCGCCTGTGGCGGCGGGTTCGTCCTTGTCGCCATGGGCGTGCTGGGCTGGCAGGACGCCCTGCTCACAAAGATCAGCTGGAACGTCATGGGGCTCTTTTTCGGCACGCTGATCCTGGCCGAGATGTTCCTGATGTCGCGAGTCCCCGCCGTGCTCGCCGAATGGCTGGTCGACCGCTCGAAATCGACCCGCGTCGCCATGTTGTCCCTGTGCGCGCTGTCGGGCGTGATCTCCATGTTCGTCGAGAATGTGGCCGTGGTCCTGCTGGTCGCGCCGGTTGCGCTGAGCCTCGCTGACAAGCTCAAGATCAGCCCCGTCCCCCTGCTGATCGGTATCGCCGTCAGCAGTAACCTGCAGGGCACCGCCACCATGATCGGTGATCCGCCGAGCATGATCCTCGCGGGACATATGCGCATGGGTTTTTGGGATTTCTTCGCTTACCAAGGGAAACCCGGCATTTTCTTTGCCGTCGAGATCGGCATGATCGCCTCGCTGGTCGTCTTGGCGTTCCTGTATCGGAGGCATAAGGAGAAATCCGAGCTCATCCCGAAGGAAAAGGCGCGTTCTTGGGTGCCGGCCGGGCTGCTCGGCTTTCTGGTGCTCGGCCTCTCGTTCGCCACGGCGGTCGACCCCGAGTTCGCCTGGTTCGCGGGCGTGTACACGCTGTGTCTGAGCATCATCGCCCTGGTCTGGTACCGTCTCATCGCCCGCTGGGGCAGCACGCGCCAACTCATCACGACGCTCGACTGGGACACCACGTTCTTTCTGATCGGCGTATTTGTTCTGGTGGGCGGACTCAGCGATTCGGGCTGGATGGACAAGCTCTCCGGCTTCATGGCGCACTCGGTGGGAGGCAATGCGGCGCTGGCGTTCGCGATGATCGTCGTGTTCTCCGTGATCGTGTCGGGGTTCGTGGACAACGTCCCCTTCCTGCTGGTGATGATTCCCGTCGCGCAAAAGGTTGCGGAGCAGATCCACACCCCCGTTCCGCTGCTCATGTTCGGCCTGCTGATCGGTGCCTGCCTCGGCGGCAACCTGACGCCCATCGGCGCTTCGGCGAATGTGGTCACGCTGGGCATCCTGCGGAAGCGTGGCTACACCGTCACCTTCCGCGATTTCATGGGGATCGGCATTCCGTTCACTGCTGCGGCCGTCCTTGCCGCCTGCGCCTTCGTCTGGTGGCTTTGGGGCGTTTAACGCGCATAACCCTGTAAGTTTTGAGGCCTAACTCGTGAAAACATCGGAAAAAGGTCCTTCGTCGAGAATCGGCAAACATCTGCGCAACCGCCTGATGTCGGGCCTTCTGGTGCTGATTCCCCTCGCCATCACGCTGTTCATCCTGAACCTGCTCTTTTCGACGCTCACCGCGTTCGCGCGCCCGGTTTTACGGCCATGGACAGGCGAGCTTCCGGAATACATCCTGACGCTGATTGCCCTGCTGGTGACGGCCGTGTTGATCTATCTCGTCGGGGGCATCACGACCCACATCATCGGACGCCGATTGATCCACTGGGGAGAAGCGGTCCTGCTGCGGTTGCCGATCGTCAAGTCCATTTACGCGTCTTCAAAACAGGTGGTCGAGACGTTCTCGTCCTCGACGACCGCCGCCTTCCAAGCCGTCGTGCTGGTCGAATTCCCGCGGCGTGACGCACTGGCGCTCGGATTCGTCACAGGGACCATCCTCAATCCGCAAGGCCGGACGTTCTATCGGATCTTTGTTGCCACGACGCCCAATCCGACATCCGGCTTTCTGCTCCTCCTGCCGCGCGACGCGGTCCAATTCACCGATATTTCGGTCGAGGACGGGATCAAGATGATCGTCTCCGGCGGCATGTTGGCCCCCCCGAGTTATCAGGTCCGGCCGCAAGAAAACACGCCGGAACAAGCCGCAGCCCAGGCCTAACGCGAGCCGGCTTTCCGGCTGTCCCGACGCATGGGGCTTCAGTCCTGATGCCGATAGGTCCGCATGGTCGTGCCGAAGTGCCGCTTGAACATGCGGCGCAGATGGTCTTCCGTCTGATAACCGCTTCGGTCGGTAATCTCACGGATGGAGAAATCCGTCTCCGCCACCAGCCGCCGGACGCGTTCGAGACGTACCGACTGGATTTCATCCAGAAGGGAGCGGCCGCACACTTTCCGGAACCGCAGTTCGGCCAGACGCCGGGAGACCTTCAGATACGCGACAACATCCGCCACACCGATCCCTTCGCAGGCATTGAGGCGGATGAAATCGAGCGCTCGGGCCACGAGCTGGTCCTGCACGGGCTGAGTGGCGCGCGTCGATTGGCGTTCCACGATTTTCTTCACCCCATAGGTCTGGACCGTCCTGAGCTTCCGTTTACCGCGCATCAGCTCATCCAGCAACTGCGCGGCCATGAATCCGCACTGCGCCATGTCGCACCCGATGCTGGAAAGCGTCGGGAAGCTTCCCAAACACAGTTGCTCATCGTTGTCCACGCCCAAGATCGCCACGTCTTCAGGAACTTTGATGCCGCTGATGAGGCACGTGTCGAGCACTTGACGGGCCCGGATATCCATCGCCGCGAAGAGCGCCACCGGCTTGGGCAGCGCCGCCAGCCAAAGGGCGAGACGCGCCTGCTCCACCGCCCAGTCGCTCAGCTCGGCGGCTGCCGGCGGCACATAGGTCTGGCAGGAGAAACCGGCCCTGCGCAGCCGGTCGGCGAAACCTCGCCCCCGCCCCTGAGACCACAGCCGGTCCAACACCTCGCCGACATAGGCGAACCGTTTAAAACCCTTCGTCAAAAAATAGTCCGCCGCCGCAATTCCCACACTCGCGGAATCATTTTGGACATGCGAGCACCGTGAAAAGGGTGATGAGCGCGTCAGATGGCGTGGCAGCGGGTCAATCAGCACCAGCGGCAGTTCCGTCCGGGCAAGCGTATCCTCCATATCAAGCATGGACTGCCCCACGATGATGCCGTTCGCCTGCCACGTTTCAAAATGGGCAAGCCGCTGCTCACCGACGCGGTTCTGAATGATATGCAAATGCCACGGACCATAGAAACGCACATACTTGAAGATCCCGTCCAGTTTTTCGCGGTCAGGCTGGACGCAGGTCTCCAAAATCACCACGACACGCGGCGTTTGTGTGAAGATCTTCGGCATATTTCGAATCTGGTTTTTCAGTATGCACTTCTCCTTTTGCGGCAACAAGCCTTTATTGCGCAAAATGCCGGATCATTTTGTGCGCAATCGAGGGTGTTCATTCCCTGCCCGACCCTATATACTTTTTCAAGCGTAAGGACTTTATTTTGTCGGCGTCCGAGCTTTTGCGCGAAAGATGGGGATTTCTGCAATGGACCATTCTTTTTTCAAGCTGGTTCGCGGCCTCGCGGGAGGTGTCCTCCTGGCTGTCGGTGCGCGGCCTTGCCGGGCGGAAACAGACACGCCGATAATCGCCCGTTCCGGAATAGCGTCCGCTCAAATCGTCGTGCCCGCCGCCGCCGCCCCCGTCGAGCTGAGCGCCGCACATGAGCTTCAGGAGCATCTCGGAAAAGTGACGGGGGCGGTGTTCGGAGTCGTCACCGAAACCACGCCCAAATCCGGCCCCCGCCTGCTGGTGGGAAACACAGCCGCCGCACGCGCGCTGCTCCCCGGATTCGACCCGAAGTCACTCGCCCATGACGGCATCGTGCTCAAAACCGTCGGCGACGACCTGATCCTGGCGGGCCACCCGCAACGCGGTGCCCTTTATGCGGTCTACACATTCTTGGAGGACAGCGTGGGCGTGCGCTGGTGGACCAGCGACGAAACCTTCATTCCCAGCAGGCCAACCTTACCGCTTCCCGTTCTAGACATCCGCTACGCGCCGAAGCTGCGCTTTCGCGAATCGTATTACCTGGACTCCTTCAATGCCCGTTTCAAGGCGCGCCTGAAGGGGAATTTCAGCTCGCGCACGCGCTACATGCTTGCCCCGATGGAGATGATTCCCGAGTCCTGCGGCGGCAACCACCGGCTGATCTATTTCAAGGGACGCAACTCCGCCTACCATTCGTTTTACGAGCTGCTGCCGCCCGGCCGCTATTTCAAGGACCACCCCGAATGGTACAGCGAAATCAAGGGCCAACGGCGCTTTAAAGACGCGCAGCTCTGCCTGACCAACGACGAGATGCGCAAGGAGTTAACCAAAAACGCACTCGCCCTGCTGCGCGAAGACCCCGGCGCGGACATGATCCAGATCAGTCAGAACGACGGTTTCGGCCGCTGCGAATGTGCCGCCTGTCTCACCGTCGAAAATGAGGAAGGCGGCATCGGCACCGGCTCCGGACCGATGCTGCGCTTCGTCAACCGGGTCGCGGAGGATATCGAGAAAGAATTCCCGTACGTTTACATCGACACCTTCGCTTACCAGTACACGCGCAAAGCGCCCGCGCTGACCAAGCCGCGCCGAAACGTGCTGATCCGGCTTTGCGACATCGAGTGCTCCTTCCTCCAGCCGTTGGAGGGAAGCAGGGAAAACGCGGATTTTGCCCGCGACCTCGCCGACTGGAGCCGCGTGGCGGGCGGCAATCTTTTCCTCTGGGACTACGTCACCAGCTTCAGCTCCTACATGCTCCCCCACCCCAACCTGCACGTGCTCGCGCCGAACATCCGCACGTTCGTGAAATACGGCGCCGCCGGCCTTTTCGAACAGGGCGACGCACTGTGTTCCGCCGGCGATTTCGTGCGGCTCCGCCACTGGGTCCTCTCGCACCTGCTCTGGAATCCCGATTTGGATGCGGGCCAATTGATCGACACGTTTCTTACGGGCTATTACGGCGAAAAGACCGGCGCGGCACTCAAGCGCTATCTGGATTTCATCCATGACCGTGCGGAAAAGTCCGGCGTTTATCTCGGTTGCTACCAGAACAACGTGACGCACTGGCTGGACGCCGACAGCATATTGGAGGCAACCCGCCTGATGGACGCCGCACTGGCCACGGCCCAAACCGAAGAGACCGCCGATCCGGCCGGCCGAAAGGGTTTGGCCGATAAAGTCCGGCGTGAAAAGCTCTCGCTCGATCACGTCTGGCTGCTCAACGCCCCGCTGCTGAAGCGCCACGCGAATGCGGCGGATACAACGTTGCCCCGCGACTTCGATCCGTCGGCAGCCGCGCGCGAGTGGATCGCGTCCTGCGACCGCTTCCAGGTCAAGGCCTATTGCGAGACCACGTCGGAAAAAACCTTCACAGATTACAAAAAGACGCTCCTAGAAAGATTCCGTCTCGCCTCTGAGCCGGCTGCGACGCCAGAGGTATGCAAAGGGTTGCCGGCCCGCGACTGGGATGACTGGCAGGAGTTTGAGTTCAACCCCCGCCCCTCCGGGCAGATCAGCCTTGTGAAAGACGAGGCCGCCTCCAACAAACACGCCGCACGCATGTCCGGCGGCCACAAGATCTGGGCAGTTCAATTCCCTCTCCTGCGCTTCTCCGTCCCCGAGCGTACGGCGGACGCGCCTCAGGTCTGCCGCGTTGTCGCGTACGTTCGCGCCGACGCCTCGGCGCGGACCGGCGACGGCCTCACGCTCGGCGTCTACGATTTCACCGAAAAGAAAATGGTCGTTTCGCGGGCGGTCCCGGTTCAGGAGATCGCCGGTCCCGCCTATCGCGCCATCGACCTCGGGCGCGTCGCGATCAAACCGAGCCGAGCTTTCTGGGCCGCGCCGCCGGCGCGCAAAGGTGAGGTGAAATCGGTCTTTGTGGACCGCGTGGTTTTAGTCAACGAAAAACAATAAAGGGAGAATCTGATGACACGCTCAGCCGTATTCCTTTCCGCATGCTGCACAACGTTGATCTTGGCGGGATCGTCCGCTTGGGCGCAACAGGCCGCGAAGACGCCGCGCGAGCAGGCGCTGGATTTCATCCGCAACGAAACGCAGTTCCATCTCGGCTACCTGCCGACCGAGCAGTCGCACCCCAAGACGCGCGGGCTGTCGCAGGCGCTTCAGGCGGATACGGCCCAAGGCTTGCGCATGCTGCTCAGCGTGGACGACGATATCCCGCCCGTCGCCCAGCGCGTGGTCGCCTCTCCCGAGTTTGCGCGGTTGCGCCAGGCGGTCAAAGCCGCGCTGGACAGCGGCCGCAAGGTGTACTTCAGCGGCTGCGGAGCGACCGGCAGACTCTCGATCCTGCTGGACGCCGCGAACCGCCGCTTCTGGCGCGAGACGTTCGAGAAGCATCCCGAACTCAAGGCCGTCTGCGGCGACATGGCCGAACGCACGCAGGCGGTCATGACCGGCGGCGACTTCGCGCTCATCCGCTCGGTTGAAAGCTTTGAGGACTACATCACGTTCGGCTACCGCCAGATGGAGCAGGCAGGCGTGCGCGAGGGCGACGTGGTGGTGGCGATCTCCGAGGGCGGCGAGACCTCGTCGGTGATCGGCACCGTGCTGCGCGGCGTGGACGTGAAGGCGAAGGTCTTTTTTCTTTTCAACAATCCGGCGGGATTGTTGGCCAAGAACCTGGAGCGCTGCCGCCGTGTGATCGAGAATCCAGCGGTGACGACGCTCGTGCTCTGCACGGGCCCCATGGCGGTGGCAGGTTCCACGCGCATGCAGGCCACGACCACCGAGCTGCTGGTCGCGGGCGCAGCCTTCGAAGCGGGCCTCGCTGACCATTTGTCGGACAAGCTGACGCCGCAGCAGCGGGCGTCGCTGGGGCTCGGCATCTGGACGCCCGAGCACACGGTGGCGCAGTTCGAGACGCTGCTCCGCCAGCTCCGCTCCGAAGCGAACGTCGCCGCGCTGGCGCGGATGGTCGACGGCGAGATGGACCTTTACGGCAAGAAGGGCCGCGTCACCTACTTCGCGAACGAATACCTCCTCGACATCTTCACCGATACGACCGAGCGCTCGCCGACCTTCAAGATCCCGCCGTTCCGCAGCGCGGCGGACACCGCCGCGCCCGCCCCGTGGGCCTTCGTGAAGGATCCGCAGCGGCCAACGCCCGCGGCTTGGCTGCACTTGGTCGGACACGAGCCGCGCTGCTTGGAGTGGACGGCCGACACGTACGTGCAATTGAAGGCCGCCGAGAAGATCGTCAAGAACCCGCCGCAGATCGGGCTCAAGGACCTGCACACTTACCTCGTCGGCAACGAGCCCGACGCGTCGCGCACCGAGGTCCGTCCCAACGCAGCGATGGCGGTGCTGGTCGGCGACGAGACCGCGCTTTTGGACGAAGGCTCGTCCGCAGCGTGGAGCAAAGCCTTCGCGGCCGCGGCCGTGCCGTTCGAACAGCGGACCTCGCTGGTGGTGGGACGGCGTGCGCCTCAGGGCGGAACGACGGAGCTGGTACACGTGGGCGTCGATGTGCCGTCGACGCCGCTGCGGCTCTTCGACCATCTGGCGCTCAAGCTCGCGCTCAACAACGTGTCGTCCGCGACGATGGGCAAGATGGGCCGGCTGAGCAGCAACTGGATGGCGCACGTCGACGCGTCGAACAAAAAGCTGATCGACCGCAGCGTGAGGCTTGTCGTGGAGCTTGCGGGCGTCGACTACGAGACGGCTTGCATCGCCCTGTTCGAGTCGCTCGAGGAGATGAAGGGGTGGGACGAGGCCCGCCGCAAAACCACCTCGCCCGCCGCTTACACGGTGCAGAAACTCAAGCCGAAATAATGGTAAAAATGACTTCGGACGGATACATCCGTCTTTCGGCCAAAGGCACCCTGATCAGGATTCAGTAAACAAACAGCGAAGGAACAATCACCGATGAAGGAATATTTCCGACTCTCTCACTTGTCCCGATTTCTTTTTTGCGCCGCGTTTCTCTGTACCCTTGCTCGTGCCGTCGCGGCTGATGACCAGCCCACGCTTGACTGGAAGCTGGGGTTGGGCGACATGAAAGGCAACCTCGCGTTCTTTGGCCCGGAAGCGATGCGTGAGAAGAAAGTCGAACGCACGGATGACGCGGTGACCGCAACATGGAAAGGGCACGCCGAGTGCGGCGGCGCCTTCACCGTCACCGTCACGTGGCGGCGCGCGCCAGACGGCCTGTGGAGCGGCGACCTAGCTTATGAGGGATACAGCGGAAAGCGGTTCGTGGAGGAGATCCATTTTCCGCTGCTGTCCGGCGCGTTTGCGACCGGGTCGTCTTTCGTCTTCGGCGGCCACGACAGCGGCGTCGTGAACCAGGGCGCAACGTTCTTCAAGCCCGGAGCCAAGCAGCGGCGCACCTACTGCGGTGGCATGCAGTTCTCCGCGCTGCTCAACACGAACGGGCCGTCGCTCTACTTCGACCACCGGGACCCGTCGGTGGGCACCAAAGGCTGCGAAATCGAGATCGCGAAAGAAGGCGGCCGGCTCACTTACGCGGGCATCCACGTGCCGGGCCTGCCCGACCGGCCGCCCGCCGCGTACCGAATCCCCTACCCGAGCTGCTTCATGACCTTCAAGGGGAATTGGTTCGAAGCCGGACAGATCTACAAAAAGTGGGGAACCGCCCAGCCGTGGTATGCCAGCCGAAAAGCCGCGAACCCGATGCGCAAGATCGGCATGTGGGTGTGGAACCGCGGGCTCATCAAAAACGCGCTGCCGCCGGTCGAGCGGCTGCAGAAAGAGCTGGGCGACATCTCCGTGGCCATCGACTGGTACTGGTGGCATAGCAACCCGTACGACACCGATTACCCCGACTTCTGGCCGCCGCGCGAAGGCGTGGAACCCTTCCGCGCGGCCGTCGCCCGCCTGAAAGGCCAGGGCATCTACTCGCAGGTCTACATCAACGGCGTCTGCTGGGACATGGACGGCAAGACGTGGAAGGACGGCGGCGAGGAGGGCGTGTTCGTGCAGCGCGACGGCGAGCCGCGCAACACGGCCTTTAACAAGTATAACCATCACCGGCTCGCCTACATGTGCGGCGAGGCGCCGAAGTTCCAGGACCGGATCTCATCGGTGGTCGGGCATCTGCGCGAGAGCGGGCTGAACGGCCAGTACCTCGACATGATCGGCAACTCGACCATGGCTGGCCGCTGCTACAATCCGCGCCACGCCCACCCCAAGGGCGGGGGCTCGTTCGGACCCGACGGCTACCGCGTTTTGTTGCAGCGCCTGAAGCGCGAGAACCCCGACTACCCGCTGACCACGGAAGGAACCAACGAGGCGTATATGGACCTCATGGCCGGCTCGATCTACTGCAACTCGACCACGCTCGAGCGCCTCGACGCCATCCCGATGTTCCAGTCCGTGTACCACGGCAACTACGCCTACTTCGGCAACTACGCCTACCCCGACGGCACGCGGCCGTGGGACCCGCTGTGGCCGCCCGAAGACCGCTGGAAAGAGGAGAAGCCCTGGCACACCCTCTATCCCGACCAGTTCTATCTGGAACTCGGCCGCACCGTCGCTTGGGGCGTACAACCCATGGTCTGCAACATCAAGGAGAACCTGTTCACCGACCCGGAGCTCGCGCCGG
>DAOPZC010000111.1:0-9763 GCA_035353175.1 Kiritimatiellia bacterium | reverse complement strand
CTGCACGAGAACAACCCCATGATGGGCCACCGCGGCGTCCGCCTCGGCGTGACCTATCCGGAAGTGACCGAGATGCAGGCGCGCGCCATCTTCGAGTCGGCGGCCGAGATCATCGCCGCCGGCAAGAAGTGCAAGCCCGAGATCATGATCCCCGTCACCTGCGACGTGAACGAGCTGAAGCACCAGAAAACGATCATCGCGGCCGCTCACGCGGAGGTGTGCGAGACCAAGAAGATCAAGGCGATGCCCTACATGGTCGGTACTATGATCGAGATCCCGCGCGCCGCTCTGCTGGCGGACCGCATGGCGCTGGAGGCGGAGTTCTTCTCCTTCGGCACCAACGACCTCACGCAGATGACGTTCGGCTTCAGCCGCGACGACATCGGCGGCTTCCTGCCGGATTATCTCGGCAAGAAGCTGTTGGCGTCCGATCCGTTCCAGACGATCGACCAGGACGGCGTGGGACAGCTCATCGAGATGGCCGTCAAGAAGGGCCGCTCGACGCGCGAGCACCTGAAGGTCGGCATCTGCGGCGAGCAGGGCGGTGATCCTGCTTCCGTCAAGTTCTGCTACCGGACCGGTCTCAGCTATGTGTCGTGCAGCCCCTTCCGCGTGCCGATCGCGCGGTTGGCCGCGGCGCAGGCCGCGCTGCAGGGTTGATTTCGGCCGAAAGCGGTGGATGAACGGCGTGTTCGGATCTGTCCGGGCGCGCCGTTTCTGCTTGAGGCGTCAGCCGTGAATCGGTATCTTACCTTTACCCATGGAAGACCAGATCAGACCTGAGATTAGACCCGCAGTCCTGAAAGACGCGGTGCAGATTTTCACTCTTATACGCAGCCATCAGGAAGACCTGATTTCGCGGCCGATCGGCGATATCATTCAGAACATCGACCGCTTCGTCGTCTGCGAGTCTGACGGGCGCGTCGTCGGCTGCGCGGCGTGGCAGATTCTTCCGGAGATTGGCGAGCCTGAGCGCGCTTCCGTTGAGATCCAGTCGGTCGCCGTCGATCAGGCGTATCGCCGCCACCACGTCGGCACGCGGATCGTATCGCACATTCTGGCGGAGATCCGGCGGTTCGATCCGGCGCAGGCGATCGTCCTCACGTTTGCCCCTGAGTTTTTCGCGTCGCTCGGTTTCAGGGTCATCCCGAAAACGCAAGTGATGCACAAGCTCTACATGGGGTGCATCAATTGCACCAAGCACGCCAATCCGTTCACCTGCCCCGAGATCGCGATGGCGCTCGACCTGAGAGCGCCGCAACAGCACTGAGCCTGTTTTCTTCGCGGCCTTGCCATCACCAACCCCACCCGAGCCCGTATGAATACCCGTTACGCTTCCATCCAGTCCATCGCCGCCACTACGCCCCGGTATGCGCCCGCGGAGTCCAACGCTTTTCATGCGCTGAAGCAGGCCTTCGGCAGCTGTGTTTTCAACGATGCCGTGATGCGGCAGCGTCTGCCCGCGAGTGTCTATCACACGGTCCGCCGCACGATCGACAACGGGGAGCGGCTGGATGTTTCGGTCGCCGGCGCGGTGGCCGACGCCATGCGCGACTGGGCGATCGAGAACGGCGCCACGCATTATGCCCATGTCTTCTATCCCCTTACCGGATTGACCGCTGAGAAGCACGACGGATTTCTGGAGCCGGACAGCCAGGGCGGCGCCATCGCCAAGTTTTCCGCGAAGCAGCTGATCACCGGCGAAGCCGACGGTTCGAGCCTGCCGTCCGGCGGCCTGCGGGCCACCTTCGAGGCGCGCGGCTACACGGCGTGGGATGTCACCAGCCCGGCCTATATTCTCGAGTCCGCGGGCGGCCGCTCGCTGTTCATACCCTGCGCCTTCTGCGCTTCGACGGGCGATGCGCTCGACAAGAAAACGCCGCTGCTGCGGTCCATGCAGGCCATCGACCGCCATGCCCGCCGGATCCTGGCCCTGCTCGGCGAGCCGGACCAGAAGGTAGACGCCAATGCCGGTTGCGAGCAGGAGTATTTCCTCGTCGATCGGCGACTCTTCTTGCTCCGTCCCGACCTCATTAGCGCGGGACGCACGCTCTTCGGCGCCAAGCCGCCGAAGGGGCAGGAGCTTGAAGACCAGTACTTCGGCGCGATCAACGAGCGAGTGTTGGCATACATGATCGAGTGCGAGAACGCGCTCTATACGCTCGGCGTGCCGGTCAAGACCCGCCACAACGAGGTCGCCCCCGGCCAGTTCGAAATCGCTCCGATCTACGAGCAGGCCAACATCGCCGCCGACCATCAGCACCTCGTCATGTCGATCCTCCAGCGCACGGCTGCCAAACACGGCTTCGTCTGCCTGCTTCACGAGAAGCCTTTCAAAGGCGTGAACGGTTCGGGAAAACATGTGAACTGGTCTCTGAACACGCCCACGTCCAACCTGCTGAACCCCGGAGATACGCCGGAAGAGAACGCCCGCTTTGTGGTGTTCTGCGCTGCCGTGATCCGCGCCATCTCTCTGCACGGCGCGCTGTTGCGCGCCTCGATCGCCCATGCGGGCAATGACCACCGTCTCGGTGCGTGCGAGGCGCCGCCCGCAATCATCTCGGTCTTCCTCGGCGAGCATCTGACCGAGCTCTTCGAGCGCGTGGCCGCGGGCGCTTCGCACGAGCCGGCCAAGAAGGGCAAGCAGCCGCTCGCGCTCGGTGTCAACACGCTGCCGCCCTTGCCCGCCGAAAAGGGCGACCGGAACCGGACCAGCCCCTTCGCTTTCACCGGGGGAAAATTCGAGTTTCGGGCCGTGGGCTCCAGCCAGTCGGTCTCTGGCCCGATCATGGTGCTGAATGCGATCGTGGCCGATTCGCTCGATGACATCGCGACCGAGCTGGAAGCGCGCGTCAAAGGTGATCCGGCGCAGCTGAACGCCGCGATTCAGGCGCTGGTCAAGCGCATCTGGGACGAGCATAGCCGCATCGTTTTCAACGGCGACAATTACGCGGCCGCCTGGCACGCCGAAGCTGCGCGCCGCGGCCTCAGCAACCTGCCTTCCGCACCGGAGGCGCTTGCGCAGTACGTTACGCCCGAGTCCATCGCGACCTTGGAGCGGCAGGGGGTTCTCACCGAGCGTGAGCTCCGCGCGCGTTACGACATCTATCTAGAGCGGTACATCAAGGACATCGCCGTGGAGGCGCGGCTCACGCAGGAAATCGCCCGTACGATGGTGCTGCCGGCCGTCAGTTCGGCACAGGACGCCTTGGCGGGTGCCGCGCTGAAGCTCAAGCAGCTCGAGCTGCCCGTGGACGTTTCCACGCTCGCTGAGATCTGTCGCCTGGCAGTGGACCTGCAGGAGGAACTCGACGCGCTCGCCCAGACAACCCGTGAGTCTGAAAAGCATCACGGCTGCAAGGTCGGCCATGCGCGTTTCATGCGCGAGAACGTCGTGCCTGCCGTCGAGCGGGTCCGCGAAATCGTCGACGCCCTCGAAGGTCTGGTGGACGACGAGGTCTGGCCCTTGCCGACCTATCAGGAAATGCTCTTCATCCGGTAACGGGGCCTGCACCGCATGTCACAGCCGCTTCACCGCCTTCTGCTCGTTTGGTACGACGGACACAAACGCGCGATGCCGTGGCGTGGCCATCCCGATCCCTATGCGGTCTGGGTCAGCGAAATCATGCTTCAGCAGACGCAGGTGGAGACGGTGCGCGGTTATTTCGCCCGCTTCATCGGGGCTTTCCCGACGGTTGCCGACTTGGCGTCCGCACCGCAACAGCAGGTCCTCAAGATGTGGGAGGGACTCGGGTATTATACCCGCGCGCGCAATTTGCAGAAGGCGGCGCAGGCCGTGGTGGCGCAGGGCGGCGTGCTGCCGGAGACGGCCGAGGGCTGGGCGGCGCTGCCCGGCGTAGGGCCCTACACCGCGGCCGCCATCGCGAGCATCTGCTTCGGCGCGGAGGCGCCGGTGGTCGACGGCAACGTCATGCGCGTCTTCGCGCGCTTCCTTGGCTGGCCGGACGATTTCCGCAAAGCGCAGGCCCGCGTCAAACTCGCGACGTGGCTTCGGCCGCATATCGTTCTGTCGCGCCGTCCCGGCGATTTCAATCAGGCGATGATGGATCTGGGCGCGATGGTCTGCGTGCCGCGCGAGCCCGTCTGCGACGAGTGCCCGCTGCGGGCCGACTGCGTTGCCCGCCGTGAGTGCCGGCAGGATGATTTTCCGGTCAGGCCTGTCAAGAAAGCCGTGCCGACACGTCAGGCGGTTGCGGTCCTGGTGCGCGATGAGGCCGGACGCGTTCTTTTCTCGCAACGCACGGAGGAGGGGCTTCTGTGCGGCCTGTGGGAACTGCCGGGCATCGGCGTGACACGGCGGCCGACGCGCCGGGATGCCCTGCGGGCTTTGCGCGAGACGACGGGTCTTTCGTCCGCATGTGTCGAGGCGCTCGGTACGGTCACACACGTGTTTTCGCATTTCAAGCTGATCCTGCACGTGTATGTGGCGCGCGCCTATGAAGGCTCGCTTGATCACGCGAGGCGGCCGCCCGTCCGCTTTTCGGTTCCCTCCGAACTGCCGCTCACGACCGCCGCCCGTCGCGCCCTTGATCTGGCATGAAAGGGCAAATAGGGGTCACATTTGCGGGCATAGGGCCGGCCGCCGCTTCCAAAGCGCTCCAGCGCATGAGAAAGCGCTTGCCATGCGACCGGAAACTGAAGTCGCTTTTCCGGAAGGTCTCGGCTGAAATAGGCGTGAGGGGGAAGTGAAATGTCTCGATGTCCCTATGCCCCACATTGAGGACGACGTTGGTGTCCCGGCAACGGGACGCGTGAGCCGCCTAAAGGCGGTACACCAACCCTTTGCGCGCAAGACCTCTCATGCTCACACGTTGGCGCGGAACAACGGGGCAGGTCATGGAGAGGGTCTTGGGACGTCGTGCGACTCGGCACAAAGTCGTTCCCGACTGCTTCGAGCTTCGCCAGATTCTCCGCTAATCGCGCTTCCCCGGCTTATCCCGCTTAACGCGCCTCTCCTTTCACCGCTTTCATTGTCCGGCTGGACAAAGGGCTCGATGTCATGGACACGCTCGGCTCAACGACCTTACCGGATCGCTCCCGGAAGGTGCGCCGTTTTTTGGGTGAACGTGAAACCGCCAAAGTAGGTGTGCGGGCTCCTGGCCCGATCAAACCGCACGATGAGCTGGTGGTCGCCGGCCGTCAGCTTGACGCCCCGCCTGCCCATCGGAAGGAGCGGGTTGCGGAATCCATGGCCGGAATCCCACGCGGCGGGCAAGCTCCATTCGGCGGCCTTGACCCGGTCCACCTCCATCTGAACGACGTCGTCCGGAACGGCGCTGAAGTCCTTGCCTTTCCTTCCGTAGTCCGGACGGTTCATGAAGAGCTCGACATCGTACTCGCCGGATTCTTCCATACGCACGGCGTAGGTCACCCAGCGCGCGGTCACCGGAATCGCCGACTCGACGCTGTTGGCGATCTCTGCGTTCCGCCAGGAGGCATTCGGATCGCCCTTGTCGGTGTTGTCTTGGAAGGCCGCGCCTCTCCCGCCCTCGTCGTAATGGCCCGCGACGATCCTGCCCGGGATGGACTGGGGCTTGCCCCGATACGCAGTGCCCGTGTATTCGCGGCCGGATAGCACCGTGATCCGGAGCGGCGACGACAGACCGACCAGGCCGTCGCTATCCCTTGCCATGGCGATGACCGTGTTGTCAGCCTCGAAAAGGTTGGTCACGGTAAACGTCTGGTCGACGGAATGGCCGCGGTTCACAAACAGCGACGCAAAGCGGGACCATCCCGACGCAGGCGCGGCGGAGGGCTCATCCGCCTCGGCCCGGAGGTAGCCCGAGGAGAAAAGATAGACCTTCTTCACGGTGCCGTCGCGATCGTCGGCGCGGACATGGAATGTCATCGGCCGGTCCCGCCGCCACTCCTCCGGAGCCCCGTCCATCGCCACCGTGACAGCGGGCGCTGTCTTCTTCCCGCAGTCTTCCTCATAGACCCGGACGTAGTCGACCACCAGCCGGTCCGGGAAAGTCGCGTCCTCCAGAAAGCCGTAGAAGGGGTTCTGGCCGCCGTCCTTCTTTAACTTCTTGGGCGTCCGCAGGCACTCGCTGATCCAGACCCTTTGAGGGACCGTGGTGACCGGAACGTCCCGGTAGCTCTGGCGCAGCGTCTCCTGGCCGTCCACGTAGAAGATGTGCTCCAGGGGCGACCATTCCAAAGCCACGGTGTGCCACCCGTCGTACCGCTCCAGCGTCACGGCTTTCCCTTTGGAACAGCGGGCAATCTCTGTCCGGACCAGCATGTTGGTCCCGCCGATCCCCTTGCCGTCGCCCTGGTCCCGGTAGTAGCCCAGCGACGCGGTGGCATGGTAGCAGTGGCTGATGTCGCTCTTGGCCTTCGGCTTGTAGAAATCCTCGAAAATATCGAATTCTTGCGGACTTTGAAACGTGTCGGTTCCTTCGCCGTACGGCACCCCCGCCAGCCAGACCGCGGTCCACCAGCCCGGCTGGGTCGAGAACTGCACGCGGGTCTCGAAATACCCGAAGGCCTTCTCGAACGTCCGCGACTGGAGGCCGTTGTTGAACCGGACCGTCCCGTCCGCATCTCGGGTCAGGCTGAGGACGAGGCTCCCTTTGCCGTCCAGCGCGCAGTTTTCGGACGCGTACCGGGTCTGGAATCCGGGGTAGTCCCACTTCGCGTCCGGGGAAGCGTTCTGCCAGCGCTGCGTGTCGATGGCTGTGCCCTCGAACTCGTCGCTCCACACCAGCCTCCAGTTCTTCCCCGCAGGCGGCCCTTGGACGTCCACGCTCTGGACGGCCTCGTCTGCCGATGCCGCCGCACATAACCCCGCGCAGCACAGGAGCATGGCCTGTCTTTTCGTCCGCATCGCTTCTCCCTCCCGGACTTGGTGCAGCCCCTTCCGAACGGATTTCGCCGCGTTGAGGCGCAGAACGCCCTCCCAGAAAGTTTCACCGCTCCAGCCACACGCATCGGTTGCCAGGCCCGAACGTTGCCAGGAACGCGGGCGTGTCCGTGTCGCACACGCGGTCACGCACGGGCGCCTCCGCGATTTTGCCGAATATTCCGCCCGCCCGCCCGATGAAGACATTCCCTTCCAGACGCGGCATGGACGAAGATCCGTCGGGATTCTTCAATCCGCTCCCCACGTCCATCAAACGGTCGATCGATTGGCAGATCACGTTGTTACGTATCACGTAGTTGAACGCCCGATTGCGCGTGGCCTGGAACCACCCCTTCACGTGAGCCGCGCAGCCGCGGTCCGCACGCTGTTCGCTGAAGCCCACGCCCGCATCCATCATAAGGTTGTCCTCGTAAAGGATGTTCTCCATGCGGCTCGGATTGCCGTTCTCCGCCGTAAGAAAGTATTCGATCGAGTAGTTGCACCTGTCGAACACGTTGTGCGCGAAGAGGACGTTCTTCTGGTCGAAGCGCTTCATCCCGGCCTGCGGAGAGATGTTGAACTGATGCGTCACGCCCGCATCGTACACCTGGTCGAAGGTGCAGTTCGTGACCGTGTAGTTCTCGCAGCCGCCGTAGATTTCCACACCGTTGCCGAGGCGCGTGGGATAGTCGCGCCCGTAGATGGCCTCCGCCTGGATGGATCCGCCGATCCAGCCGAACTCGCAGTTCGACACGGTGAGGTTGCGGCAGGTCCCCGCCGCCACGCCGTGCACGCCCACGTACTTGACGGTGAAGTTGTCGATCGTCACGTCGTCCGCGCCCCCGACGCCGAACCCGGACGTCTTCACGTTGAACTCGATCGACCGGAACCGCTCGCCGGGATTGCGGTCGCTGTATAGATAGACGCACCCTGTGCCATCCTTGTAGTAGTCGTGCCAGAAGTGCAGGTCGCCGTCGAGGTCACGGCAGGAGTTGAACGGGCGCCCCGTGTACTTGTTGAACTTCGCGCCCGTCTTCTTGTCCGTGCGAATGACGATCTTGATCGCATGCGCGGCACCGTCGTCAAAAACGAGCGTGCCCACGTCGGCGTGTCCGATCGGATACGACCACACGCACGGGTTGTCCGTCTGTTTCCACTTCTTAGGGTCGGCGCCGTTCTCCGGCGAACCGTAGATCGCCGGCTTGGCCCCCGTGCCATACGCCGCGTACGTTACGCCCTTCTGCACGCGCACCGCGCCGCGGTAGACACCGCCGCGCTGATAGCGCACCCAGCTTCCGGGCGCCAGCTTCTCGCGATTGAGCCGCGCGGTCGTCTGCCACGCCGTCGCGGGCGTGCGGCCGTCCGCCGCGTCGTTGCCCTGCGCCGCCGAGACGTAGAAGACGGGCGCACCTGCGGGCGGCGTGCTGTCCCCCGTCGCGCGGATCTCCGCGATGCGCGCGTCCATCGCCTGCCGCAGCGCGGACGGAGAATCGATTTGCGCGAGATCCAACTCGCGCGCGCCCAGTCCGCAGGGCATCAACAGCCCCAGGGCCATTGCCGAAAGGCAAAAACGTACTTTGTAGCATAGCATGGACGTACACCTCTTTATTCTGCCTGTGACTGTTTCCCAAAAGCGCGGTCGGCGAAGTCGAGCATCCACTCCCAGTCGTAACCGGAAATACCGTGCTCCTCGCTGCGGCGGACGTAGCCGAAGGACGCGCCGATGGCAGAGAGATCGTAGTTGTCCGGATAGGGAACGTCGGGCATCGTGCCCGCGCCGAGAAACGCCCAGACCGGCGCGGCCGCCTTGCAGGCGAGGTATTCGCCCTCCGTATCCATCCACGGCGACGTGTCGAAGCCCTCGATCAAGAGCGGACGCGGCGCCACGCAGGTGAGCAGCAGATGCTGGTCGAAGGTAAGCAGCTTTGCGGGATCGGCCGCGTACTTGTCATAGGCGCGGCAATACCAGTGGGAGAAGGCGTGGATTTCGGTACCGACGTTCTCGCCGTAATCGCGCTTGGCGAGGCAGGCGCCGCCGCCGCCGCACTGATTGGGGACACAGACCGCGAAGCGCTCGTCGCGCACGGCCGCGAGCAGCGCGGACTTGCCGAGCCGCGAGCAGCCGGTGACGACGCACTTCTTCGTGTCGATTTCGGGGATTCGCCCGGCGAGGTCGAGCCCGCGAGACAACGCCCACGCCCATGCCCCGAGCGCGGTGATGTTATCCGTGCGGCTCTCTTCGCGCTTGCCCCAAAGCTCGAAGACTCCGGTGTAGGAAAACGTCTTCTGCTCGTACGGCGGCTTCTCGTTGAAGACCGGGTCCGGCGAAACCTCGCAGTAGCAAGCGCTCATCGCCGCATAGCCTCGCGCAAGAATCGTCGAAAGCGGAAACGTGTCGTCGGAGTTCGCGTCCTGCATGACGCCGCGCGTACGCGCCGAGGCACGGTTTCCGTCGGTCTTGCGTCCGGCGCGGGACCACGCCGTCTGCACGGGGATGTCCGTGTCGAACGCAAGCTCATGATTGCCGCGGTAGTTGAGAAAAGCGACGACCGGCACAGGCTTCTTCGCCCAGCGCGGGACCCAGACGATCCAGCTGATGCAGGGCCCCGTGCGGTCCGCCTTAAAATACATCTTGTACTGGCGGCGGACCGCATACCCCGCCGCGGTGATCTTCTCGTCCACAAGATCGGTGATGAGCGTCTCGGGCTTCGGCGGCTCGACTCCGTACATCTCCTTCGCAAAAATCCCGAGGATCTCCTCGCGGCGCGCCCGCCAATCGGCCTGGGTCGCGACCTTGCGCCCGTCGACGAACGTGAGCGGCTCCTCAAGCGTGTAGGGGGCGATGCGGCTCTTGTCATAATTGACGATCACCTTGACGCCGTTGTAGTCGTTGGTCAC
>DAOPZC010000110.1:0-10097 GCA_035353175.1 Kiritimatiellia bacterium | reverse complement strand
TTGATGGTGTCTGCCGTGTAAATCATCTGGACCGAAGGATGATTCAGCAGGAACGATGCCGGGGTTTCAGGGCTGATCTTTCCCGCCTTGATGATGGCGAGCGGCGCAGCCTGCTCCTTGAAACACGCCAGCAGCATGATCTCTTTGGCGTCCAGGATCGACCCCATCCCCATGGTGACCGCCTGGCGCGGGACCAGATGCGGGTCGCCGTCGGCGGTCAGTTCCGTGTTCGTCTTGATCGTCAGCGCGGTCAGCTCAATCACGCGCGAAGGCAGCGCCGCAAAATCTTCCGCGGATATCTCGTTCGCCGGGAGCGGTTCGTTGAAGGCGATATGGCCGTTGAAGCCGATGCCGAGCAGCTGGAAATCCAGCCCGCCCGCCTCAGCGATCTGCGCATCGTATGCCGCCGGGTTTTCGGAATCGGGAAAGAACATGTTCTCGCGCTTGAAGCCCAGCCGCGTGTCGACCAGGTCGTAAAAATGCTCGGTCATGTATTTGCGGTAGCTGAGCGGGTGGCTCGGCGCGACGTTCCCGCCCTGGCTGTCCACATATTCGTCCAGGTTGTAGGTGGATAAATCCGCAAGTTCATGCCCCGCCTTGTTCAGCATCCCGGCGAGAATCGCGTACACCCGTATCATGGTGTTGCCGGTGGCCAGCCCGACTCTGACCTTCTGCCGCTGGGCGAGTTTCCCGGAAATCACATCGAACATGCGCTGTGCCGCCATCCGGCTCATCGCTTCATACTCAGGCACCTGTGTCCACTTCATCGTGTTACGCTTCCCTCGTTTGCGGCATCCACGCGGCGAGCAAGCCGGCAGCCTGCCGGATGTCTTCCAGCCTGTTGTCGCCGGCTTCGCGCTCGATCGCGAGAGCGCCGTTGTAGTCAATAGTTTCCAAGGCATGCAGAAAAGATGCGCCGCCCACCTGTCCCCGGCCCCAGGGCACTTCGGTGCCCCAGGTCCCGGGGATCTTGGTTGCGATCGCATCCTTGATGTGCACGTGCCGGATCCAGCGGCCCAACATGCGGACCGCCTCGACCGGATCGCCCCTGCCATAAAGGATCATGTTGGCCGGATCAAAATTGATGCCGAGCGCGGGGTGGTTCAACTCCTCAAGCAGGTCGCGCAGGCAGTTTGCGGTCTCCTGTCCGGTTTCCATCAGCAGCGCGATGCCGCGTTCGCCGGCGGCGTCCGCGAGACAAACCACGCGGTCGCGGAAATGCCGCGCTTTCGCGGGACTGCCGTCTTCGATGAAACCGGCATGCAGGGTCAAGAAAGGAACGCCCAGCGACGCCGTGATATCGATCGCGCGCAGGACCATCTTCCGGTTTTCATCCCAGTGCTCGTCGGGCACAATGCCGCCGGTCGCACGGATACTTTCCAGCGACGAGTAATCCTCGTGAAAGAAACCGATCGTTGCCGCGCTGACGGTCCATGGCTGTGCGCGGACGGCCTCCAGATAGGCGTCTCCGCCCTCACGGAAGGCGGGTTTTAACGCCAGGTTGACGCGGCTGACGCCGAGCTGCCGCATCGCCAGCGCAACGCCGTTCAGGTCGGTGCGGAGTGACCAGCTGCAGACGGAGAGGGGCCAGTGGCCGCATCGCAGGCCTGCCGGGCGTTTTTCAAGTGAGGTTGACATGCGCTCCGTTCCGCGCGGACTCGCGCTCGGCTTCCGCAATGCGCAGCGCCTGCAGGGCTTGTTGCGGCGTGATCACCGACGGCACGGACTCGCCGCGGATGGCGCGGACAAAATGCTCGATCTGCCGGGAATAGCCGTCTCCCTGCTCAAGTTCCGGTACGATGGGCTCGCCCTCGGCGGGGAACAGCTTGAGCGTCGGTGTGCGTTTGTTTTCAAAGGAAAGAACGGCTTTTTCCATCACGATCAGGAATTTCATTTCAAAGCCGTACGCGGGAACCAGCGCCCAGCCGCCCTCCGCGGTGACGAGCTTGTCGTCGTTGAACCGGTAGTGGGTGAGGATATGCGCGATGTTGCCTGCCGGCGTCAGGGCACCGTGGCTGCATACCGACGAGGGCATTCCGAACAGGTGTTGGACAAAATCGGTATCGTGGATGTGCAAGTCGAAGACCATGCCGCCGCTCTGTTCCTCGTTCGAGAACCAGCTGCCCTGCTTGGTCCGCGCCGTGGCGGACAGACGTTGGAAGGTCGCCGTGATGACGCGTCCGTAGACGCCGCTCTCGACGATCTCCTTGGCTTTGGCGTATTCCGGCCAGAAACGGATGCAGTGGCCGATCTGCAGTCGTCTGCCGCTTTCCTCGGCCGCCGCGATCATCTGCCTTCCATCGGCCAGCGTCAGCGCCATCGGCTTCTCGCACAGCACGTGGATGCCCGCATTCAGGGCTTTGACGGTCCATGCGGCGTGAAGGTGCGTCGGCACGGTGATCGAGACCGCGTCGAGCTTTTCGCGGGCAAACATCTCCTCCGGATCGGAGTAGATGGCCACGTCGCGCAGATCCACCTCGCCTTCCGCTCCGGCGATGTTGCCGAGCCCCTTGCCGCCGCCCTGCATGGCGGCGGCGTTGGTATCGCATATCGCGACGACGCGCGCGTCTGTCCGCGCCTTCCAGCAGCGGTAGTGCATGCGCCCCATGAATCCGAACCCGATGATTCCGATGTTAAGCATGACGGTTTTCCAAGTTATACGCCCTGCCCCGCAAAGAAGCGGTCCATCAGCGCGCTATGCTCGGCGTCGGTGAACCCGCCGCTCTCGATCGTGACCCAGCCGTTGTAGCCGATCTCCTCAATCACCCCGCGCACCGACTTCCAGTCGATGCTGCCCTGGCCGATGGGCACGAAATCGCCGTCGTTCTTCTTCTCGCGGTCGATCTTGAAATCCTTGATGTGCAGCTTGGCGATGCTCCTCCCGAACGTCCGCAACCACTGCTCGGTCGGCGCGTAGCGGACGTGGTTGCCGAGGTCGATATACGCTTTGACCCACGGGGTGTCGAAAGAGCGCACGAACGCCGCCGCGAAGTCGGGCAGAACCCAGAGGTTGTTCCAGACGTTCTCGAGGCAGATGATCACGCCCTCCCGTGCCGCCACAGGGAGCAGTTCGTCTACCGCCGATCGCGAGAGCTCGGTTGCCTTATTCTGGGCTTCAATATACGCCGCAAACGGCGCGTTGTCACCCTCGACGACCGATTTGACCCGCAGCGTTTTGGGGTCGAAGTCGATTTTGAACTGGGCCGGCTTCGGCGCGCCGCCGTTCACGCGGCACGGCACCAGCAGCAACGTGCTCGCGCCGTATGCGGCCGCCACCCGGATCCGGTGTTTCATCTCCTCGATCGACTTGCGGCGCGCCTCCGGGTCGGCGTTGTTGAAGTCGCCTCCGCCGCTCATGAGCGAATGGATTTTGAGCCCGTGCTTTTCCGCCGTGCGTCGTCCTTGGATGGCCTGTTCGATCGTGATTCCTTTTTGCGTCAGCTCCATGCCGGGAAAGCCGGCCTGGGCGATCCGCGCGCACGCCGCGTCGTCCGCCACCGGCGCGATCAGCGCCTTCTCAAGCTTCGTTTTGAAGGTGCAACCTGTCGCCGCCCGCGCCGCCGGCGGCAGCCCCGACACGATTCCCGCCGCCGCAACGGCTTTCAGAAAGTCACGCCTGTTCATTCTACTTGATTTCCTTGATGTACAGGTTCCGGAAGTCGACCCGTGAGTGATGCGCCCTGAGGCCGATGTACCCTTTTAAGTTACGCATTCCCTGATGGTCTTTGCCGTCGGGGGTCTTTTGCACGTCTTTGAAATCCGTGTCGACAATCACGGTGCCGTTCAAGACGACCGTGACCCGCGAACCGATGGCCCGCACTTCCTGCGTGTTCCACTGGCCGACCGGCTTCAGGAAGCCGCGCTTTGCGGCGGCGATGCCGTAGAGCGATCCGTTGTATTGGTAATCCGCGAGCTTTTTGTACTGGTCGCCGCCATCGTCCAGAATCTGGATCTCCGTGCCGCTTTTGATGCCGTCTCCGGCGACCTCTTTCATGCGCAGCGCCACGCCGTTGTTGGCGTTGGTGGTGAGCAGAAAATCGAACAGGAGAATAAAGTCGGCATACTGCTTTTCGAGCATCATGTTGCCCGCCTTGTCCGGCTTGGAGAAGAGAATCCCGTTCTCGACGGCATAACTTCCCGTCGCGCCGACCCAGCCGCGCAGATCCTGTCCGTTGAAGACCGAAACAAAGCCCTCGCCGTCGGGTTCCGCCGCAGCGCCGATCATTACCAGTCCGGCCAGCGCGGCCGCCATCGTCAGTATTCTTTTCATGAACGTTCTTTTCCTTTTTGCATCGTTAACCCAGTCCGGGGATGCTCCATCCCGCGCGGTAGGTCCGTCCCATCAGCTTGTTGGCTTCCTCGACGTTTGTCACCTTCATGGCGGCCGCGTCCCACCGAAGCTCGGTGTCGGGGATTCTCACGGCGATGTTGCCCAGCATGATGGCCTCGGTCATCGGCCCGGTCCGCATGAAATCAGATTCCGTTTTCGCTTTGCCCAGGCAGGCGTCAACGAAGTGGTGGTAATGGCTGGGGTGGGCGGGCAGCGCTGGCTTCGGGTGCTTTTTCAGCCGGCCATCCGAAACCAGACGCGGCGCGGTGCCGTGCTCCATGAGCATCGCCCCCTCGGAGCCGATGACGAGCGAGCCGATTTTGGGAAGTTCTTGCAGGCCGCAGTCTTGCGCGTAGCGCTGGTATTCCTGAGGCATCGTCTCTCTGCCGTCGAACCACTCGACCGTGATCGGTTTGCCCCCGGAGCGCTCCGTGCCGGGGAAAGTCCATACCACATGGCGGCTCTGCGGCCAGTTGTCGGCCCGGCGGGCCGGCGTGTTCTTCCACGACTCCTGCACCTCCGCTTTGACCGACAGTGGCGCGGTGAGTTCCAGCCCTTTCCAGGAGGAGTCGAAAAGGTGGCTCTGATTGTCGCTCATCACGCCCGTGCCAAAATCCTGCCAAGCCCGCCAAAAGAACGGGTGATAGAGCTGGGGCGCATACTCGCGTACCGGCGCGGTGCCCAGCCACAGGTCCCAGTTCAGGTTCGTCGGGGGCGGCGACCCTTTCTCTGGCCTGGGCCCGGGGATGCTGCTGTGCGCTTTGACGGTCATAAACAAAACGATGCGCGATATTTCGCCGAGGACGCCGTCCTGAAGATACTTGACGGCCATCCGGTCGCCGACCATCGAGGCGTACTGGGTGCCGAGTTGGGTGACCTGTCCCGAGGACTGCGCGGCCTGCATGACGGCCCGGATTTCGGCGATGTCGCGACAGAGCGGCTTTTGGCAATAAACGTGTTTGTGCGCGCGCAACGCGGAGAGCGTGACCGAGGCGTGCATGTGGTCCGGGGTCGCCACGTTGACGGCGTCGATCTTGTCGCCTTCCTTGGCGAGAAGCTCTCGCCAGTCCGTATACGTGCGCACGCCTGGCAACACCGCGGCGGCTTTGTCCAAGGTGCCTTTGTCCACATCGCAGATGGCGACGATCTGAAGGCCGGCGTGTGACTTGAAACTGTTCAGGTCGCCATAGCCCATGCCGCCCACGCCGATGCACGCGTGGCAGAGCTTGGCGTTGGGCGAAGGCGTCTGCGCCTTCGCGCGGCGCGCGAACAGCCCCGTCGCGGCCGCGGCGGCCGAAGCCGCCAGGAATGTTCGTCTATTCATCGATGCCCCCCATCCAATTGACGAGAACAGGCTAGCACAGCCAGCCGGATGAAAGCGCGCCTAATACGCAAAAAAAAAGTCGCGTTTTGCGCAGACCATCTTGAAGGCGTTGCCGGGCAAGGTGTATCATTCGCCGCAAGATGAAAGGTGTCTTTCAGAAAACGCCCAGAGTGGCGCTCTTCCTCGCAACGAACGAGAAGGCGGGTCGCGACAAGCTGCAGGGCATCCTGCGCTACATGCGTCTGCATACGCCGTGGAACATCCATCTGGTTGAGAACTGCATCGGGGAGCAGCAGCTTGTCAACCTGAAGGGGTGGGGCGTGACCGGCGTGATCGTGGTCCGCATGCCGGAAGCGATCCGGTTCGTGGAACACGTCCGCGTGCCGACGGTGGTGATGGACTCGCCGGCGCTCTACCGGAAGCGCTTCTCCGACACGTCGTATGTCATGAGTGATTCGGAGGCGGTCGGGAGGGCGGGGGCGGAGGCGTTCCTGAAGCAGGGGTTCCGCCATTTCGCGTACGTGCCCGACGCGTACGAATGGGACTGGTCTGAGCTGCGGGGCAGGGGCTTTCAGGCGCGGCTCGCACAGGCCGGCTTCGGCTGCGAGCTGTATGGGCGGCTCACGGTGCGGGAGCGCAAGGACTGGACGCTCGACCAGAAGCGGCTCACGCGCTGGCTGCTGGACCTTCCCAAGCCGGCGGCGGTCTTTGCGGCCCACGACGCCCGGGCGCGCCAGGTTTTGGAGACGTGCCAGCAGGCGGGTTTGAATGTGCCGGGCGACATCGCCCTGCTCGGCGTCGACAACGACGAGATCTTGTGTGAGAACACCTCGCCCACGCTTTCCAGCATCCAGCCCGACTTCGACGCCGGCGGCTACGAGGCGGCCCGCCTGCTCGAGGACCTCATGCGGCGGACGCTGCGCAAACCGCAAAACCTTTTCTACGGCGTCAAGCAGGTTGTCGTGCGGGAATCGAGTCGGATGGCGCACTCGGTCGACCACCGTTACCTGCGGGGACTGGAGTTTATCCGCCTGAACGCGTGCGCGTCGATCAGCGTGCCGGACATCGCGCGCCACATGGGCGTTTCGCGCCGTCTGGCCGAGGTGCTGTTCCGCAAATACGTCGGGCACTCGATTCTCGGCGAGATCCAGCAGGTGCGGCTGAACCGCCTGAAATCGTTCCTGCTCGAGACCACGTTGCCGATCAGCCAGATCAGCTGGCAGTGCGGCTATCCGACCGAAAAGCATGCCAAACGCATGTTCAAGCAGCAGACCGGGCTCACGATGAGCCAGTTCCGCAAGCGGGGCAAGGCGTGAGCTCACGGAAAAGGCTCCCGCGTGCAGCCGTCACTCCTTCGGGAGCGGAAGAATCTTGAATTCGCCCGAGGCGGGCGGGGTGTGGCCGTCCACTCCCACCATGTCGACCTGGCCGAAAGGCGAGCAGGCCAGCCAGAGATTCTGGCTGGGTGCGCACGCACGCGGGCGCATGGCAGTACTGTGGGTGCCGATGACTCCCAATCATAATCATAATCATAATCCTGATCGTAATCGTCATCTTGCTCTCGAGTTGAAGGATTTCGTCAGAGTACGCGGCGTCCATGAAAGCGCATTTCGCTCACGAGAAGCTGACCGTCTATCAGGAGGCGATCGGATTTGTGGCTTGGGCTGGAGACCCTTTGGAAACTGGTGCCTATCGTCTAGATGCTGGTGGGCTTGATCCGCAGTACATCCTCGGATCGTATTCATGAGGAACGGACCGAATATGAGGCTGGCAACCGGCAATTGGGGGATTAAGATTACGATTACGAGAAAAATATCCCCAAAAGAACGGCCATGCGCCCGAGCACGCCCTTGAACAGCGGCGTGAGGACCATGCACGTCCGTCCGGCAACTGCTGATCGGCCGTTGCTCATACAGAGAAGCTCGGCAGACGTCAGCGCGCCGGGTGCTCTTCCGTGTACAGCTTCCCGACGCCGGGCTTCTGGTACAGGCGGATCCAGTCGATCCAATACTGCATGGGAAAGACAGAGCGCTCGTCCACTTCGGAGCCCTTCGGTTTCCACGGGCTGTGCCCGGTGAAAATGTGGTTGTTGAAGATGATGTACAGGGGGTCGTGGAAACCCTGCATGCTGCCCCCTCGGTCGAAATCGGCCGACAGATCATAGGTGCAGTACTTTTCGCCGTCGACATACATTGACATTTCCTGCGGCGTCCACTCGAACCCGTAGGTGTGGTACTCGCCGCGCAGGTTGGCGGCGTCGGTGAACGTGTAACGCCGGGGACAACCGCTCTGCGTGTGCTTCTTGCCGCCGTACCACTTATGAAGGTTGGGGACGGCCGTATCGGGATTCGAGAAAACCTCGAAGATGTCCACTTCCACCATGTAGTCCTTGAACCGCGGCGGCGAGATCTTGCCGGGCATCGCCTTCATCCAGAAGGACGGCCACGCCCCTTGGCCATACGGCACCTTGGCCCGCATCTCCAGATAGCCATACTGGAAATGCATCTTGTCGCAGGTCGTGACGGAGAGGCAGGTGGTATAGGGCGGCTCCCCGCCGTTTCGGATCGCGTTCAGCCGCAGTTGTCCATCGGTTACGCTGAGCACGTCCGGGCGCTCCGCGCCCGCCAGCGACAGGTCCGCCGTCGGCCCCATGTCACGCCGCAGGGTCCAGTTCCGGGCATCCAGCGACGCCCCGTCGAACTCGTCGCCCCACACTTTCTCGTAACCGGCCGGCACGTTCGACTTTGCCGACTGCCCGGCGCTGTTCAGGTCCGCGAGCTTACAGCCGGCCGCCATCACGGCCAGAAGGATTCCCGCGCCCAGTGCAACTGTGTTTCTCTGACGTCGTTTCATTCAGTCCTTTTCCCCCGGTTCCCCGTACACTCCGACCCTCCGCTATTCTCCGTGCCGGCGCGCCCGCACCCGCGGGCAATTTACCCCTTCCGGCCGGAATGCGGTGCCATCGTACGTCTTTCGGACGCCGCCGTCAACGCGGGCTCCCGAAAAACGCGCGGGTCTCGGGGCCACTGAAATCGCCGTTTCGGCGAGGGCGGCTTGCCGTCCGCACCGCTGCACGCCACTTCGGCTGCTTGGTCTCACCCCCCATCATTCCAATATTCCACCATTCCAAGCGGTTTGCGGGCTCCGCCCACGTTAGTCTTTACCAAGTTGCGCATAATATTTTGTTACACGCAACTCAAAAGACTCACTCATTCGTCTCCGCTCGAGACTCTTGGTCCGAACCGCACCTCCATCTCATTACCAATGAATATGTTATGCTACACTCGCACTAAACCGTTGACCGACCTTCGGCAACGCGCTACTTTAACAATACGAGTTGGGCATTTCACGGTCGAGTGAGTCCCAACACGTTGTTCGCGCCAAGAGATAGGGAATATGTCACCATTTAGAGACATGATTGCGCCGCCAGAACCATTCGACCTTTGCAGCAGCGTCGGTTGCCTCATTGCCGACGTCAACGGCGTGGACGAAAGGAAGGCACAATAGAATGCTACGCATGTTTCAGTTCATGCTTCTGATTGGATTGGTTCTGACGACTGGACGGACTGATGCAGGGATGTTTGACCTACTTAAAACGCCAAGGTCAAAGCTAGAGCATAAGAAGGGAACGGGTGCCAACTGGTTTTCATGGCGGGTGGAGGGTTCTGACGCCTACAAGAACAGGGAATTCAAGTTCGCCGATGGGAAGATTCTGACCAAGGTCACTCGTCTCGGCTTGTCAGGTGATGGACGCGACGACTACTTTGGTCCGTGGACTTCATGGGGTTCCTACTCTTTCATCACCAAGAATACGATGATTGTGTTTTGGAAAAGCGCCAAGGTTGGTAGAGAGGTGGAATTGATATTCCGCGACGAGTTCATGTACTGGCACACGACTAACACCAATACGGGTAAGAAAGCGATTTGGCTGACATTTGTGCCTCCAGACTACTAGTGTGGTGCGTCTAACGATTCTGTCGGGGGCGGAGCAAAAGCGTACTGTAAATGTTTGTTGTGAAGGTAGAGGGGGCTTGCTGACAAACGAACTTGCTTTGGATGTGAGCCTCTGTGGCGTTGACGCTGGATGATTCTCGACCGACCAGATGAAAAGAGAGACTATACCCAACAACGGCGACACACCCAACACCCATTGGCCTGCGGATCAGGGTGTTGGTGGTAGCTGATGTTGGCAGGAGAAAGACAATGATCCAATTCATGAAGATTGAGAACGGGAGAACTGCCCCCATAATCCGCTGCGATGTGTGCAGCAAGCGTATCGAAGATGCTGGTCTCGCCCTCGCCATGTGGAAGACAAAGGAAGGCAAATTACTTGAGGATGGCAAAGTTCACTTTTGTCACAAAGCATGCCATGAAAAACTGGATGAAGCTGACCCTGTTGTATGGTCCAGTTCGGAGCTGACTGATTACCTGCGACGCTTGGTT
>DAOPZC010000109.1:0-10211 GCA_035353175.1 Kiritimatiellia bacterium | reverse complement strand
AACAGTATGGCATAATCGGCGCCAATTGGCTACATATTTAATTAAATTGCTCTAAAAGCGCCGATGCCGTTGGCTCTTTGGATATTGGCGATACGGTGGAGTTAATCATGAAGCGGTGCAGTAGTGGGGGTATTCTTTTCACGTTTTGTGCGTTGGGGGTCGCGGCCGCGGTCTGCGCGGAACCGTCCCTGCACTGGCGTTTTGAGGAGATCAGGGCGGAAACGCTTTCGCCGTCAGGCAAGGCGGGCGTATTTGAAAGAGGGGGGCTGCCTGTCATCGACAGCGCAGTATCGTTCAAGGAGCTGTGGGACGGCGCTGGCGGCCGGCCGACGGCGTTCGCGAATGCCGGTTCGCTGCGCTTCAGCGCTCCGGAAGTGACGGGCGGTGGGGTGCCCGTGGGTGGCGAAGTCGTGGTGTCGGGTATGGATCCGGCGCTGCAGCCGGCGAGCCTGACGGTCGAGGCGTTTGTGAACGTGGCGCGGCTGACGCCGCGCCACGCGCTGGTGGCGAGCAAGCGGCGCAACGGACAGAGCGGCGCGAGCTGGTCGCTCTCCGTGACGCCGTCCGGCACGCTGGGCGTGCGGCTCGACACGCAGCCCGGCACCGTCAACGGGGGCGATGGATTCAATCAGTGTTTCGGTGCCGCGGGTGCCCTCCACGACGGCCGGTGGCACCATGTGGCGCTGACGTTCGACCGGGAGACGCTGCAGGTCGGGCTCTACGTGGACTATCAGCTGCGGGGCAAAGGGGCCGCGCGCGGCCCGCTGGTGTACGATGGCGGCGACATGGTCATGGGGCGCGGGCTGGACGGCTGGTTGGACGAGGTGCGGCTGTCGCCCGAAGTGTTGCACCCCGAGCAGTTCCTGCGGCCGTCGCGATTTTTTTCCGACATGAAGCCGAAAACGCCGCCGGCGGTTCCGCTGCTGGACCAGACGCAGACGCGTGTGCAGTCGGCGCTCACGCCCGGGATGCCGAAGCTCGGCACGCTGATCCCGAAAAGCGTGCCGGAGATCGACACGTCCATGTGGTCGCTGGGCTGCGAGACGCTCGACCGTGACTTGGCGGACTGGGATGCCTACCGGGGTTATCTGGTGCCGCTCGGCATCCGGCGCATCCGTCTGCAAGGGGGGTGGAATCGGACCGAGAAGAAGAAGGGCGAGTACGATTTCGCCTGGCTCGACCACATCGTCGACGACGCGCACGGACTGGGGCTGCGGGTGTGCCTCGAAACCTCCTACAATAACCTCTTGTACGCGCCGGGCGGAGCGACCGGACCGGGCGGGCTGCTCCCTGCGGGAGACGAGACGTTGGCGGCCTGGGACCGGTGGGTCGAAGCGATGGCCCGCCGCTATTCCGCAAAAGGCGTGAAAGAGTGGATGATGTACAATGAGCCGAACCTCCGCAAAGAGAATACGCCCGAGCTGATCGTCGCGAACAATGTGCGCACGGCGGCGATCATCAAGCGGATCGATCCCGAGGCCAAAATCGGCGCGTTCGTGCTGGCCGGGCTGAACACCGGGATGATCAGCAACATGCTGGTGAACATCCGGCAGCAAGGCAAGCTCGACCTCTTCGATTGGGCGATCTACCACGGCTACAGCGGCAACCCTGACCGCCTAAACGGCGCGATGGCCGGATTCACTGCGATGCTGGCGGCGGTCGCGCCCAAGATCCGGCCCTGGCAGGGCGAGGCCGGGTGCGCGTCCGAAGAAGTGCAGTACGCGCTTTCGGGCATCGACTGGACCGAGTACTCGCACGCGAAATGGAACGCGCGGCGGATGCTTTGCGACTTCGGCTACGGCGTCGATTCTTCGGTCTTCTGCATTTCGGATCTGAGTTACAGCAAGGACTTCATCTCGCGCTACGGCCTGCTGAAAACAAATCCCGACAATTCGGTCATCAAGGTCAAGACCGCCTACTACGCGGTGCAGAACGTGGTGAGCGTTTTCAACGGCGCGTTGACACGGATTTCCGACTATGACATGACGGTGACCGAAACGGAGAAAGCGCTGTCCCGATTCGCGTTCCGCGACAAGCGGACCGGTTTGGATGTGATCGCGCTGTGGAACGGCGCGGAAATTCCGGGGAACGGGGATGCGATCGAGAGGGTGAATGTTGTCATCAAGGGCGGGCGCTTCAAAGAGCCGGTTTGGCTGGATTTGATCACAGGTGTCGTTTATGCGATCCCGCCGGAGCAGATGACTCGCGAGGGCGAGACGGTCACATTCAGGGACGTTCCGGTGTATGACGCGCCCGCGGTGATCCTTGATAAAAGTTTGGTGAAGTTCGAGCCAGTGAAGGTCGTTGCGAAACGGGAGAAGAAAGAAAAGGCATTGAAGCGGGCCGAATCTGCGAAATCGCCAAAACAGTTCAATGGCGGAGTTCCGCCGGTGGTCCCGCATCTGCTGCCGGGGACGCAGCAGCCGGCACCGGCGGTCCTTATTTTGAGGACGAAGAATGAAAAGGCCGAATCATGGGTTCAGTGGCTGAACGGACAGGCCGTCCATGCTTTTGTTCTGGAGGCCCGTTCGCAGGGCGCGGCCGATGCCGCGGTGACGCGGCAGGCGCTCCGTTACATTCGCAGCCGTTCGTCGGAGTGGCAGGTCAGACCCGACGCCGTGGGCGTGCTGGCCTTGGGCGCAGACGGGGCGCAGATTGCGGCGGAAATCGAGGGCGATGCGGACTTCGCTGTTCTCTTCGGCATGGCGAACCCGGATTCGTCCGATGCGGTCATGAACAAAAAACGGCTCGTTTTGATGAAGGAAGGCGCGTGGGAACCGACACTGTCGCAGTGGCTCGGACATTTTAAGTGCAATGTGTTTTAGGTGCGTTATGGGGATGGATCGCTCGGGCCGCCACAGTCGCGGCGGTTGCAGGGGACGCTGTCTGGACAGACCGATGAGTTCGGAAAATCGAGTGCCGAGTTCGCATAATGAAGATTGCTGAAAACCGCGGTTCAACGTAAAGTGGAACCGCTTTCAAATTCTAGCGAGGGCCGTGAGACGATGGTTAAAAGAACGCTGATTTTTTTGGGAGTCATCCTGAATGTGGTTGCCTGCTGCGCTCGGGCCGCAGAGGGGCCGGCTCCGCTCGCGTTTTCGTACCGGTCGTTCTGGCCGGAGTTTGGGGCGATGGCCCAGTTTCGGGACGCGGGCGTCGACACGGTCTGCATTTTCGCGGCTAACAGCGACAATTCGCTGGGCAAACCCTATTGCAAATATCCGCCCGTGTGGCGCTGGTTCGGCAAGTACGACTTCGGCTCGCTGGACAAACAGTACGACGATGTGTTGGCCGTGAACAGCAACGCGGAGTTCATCTGCATGGTCGACCTCAACACGCCGGTTTGGCTTCAGCGCCAGCTCTCGCTACAGGGCCACAGCGCGGAGTGCGAGAGCTTCACCATGCTGAGCTGCGCCTGCGCCAATCCGGCGTGGCGCAAGGCCACCGGCGATTATCTGGAGGCGGTGGTCCGCCACATGGAAGCGCGCTACGGCGACCGCGTGAAGGCCTACCTGCTGGCGTGCGGCCAGACCGACGAATGGATGGACTACAGCCGCGGCGTGGCGGGGCGGACGAAAACGCAGGCGTGGAAGACATGGCTTCAGCGGCATGACAAAGCGGAGGTGCCGGTGCCCGCGCTGGATCGGATCGATCGCGCGGCGTTCGAAAATCTGATCCGCGATCCCGCGACGGAGCGGGACGTGATCGACTACGCGCAGTTCACGGGTGACACGGTTTCCGAAACGGTGCTCGGATTCGCGGCTAAGACGCGTTCGCTCATCCCGCGGCAGCGGAAAATCGGCATGTTTTTCGGCTACATCCTGGAACTGACCGGCTCGCGAATGGTGTGGGCAGGCCACCTGGAGTACGAGCGGCTCTACGTTTCCCCGGACATCGACTTCTTCATCAGCCCCGGCACCTACGGCGACCGGCCGATGGGCGGCGGCAGCGGCTTCATGGTGCCGAACGGCACGCGCCGGCTGAACGGCAAGGGCTTTCTGCACGAGATCGACCACCGTACGCCCACGTATAACTGTAACTTGGACGAATACGTGTCGATCGGATGGATGGTCCCGTGGAAGGACCAGTCGGAGACCGACGCGGGGTTGAAGCGCGAGTTCGCGCTGGCGATTGTGAACCAGACGTCGCTGTGGTGCTTCGACATGTGGGGCGGCGTTTTCAAGACGCCCGAGACCATGAGGCTTGTCGGGCAAAGCAAGAAGCTGTGGAATAAGTATGCGGCGATGCCGCTCGAAAGCCGCGCCGAGGTGGCGCTGGTGGTGGATCCGCAGAGTGCGCGCCTGGTCAACGACCAAAACCCGCTGGTTGGGAATATCTATCAGGCGACCCGCAACAAGCTGAACCGTCTGGGTGCGCCGTTCGAGGTGTTCTCGTTCAACGATCTGGCGCGTGCCGACCTGGCGCAGTACAAGATGTTCGTGTTCCCCGGGCTTTTTGAAGTCACGCCAGAGAAAGCCGCAATCCTTGAGAAACACGTGTTCAACAACAATCGCACGGCTGTCTTCGCCTACGCGCCGGGGATCAGCGACGGGAAGACGCTGGATGCGGGGCGGGTTCAGAAGCTGACCGGCACGGCGTTCAAGACAAAGGGCGTCAACACGGTCAAGCGCGAGGGCTGGACGGCCGTGCATGCGGGCGCCTACGACGCGCTGACACCGCAGGCTTTGCGTCGGGCGGCGGTTGCGGCGGGGGTGACTGTTTATTGCGAGGACGCGGTGCCGGTCTATGCGAATGAAAAACTGGTGGCGATCCACATGGCGCGGGGCGGAGAAAAGACGATCACGTTGCCGATTGCGTGCCAGGAAGTGAAAGAGTTGTATACGGGCCGCATGATACCCGTGACGGAACGGCGGTTCACGTATACGTTCGGCACGCCTGACACGGCGTTGTTCGAGATGATTCAATAAACGGCGGAGACGGACGGTTCGCCCATCCGGACAAGCGGGCCGCTTGTCCCGGCTGAGGAAAGAGGTGAATATGAGAAAGACTGTGATGATGGCGGTGCTGGCGGCCGGAATGTCGTGTGCTGCCGACGAGGTCGTGCTGTTCGATGCGGCGGTCTCGCCGGTGTCTGCGGTGGTTCCGCATTCAGGCGGTAAGTTCGCGATCAAAGACGGCGTGCTGGAGATCGCGACCAAGGGCAATACCGGCTACCCTGGCGTGCTGATCAAGGGGGCCTGGGATCTCTCCACATGCAATCGCCTCACGTTCGAGTTGGTGCACCGCGACAACAAGGGCGAGCTGCCGCTGACCATCCGCCTCGACAATCCCGGAGCGGAGCCCGGTAAATCGCTGGGCGTTTTTGTTGATCGCGTGAAACTTCCGCGCAAAGGCGCGCTGGCCTGCTCCGTGAACTTGCCGCCTTCCTTGCCGAGCGGACGGGAGGTCTCAAGCAAGCTTTTTGGCATGCGGAACGGGCCGTTCACGACCACCGGCGTGGTGGCTGATCTGGACGCGTCCCGCGTGGTGGGGGTGGCGGTCTACATGAAAGAGCCCAAACTGGACTGGCTGTGGGGCATAAAGCGCATTGTAGCCCACACCGGCGAAACCGCAGCGGCACCGAATTGGATGAAACTGCCTGCGGACAAGTTCTTCCCTTTTATCGACAAGTACGGCCAGTTCAAGTACAAGGAGTGGCCGGGAAAAATCCATTCAGACGATGAGCTGATTGCGGCCCGCGAGCGCGAAAAGGCCGATCTGGCGGAGCACCCGGGGCCAAAGGGCTGGAGCAGGTTCGGCGGCTGGGCGGCCGGTCCGAAACGCGAAGCGACCGGTCATTTCCGTGTGGAGAAGCTCGACGGAAAGTGGTGGATGGTGGATCCCGAGGGATTTCTTTACTGGTCGCACGGACCTGTGCGCGTCACGCCTTCGACGGCGATTACGCCGCTGGACAGGCGGGAGTTGTATTTTGAGAATCTCCCGGCAGAGGGCACGCCCTTCGCAAAGTTCTATACGACGCGCGACGAGCTGCTGTATCCGTACTATGTGAAGCGCAACATCCAGCGCACCTACGATTTCTCCTCGGCGAACTGCTACCGCAAATACGGCGAAAAGTACTACGACATCTTCGCCGATCTCGCTCACGTGCGCCTGCGCAGCTGGGGCTTGAACACGATCGCGAACAGCTCGGACAAGAAGATCTGTCTGATGGACCGCACGCCGTATACGGATCGTTTTGAACTGAAATCCAAGCCGATCGCGGGCAGCCACGACGGCTGGTGGCCCTTCCGCGACCCGTTCGATCCCTCGTTCCGCGCTGACGTGCGTCGGCTGATGGCCGAACACAAGGCGGAGATGGACGACCCGTGGTGCTTCGGGTTCTTCGTGGATAACGAGTTGAGTTGGGGCGGCCCCACGGATCTGGCTGCATGGACATTGGAGTCTCCGGCCGATCAGGTCGCGAAGGTCGAGTTTCTGAAACGTATGCGGGCGAAATATGACACGGTGGTCAAGCTCAACACCGCGTGGGGCACAAACTATGCGGACTGGGATGCGTTCCTGTCCGTTGCCAAACGTCCGGGGGCCGGGGCGGCCGAAGATCTGGCCGAGTTCACGCTCGTGATCGCCGACGCCTATTTCAAAAATATTCGCGAGGAGTTCAAGGCGGCCGCACCCGACAAGCTCTACATGGGTTGCCGCTTCGCGGGGCGCGGTCCCGAGTTCGCCGTCAAGGTCGCGGCCCGCTATTGCGATCTGATCAGCTACAACATCTATGCTAAGCACCTAGACGACTTTAAGCTGCCCGAAGGCGTCGACAAGCCGGTGATGATCGGCGAGTTCCATTTCGGGGCGTTAGACCGCGGGCTGTTCCATCCGGGGTTGATCAAGCTGGAGAGTCAGGAAGAGCGCGGCCGGGTCTATGTGCAGTACGTAACGTCGGCGTTGCGGCACCCGAACGTGGTGGGCGTACACTGGCACCAGTTCGGCGACCAGGCGACGACCGGCCGGTTCGACGGCGAAAACTTCCAAGTCGGCTTTGTGGACTGCTGTAACACTCCGTATCCGGAAACCATCGCGGGAATCCGCGAGGTCGGGTACAAGCTGTACGAGATTAGAAACGGAAAATGAATGTAAGGATCGACCCCGTCGATCGATGTCGACAGGGGCCGAAGTGTGTCGCTAAAAGGATCAGAGAATGAAACGTTTTAAAGACAAAGTCGTTTTGGTGACCGGCACGAGCCGGAATACGGGCGTCGGCATCGCCGCGCTGTTCATCCGCGAGGGCGCGAAGGTCTGCGTCTGCAGTTCGACGCCGGAGAGCACGGCGAAAGGTGCGGCTGAACTGCGTGCCATGGGGCTGACGGATTTCACGGAGACGCCTGCTGACATCTCGGACACCGCCCAGGTGCGGGCGATGTTCACGGCGATCAAAGAAAAGTTTGGCCGCATCGACATTCTAGTGAACAACGCCTGTAACCAGGGCATCGGGCCGGCATTCGAGGAGATGGAGCCCGAGTATTTTCTGTCGGTCATTAAGACCAACCTGCTGGGCACATTCCAAGTGTCGCAGGAGGCGGTCAAGATGATGCTGAAGCAGGAAAGCCGCGGCGTGATTGTGAACTTGGGCTCGAACGTCTCGATGCGGGCGATCCGCAACCGTACGGCGTATGTGTCGAGCAAGGGGGGAATCGATGCGCTGACGCGGTCGATGGCGGTCGACTTGGGGCCGAAGGGTATTCGTGTGAACATGGTGGCACCGGGTTATATCTTTACGGACCGCTGGGAGAAGCTTTCGGAAGAGAAGACGAAGCGCCGCCGCCAGAATTGCCCGCTCGGCTTTGAAGCCACCGCAGACGATATCGCTCAGGCCGTTGCGTTCATGGCGTCGAATGCTTCGCGCAACATCTGCGGCGAGCGGCTGGTGGTGGACGCGGGTTGCAGCGCACAGCACATGCCCGTGGACGTGGACATCTGAGCGAGAAGGCTCACGCGGAGTCGCGGAGCGCGCGGAGGTGCTTCTTAATGAGAGACGTCGATGAAGTTGCAGGACAAATAGTTGACGCGGCTATTAAGGTGCGCCAGGCTCTTGGCCCTGGGCTTTTGGAGTCGGTTGATGAGACTGTGTTGGCTCATGAATTGACGAAGAGAGGCCTTAAAGTTGAACGTCAAGAAAGTGTTCGTTTTGAGTACGACGGACTTGTTTTTGAAGAAGGACTGCACCGGATCGGCAACCAGTATATCTCCTCTGCGCCTCCGCGCCTCCGCGTGAACCAAACCGCAACACAGGAGTCTCAATGACCACGTCTCGTTACAAGTGGGAACTGCTGGCGCTGCTGTCATGCGCCTTTTTCTTCCATCAGGCCGACCGCGCGCTGTTCAGCGTTGTTCTGATTCCGATCCAACGCGAGCTAGGGTTGACAGACGGCCAGATGGGCGAGATCGGCTCTTGGATGTTCGCCACGCTCGCGGTGATGGTGCCGCTTGCCGGGTTCTTGGGCGATCGCCTGAGCCGCAAATGGATCATCACGTGCAGCCTGCTGTTCTGGAGCTGCGCGACGTCGGTCACGGGCTTGGCGAGCGGGCTCTTGGGGCTGATCCTCTTCCGGAGCGTGGCGACCGGCGGCGGCGAGTCGTTCTATGCGCCCTCGGCCTACGCGTTGCTGGCCTCGCATCACAAGACCACGCGCTCTGTTGCGCTCTCGGTGCATCAGGCGGCGCTGTACATTGGCCTGATGTGCAGCGGTTATCTGGCGGGAATGGTGGAACATGCGTTCGGCTGGCGCACGGTCTTCTATCTTTTCGGCGGGGCCGGCATCCTGCTCGGGCTCGTTTTCGTATTCCGGCTGAAGGACGCGCCGAGAGTGGAGCAGAAGACTCTCGTTGGGGCAGACAAGCCCCAGTTGTGGGAGTCGATTCGCGTGCTGGTCAAGACGCCGAGCGTGCTGCTGGCGACGGCGGGGTTCTGCGCGGTGGTGTTCGTGAACAACGCCTACGTTTTTTGGGCGCCTTCATTTGTGATGGAAAAGTTCAAGGACAGCGCCGTGCCGATGACGCTCACGCAGGCGGCGGGCGGCGCCATGCTCTACCATCACCTGGCCGCTTTCTGCGCGATCATGGCGGGCGGCTTCTTGACCGATTGGGTCGTCGCAAAATATCCGCGCTTCCGGCTGATCCTGCAGGGGGTCGCCCTGCTGTTGGGCGCGCCGATGATCTTCTGGATCGGCGTGGCGGACGGCGTCCAGGCGACCTGGCTGGCGATGGCCGGTTATGGCGTTTTCCGCGGGCTTTTCGAGGTCAATACCCACGCGTCGCTGTTCGACGTGGTGCCGCCGAAATACCGTTCCACGGCGGTGGGGCTGATGACGATGACGGCCTTTCTCTTGGGAACGATCCCCACGTGGATGATCGGACGGTTCTGTGATCTGCATGGCAAAGTGGCGGGCATCCAGCAGGGGTTCTTCGTTCTGGCGGGGGCTTATGTGCTGGGGGCTGTGGCGATCTTTTGTTCGATGTTCTTTACCTTCAACCGCGACCGCGTGGTTGAATAAGTCACTGAAAACGTGAAACTGGAAACTTCGGAAAATCAGACCTATGAAAATCACTGGAATCAAAACGTTTGTGTGCAATGCGTACCGGACCAATTGGGTGTTCGTCAAAGTGTTGACGGATGAGCCGGGGCTTTACGGCATCGGCGAGGCCACGTTGGAGTACAAGGAACACACGATCGTGTCGGCCTGCCTGGAGCTTGAGCGCGATCTGCTCGGCAAAGATCCGCGCGACATCGAGGCGCTGTGGCACAGCAGCTACCGCGACGCCTACTGGCGCGGCGGCCCCGTGCTGATGAGCGCGATTTCGGCGATCGACATCGCGCTGTGGGACATCTTGGGGAAGAGCCTGAACGTGCCGGTGTGGCGGCTGTTGGGCGGGCAGATGCGCGACAAGGTGCCGTGCTACGCCAACGCGTGGTTCGCGGGCGCAAAGGAGCCGGAAGAGTTCGGCGCGAAAGCGGCCGAAGCCGTTGAGACGGTGGGGTGGAAGGGCCTCAAATGGGATCCCTTCGGTTCGGCCTACCGCCACCTGGAGCCGCAGGCGTTCCGCAAGGCGATCAAGTGCGTGGAGAAGGTGTATGAGGCCGTGGATGGCCGCGCCGAGATCCTGATCGAAGGCCACGGCCGTTTCGATCTGCCGACCGCGCTGCGCATCGCCAACGCGCTGGAGGATTTCAACATCCTGTGGTTTGAGGAGCCGAT
>DAOPZC010000108.1:0-10412 GCA_035353175.1 Kiritimatiellia bacterium | reverse complement strand
ATGTTCAAGTCGAAGCTCGGCATGGACCTGCACGTGATCGACGCCAAGGCGCGCTTCTACGCCGCACTCAAGGGCGTCGAGGAACCGGAGAAGAAACGTAAGATCATCGGCCGCGAATTCATCGAGGTCTTCGCCGAACAGGCCCGCAGGTTCAAGGACTGCAAGTTCCTCGGCCAGGGCACGATCTATCCCGACGTGATCGAGAGCGTCAGCCCGCTCAAGGGGCCGAGCCAGACCATCAAGAGCCACCACAACGTGGGCGGCCTGCCGCCGGACCTGAAGTTCGAACTCGTTGAGCCGCTGCGCGAGCTCTTCAAGGACGAGGTCCGCGCCGTGGGTCGCGTGATGGGCATGGATGCCGAACTGCTCGACCGCCAGCCTTTCCCCGGCCCCGGCATGGGCGTGCGCATCCTGGGCGAGGTCAACGCCGAGCGCGTGGCCCTGCTCCAGCAGGCCGACCTGCGCGTGCAGGAAGAGATGCGGAAGTTGCCGAACTATAAATCGATCTGGCAGTCCTTCGCCGTGCTCCTGCCCGTCAAGTCGGTCGGCGTCATGGGCGACCAGCGCACCTACGAGAACGTCTGCGCCCTGCGCGCCGTGGACAGCATCGACGCGATGACCGCGGACTGGACGCGCGTGCCCTACGACACGCTGGCCCGCATCTCGAACCGCATCATCAACGAGGTGCGCGGCATCAACCGCGTGGTCTTCGACATCAGCTCCAAGCCGCCCGCCACCATCGAGTGGGAATAAGGGACGCCCAACGCCGAACGCTCAACTCTCAACGCTGAAGTTCGGCCCTTCTTAAGAGTTGCGCGTTGAACGTAGAACGTTTCGGCGAAGAGGCTCATGGCCACAGCCGCATTACGGGGTGCTTTGCCTTGCCGCCGCCTCCACGGCGTTCGGCTCAGGCCGGCACTCCCGTTCCAGGCAGCCGCGCAGATACCGGCGCTTCAGCGTCACGCCGCGCCAATCGCCCAGCCGCGCATCCAGCGTTTTCGACAGCCTGTCGATGACCGGGCGGACCTTCCGGGCCAACGGCTGGTCTTGCACCTCGCGCTCCAGCCGGACCAGCGCGGGCAACGCGTCATACCCCAAGCGTGAAAGATACCGCAGATCGATGGGCTGCGCGGTCGGATGTCCCGTCTCCCGGCAGTGCCTGACATTGAACTCTGCGATAAACATGTTGGGCGTCCATAAGCCGTAGGCCGTCAGCACCGTCAGCGCCGTGACCACATTGGCTTTGATCAGCCAGAGATTCGGGCGTCGCGCAAAGATCCTCGCGAAAATCCACACCAGTCCGCAGGCCACGAGGAACATCCAGACGCCGGCGGCCAAACGCAATCGGCTTAACGAAAAGACCGAGACATACAGCCCGAGCCGCCAGCCCGCCGAGGCCACCAGAAAGACATTCTGGATGAGCCACGCGTACACGAGGCAGCGTGTGACTCGGATTTCCGCTGCGGCAGATCCTTCGCGGAAGGTCACCAGCACGAAGGCCCCTGCGAGCAGCGCCGTGACGACCAGCGGATAGGCCCCGCGGTGTGCGTACTCGGCGTACGTCATTCCCTGCGGCAGCGCGCCTCCGCCCCAAAGATACCAGAGGTCCGACATCGTCTGGAACGCGAACAGCGCGTTGAACACGACCAACGCGTTGCGGATGACCTCGGGTGTGAGCACGCGGCCGCACGCCGGCAGAGGAGGCGGCACCGGCCCGGCAGCGGAGCCCTCGCCGCCGCGAGACGTGTGCCGGAGCAGCGTCCAAAGCCACGCGCCGAACGTCAGCCACAAGAAAATACGCGGCAGCGAGACGAGCGCCGGCAACTGATCGCAAAGCCATTCGAAGCCCTCGCCAACCGATTTCAGCGCACGCGAAAGGACGGGATTGGCGAGCGCGAAGAGGCCGAGGAACACGAGACCGAGCATCAGGGGAATCAGCCAGGCGCGCAGGCGCCTCACCTTCAGCAGCGCCAGCAGCGGAGCGAGCGGCAGCAGCGTCAGAACGCCGGCCGCGCTAAAATACGCCTTGACCAGCCCCCAAAAAAACAACGCCCCCCTGCCGAGCCAACATGTCAGGCTCCATGACCATCCCCCGCGCAGCGTCAGCGTGAAAGCGACCCACGCGGCGAGGCCCAGAAAAATCACCAGCGGATCAGGGTCAAACACCGCGCGCAGACACAGAGCAAAGAAACACGCCCCCAGCAGAACCGAGGGCAGGGCGCGGTAGCGCGCCTCTCCCAGCCAAGCGATCCCCGCGCCCGACACAGCGCCGAACGCGCCGAGAGTCCAGCCGACCGGATGGTCATAGAACAGCCAATCCGCCAAACCCACGCACGCAACCACAAGCAGGATCTGCGCTAGGGTGTTCCCCTTCACATACGAACCGAGTATCGGCTCGGTTTCACCCTCAATGTGATCCGTCATATTTCACCTCTATTCCCTTGAACGACAGGCCCGTCCAAAACAATAAACATCAAACACGAAACGGAACTCTGCAGAGCGATTCACTCTTTCAACGTGTTATGCTTTACGTTGTTGCTTCGAGTGAGGAGAGCCGCATTGTCTGTGGCTTTTTCTCAGCCTTCATCGCGGCCTTTGCTTGCTTCAGCACATCGGTCAGCGCATCCAGATAGGTCTGGAAACGTTTGGAACCCGAAGCCGTCAGGGCGACCGTCGTACGCGGCTTACCGTTCACGAAGGCCTTCGTGCAACGCACGATCCCCTCCTCTTCAAGCGTCTTGACGTGCCGGTTGAGGTTTCCGTCCGTGAGCCCGCAGCAGTCGCGCAGCTCCGTGAAGGGCAGCCCCGCCGGCGCGTTGCAGAGCACCGACAGGATCGACATCCGGTTCGGCTCATGAAAGACCCGGTCGAGCGCCTCGAAACGGTTTGTTTTCGCTGTCATATCATGATTCCCTGATTGCGCAGCCCGCGCGTCAGCATCAAACGCCGGGCGCAGACCGCTCAGTCGGCGTTCCGGCACCCTGCCGCCCGTTTCCCTGATGCCTGAGCAGCACCCAGCCGCCGAACAGCTCGCCGAGGCCGAAGACGAGCCCCATGGGGCGCGGGTCGGTGAAGGAGACGCCGGGCCACAGCAGAAAGAAGATCCCCGCGGCCAGATACGCGAGCCCCCCGCAATAGATCGGGAACGGCAGGCTGCGGCGATGCGCCATATGAGAGGCGCCGTAGAGCGCCATCCAGACACCGAACAGCAAGTCGAGCTGGCCGGTCCGGATCAGCGCAAACGTGAGTGCCGCGCCCGCGGATAAAGTCGGAAACACCTCCAGCACCGGCCACAGCTCGGCGAGACGCAACCCGCGCCTGTTCCTGAAAAGCCACCAGAAAAGTGCCGCGAAATTGACCGCCAGTCCGACGGCCAGCACCATCCCCCAGCCGACAAGGTGGTGCCGGGGCTCGGCGGGAACGGCATGCCTCAGGATCACCGCACCCAGCAGGGCGGCAGCGCCTCCGGCCATGCGGGCCATACCGGAAAAGCCCTTGAACCGCTGGCGGTCCAGCACCAGCGCCTGCATCTGGCGCACCTGGCCCAGCGCCTGATCGATGTCGTGTTCATCCATGCGGACCTCCGCTCCTCTTTTGATGAGGCGAAAGATATCACATTTGCAAAGTACTTTGCAATGCAAAGTTATTGGCGCCGACCACGGCCTGAAACACCGCTCGAAGGGCGCACGTACGACCTCTGTGCGTGCGCCCCTTTCCCTCTCGGCTCATTTTTTCTTTGTGCCCTGAATTGAAAAGATCTTATACTGGCGTCACTTTAAGGTGTTTGTTTCTGACCGTCGCGTCACGGCGTAGCGTTTTGATTAAATGCCCACCGTCGATTAAAACCGAACGGCCTTGAACAACTCGGCGAGAGGTCCTTCAGATGACAACCGAACAGACTGAAAAACCTGCAGCTGGCAACTGGTCCGTAACCGTCAACCGGGAGCCGCCCGCTGTTTCCAAACAGCCCGAAAAACCGGCCCGCGGCAGCTGGTCTGTGACCGTCAACCGGGAGCCGCCCGTCAAGTCCCCCGAAAAAACATCCGGCGGCAGCGCGCCACAAATGATCAAGCGCGATCACGTTGTGGTGAAGCATGCGCGACTCGCCAAAAAAGAAAATAAAGCGGCGGACGGCGGGCAACCCGTGGCCGTTAAGGGCGATTCAGATGTCACGCATGAACAGCCCGTCCCGGCAGTCGCCAAGCCAGCCGCCGACGGCAGTTGGTCCGTGACCGTCGACCATGAGCCGCCCGCAAAGCACAAGATCCCGGTCAAGATGCGCCACGCCCCCGCATCGCCTCCGGCGCCTGAGGTGATAGCACCGGCGAGATCAACTCCGGCCAAGGTCAAATTTGTTCCCGTCGTGGTCTGCATGGTTGTCGTGATTGCGGCGTGTATTCTTGCCGTGCGCCAGCGGGCGAAGCGGGAGGCCGCCCAGCAGTTGGCCGCACAAACCTACGCCACGGTTACCGGATTCATCGCCCGCATGGAGGATCTGAAAAAACAGGCCCCCGTCTGCCAGCGGCAACTGGACGACCCGATCCGCGAGTTGCAGCCTCTCGTCAACACATCGTCGCCGAACAAGGATTTTCAGAAGTGCGTGGAAAACGCCGTCTTGACGGTCAAGGCCGTTGAGAAAAAGGTGCTGGACGTCGAAACCGGCGAAGAACAGGCCAAGCAGGCCCTGGCGGCCCTTCAGCAGCATCCCGAATATCAGGCTCTTACGCTCAAGGTGTCTGCGGAATGCACAGAGTACAAAAACCTGCAACAAAGCGTCGAAACCAAGTGCCAGACGCTCCGGTCGCTGATCATGGCCGCAAACCAGCGGATGCCTTCACCCGGCAAGAAATCGAAATAATAAGGAACCACGCCGGACACCGATGCGGGGGACAGCTCCGGGCCCGTCCGGCCCGGGGCACTATTTGGAGGGCGCCATGTCAGTCTTGCCCACCTTATCCGAGTCGCCGGCGTAGGTGTAGGTGAAAAGCTGGGGGGTATCGGCACAGGCCAGCGCAGGCGGCGCGCCCTCCACTCCGGTCTGGCGCGGCAGATATTGCACCGCGCAGGCCTTCACCGGACGGTTCAGCTTGTCCGTCGCCAGCACCTTGTGCCCCTTGTACGTGAAGCGCTCCGGCTGCCCGCCGCTGCGCGTGCGGTACCACCCCAACAGGTGACCCTGCGCATCGTACTCGTACAGGTCCTTCCACCCCTTCTGCATCGTCAGCACGGGATCGGCGTAGCGATGCGCCGCGTTGGTATAGTCCACCGAGAGAATCTGGCCGTCGTCGCGGTAGGCGCGGTCCTCGTTCGGCAGATAGTAGAACGAGACGAACGACGGCGCGGAATAATGCGCGCCGGCCTTCACGAAGCACCCGATGTCCACGCGGCTGCTCTGGATCGGCGACGGCTGCCCATCCGCACCCTGGGGGCGGTACACGCCGTGATACGCCACCGTGATCTCCACCTGTGAAGCGTTGGGGGTCAGTGGCCTGATGACGACCTTTTTGGCGTCGCCCTGCAACACGACCCACAGGTAATCCACCTCGATCGGCTTTGCGGAGGCGGCGGCCTCCAGCGTCATGCTCCGCTGGCGCGATATCCCGCGCACCACCCGCGCGATGCTGAACGGCGTGTCAAACAAACCCTCGGGACGCAAATCGAAAAAGTCGGTTCCCATTTCCGGCTGCGCGTCTTTCAACGTCCGCAGCGCCACCAGCGGCGGGATATCCTCAGGCGCGAGACCGTGCGCCATCTTCGCCATCGCCTCGGCATCCAGTTGCGCGGCGTCAAACACCGCCGGATGCGCGGCGCCGGTGAGATAGTCTTCCGGTTTCCGGACCGTTTTCAGCGTGGCGCGAAAAACCATCTGCAGGGTCGGGGCCAACATCCCGCGCGCGACCAGCGCCCGTTTGGTGGCGGGGCGGAGCGCCGCCATCGCCGACGCGAAAGCCGCCAGGAACGGCTGGTCGCTGAACGAGGACCCTTGGCTGACCACATAGTACGGCGTGTTGGCGGGAAACAGGTCACCCGTCTCAGGGTCATAGTCCCGGTGCTCGGGATAAAACCAGCACTGGTTGCCGACGTAGAAACGGAACGCCGCGAGTGGCTGGTACGGGTCGGACACGACCGCGCGCGCCAAGCTGCGCCAGAGGGGGCCGTTCACCATCGACATGGACGAGTTGCCCAGGACCGGATAGTCGAACAGCGTGTTGGGCATGCTCAGGTGCACCCGCTGCGCGCGCGCCTCCCCGGCATACGATACGGGGGTCAGCCCGGGAAAGTTCGTCACGGCCAGAGTGGAGTGGCCGTCGTCGCGGTTCACGTACAGGTCGCCGAAATTGCCGGAGGCCGACTCCTCTTTCATCCAGCCGCGGATCGACTCGGCGGCCGGCCCGCGATAGTCGGACGCATACGCGGAAACCGGTTTGAGGTCGGCGTTCTTGAGCGCGAACAGGGTTTTGAAACAGCCGACATCGAAGTCCCACACCGTATTGGATGCGGTCATCTCCGCAGGCAAGCCCATGAACGCGGTCGCCGGCCGCACAGCCACGGCGCCGGCCACCGGCCGTCCCGCCAGCGCCTCCGCCTTCTTCACCAACAGCGTGAACGTCGGCGACGCGGCCAACGGCTTGAGGTCGTTGTCGCTCCGGATCGCCCGCGCGTCGCGAAAGCCCAGATCGATGGCCCGGTCCAACGCCGCAAGCGCCTCAGCCTTGTCCGCCCGGTAGGCCAGCGCGCACGCCAGATTGTACTGCCAGGTGGCGTCCTGCGGCAAAAGCTCAACCCCCGCGCGGCAGACCCGTTCCATCTCATCGGTCTTGCCGGCCCGCAGCGCCTGGATCAACTGCTGTCGCAACTGGAGGTGCTTCGGGTAGACCGACGGCATCTCGAAAACGCCCGTCGCAGCCCTTGCGCCCAGCGCGGAGACCAGCAGCCCCAGCAAAAGCCACACTTTCATTGCGTTCTCCCTTCCAGCGCGTAGAAAAGGCCGGCACCGGCTCGAAAAAAATGCGGTCACTGTAAGGGTGCGAATAAGCCGGATTCTGTTCACCGCCCGAAAGCGGCTCCGATCATTCATCTGAGCAATCTACCCGGAACCCTATCCGGCTTGCGCCGGAACGACACGGGCCGCGTCTCGAGTTCCCTATTTGATCTTGCTCCAGAGGGGGTTTGCCGTGCGGCGGCGCTCTCACGCCTGCCCGGTGGTCTCTTACACCACCTTTTCACCCTTACCCGGCGCGAACGCCGGGCGGTCTGTTTTCTGTGGCACTTTCCGTCGGCGCCGATATGGCGGCGCCTCTCCGGCCTTAACGGCCGGACCTCTTGCCCTGCGGAGTCCGGACTTTCCTCCCCTGCCAAAGCAGGAGCGACCGGTCGCTCCCCTTACAGTCACCGCAAAACAAAATCGTTTTAAATCCAATCGCCCACTAAAAAAGGCACCCTGCCGAGAGGGTGCCTTCTACTGAGCCATGTAGAGGATACGGCCGCACATCTGGCAAGCCACAATCCCCTGATTGCGCCGCACCATCTGTCCGACAGACGGCGGCTGCACCAGATGGCATCCGTTGCAGACACAATCGGGCTGAAGGCTCACCACCACGGGCCAGCGCTTGGTGCGCAGACGCTCATAGTAGAGCATGAACTGGGGCGTCACATGCTTGGCGGCCTCGGCGCGCAGGGTCTCGGTCTCGGCCAACTCCGCCTTCACGGCGGCCAGGCGCGCGTCCAGCTCGGCCACGTAGCCGTCCACCACGGTCTGATCTTCCTTCAGCTTCGACTCGGCTTCCGCCACGCGGTGTTTAACAGGGATCACGTCGTCCATCGCCGCCAGCTGGCGGGCTTCAAAACTCTCGATCTCGCCCTCGATCTTGGCGATCTCGAGATTGAACATCTGGAATTCTTTGTTCGTCTTGAGCGAGACCTGATTCTGCTTGATCGCCTGGATCTTGTCACGACGGGCTTTGACTTCCAACTCCGCCTCGTTGACTCTCAACTGGGCGTTCCTCAATTCCGCCTGCGCGTGGGCCAAGGTTTCACGGGCACCGTTCAGGCGCTCCTGCTCTTGGGCTTTACGCTGCGGAATGTCACGGATTTCTTGCTGCAGGCTACGGATGCGACCATCGATTTCCTGCAGGTCGAGCAACGGTTGAACGACACTCACTGCTGCACTTCCTTCCAATACAACTGATAAAGATCACGTATGGACATGAGAGTTTACCCAACCCCCCCTCCAGAGTCAAACCCCGATATGCAAAAAAGGCCCGGAGCATCAGCCCCGGGCCTTTTCGATTCATCGCGGCACGCGCTTACTTCGCGGCGCCGAGCGCCTTCTCGATCTCGGCCAGCTTGGCCTTGAGCGCGAAGGGCATGCGGCTGCCGAACTTCTCGTACGACTCGGCGACCGTGGCGATCTCCTTCTTCCAGCCCTCAGCGTCCACGGAGAGCAGCGCCTCCATCGTCGCCTTCATGCAGGCCGCGTCGCGGTTCTTGTCGACGTAGCCGGTCATGTCGATGGCGTCCGGCGTCGGGAGGAAGCCGATGGCCGTCTCCTTGGCCTTGCCCTTGCCCTCGATGCGCTCGCAGACCCACTTGAGCACGCGGGCGTTGTCGCCGAAGCCGTTCCACATGAAGCCTTTTTCGTCTTTGCGGAACCAGTTCGTGAAGAACACCTTCGGGAGCTTGGTCGCGTCCGTGCGCAGCGGCATGGTCAGCCAGTGCAGCAGGTAGTCGGCGGCGTTGTAGCCGAAGAACGGCAGCATCGCCATCGGGTCGCGGCGGACCACGCCGACCGCGCCAAGGTTGGCCGCGGTCGTCTCGGAGCCGGCTGCGGAGCCCATGAACACCGCGTGCGTCCAGTCCTTGGCCTGGTTCACCAGCGGGATCACGGACGGGCGGCGGCCGCCGAACAGGAAGGCGTCGATCGGCACGCCGGCGGGATCTTCCCACTCGGCCGCGATCACCGGGCACTGCGAAGCCGGCGCCGTGAAACGGGCGTTCGGGTGCGCGGCCTTGACCTTCTTGCCGTCCTTGTCGAGCATGTCCGGGGTCCAGTCATTGCCCTTCCAGTCGATCGCGTGCTTCGGAGCCTCTCCGTCCATGCCCTCCCACCAGATGTCGCCATCGTCGGTGAGGGCGCAGTTCGTGAAGATCGTGTTCTTCGTGATCGTGCGCATCGCGTTGGGGTTGCTGTCCATCGAGGTGCCCGGTGCCACGCCGAAGAAGCCCGCTTCCGGGTTGATGGCGTAGAGGCGGCCGTCGGCGCCGATCTTCATCCAGGCGATATCGTCGCCGATGGTCTCGACCGTCCAGCCGGGTAGCTTGGGCTCCATCATGGCGAGGTTGGTCTTGCCGCAGGCGCTCGGGAACGCGGCCGAGATGTAATAGACTTTCTTCTCGGGCGAAGTGAGCTTGAGGATCAGCATGTGCTCGGCCAGCCAGCCTTCTTTGCGGGCGAGGCTCGACGCGATGCGCAGCGCCAGACACTTCTTGCCCAGCAGCGCGTTGCCGCCGTAGCCCGAGCCGAACGACCAGATCTCGTTGGTCTCAGGGAAGTGGGCGATGTACTTCTTCTCGATCGGGGCGCAGGGCCAGGTGGAGTCCTTCTGACCGGCCTTGAGCGGCGAGCCGATCGAGTGCAGGCACTTGATGTATTCGCCGTCCTTGCCCAACTGCTTCAGCACCTTGGTGCCGACGCGGGTCATGATGTGCATGTTGACCACGACGTACGGCGAGTCGGTGAGCTCGATGCCGATCTTCGCGATCGGCGAGCCGATCGGGCCCATCGAGAAGGGAATCACGTAGAGCGTGCGGCCCTTCATGCAGCCCTTGTAAAGACCGGTCATGGTCGCCTTCAGCTCGGCCGGAGCGACCCAGTTGTTCGTCGGGCCCGCATCCTCTTTCTTCTCCGTCGAGATGTAGGTGCGGTCCTCGACGCGCGCCACGTCCGACCAGTGCGAGCGGGCCAGGTAGCAGCCCGGGCGCTTCTTGGGGTTCAGCTTGGTGAAGACCCCGTTCGAGACCATCAGGTCGCAAAGGTCCTTGTACTCTTTCTTGGAACCGTCGCACCACACCACATTCTTCGGCTGGGCGAGCTTCGCGAAATCCTTGACCCACGCGATCAGTTCTTCGTGCTGCGTGGGAAGCTTGGCGGAAACAGCCTTCTTGGCTGTCGGTTTAGGGGACGCCTTACAGGCGCATTTGGCTGTTTTCTTGCAGGCCATCTTGGAGTCTCCATGCTTGTCGGGTTGTACTTTTCGTCATCAACGCCATGCTCCGGGCATGACGGCGGGAAAGTTGACGCAATATGATACAGGTTTTCCGACACCGGGGCAAGCGAAAGACACGCCTCCTCCAAAAAACGGGCGCATCCCCGTTTCACTTGCTTGCTGGTCCGCGTCGGGCCGTCCGGGTCG
>DAOPZC010000107.1:0-10413 GCA_035353175.1 Kiritimatiellia bacterium | reverse complement strand
CGTCGGCGCGCTCTCCGGCAGGGGGCCGGCCGACGAGCCGCTGGCCATCGCGACGGCCTTGTTCCACTTGATCGCGGGGCCGAAGCTGGAGTCGACGGTCCCGCTGCCCGCGAGGAAGTTGTCGCCGTTCTGCGTGCTGAAAACCACGTAGTTTCCCGGTGCCAGCACCAGCCTGTCGATTTTGGCGTAGCGCGCGCTATAGTTTCCGCTCGGCTCGGCAGGGCTGTCGATGGAAACGGCGGCCTCGACCAGCTTCGCCCCGGCCCGCTGATAGATGGCCACCGCGTTGGCCTTGGGGTTCGCATCGGGGTCGAACTGGCCGAGCGAGGTGACCGTGATCGTCTCGGAGACCGTGAAGTCCCAGCCAATGCTGTACGTGCCACCCCCTGCCGGGCCGCTGCCGCCGCTCGTCACGTCGACCGCATGAAAATCGTTGGTCTTCGCGCCGAACGCATAGCCGCTCACGGCGAAAACCGCCAGATGCCGGTCGCCCGTTTCGGTCGTGGTGACCTTGATGGAGTTGAGCGTCTTTCCCCGATCGGCCACCGGAAGCGAAACGTTGCGCGACGCCATCCAGAGATAGCCCGAAAAGAAACTGCCGGCGGTCGACTTCAGCCCGTAGGAGGTCAGGCAGGTGTCGGCCGGCCCGGTCTGGATCCAGTCCGGATCGCCCCACGAGTCCGTCATCGTGCTCGTGCCGTCCGCGAAGTTCAGCGTGGCATACCAGCGCACGGGCGGGGTTGCCGTCCGCGCCACTGCGAGGATTTGGAGTGAATAGAACTTGGACGGATTGATGAGCGTCAGCGGGGCGTTGCTTGCGCCCTGCAAGAACAGGGCGTTCTTGCCGACGTAGGGCGCGAACCGGAATCTGACCCTGGAATCGGCCGAGCTGACGAGCACGCGGTTGGTACCGACGGCATCGGCGGGCAGGCCGAAGGCCCCGCTGGGCAGGCCCCGTTCGTAGAAGTTCCAGCCGCCCATGGCGACACTGTAGCCCGGCGCCGCTTCAGACGCGCCGATGATCAGATCCTGGTTCCATCCGGTCAACCCCACGAACTGCTGTCCGATCTTGACGGCGACCGTGAACGTGTTGGTCATCGTGTTCGTGGTTGAGAACGTGTCGGTGACCGTGGCATACACGTGATACGTGCCGCCGGCGGACAAACAGCCGAAGGCCGGAAAATAAGGAGAAGCCGAGCTGCCGGAGCCGACCTCCGCAAAGGCGTCCGAACCGCTGTTCGTATAGACGTGCACGGTATAGGCGCCGACGGCCCTGGCCACCGTGACGGAGGCGGAAAGCAAATCCCCGGCCGCGAGCACTTGGCTGTTCGTCGGGCTGACCAGCGTCAGCTCCGGCGGCGGCACGACCAGCTCGTACTTGAAAGTCGGGCCGAAGTAGCGCCACGCGTTGGTTGTCTCGCCCGGCCAGTTGGCCGGCGCGGCGTCCGGCAGGGGGCCGGCCGCCGAGCCGCTGGCCATCGCGACGCCCTTGTTCCAGATCACGCCGGGCCCGAAGGCTGTGCCGGGGATCCCGCCGGGCGCGATGAAGTTGTCGCCGTTCTGCGTGCTGACGATCACGTAGTTGCCGTTGGTCAGAACCACCTCGCCGACCGCAGCGAAGCGCGAGGAATAGACGCCGCAGAGCTCCGCCGGGCTGCCGGCGGTGACGGCCGCATCGACGAGCTTGGCCCCGCCCCGCCGATAGATGGCCACCGTGTTGGACACCGGGGTTCCGTTCGGGTCGAACTGTCCCAGCGCGCAGATCTTGATCGGCTGCGTGACCGTGAAGTCCCAGCCGACGCTGAACGTGTCGCCAAAACCGGGACCGTCGCCGGCGCTCGTCAGCTCCACCGCGTGTTGGGTGCCAGCCAGGCTGTCGAGCGCGTAGCCGCTCACCGCGAAAAGCGCCAGCTGTTTATCGCCCGTCCCGGTGGTGGTGATGGTGATGGATGTGAGCGTCTTGGCCTGGTCGGCCACCGGCAGCGTGAAGCCGCGCTCCGCCATCCAGAGATAGCCGGAATAAAAACTGCCCGTGGTGCTCTTCAGGCCGTAGGAGGACAGGCACCGGTCGGCCGGCCCGGGGTTCGCGGTCCAGTCCGGATCGCTCCACGTGCCCGTCGTGGTGCTCGAGCCGTCCGCGAAATTCAGGCGGGCGTACCACGTCATGGAGCGCGTCGTTTCCAAGAACTGGAGCGACTGGAACTTGGCCGGGTTGACGAGGGTCAGGGTGACACTGCCCGGCCCGCTGAGGTAGACGGCGTTGCTGCCGGCGTACGGGTCGAACTGGAACCTGACGCCGGGATGATAGGCGCTGGCGAAGGTGCGGTTGGTTCCTGGCGTGTCGGCGGCCAGGCCCTGGGTTCCCCCAGACAGGCCTTTCTCGTAGTAGGCCCACCCCGCCATGCTCGCGCTGTATCCCGGTGCCGCCTCGGCCGCCCCGATGATGATGTCCTGATTCCAGCCGGTGAGCGCCAGGGGCTGCTGCCCTGCCTTCACGGAGACCGTGAAAGTATTGGTCGCGGTGGTCCCCGTGCCGTTCGTGTCGGTGGCGGAGACATAGATGTGATACGTGCCGGCGGGCAGCGCGTTGAAGTTCACGGTATACGGCGAGGAGGAGCCTCCGGTTCCCGCCTCGGCGAACGCGCCCGCGCCGCTGTTCGTGTAGACGTGGACGGTGTAGGCGCCCGAAGCGCCGGCCACCGTGGCGGTGGCGGTGATGGGAACGCCGACCGTGAACCCCTGATTGTTCGTCGGGCAGGTCAGCGCCGGAACCGGGACGGGCACGACCACGTCGTACTTGAAGGTCGGCCCGAAGTAGCGTGTCGCCGCCGCATTCTCGATCGGCCACGTTTCCGGCGCCGTGGCCGGCACCGGGCCGGCCGCCGACCCGTCACCCAGCGCGACGCCCTTGTTCCACGTGATGGCGGAACCGAAGACGGTGACCGGAGTCCCGTCGGGAGCGATAAAATTGTCGCCGTTCTGCGTGCTGAAGACCACGTAGTTGCCGTTGGTCAGCAGCGGGCCGCCCACCGCAACATAACGTGCGGGAAAACTGCCGCTCAGCTCGGAGGGAATGGCGGCGGAAAGAACCGATTCGACGAGTTTCGCCCCGCCGCGCTGATAGAGGGCCACCGTGTTGCTTTTCGGGTTTGAATCCGGATCGAATTGCCCCAGCGAAGTGACTTTGATCGGCCGGGTGACCGTGAAATCCCAGCCCACGCTGAAACGTGTACCTAAACCGGCGCCGGCACCGGCACTCGTGACGTCGACCGCATGGATGTTGCCGACGACGGCAGCTACCGTGAACGTATTGGTTGCGGAGGTCGCGGCCGCGTTCGTGTCGGCAACCGTGGCGTAGAGGTGATACGTGCCGGCCGGCAGCGCGCCGAGGTTTATCGCGTACGGCGAGGAGGCGCCGCCCGCGCCCGCTTCGGCGAATGCGCCCGCGCCGCTGTTCGTGTAGACATGGGCCGTGTAGGCGCCCGCCGCGTTCGCCACCGTGACGGTGGCGGAAATGGAGGTTCCGAGCGTGAACGTCTGATTGTTGGCTGGGCTGGCGACCGCAACCGTCAGGTTCGTGGTCGCGTGGAGTGCCGCGTCCCACGCCTGCGCCATGTGCAGGTAGCCGAGCGCGTTCGGATGCAAGCCGTCGGACAGGTCCGTGCCGATGTTCACGGCATCGTGCATCGCGACGTAAACCACGTCACGTCCGAGGGCCCGGTGGCTGGACACGATGCCCGGAATGGCCGCGTTGAAGGCCTGCACGTCGGATTCATGGCCGACCATGGGAATGATCGAGGCCACGTAGAGCCTCACATTGGGCCGGTATCCGTAGATGTGGGTGATGAGGTCACTCAGCCGGGCGGGCGCATTGGCCATGTCATAACCGAGATTGATGTCGTTGCTGCCGATCATCAGGATAATCTTGTCCGGACTTTCTTTGCCGGAGCCGATCCAGCTCGCCAGATTCTCGTCCAGTCCGGTCCGGCCGGTGCCGTTGGTGATGACGAAGCCGCTGTGCCCCTCGTGGTGCGTCTGCCCCGCCGCCGTCAATGCGTCGGTCGCGTAACCGGTCAGCGAACCGACAAAGGTGAACGTGTCTGCCCGGTTCGTCAACAGGGTGTACAACGGGTCGCGATAGCCGCCCGCGACCGGGACTCCGAGCGTGATCGAATCGCCCATGGGCATGATCTTGCCCAAGTCCGCCGCCGCGGTTTGTTGAACCTGACAAATGAAGGCCGCCAGAAAGACGGCGAAGAGGCGCGTGACCGTACCGTGACCGTTGAATGCTTCAGCTATTTTTTTCATTATCGCTTTTTTCTCTGTCCCCGGTTGTTTAGTCATTCCCGCGGGTGATCGCCTGACCGTGATGAATCGGGCCCATGACACCTGTCAGATTGATGACGGGACACCATCGCCGATTCCCAACAACTGCGTTTTCTTAAACTGTATCATGTGTGCCGTGGGTGTCAATGGCAACAGACTTGTCTGCGGGCATGTCACCCGCGACTTTGGCCTACGGGTCTCACGTCGCATGGATCAGGGACCCGTGAATTCAAGTGCCGCGAGAGGCGGATTGACGGATTTAGATTACGCTCAGGATTAAGCTTGCGAAGAAGCCAGAACCGTAATCGTAATCATGCTCGTAATCCCTTTCAAAAATGCACTTCCAGCTCGCGGAGCCAATTTTAAAGATGCGTCAGCTCTGGGACACACCCGCCCCCGCCTTGTCGCTCATTTCGCTTTTTGATACTCTGCGTCACAGGATAATGGCGTTTGCATTGTCGCCGGTTAAGGAGAAAACGATCATGAAGAAACTGTTCACCGTGCTTATGTGCATCGTGTTCGCTTGGGTCGGATTTGCCCAGCAGGCGGCCGACAAAGCCCAAGACGAAGCCAGGGGAGTGCTGGCCAAGATGACGCTGGAGGAGAAGGTCTCGCTCTGCGCCGGCGTCAGCACCATGTCGCTGAACCCGATCCCGCGCGTCGGCCTCAACAAAGAGTTCTACTTTTCCGACAGCTCCTGCAACGTCCGCGCCGAGCTCGCCCGCATGACCTTCGCAGCCGCAACCAAGGCGGACGATCCGTCTGACCAGTCGACCTCTCTGCCGACGCTCGAGGTGCTCGCCTCGACCTGGGACCGTACGCTCGCCGCCGCCTACGGCCACCTGATCGGCACGGAGCTCCGCGCCCGCAACAAGGACATGATCCTCGGCCCCGGCGTGAACATCATGCGCACCCCGCTCTGCGGCCGCAACTTCGAGTACCTCACCGAAGATCCCGCGCTCGGCGCCGCGCTGGTAGTCGAGTATATCAAGAGCGTCCAGTCGCACGACGTCTCGGCCTGCGTGAAGCACTTCGCGGCAAACAGCCAGGAGTGGAACCGCAACTCCGTCATCGCCACCGTCGACGAGCGCACGCTGCATGAGATCTACCTGCCGGTCTTCCGCGCCGCCGTCAAGGACGCCGGCGTGCTGGCCGTGATGAGCGCCTACAACAAGCTCGCCGTGCCCGGCGTCTGCGAGGCCGAGTTCTGCAGCCAGAACGCCTACCTCAACCGCGAGATCCTGCGCCAGGCCTGGGGCTTCAAGGGCCTCGTCATCACCGACTGGGGCAGCGTGCACGACACCGTCAAGGGCGTCAAGGGCGGCACCGACATCGAGATGAACGCCGGCAATCAGATCCGCATCTTCAAGCCCGAGCCGCTGTTGAAGGCCCTCAAGGACGGCCAGATCACCGAGGCCGAGATCAGCGAGATGGCCGGGCACATCCTCTACGTGATGGCCAAGGTCGGGCTCTTCGACGGCCGCACGCGCGCCCCCGGCAGCATCAACACCAAGGAACACCAGGCCCTCGCCCGCCGCGTGGCCGAGGAGGGCACGGTCCTGCTCAAGAACGACCGGGGCGTGCTGCCGCTCGACCCGGACGGCGTGAAGACCGTCGCCGTTCTGGGCAAGGGCGCCGTCACCAAGCACTGCAACGGCGGCTGGAGCGCCGAAGGCAAGCCGCCCTACGAGGTCGTGCCGCTGGAAGGCATCAAGGCCCGCCTCGGCGACAAGGTCAGCGTCGTCTACCTGCCGCTCACGCTCGACGACCAGAACGCCAAGCTTGCCCCGCTCCCCGAGGGCGCGATCAACACCTTCGACACAGACGCCAAGGACCAGGGCATGACCGTCCGCGCCTGGAAGGCCAGCTACTTCGCGAACAAGGCGCTCGCCGGCGCGCCCGCCGCGGCGGGCTTCCAGCGCGCCCTGAACGTGGACTGGAAGATGAACGCGCCGGTCAAGGAGGTCAAGCCCGGCGATTTCTCGGTCCGCTGGGAAGCCAAGGTCATCGCGCCCGAGACCGGCACCTACGTGCTCGGCGCCCGCGCCAACGCCAAGGCCGGCACGCGCATTTTCGTGGACGGCAAGCTCGTGATGGACAACTGGAAGGCGCAGTTCCCGACCCCGACCGGCTACGGCGAAATCGCCCTCACCGCCAAGCAGGAGGTCGCCGTCGCGGTCGAATACACCGTCGGCGAGAGCGAGTCCACCTGCTTCTTCGGCTGGCGCCTGCCCTCCGAGAAGGGTCTCTCCCTCTCCGAGATGGAGGCCACGGTCCGCAAGGCCGACGCCGTGATCGTGCTGACCGGCACCGAGCACGGCCACGGCCGGGCGCTGGAGTGCGAGGGCGCCGACCGCCCGAACCTGCTCCTGCCGCCTGGCCACGACGAGGCCATCGCCAAGGTGCTCGCGTGGACGCCCAAGGCCGTGGTCGTAAACCACTCCGGCTCCCCGATGGAGATGCCGTGGGTCAAGCGGGCCGCGACGCTCATTCAGTTCGGCTACGCCGGCATGGAGGGGGGCAACGCCTTGGCTGCGGTCCTCTTCGGCGACGTCAACCCCTCCGGCAAGCTGCCGCACACCTGCCCGTTCACGCTGGCCGACACGCCGGCTGCGACGCCCGAGCGTTATAACGGCACGAACTCCGTCTACTCGGAGGGCATTTTCGTCGGCTACCGCTGGTACGACAAGCAGGGAATCAAACCGATGTTCCCGTTCGGCCACGGCCTCTCCTACACCACCTTCAAGTACGGCAAGGTCAGCGCGACCTCCAAGACGCTCGCGCCCGACGGCACGCTCGCCGTTTCCGTCAAAGTCACGAACACCGGCAAGCGCGCCGGCAAGGAAATCGTCCAGCTCTACGTGCGCGACCTCGCCCAAGCGCCGAAGGTGGCGCGCGAGGTCCGCGCCCTCAAGAACTTCGCCAAGGTGGAGCTCCAGGCGGGTGAGAGCAAAACCGTAACGCTCACAGTCAAGCCCGCCGACCTCGCCTACTTCGACGTCCAGGCGAAAGGCCTTCGCGCCGACGCGGGCCGATACGCCGCCGAGATCGGCGCCTCCTCGCGCGACATCAAGGGCAAGGTCGAGTTCGCGCTCACCGGCGACTACACCGAGGCGGACTAAAGGACGCCTTCGGGTCTCACGCGAAGACTGGGAAAACACAAGAAGTTCAGCCATGACAGGTGACCGTTCCCTGAGTCTCTTCCTGCGGATCGTCGGCACGGTCGCAGGCTCGGCCGCGCTCTGCGCCGTGATGCCGCTGCGCGCCATGGACGCGGTCCACCGCGCGCTCGGCATGGGTCCGCTGCCGGCCGGCCCGGTCGTCGAGTACCTCGCGCGTTCGACCTCGGCTTTCTACGCGCTCCTGGGCGTGCTGCTCTGGGCCATCTCCCTCGACCTGCCCCGCTACCGCCCGCTGGTACGCGGCGCGGGCGTCGCGCTGGTCGCGCTCGGCGCGCTGCTGCTCTGGACCGACGTCAAGGCCGGTCTGCCTTGGTTTTGGCAGGCGGCCGAAGGCCCGCTCGACGCGCTCTTCGGCGTGGCTTTGCTTTGGGCCGGACGCGAAGAACTGTGCAATGCGCCGCACGCGTGACGCTTTCTTCGCGATCTCGCACACACCCGACACAGGGGGAGAATGGAAATCTGTCATGACTCGATCATCCCTAGGCGGGAAACACCTGAGAATCGCGGCTTTTGTTTCGGCAGCATCTCTTTTCGCCTCCGCGCAATCGCCGCGAATCGCGCTTCTGTTGAGCGGCGACGGTCGTCACGGCGACGAGTTCGCCGGCGCGCTCAACGCGCTGGGCTGGACCGTCGACCGCTACCCCTGCACGGCGGACAACCTGCGCACGCTGACGGACAAGCTGCGCACCTACGACATGCTGCTCTCTGCGCCGCTGTTCAACGCGCAAAATTCCACCCTGCTGCCAGGCGCCGATCGGCAGGCCTACAAGCGGTTCCTTGAAGACGGCGGGCTGATCGCGGTAACGGACGGCAGCTATCCGGGCGTGCGCGACTGGCTCGCGGATATCGATCGCGCCTTCGGGGGACTGGAGTCCGGCACGTGTAACTCGTCGCAATGGGCCATAAACGGCATCACGACCGATCCGGACCCGCCTCATCCCCTGCGCTTCTTTCCGTCGCGTATCCACGAGCCCAACAGTTGGCCACACTTTCTGAAGTTGCCCCAAGGCTCCCCTTGGCGCGTGGTCGCAGCCTGCAGCGAGGGCTTTCCCGTCACCGTCGCTCAGACCGTCGGCAAAGGACTGGTCTCGCTCTCCGCCCTGCGGCAGCCTTCGGCGGCACAGCTCGGCAACTTTTACGCCTGCCTGCAGTTGCGCCGCGCGGGCATCGCGCTGACCTCGTTCGAACTGACGCCGCCCGCCGTGGGCTCCGGGCGGCTCGCCCTCGCGTTCGCCGAAAACGGAGCCCCGAAAACGTGCGGCTTCGTCTACGAGGTCGTCGCGGACGGCGGACAGACCCAGCGCTGGGAAAAGGCCGCTTCCGGCGCGAACCTCGAATTGCCGTTCCACATTTCACTGCGCGGTCCCGTCTCGACGCGCCTGTTCTTCAAGCGCGACGGTCGGGAGACTTTGCTCTTTGCGCGCAAAGCCGTCTTGCCTCCGTTGCTTTCCATCGCGCCCGCAGCCTCCCGCGGCATCCTGTCGACCGCGAGACGTCTGCCAACGGTCGGATTCGACATCTGCCTAGCTCCGGACCGCGAGCGCCTGGACGGTGCCATGCTGCGTCTCGCGGTCGCCGACGCCGCAGGCAAGTACATCGCCGAAACCAACGCCGCGCTCACGAACGAGGCGCATGCGCTCCGTCTGCCGCTGGCGTTCGCCTCACCGCTTCCGGCCGGAAGCTACACCGCCCGCGCCGTTCTTTCGAACGAAGCGCGATCGCTCGCCGAAGCCGAAACCGTTTTCAAAATCGTAGCGCCCGAGCCGGCGCAAACGCTTGTCGACGAAGACAACACCCTGCTCGTCGGAGGCAATCCGTTCTTCCCGCTGGGGTTTTACCACGTCGATCCCACCAACTATGCCGAAGTCGCGGCGCTGGGGATCAACACCGTTCAGTACTGGACGTGGCACGACCGACGCGGGCTCGATCTCGCGGCCGCCCACGGGCTCAAGGCGATCTTCGAACTCAACCACAAGAGCGCGCAGATCGCCCGCGACGCCGTCGCGAAATTTGCGTCGCACCCGGCGCTGCTGATGTGGTACGGGCTCGACGAGCCGGCGGAGGGCTCCTACGGCATGGCCGAGACGCTGCGCGACGCCTATCACGCCAGCGACGACCGGCACCCCGTCTACTCGGTCTCCTGCCGCCCCGACATCTTCGAAGAGCAGGCCGCTTTCGCCGACGTCTTCGCGCACGATCCCTATGGCAAACCGCAACGGGCCGCCGAATGGATGACGCGGGCGACCGCCGCCGTTCGGAACCGAAAGCCCGTCCTCTGCGTGCTCGGCACGTTCGGGCAAGAGACCGACGACGAACTCCGCGCCGCCGCCTATCTCGCGCTGGCCCATGACGCGCGCGGCATTTTGTGGTATCCCTGGCATCAGATGGGCGGCGGACCGCTCGGCGTCGGCCTGAAAAAAAGTCCCGCGCAGCAGGCCGTAATCAAACAGCTCTGTTCCGAGATTGCCGCACTCGCGCCCGCACTGACCGCGCCCGCACGCCGCCCATTTGTGTCCGAGGACGGCAAGCTCCACGGCCTTTACGCCGACTGTCCGGCGAAGCGCTATCTGCTGCTCGTCAACAGCACATCCGACAAGATTGAAAGCGAAGCAATCATTCCGACCGCCGAGAAGGTCAGCCAGTCGTTCCGCGACTTGTTTAAGCGGGGCAGCGACGTGCTCGCTGTCACGTCGGGACGTTTTCGCATCGCGCTCGCGCCCCAAGAAACCCGGGCGTATGCGACCGAATGACACACGCCCGTTTCGTGATTCTTTTTCTTCCGATCATCGGCGCGGTTTCCGAGCGGCACGGAAAGCGGTATACTGGTTGCCGTCGTGCGCGGGCACCGACCCCGCCAGCCAGTAGCCAGTGCAACACTGGCTACTGGCTGGCGGGCGCGCGTTTT
>DAOPZC010000106.1:0-10688 GCA_035353175.1 Kiritimatiellia bacterium | reverse complement strand
AACCCGGAATCATTGGCCGATTTGAAAGAACCTTAGTCAAGTGCATAAGCAATTGAATGGATTTTATGGAATGAGGCCTGGGTCCATTTTTTTTGGGGGAAGCATGTCAGAAGTGTCATCTAATCGTAACGTCCTTGTCATCTCGCTGATCCTGCTGGCGGCGTCCGGGGCCGTTGTGTTTACGGGCCTCGGCCAATTCCGCGCCAACGAACAAGCCCTCCGGCTCTGCCGGGAACTCAAGGAGACGAGCGCCGCGCTTCAGGCGGCGGCCGAGCGGCTGGCGGCGGCGACGCAGAACCCGCCGCGCACGGCGCAGGCGGGCACAAGCGCCCCGTTTCAAGAATTGCCGCAAGAAATCCAGAGCGACGACTCCATGCAGGCGTACATGGACGCCCTCACCCGGCGCAATCTCGAACAGCACGAACAGGATGCGGCGCGCTACGGCGAGGATCTGGCCTCCCTGTACCGGGAGGCCTTGGACGAGGAAGGCTCGGGGTCGCGGGAGTCCAACCGCGCCTTCGGCCTGCTCGTCGAGAAATATCCCGACGCGAACGTGACCGGCATGGCCATCGCGAACCGCGGGTTGCTCGCGGCGATGAAACAGAAGACCGAGGATGTGGAGATGTTCCGCAACATGTTGTCGCGGAAAGAGCCGTTCACGCGCATTGTCACCGACTCACACATCGACGCCTATCCGGCTCTGTGCGGATTTCTGGCGAACCGATATGTGACGGACGGACGGACGGACGACGCGGAGGTTCTGCTGGCCGAGCTCGAGAAAAAATTTCCGCAGTGTTATGTCGCGGTCGGCGGACTCGGTTCTGGGCCGATGCTGGTCCCCGTCGCCCGCTTCGTGGAACGCGTGCGGAGGGAGGCCAAAGGCACGCCTCCCCAGCGCCAGCCGCCGCAACGCGGCGCGGTGGGCAGTTAAACGGATGTCGGGGACGGGGTCCGGCAGCTCGGGTCGACCAAGCCACCGGTTTTATCCTGTCGGCAGTCAGGTTGGCAATCAAAAGGGAGACAACGTATGGCAGCGATACCTGAAAAGCATTTGAATCTTGCGAACGAACGTTTCGAACAATACCTGGGCCTTCAGCAGCGGGGCTTCATCTGCCAGGAAAACGATTTCCTGCCGGCGGTTCACTATCCGGCGATCACCATGTACCCGCCGGCCTCCGCAGACACGATCATCGATTCCACGTATCACCCGCCGGCCGACGGACGCTATGTCATCTACGTGCATCTGCCGTTCTGCATCAAGTGCTGCACGTTCTGCCACTATCCCAACATCTACGGCTACAACTCCGAAGCGGAGAAGGACCGCTACCTGGACGCGCTGAGGATCGAGATGGACCTCTGGCGTGAAAAGCTGGGCGTCTCGAAAATCCCGGCGCGCTCCGTGCTGATCGGCGGAGGAACCCCCACGTTCCTGACGCCCAAGCAGCTAGAGCGGTTCCTGAAGGATTTCACGGAGTGCTTCGACCTCTCGACCAACCGCCAGTTCAACTACGACGTGGATCCGGTGACGCTGCTGGGCGAGACGGGGCGCGAACGGCTGGACCTCCTGCAAGCCTACGGCGTCGACCGGCTGACGATCGGCGTCCAAGCCATGGACGCGGACATCCTTAAACGGATGAACCGCCACCACACCGCCGAACAGAGCCGCGAGGCGATCGAGATCTGCAAGGCCCGCGGCATCCAGCTCGACATCGAATACATTTTCGGCTACCCAGGCCAGACCTTGGAGCTGTGGTATGACGAGGTGGTCAAGGCCTGCGGCCTCGGCACCGAAGAAATCCAGTTCTACCGGCTCAAAATCATTCCGTACGGCGACCGGGTCGGAACGATCACGCGCAAGGTCAGCCATCACGACGAGGAGCTGGTCGGCATCCGCGACACGATCATGATGAAGTCCATGGCAGGCACCGTCTGCGCCGATTACGGGTACCACGAGCATCTGCTCAGGCGCGTCGTCGCACGGGAGAAACGCTTCTATTCGCGCTACGCCTACGACCAGTGCTGCAACCTGGTCGACACGATCGGGCTCGGCCTGACGGCGTTCTGCAGCCTGAACGACCGCCACGCCTTGAACACGCAATCGTTCGAAGAGTATTACCGGATGATCGGCAACCGCCAGATCCCCATCAACCGGGGACTCGTCCGGAGCAAAGACCAGCAGATGCGGTGGAACACGATCCTGCCCCTGAAGAACCACTTCATCCGCAAACAGGATTTCCTGCGCAACACCGGCGTGGAGTTCGATTCGGTGTTCCACGAGAAACGCCAAGCGCTGCGGGAAGCCGGCCTGATCGAGGAGACCGGCGAGAAGGTGGAGCTGACCAGCGTCGGCAAATTCTTTGCCGACGAGGTCGCGCACCAGTTCTACCACGGCGACTTCATGCCTTTCCCCCGCACTTCTTATGTCGCCGGTGACTTGAACCCCTACAACAACAACCATGCGCTTTGAGGTTGGGCGCGTGCGGCTTTCCGACCCCGCGCGCCGCCCCGCCGAAACCCATCATCCAGAGGCCGATCTCATGATCAACCAAACCCATTTGACTTCAGACGACATTCGGAAATCCCTGCTGCTCCGCGGCGCCGAACAGGAGGAGCTGTTTCGCCAGGCGCGGGAGGTCCGGCACCAGGTGCTCGGCGACCGCGTGCTGGTGCGCGGCGTGCTCGAGGTGTCCAACGACTGCGGCAAAGACTGCGGCTATTGCGCCATGCGGAAATCGAACACCGAGCTGAGCCGCTTCACCATGAACGTCGACCAGATCATGGAGATCGCGAAACACGTCGCCGACTGCGGCATCACCTGTTTCTTCCTTCAAGCCGCACAGCATCCGGACGTCGATTCGCTGGTGGAAGAAGTCATTCCCCGCGTGAAGCGCGAGTTCGGCATGGACATCCTGCTCTGCTTGGGAGAGCGGAGCAGCGCCCAGTTCAAGCGGTTTGGCGATCTCGGCGCGGACAGCTACATCCTGAAGTTCGAGACTTCCGACCCGGAACTCTACCGCCAGCTCGGCTGCGGCAATCACGCGGCCCGTCTCAAAGCCGGCGATCTCATCCGGGCGGCGGGCATGAAATTCGGCAGCGGCAACATCGTCGGCCTCCCTGGCCAGAGTCTGGAAACGCTGGTGCGCGACGTGGAGTTGGGGATTCAAATCAATCCCGATTTCATCAGTTCGGCCCCTTTCATTCCGAACAGCGGAACACCGTGTGAGAAGAACGGGCCGGGCGACATCGAGACGACGTTCAACATGATGGCGCTCTGGCGGATCGCGCTGGGTCGGCCCCTCATCCCCTCTGTCAGCGCCCTGCAGCGCATGCATGCCGACGGGCAGTTCCGCGGTTTCCAGGCCGGTGCCAACATCATCACGGTAAACTTCACGCCGACCGAGTTCCGCAACCGCTATTGCATTTACAACAAGGACCGCTTCATCGTCTCCGTGGACCACGCCGTGGCCACCATTCGGCGCGCAGGGCTGGAGCCGATTTTGAGAGCGCCGGCAGGATAATTTCATGACCGAAGGACTGTCTACAATCGTCGGGTGTCTGGCCGGCATGGGCGCCGCGCTGGCATGGGCACTGGGCACGGTGCTCTTCCGCAAGATCGGCGACAAGGCCTCGGCAGAAGGCATGAATCTGGGGAAATGCCTGATCGGCACGGCCTATGTGGGTCTGCTGGTGCTCGTGTTGCCGCTCATCGGCGTCGGCATACATCCGACCTGGGATTTGCGGACCCTGATGATCCTCGGGGTCAGCGGCGTGCTCGGCATCGCATTGGCCGACACCTTCTTCTTCAAGGCCCTGCTGTGCCTGGGGCCCAGGCAAACGGTTGTTGTGGCCACGCTCGCGCCAGTTTTTACCGTCCTGCTGGGAGTGGTCGTCTTGCGGGAACGCCTGCCGCTGTTGGCGTGGCTGGGCGCGCCGGTCACGCTGCTCGGCGTAAACATCGTGCTTTGGGACGACGCGGGGGCGGCGCGGGCCGACGCATCGAAATTCCGCGAGGGGCTGCTGTACGGCATCGCCTTTGCCGTCTGCCAGGCGATCTCGATGCTGGCAGCCAAGTTCGGCGTGCAAGAAGTGAGCGCCCTGCAGGGCACGTTCGTCCGGCTCCTCGCCGGCGCGCTCTCTCTGGGCGTGCTCTGCCTCGCCACACGCAACGTCCGGACGTGGCTGTCCCCGTTCGCAGACCCCATCCTGTTCCGACAGATTTTGGTGGCCGTCGCCGTGGTCGCCGTCGGCGCCTTCTGGCTCTCGATGTTGGCCGTGAAGATGGCGCCCGTCTCATTGGCGACGATTCTTTTGTCGACCGAGCCCCTGTTCGTGCTGCCGGTGACGGCCCTTCTGCTTAAAGAGAAGGTCACCCGCCGGGCGGTCATTGGCGCCGTCATCGCCGTGACAGGGTGCTCGATGATTTTGTTCGCCTCATGACGGGCGGAGGTGCAGCGTGGTCTTGAAACGGGATCCGAACCAAAGAAGAAGAGAGGTACGATATGGCATACTCAATCGGTGACCAATGTGTCCAGTGCGGCATGTGCGAAAAATACTGCCCCGTGGAGGCGATCTCGGCACAGAATGGCGCTTTCACAATCGACGCGCACAAGTGCATCGAATGCGGCACGTGTCACGACCTGTGCCCCGTAAACGCGATCTCCCTCCTCGTCAAAACGGCGGATGCCCCGAGCGCCCAGTAACACCACCCGAAGGAGCCCACGATGAAAGCAATCCGAGGTTTGTTCTTTGTTGGCGTGTTGGCGTGCTCCACAGGCGCCTTCGGCCAGGAAAGCGATCCGAGAGGGATTCTGTTGACCATCAAGCCACGGCACTCGCTCGTCCGGGTCGGCAACAGCCCGAACATCGTGACGGAAGCCACCCGCGAGATCGCCGCGACCTTCTGGCTCGGCGCGGCCAGCAACCATGTGGCCTCCCTGCGCCGCGCGTCGTCCAGATATGCCGAGATCGAACACAAGGAAAAGATCGGCGGGGATTTCGGAGCGTTGCGCTGGCTGGCCGACATGCTGCTGCTCGATCCGGAGGCGCGGAAAGGGCGGTTCGACTCGCCTCTGACGGAAGAATTCTTCACCTATTTTTCGGCGAATCAGTGCAAAAATTTGAGAGACTACCTGCAACTCAAGTACGGCGTCGGAGACCGTACCGAGCAGATGGACCCGCAAGGCTTCAATGACAGATGCTCGTTCCTTGAAGACCTGATGATGTTCGGGAACCCCAAGCGCGAGGAATGGGAGCGCTGCGAGGAATTGGCCCGAAACGTTCCCATCCAAAAGGGAGACGTCGTTCTCGATATCGGCTGCAGTTTCGGTTACTATTCGTATCGTTTCGCAAAAGCGACGGGGGCGGGCGGGCGCGTCTACGCGATCGATATCGCCGAACCGGTCATCAATTTCGTTCGGGATCTCACCCGCAAACACAAAATCGACAATGTTCTCCCCGTTGTCTCCCGCTCGGATGACATCGTCGTCGATACGCCCGCCGACGTGGCCTTCATCTGCTCGCTCTACCACATCATCTACACGTGGTCGCCCGAAAAGAATCAGACCTCCTTCCTGAAGAGCATTCAGCGCGCGCTGCGGCCTGGCGGTTATCTGGTGATCGCCGACAACACGTTCGCCGACGGGAATGAGCTCCACAACTGTTATGTGAACAGGGAGCTCGTCCAGGCGCAGCTGCACTATTACGGGTTCACGCTGGAACGCTGCGTCGACGTCACCGACCGGCGCTACCTCATGATCTTCAAGAACGAGCCCGGCAAGCTGGACCATCTCACGGTGCCCGGCGACGGATCGGACGGACCGGCACTCGAACTGCGCGTCACTTCGCCGAAAAGCATCGTGCATATCGGAAGCCTGGATTCGTTTGATATCACAGAGCCCGGCATCGCCGCGGCGAAACTCATGCTCGACGCCCTCAAGACCGCCAACCCCGAAACCGCCCGGCAGGCCTCCGCCGCGTATGCGAAACTGATCCCGAACGAGAATTTCGGCGGCGAGTATACGGCTTTGCAATGGTTCTGTGACTATTGGGCCAGCTCCGCGGCCGAGCGCAGCCAGATGATCGCCGACCCCTTCGTCGCCGCGTTCTACCACAATCTGGCCGACGGCAACCACAGCAATCTCGTGGATTACGTCAGCCACAAGTACAAGCTCGAAGGCCAGAAGCTGACGGATGGCGCTACGCCGGATGAACGGCGCGAGGTCGGCCGGACGCGCCGCGCGTTGCTCGAAGACTTCATCCTGTTCAACAATCCGAGACGCGGCTCTTGGGAGAAGACGGACGACATCCTGAAGCTCGTCAACGCGCAACCGGGCGAAGTGATCGCCGACATCGGATCGGGCCCCGGATTTTTCTCGGTCCTCATGTCAAAAGCGGTCGGCCCGTCGGGCCGCGTCTATGCGATCGACACCAAGTACGAGCATTTGGATTTCCTCAGCGCTTATGCCCGCAGCCAGAACATGACAAACATCACGACGGTGAAATCCGTCATCGATGACATCCAGGTCAAGGGGCCCGTCGACTGCGCCTACATGTGTTCCCTGTACCACATCATCTACGGCGTCTCGTCGGAGCCGGAACGCCACAAGTTCCTGACCAGCATCGCCAAGGCCATCCGCCCCGGCGGGCGCTTCGTCGTCGTCGACAACGGCCCCGTCGACAAGGACAAGCTGCCTTATCACGGCCCCTACATCTCTAAAGAGCTGATTGTGGGACAGCTCGCCCACTACGGCTTTGAACTGGAGAGCAGCCATCAAATTATCCCGCAGCGCTACCTGCTCATCTTCAGGCAAAAGACAAAATAGTCCTGCGGATGCCGGGCCCAGCCGCCGGCGTCAAACGACCGGCTTACCCAAAGGAAGCAACCGGAGATGGACGAAAGTCCCGTGAACACATGCTGGCGCAACCCGAAACGGTGGCTGCTGTTCGCCCTCCTGTCGGGCATCACCTGCCTCGTGTTCGCCTCGCTCCCGACCTCGCCGCCAGCCCTGTTGGGAAGTCGTCCCGTGGGCCACTGGTCGTCGGTCCTTCCGCCGCTCATCACTATCATCGTCGCCGTCTGTTTCCGCTCCTTGGTGGGCGCCTTGACGACGGGACTCGCGCTGGGGTGCTTTCTGTCCTACTGGCCGAACGTGCTGATGGCGCTGCCGCTGGGCATACGGGACTTCGTCTGGGTCAACTTCCGGCAGCAGTTCAACCTGTACATTTTCGGGTTTCTGGCCGCCCTCATCGGCCTGATCCACGTGGCTTACTGTTCCGGCGGCATCCACGGCCTTGTCCGTCTCGTCGAACGGGTCGCCAAGGGGCCGCGCTCGACGTGCGTCAGCGCGCTGTGTGCGGGGCTCGTGGTGTTCTTCGACGACTACTCGAACACGATCGTGGTCGGCGCGACCATGCGGGGCTTGACAGACCGCTGGCGGGTCTCCCGCGAGAAACTCGCCTATCTCGTCGATTCCACGTCCGCCCCGGTCGCGGGCGTGGCGGTGTTCTCCACATGGATCGCCTTCGAGATTTTCCTTCTCAGCGACGCCGCAGCCGGGATCAAACTGCCCCTTGACGGATATGCGATGTTCCTCGCCATGCTCCCCTTCCGCTTCTATTGTTACGGCACCCTGTTGCTGGTCCTGCTGACGTCGATGACGGGCCGCGACTTCGGCCCCATGTATAAGGCGGAACGCCGAGCCGCATTGGAAGGCAAAGTCTATCGGGACGGGGCGCATTTCCTGTCCGGCGGAAACGCCGCACTCCCAGCCCCCGCGGAAGGGACACCCTGCCGGTGGATCAACGCGGCGCTGCCGATCGCGGTGGTCGTGCTGGGCACGCTGGGCGCCATCCTGGTGCTGGGCCGTGCTAAGCTGCTGGCGGCGGGACAGGGGTTCGCGTGGCTCAAAATGTCCGACTGGCGGGCCGCCATGGGCATGGTCACGAATCCCGCCGTCTTTCCAGGCGGGGCGATGAAAGTGCTGTTCGCCGCATCGCTGACAGGAGGCCTGGTGGCCATCTTCCTCTCCCGCGCGCAGAACCTGCTCACGTGGCGCCGGATCGGATTCTGTTACGCGCGAACCGTTCCCGCGCTGGGAATGGCATCCTTCATCCTGATCATGTCTTGGGGCATGAGCAAGATCTGCACCGTGGGGGTCCACACCGACACCTATCTGATCTCGCTGATGGGCGAGCACGTTCCGCTGGCCGCGTTTCCCCTGCTGGTTTTTCTGGTGGCGTCCGGAATGTCCTTTGCGACCGGAACCAGTTTCGGGACGATGGGCATCCTCATTCCGATGGTCCTGCCCCTCGCGCATGCGTTGGGCGCCTATGAGGAACCGAACCGGGTCATCTTCTGGCTGGCGGCCGCGGCCGTGATGGACGGCGCAATCTTCGGGGATCACTGCAGCCCGATCAGCGACACGACGATCCTGTCGTCCCTTTCCTCGGGTTGCGACCACCTCGACCACGTGGCCACGCAACTGCCCTACGCGCTCACCGTGACGGGAATCGCGGCAACGGGGTACATCGCCGTTGCGATGGGTTTGCCCGGCTGGACCTATTTCGTCTTCTGCCCGGCCGCCGCATTGGCGATCCTTTTCGGGGTCGGCAGGCGCGTTCCCTCCCCGCTTTCTGCCGCATGACGTGCCGCGCGCGATTCATCGCCCTTCGAACAGCGGCGCGCCCGTGGTGATCGTCGTCAATCGCACACGCGGATTCAAGCCCGGCGTCGCGTCACATTCGAAACGCATGCGGTTGGCGCCTGACGACAACTCCGGCACGCCTCCCGTGACTTTCACCTCTTGAATGAGTTTCCCTTCCGGCCCGAACACGCTGCAAACGTTCGGCGGCCCGAACTCCAGATAGTCGCCGCTTTCCAGTTCTGCGGGAATCGCCAGCGTATGGTCGCCCACGGTCACGCGCGGATTTCGGATTCTCGTTTTCGCAAGCGGCACGGCGCAGACCGGACTGAACGCGCATTTCACCGTGCCATGGGGGGGAAGGTTGTTGACCCACACGGTCAGATTCTCGATCTGCTTGTAGTCGATCCGCTCGCGGTAAATGTCGTAGGCTCCGCCGTAGGGCCATCCGTAATCCGCATGACGCTCGCCCTCCGGTTCGATCAGCTCGCAATACCGCCATCCCGTGAAGTCCACCACAACGTAATGCTCGCCGAGGCCCGCAACCACATGACGCGGGCAGCGCAGCTGGAAGTTCAACACCTCGCCCTGCCCGTCGCCATACACCCATACGCCCATGGCCCGCTCGCCGCCGAGGTTCAGCGGCGGAGAAAAAGTCTTGCCGAAACCGGCCCACGTCGCGCTGCGCTCGGGCCGGGCATTCGAGGCCGTGAGTAACCCGCTTGACGTGCCGACTTTGACCCGCTCAACCGTCTGGGAGAGCGTTGCCGTGATGCCTTTGGCCTGACGTGTACCCGAAAATTCATTCTGGCTCGTGAACTCCGCCAGGGTGATCGCGTTGGTGTTCCGGTAAGGTGCAGCCGACATCAGCACCTCCAGCCGCAGACGCAAAGGCTGCTTTTCAAACGCGTTCGTCACCACCCATGCGGCGCTGCCGTCCAAAAGACAGGCTAGCCCGTGTTTGTCGTACCTTGCGGGACGCAACCGCCACTTTCCGGTGTCGGCCTGATCGAGCGTGAAGTCATCGCCCGGCACCTTCATCCGGGCTTTCACGGATTCGGGAAGAACGTTGGCGTAGCGCAAGGCTTCATAGTTTTTCGTGATGGCACCGAGGCGCTGCAGCATGGGGCTCGCCGCATAGGACGCCGGATTCACCCCCATGAGCGAGAACCCGACATTATTGCCGATCGCCTTGCAGCACAGGTACTCGATGTCGTCAGCGAAGGTCGGCTCGCCCTGCGGCCCGGACCAGGTCTTGACCGCCCACCAGCCGAGGTGCATCGGCAGAAACATGCGGCCGTCGTTCACGTTCGCCGCGCAGTGCATATCGATGAAATGCTTGTGGCTGCGGGTCGGATGGTCCCACGCTCCCATGCGCGACCGCACCGTCCACAAATGATGGTGCATCGTGCTCATCTCCAAGAGCACCGGATGATCGAACCGTTTCCAGAGTTCGAAAACGAATTTTGAACCGTAATGCCAGCCGTTCTCCCGCCCGCCGAGAATGTCCTCGCCGTCGAGCGCGTCGAGATACATCATGTCGAAGCCGCACGCGTTGACCGTCTGCGCCTGCCGCGCCGCAACCTCCGCCAGCAGCGTCGAGTCGGAATCGGGCGTGAAATGCCCGAAGCACTCTTTCAGGTGGTGCACCTTCGCCCCCTGCGCGTGCGGCGCTGCCCGCGTGCCGCACGCGCCGCGCCGGCACTTCCCGAACGTGTAGGGCGGGGCGTTGCTCACCTCGGAATAAACGATCAACTCGTCTTCCACCTGCAGCGTCGCGCTGTTGCGCACGAAAAAGCCGGTGACGGCCGACATGTTTGTATTTTGTTCGTCCACGACAACCGCCTGCTCCGAACCACCAAGCGCCCGGGCCAGCGTGAACGTGGCATCCTTGCCCAGCCGCGCATCCGGCACCGGCGAAACCCACGGACAGCCCTTGTTGATGAAAAAGGAATAGGAATGCAGCCCCGCCTTGAGCCCCGCGGCGTGGACTTTCTCGACCACCGCCTTGAGGCCGGCGCGCCCATTCGGATAGAGCGACGGAAGAGG
>DAOPZC010000105.1:0-10919 GCA_035353175.1 Kiritimatiellia bacterium | reverse complement strand
TTTTCCTTTGCGCCCGCGCGTGGGGCTGGGGCGGACCGCACGCGACCATCACGCAGGCCGCGTTGAAAACCTTGCCCGCGTGGCAACAGGAAACACTGGGGGCCGAGCGGTCGGCCCTCGGCTCGCTCTACTGCGCGATTCCAGATCTCGTCTACACCCGGAAAGACCTCGCGCCGTACGCCATGATGGATTCCCAGCCGGGCAAGGTCTATCTGGTGAGTCTGCACCTGCCCGCAACGCCCTCAGAGAACTACGAACAGCTGCGCTATTTTTTAGGTAGAGCCGTCACCGCGCTCCAGACGAACGCCGTGGCGGACGCGGCACGCTACGCCGGCACGCTCGCGCACATGCTGGAGGACTGGGGTTGTCCGGCCCACTCGGTTCCCGGCGACAACATGTTCACGCTCTTCAAACAATTCCTGCCGCCACCGGAAGCATACCGCTTCACGCCGCTCCACGGCCCGGTCGAGAACGGCGTCTTCGATGTGGCGCTAGGAGACCACGCGCCGCGCCTGCTCGGCACCTCGGTGGACGAAGCCGCCTTCAACCTGCTTCAGCGTTCGCAAGAGACCACGATCTATGCGCGCGGCCAAGTGATCCCGATCATCCAGGCGTTCTATGCGGGCGACACCAACGCCTGGAACGCCGCGCAGCAGAAGGCCGCGCTGCTCGACGCACGAGTCGTCGCAGACGCCCTGTACACGCTCGTCTGCCTCGCCCGCCAACGCTTTGCCGCCGACGAAGCCGCGCCGTTGCGCACGCTCGACCTGTCGGCGTTCGCCCCGCTGGAGGCACCGAACCTGTACATGCCGCAGACCGCCTTTTTCGGTAAGCCGCAGTGGGGCCACGCGACATGCGGCGCAACGCTGAAAAGCGCAGGCGAAGCCGTGCCCTTGCGGCTGCGCACGACGGACAACGGGCGCTCGACAATCTCGACCTTCGAGCGCGGCATCGGCACGGGAACGCGCAGCGTGCTGACGTATCTGGTTCCCGCCGGCATCTTCGAGCGTTTCACCGTTCAGGCCGGCCTGCACGCCGAACTGGGAACGACCGGAAATGTGTTTTTCGAAGTCAGCGGCAACAACCGCTCCCTCGCCCGCATCGGGCCCGTCACCGGGAGCATGCCCGCGCAAACGATCGACGTCGCTCTGGCCGGGATCACCAACCTCCAGCTCACCGTGACCTCCGCCGGAGGCGACGGAACGGGCAACTATGCCGTCTGGGGTTCCCCCCGCCTGCAGAAATCGCGCGAGCGCTGAGAAAGACTCAGCGCGGAATCAAGAAACCCTCCCCTTACCCGCGGCCCCGAAGCCGCTACGGTTTTCACCGTTCCTCGACATCGCCGAGCTGATCGAACGCGTGCCGGCCCTGCGATAAAGGCCATCGCGCTCATTTCAGCCAGTTAAGGAACACCGTGATGTTCGTGGCGTTGACCAGATCGATCAGGAACGTGCCCGTGATCGGCACCACGAGAAACGCGCGCGGGGCATGTCCGTAACGTTCGGCGACGGCCTTCATGTTCGCGACGGCCGTCGGCATGGCGCCCAGGCCGAACCCGCACAGGCCGGAAGCCATCACGGCCGCATCGTAGTCGCCCCCCATCACCCTGAAGGCAATGAGCCGCGCATAGACGGCGATGACCACAGCCTGTGCCGCCAGAATCACCAGCATGCCCCCCGCGACGCCGGCCAGCTCGCGCAGGTTGAGGCTCATCATGGCGAGAGCCAGGAAAACGCCCAGCATGACCGAGGAGAGCATGTCGATGATCTCTGTCTTGGCCCAGCCCGGCTTGCAGAAATCCAGCAGATTGCGCACCGCCACGCCCAAGGCCAGCGCGCCCATGTAGACCGGGAAGGTAACGCCGGCGCGCTGGATGCCGAGGCTGAGCCAAGCCCCGATCTTGACGCATGCGGCCAAAAGCAGCAGGTGCGCCAGGACAGGTCTTCCGGACCTCAGCAAACCATGCAGTTCGGCAACGATTCCTGTGCCATCCACCTTTCCCGACGGGCTCTGGAGGACGGCATCGGACAACGGCCGGAGGCTGCGCTTCCGGATCAAGGCACCACCCACCGGAGCCCCGATGAGACCGCCCGCGACCAAGCCGAAGGTCGCCGCCGCAACGCCCATGACTGACGCGCCAGCCAGCCCAACCGTCTCGAACTCCGGGGCGAAACCCATGACAGTTCCATGTCCGCCGGTCATCGCGACGCTGCCGCAGATCAAGCCGAGCGCGGGCGGCACCCCCATGCAGCCCGCAAGGCAGAGGCCGATCAGGTTCTGCATCACCGCCAGCACAGACGCGAGGCCGAGAAAAAGGAGCACCTGCGTGCTGCCCCGCTTCACGAGCGTCCAGCTGGCGTTCAAGCCGACGCACGCGAAGAACGCCACGAGGAAAGGCTGGCTCACGTTCTTGACAGGCGACTGCGCCCATTCGGGGCCGGTGCAGACCAGCCACGTCCACCAGCGTGCGGACACGCCGGTGGCAAAGCGAACGTCGAGCAGCCCCGTCACATTCCCGGCCAGCACCAGCAGCGCGACCAGCAGCCCACCCACCACAGGTGCGGGAATGTTGAAGCGCTCAAGCAACCGCACGCGGCGGACTAAGCGCTCGCCCGCCAACAGCACCGGCACCGTCAACGCCAACGCGACCCAAGGGGTAATGATCAGTTCGTCCATTTTTCAAAGCGCACCAGGGGCGCTGCGCCCCTGGGCTCTTACGGCTCCCAGCGTTCCGTGTCCTCGCGTTGCGGCTTCCATTTAGGGCGATGGCCAAAAAGCACGGTCCCGAGCCGCACCCACGTGGCGCCCTCCTCCACGGCCACGGCGTAGTCGCCGCTCATGCCCATCGAAAGATGCGGCAACCCGATATCGAACTGTTGTTCCCACGTGGCGCGGCACTCGCGCAGCTTGGCGAAGACCGGGCGCGCCAGCTCGGGATCCGGGCAGAAAGGCGCCATGGTCATCACGCCGGTCAGCGTGAGGCTGCGGCAGCCGAGCGCATATTCGATGGCCGCCGGCACGTCCTCGGGGCGCATGCCGTCCTTGCTCGCTTCTCCCGCGACATTCACCTCCAACAGAATTTCGGGGCGCTGGCCGTTCTCGTCCGCCACGCGCTCGATCTGCTCCAGCAGGCGCAGCGAGTCCACCGAATGGATAACGGAGAACAGCTCCAGCGCGGGACGCACCTTGTTGCGCTGCAGGTGACCGATCAGGTGCCACTCCGGGCCGCCGATGCTCTCCGGGATCTTCCAGGCAGCCTCCTGCACCTTATTTTCGCCAAAAATGCGGATGCCCGACTCCCATGCCTCGCGCACCACATCGGGTCCGTGCGTTTTAGTGACGCCGATGATTTCGACCGCATCGGGATCCCGCCCCGATTTGGCGCAGGCCGCGGCGATGCGCGCCTTGACGCCCTCCAGAATTTCGCTGACCGTCCGCTCGCTCTCCATCGTCTCACGGCTCCTTCCCGCGTGCGATTTTTCCGTGCGCCGCTCTGTCATGACGCAGGATTTATGCGGAAAGAATAACACGATCCGCGGTCGGCGCGCCAGCCTTCGCGCGCCATACGCCTTGCTCCTTGAGGGCGTCCAGAAAGCAATTCCCACGTTCGGAAAACGGTCTACTTCCCGAACAGCCGCCGGATGGCCGCGAGCGTGTGCTCCACCAGCATCTGGCCGCCTTCCGGCCCGATCTGGCTTGACTGCGGCACGGCGCTGTAGCCACCGCCGGCGACCGCCCGCTCAGAGGGCAGGTAGCCGTTCGTGCCGACCGGGCTGGCGAGCTGGATCAGAACGGTTTGCCCCGCGGGGCTGCGCCCCTGAATCCGCATCGCGTAGTCGACGAACAGCTCAAAAGGGTTGGTCGCGATCGCAACATCGCCAATGCGCAAAACGTGCATCTCAATGGTACCCTTCGGGACGGCCTTCTGTTGCGCCTCATACCGGTCCAGCGTCCGCTTGAACCAGTTTTTGCGCCCGTAAACCTCGGCAATCTTGTCGTCTTTTTTCGAATATTCCTCATAGCCCTTCTTGGCCTCGGCATATTCTTTATCCGTCAGCTTCCGTCCGGGCACCTCAAAGCGTTCGACGCGGTGCGCGAACGGCACATCGGCGCGGATATCGACCTGTGCCACTTCCCACGTCTCTTCAAAGGTGTCAACAATCCGGCGGGCGAGCTCCTGAAGCCGGTTCAGCTTTCGAAGCCTTTGCATACGCTCCTCGGCGGCATTGCGCAGCATCAGTCGCGGCACCTGGTCGCCGGCCGGCGCGCAGAAGCCGAGCACCACCAAATCCGCGCCGTGCTTTTTGCACAGCTCCTCGCGCACGGGATGCCAGTAGTCCGCGCTGACTTCGCAGAGGTGCTCGACGGTCTGCGACGGACAGGGCACGGCGATCGTTGTCGCCACGAGCTTCCTTCCGGCGTCAAAGAAATAGAGGATGTCCACGGCATGATCCTCCCAGCCCTCCAGACCGCGGAACTCCGGAACGTTCGTCTTACCGTACATGACGGACGTGCCGTTCGCGTAGGCGACGCGGCGGTTGGCGCCGACCACGGCATGGCCCAGGCCCCACGCGACCGCGCCGGGTTTGCGGCTCTCCCACGCTTTGGCCACCGCGTCGCCCATGCGCTCGAACATGAACGGCACATATTCCCTGGGCTGCATGGCGTTGCCGTAATTGTTGAAGTTCGTCTGCGCGAGCGTGGGGCCGGTGTGGGTGTGGGTCGCAGCGAGAAAGAGCTTGTTGGTGTCGAATCCCGGCAGCCGGTTTGCGATATAGCGCTTGAATTCCTCCTGCGTGTCCCGGAGGCTCACAACGTCCAGAGAGATGAGGATCGCGCAGTCTACCGGCGTGCCGTTATCCCGCGATTCGAGCGCCAACACATTCGCCATGCATCGGCTCATAACGTTGGTCGAAATGCGGTTGTAGAACTGCCCGCTCAGCGAAATGGGGCGGTCCGGCGTGATGTCCGCCTGCGCCGCACCGATCCAGAGCTCCGCCGCCGAGGCGACACCGGCCGATGCGAGAATGACGGCACCCGCCGCCAACGAGAGGCTTTTCATCTTCATTTTTCGACTCCTGTCGATTCCGGTCGACTCCCGCCGACACGTTACTTTTTGAAAAGTGCGTTGATCGCGGTGAGCGTGCGCTCCACCAGCGCTTGCCCGCCCTCCGGGCCGACCAGGCTGGACTCCGGCACGGCGCTGTAACCGCCGCCTTTCGTTGCCCGCTCTGAGGGGAGATAGGTGGCGTCATCTACCGGACTGGCCAACTGGATCAGGACGGTCTGACCAGCCGGGCTGCGCGCCTGGATCCGCATGCCGTAGTCGAGGAACAGCTCGAAGGGGTTTGTGGCAATCGCGACGTCGCCTAGCCGCAGCGCGTGCATCTCGACCTCATGGCGGGGCTCGGCAGTCTTCTGCGCCTCGTAGCGGGCGATGGTTCTCTTGTACCAGTTTTTGTGGGCCGCCTCGCCGCCCACGAGCTTCGCTTTGGCAGCCAGCGGCTCATAGTTCCTCTTGGCCGTCTCATATTCCAGATCGGTGATTTTCCGGCCAGGCAGCTCGAAACGCTCGACGCGGTGCGCGAAGGCGAGCTCCGTGCGGACATCGCCCTTCACCACGTCCCATGTCGATTCATATGCCCGCACGATCCGGCGGGCCAACTCCTGCCGCCGGTTCAGCTTGCGGAGTTGTTCCATGCGGGCCTCGGCGCTCTTGCGCAGGATGGCGCGGGGCACCAGATCACCCGCCGGCCCGCAAAAGCCCAGCACGACATACTTCTCGCCATACCGCCGCCGCAGCTCGTCGCGCACATCGCCCCAGTAATCCGCGTGCAGCTGCGACAGGCCCTCGTCGACTTGCGCCGAACAGGCCACGGTGATCGCAGTGGCGAGAGGCTTGCGGTCGGCGTCGAGAAAGAACAGAAAATCGACCGTGTGGTTCTCGCCCCCCTCGAGGCCGCGGAACTCAGGCTTGCCGGTCGGACCGTACATCGCGGCGGAACCGTCCGCATACACCGAACGACGGTTTTGGCTGGTGACCGCGTGGCCCAGCCCCCATGCCATTGAGCCGGGCTTACGGCCGGTCCACGCCTTCGCGGCCGCTTCGGCCAGACGGGCGAAGAAGAAGTCGACGTACTCTTCAGGCGGCATCGCGCCGCCCAAGTCGTCGTACCACCCCTGATCGAGCGCCGGTCCCGTGTGGGTATGCGTGGCGGTCAGCAAGAGCTTGCTAGCGTCGAAACCCTTCAGCCGCGCGGCGACGTGCTCGCGGAACCGGGACTGGATAGCCTTCGGCAGATAGCAAACATCGCAGGCAATCAGGATCGCGCAGTCGGAGGGCTGCCCTTGCTCGCGCGACTCCACCGCCAACACATTGGCCTTGCAGCGGCTGAGAATGTTGTTCGTGGAAGAAACCCGGACATGAAACTGACCGGTCAGCGACACCGGACGGTCTGGCGTGATGTCCGCCTCGGCTGCACCGATCCAAAGCTCGGCGGCGCGTGCGCCGGCCACTGTCATGACGGCTGCCATCGTTAGAAAAATGAGGAATTTTTTCATATTCGGTTCCTGCCGGCACCTGTCGATGCCTGTCGACTGGAGTCGACAGGCATCGATCCTTATGTGCTTACGCTTCCAGTTTCCAGCCGTTGTGCATGGGCCGGACCAGCAGCGCGTTGGCGAGGTCGTTGCCCACGAAGCGCTCGGTCTTCCAGTCCCATTTCAGCTTCTGCTGCAAGCGGGCGGCGATGCCCGCGATCATGCCCAGCGCGGAGGCGGTGTGCGTGGCGTCGATGCCCGCGAGCGGCTCCTTGCGGCTGCGCATGGCGTCCAACAGCCCCTGCCAGTGGTCGACCTTCTTGTAGACGACGCGCTCGCCGTCCTTGGTCTTGAGGGACGTGACGTCGTCCAGCTTGCAGTCCGGCGGCAGCAGGCGCGTGTCCCCTGCTTTCGGGCGGAGCTTCAGGAGGTCTTCCGACGAAGCGGAAATCTGATCGCCGCGGTTGACGTGGACCCAGCCCTTCTCGCCGATGAACTTCGTGCCCAGCTGCTGCTGCCCGTCATCCGAGAACACCATGCGCAGGCCGCTGGCGTAAGTCAGGGTCGCCTTCCACGTCTCAATGTTGTCGGCGAACCCCTTGTTCTTATAGTAGGTGCCGCTGCATTCGATCTCGAACGGCTCGGTTCCGAGCGCCGGCACGCCCCAGTGCGCGATATCGAGGTGATGGACGCCCCAGTTCGTGGTCCAGCCCTCGCAGTAGTCGTTCAGCAGATACCAGTCCGGATAGGCGACACGGCCGGCGTTGAAGGCGCTGTACCGCGCCGGGCCCTGCCACATGGCCCAGTTGAAGCCGTCCGGAACGGGTTGCGGGTCATAAGGGCCTTTGTATTTCGGCTGGAAGTGCACGCCGCCTTCGACGGCCACTTGGACTTCGGTGATCTTGCCGAGGTAACCGTTGAGGGCGAGTTCGGCCCCCTGCCGGAAATTGCCGAGCGAGCGCTGCCACATGCCGGACTGGAACACGCGCTTGTTTTGGCGGAGCGCCGCGCGTATCGCAAAACCGTCGTTGATGCAGACGCCCGTCGGTTTCTCGCAGAACATGTCCTTGCCGGCATTGGCCGCGGCGGTAGCGATCAGCGAGTGCCAGTGGTCCTGCGCGGCGATCATCACGGCGTCGATGTCTTTACGCGCGATCAGCTCGCGGAAATCTCCGAACGTGGTGCAGCCCTGGTCGCCGTACTTCTGATCAACCAAGCCCTTGGCCTTCAGCACGCGGTCGCGCTGCACATCGCACGCAGCGACCACGCGACAGCCGTCCAGACCGAGAAAATTCCGCATGTTCAGCGTGCCGCGGTCGCCCACGCCGATGCAACCGAGCGCAATCCGGTCGTTCGCGCCGAAAGCGGTTGAGGGGATGATCGCTGGAAATCCGAGTGCCGCTGCGGCGGCCGTGGTGCGCGTCAGAAACTGACGTCTGTTCAATGCCATACTCATGTTTGCCTTTCTCATTTGTGCATGCTGATGAAATCGACACACTGTTTCACGTCCTGATCCACCTGCGGCGAGACGGCGTCGAACTCGACGCCGACGTGACCTTTGAAGCCTTGCTTTTTCAGTTCCGCCAAAACGGCGGGGATGTTGCCGACGCCTTGTCCGTAAGGCAGATCTGGGCTTCCGTACTTCGCCTCCTTGACATCCTTCAGATGTACGGAGTTGATGCGGCCCTTCACCGTCTTGAGATAGGCGACCGGATCCATGCCGGAGCGGTAGATGTGACCCGTGTCCACCGAGAAGCCCATGCGCGGGTCGCGCCCCTCCATCAGTCCCATCAGGTAGACGGGATCCCAGTTGCGGTACTGCGGCTTGTCGGGATTCTTCGCGTGGTTGTGAAAACAGAGCTGAATATCGAACTCTTTGACCATCCGCTCGACGAGGTCGAAGCGGTCTGCGGGCGGCTCGCCGGTCAGGCCCCGCAAGCCCAGCTTCTTCGCGAAGGTGAACAGCTTGCGCGTGTCCTCCTCGGTCTTCCCGATGTCTCCGAAGTAGGCGTTCACCGCGCGGATGCCGCTCGCCTGCAGCTTGGCCTTCAGCGCCGTCAGGCTCTCGTCCGATAGATTCTGGTTCAGGATCACTTCGGGATGCTCCGGGCTGAGCTTCTGCCAGAGGAAGAATTCGATGACCTCCGCGCCGCACGCCTTGGCCTTGTCGATCGCCTCAAACGCCGTGACCTGCCGGAACGAATAAGCGGACACGCCGGCCTCGAACGTTTCGGCACCCGCCGTGACAGCCAAAACAAGTCCCGCCGCTAAAACACCTGTTACTCTCTTCATCGCATCTTTCCTTTTTCTCGATTCTAGCCGACCGCCGCCGATCATGCTTAATGCGGCCCGGCAAATTTCACTTTTTGAAAAGCGTCCCGATCGCCACGAGCGTGCGCTCCACCAGCATCTGTCCGCCTTCCGGCCCGACCAAGCAAGACTGAGGAATGGCGCTGTAGCCCTTTCCCGCGAGCGCCCGTGGGGTGGGCAGGTAAAAGCCTTTGTCCACGGGGCTGGCCAACTGGATCAGCACGGTCTGCTCCGCGGGACTGCGCCCCTGAATCTGCACGCCGTAATCCGTGTACAGCTCGAAGGGGTTTGTGGCGACCGCCACGTCGCCGAGCCGCAGCACGTGCATTTCCACGGGGTTGAACGTGGCGCCTTTCTTTTGTGCCGCGAAGCGGTCCACGACGCGTTTGTTCCAGCGTTTTCGCCAATAGTCCTGTCCGGCCAGCTTCTCCTTGGCGGCCAACAGGTCGTACGCTTTCTTCGCTTCTGCGTATTCTGGTTCCGTGATTGTGCGCTCCGGCAGCTCGAACCGCTCGACGCGGTGGACGAAGGGGACATCGGTGCGGACATCCGCCTGAACAACTTCCCATGTTTCATCGACGGCCTTCACGATCCGCCGCCCCATCTCCTGCGTCCGCGACAGTTTGCGCAAGGCAGCCATGCGGGTTTCGCTCGCCCGGCGGAGCATCAGATGCGGCGACTGGTCGCCGGCCGGCGCGCAGAAGCCCAGCACGGTCAGGCCCGAGCCGTGCTTCGCCCGCAGCCCTTCCCGCACGTCGTGCCAGAAGTCCGCGCTGATCCTCGGTCCAGCCGGGCCGCGCTCGTCGGTCTGAGCGGAGCAGGCCAGAGTGACGGCCATCGCCACGGGCTTTCGGCTGGCGTCGAGGAAGAACAGGCAGTCCACGGCGTGGTCCTCATAGCCCTCGAGGCCACGGAAGTCCGGCCGGTCCGTCTTGCCGTACATCTCCGCAGAGCCGTTGGCGTACACCGCGCGGCGGTTCTGTCCGACCACCGCATGGCCCAGCCCCCAGGCTACGGCGCCGGGCTTGCGGCTTTCCCACGCCTTGACCACGGCCTCGGCCATGCGGTCGAACATGAAGGGCACGTAGTCCTTGGGCTCGATGGCGCCTGCGTAGTTGTCGTACGCCTCCTGGTCAATCGCAGGCGCCTTGTGCGTGTGCGTGGAGGCGAGGACGAGCTTGTTGATATCGAAACCCGGAAGGCGCGCAGCCACCAGATCACGGAAACGAGCCTGGATGCCCGGACGGATCACGCACAGGTCGCAGGAGACCAGGATCGCCTGATCTGCGGGCTTGCCGTCCACGCGCGACTCCAGCGCCAGCACATTCGCCGTGACACGGCTGTTGATACCCTTCGAGATGGGAGCGGTCATGCCGCCCGTCAGCGCGACAGGGCGGTCCGGCGTGATGTCCGCCTGCGCCGCACCGACCCAGAGTTCAGCGGCAGAGGCCGCATCGGCCGTCGCGAGGGCAGCAGCCGCAGCCAGAAAACATAGGCTCAGTCTCATGTTCGACTCCTGTCGGCACCCATCGGCACCTGCCGACACCTGTCGACGGAAGTCGATGGGCATCGGCAGGCATCGTTCCTTCTGTGCTTACGCTTCCAGCTTCCACCCGTTGTGCATGGGCCGGACCAGCATCGAGTTCGCAAGGTCGTTGCCGACGAAGCGCTCGGTCTTCCAGTCCCACTTCAGCTTCTGCTGCAACCGCGCGGCGATGCCCGCGATCATGCCCAGCGCGGAGGCGGTGTGCGTGGCGTCGATGTCCGCAAGCGGGTCCTTGCGGCTGCGCACGGCGTCCAGCAGCCCTTGCCAATGGTTCACGTTCTTGTAGCCCACGCGATCGCCCGCCTTGGCCTTGATGGTGGTCACATCGTCGAAAGACATGCTGTCGGCAGGCAAGAGCCGGACGTCACCCGCTTGGGGACGGCGTTGGAGCAAGTCGTCCGACGCTTCGATCTTGTCACCGCGGTCAACGTAGGCCCAGCCTTTCTCGCCGATGAACTTCGTGCCGCACGGCTGTTGCGTGGCATCCGTAAACACCATGCGCAGGCCGCTTTCGTAGGTGAAG
>DAOPZC010000104.1:0-10960 GCA_035353175.1 Kiritimatiellia bacterium | reverse complement strand
CCTTGTCCTGATTCTTGAACAGGCACCACGCCGACGCGCCGAACAGCACGCCCACACCCATGAGGCTGCCGTACTTGGCCGCCTTGATCACGTCCATGATCGCGGCGTCGATGTCCGCCACCGGATCGGCCGACGTTCCCCACGTCTTACCCGTGCCCGCGCCCGCCGCCGTCATGGCCGCGTCGATCACGCTCTTCTCGTGGGCCAGCGCGGCGACCTCGGCCACCGCCACCGCGCCCTCGCGCAGCGCGTTCTCGAGATCCTCGCTCTCCAGCCGCTCCAGGTTGTCGACCGGATAGTCGAGCGCGTGGGGCTCGCAGTTGTAGGTCTCGTCGCTCACCTCGAAGCGCAGCTCCGTCGCGCGCCCGCCGATACTCCGCAGAGTATTGGGGATGCGGAAGCGGTCCTTCTCGGTGTACTTCTTGTACCGGCCGACCGAGGTCGGAACCTCGATGGTCGGGGCCAGAAAGTCCGCCACCGGCATGATGGCGGACTGCGCCGCGCCCTGCGCGAACTCGCGCAGGACCGGGCTTGCACTGATGTCACTCAAACGGCTCATTTATTCTCCTCCTCCTGATTGAAAACCGTTACACGCTGATTTCGGTAACGCCCATGTAGACGGACCCCGCCACGCTCCGGACACGCACCGCCGTAGCAGAGATACCCCCGTTGAACGTCACGCCGAGTCTCCATTCGCCAGCCCCGTCCCCCGCATCGAAAACGTCGATCCAGCCGTCATACGCGGGCTCCCCGACCACCAGCGCCGCCGGCACGGTGACCAGCTGACCGGCGTAGTTCCCCCGGATGACGATCTTCAGGGTGAGCACCGGGTCCGCGTCGCCCGACACCTTGGCGATGACCGCCGCGAACTGCGGCGAACTCGGCGGCGCGACGTTCCACACGCAGGCGAGATCCACATCGCCGAAGAACAGGACCCGGCCGACATCGCCGGCCCCGAGCGCCGACCCGCCCGTAACCGCGCTGCGCGGCACCAGCAACACCCCCGCGTCCATCCCGTCCGCACCGGCCGCACCGGCCGCGCCCGCCGGTCCGGCCTCGCCGTCCGCGCCGTCGGCCCCGGCCTCGCCTTTCGCGCCCACGCTGAGCGGACGCGTCAGGACAAACTGGCCGTCAATCCCCGTCTCTTCCGCAATGCCCACCGGCAGCGCCCCGCCGCCCAGGGCTCCGGCCTCCACGCGGCCGTCGCCCTTCGCCACCAGCAGGTCGCCCGCCGCGCACGACCCCGCCAGCCGGATCCGGCAATTCCCCGCGCTCGTGAGCGGCACCGCGCCGCACAGGTAACCCTGATCCGCGCCCTGCGTCAGCACGTACGGCGTGATCTCGCCTGCGCTTTGCGGCAGCACCAGATCCCCGCCCGCGTTGAGCCGCGCCAGATATCCGGTCTTCAGCGACAGGTCTTCGCCCGCCGCGAAAGCCACGCCCCCGAACCGGCAATCCGTCTGTTTCTGATTCAGCATCTCTTCCTCCCCGGCGTTAACCCGCCACTGTCACGTTCCCGATCATCGCCGGGCGGAACAGCACGAGCTGCCCGTCGACGCCCTTCTCCTCCGCGATCCCCAGGCCGCGGTACGTGCCCGCCGCAGCCGGCAGCGCCCGCACCTTGCCCTTGTCCGCCGCCGTCCCGGTGTCGGCCAACACGATCACGTCGCCCGGATTGCACGTGCCTTTCAGCACGGCCCGCACGTTGCGGCCCGCCTCGAACGGGCGCACCGCCACAAGCTCCGCGTCCGCGCCGTCATCCACCAGCAGGTAGTACGCGAGGTCCGTGACCGCCGCAGGCAGTTTCACCTCGGGCACGCCCGTGTCGTGCGTCAGCACCACCAGCCGGCCGTTCAGGCCCGTCAGATCCTCACCCGCCAACACCGGAATGTCCCCGGCTCTTGTATCGCTCTGGCTCATCTTCTTGCCTCCAGTCTCGGCTACAGCCTACAGCCTATAGCCTACAGTCTTCCCTACTGTCCCATTTCTTGTTCCGCCGCGCGGAACGCCACCGTGAACGAGCACCCGCGCGAACGGGCGATCTCCTGCGCCCGGTTGCAGATCTTCGCCGCCTTATCAGCCGGAGAAGCCGCAGGCGCGCCCGCCGCGCCCTTCTCGGCCACGGCGGGCTTCGCCGTCTCGCGGTTGTGCAGCGGCTTCGGCACCGCGACCGGCGGGACCGCCACGGGAGGCACAGCCCCCGCGGCAACCGCAACTTCGGACTTCACCACAGGTGCCACGCGCCCGCGCATCCGGTTCAGAATGCCGACCGCCGCCTCGCGGTTCTCCAGCAACTGCCCGCGCCAGAAATCGCGATCCTCATTCGGAATCACGTCCGCGAACCCCTCGATGTCCTTCTCGGCGAGCGTGTTCTCCGACTTGAGGATCTGCTCCATCAAGACCTCGTTCTTCGCCTTCTCTAGCGACAACGCCTCTTCGAGCGACTTCACGCGCTCTTCGACACCCTCAGTTCCCTTTGCCTCATCCGCCATAACGACCTCCTGTGACAAGTGATTCAACACGCCTTACACCTAACGCAAGAAATCAACATTCCATCACTTGAGCGTTGAGCGTTTCGCAGCTAACTCCCGCATCACCGCCGCTCTCGCGGCCTCCAATCTCTGCGTCTCCGACCCGCCCCGAGCCTGTCGAGGGGTGCCTCCGCGTGAAACATCTCCCTCTCCGCTTATCTCGCTTACCGCGCTTCCCGTGCTTATCGCGCTTCTCCTCTTTCTCGCCGCCGCCTTCGCCTGCCTCACCGCCAGACTCGCCGCTCGCGCCACGTTCGACCAACGGTTCGCGGTTTCGTCGTCCACCTCTTCCAACGAACAGTGACAGTTACACGGCGGCATGCCCATCGCCGCCCACTCCTTCGCCGTCTTAACCTGTCCCGCACGCTCCAGGCACTCGTCGCAGTGCTCCCCGCTGGGGGGCTTGCCCAACACCCACCGGTATTTCTTCGTCTCGCCGCCCCGGTTCACAAGGTCTTCACTTTGCGCCTTCGCGCCTTTGCGGGAAACATCCCCGCCGTCTTCCGTCCTCTGTCCTCCGACCTCCGTCTTCCGATTGGCCAGCGGCCGACCGCCCTTGATATTCGGTTCATTCGTCAGCGCGACGCTCACCAGCTTAACCGGCCTGATCCTGCCGCCGCCCAGATCCTCGCACGCTTCCGGCGCGGGGAACACCGGGCTCACCATCCTGAACCTGCCGCCCCGCACAGCAGACAGGCCCGCGTCCGACCACCGCACGCGAGCCCATAGCCCCGTGTCACGCGACTCCAGATCGGAAATCCAACCGGCAGCCTCGCTCGACTTCTCCGTATCCAGCGAGAAGTGATCGAAGTCCACCAGGACGCCGGGAAAATTGGAATCAGACTTACGGGCCTTGAAATCCGCCGCGATCTTGTCGCACGCCTCGCGGTCAATGACCTGCGTGACACCCACTCCCGCGTGCTCGAAATCACCCAACGGGCTGATCTGCACCCAACCGTCCGCAGCCAGCACAAAGTCACTGCCGTTCATGCGTCACCTCCAACTAATGCAATAACGCACTCACGAACTAATGAACTTCTCCCAGCCCAGCCGTCTCCAACCAACATGAAATCTTTGTCGCCCATCGTCGAACCCCTCCACAAGAGGGCTCGAAATCAACTTTCACCAAACATATTAGGCCGCGCGATTTTCGCGTAAAAGAACTCGGGCTGTATGAATTTAATTGACGCCCGGTGTTGACGGCGGGCTCCGGGGGCCGTAAGATAGGGCCGTTTTCCGGGCGGTGCACAAAGCCGTCCGGACGGTCGGGCGCGGGTGCGCCTGCACGGAGAACAGAGGAGGTCGGATGTGTACGCGAGGGCTGGCTGTCGCCTCCTTCTCCGACCTATCCGCGTTCTACCACGACTCCGACATTGCCGCGGCCGAGCGGATTCACATTGCTGTCGAACCTGGGGACAAGTATGAGCCACCTGAGCAAACAGCCTGATCGTTGGATGTAGTGGCGAACAAGTACAGCGGGCGCTACGAGCCCGCTGCAAAATGGAGCGACTACCATGAACAACAAACCGCCAACCACCGGCCGAATATTCCTCTCCTACGCGCGTGGCGATGACGAGGCATTCGTGGAGCGGCTATGCGCCGACCTGAAGGATGCCGGGTTCAAGGTCTGGTTCGACCGCGAGTCGCTGATGTCGCGCGGGCTGACGTTCCACCAAGAGATCAAGGACGCCATCCGCACCGAAGTGGAACGGGTGGTCTATGTGGGCGGGCCGAAGGCGGCGCAGTCCCCGTACGTGCGCGAGGAATGGCAGTCGGCGCTGGAACACGACCATGTGGTAGTAACCCCGATCCTCCGGCGGGGCGACTACGACATCAGCGTGCCCGGCGAGCTGGGCCTGCTGCACTGCGAGGATTTCCGCGACGACGCGAAATATGCGTCCGCTCTCGCCAAGCTTATCACCAACCTCAAGCAGCCCAACCCGAAGCTGGGCGCGCTGCACGGCGTACCCAACCTGCCTGCCCATTTCCTCGCCCGGCCCGGCCTGATGGCCCACGTGCGCGACGCGCTGCTGGTGGATCTCCAGAAGCCGCAGGTCATTACGGGCGCCGATGCCAAGGTTGGCATGCAAGGAATGGGCGGCATCGGCAAATCTGTGCTCGCCGCCGCCCTCGCCCGCAACCGAGAAGTGCGCCAGTCCTATCCCGACGGCATCGTCTGGGTTGCCTGCGGCAAGAACCTGAACGAAGACGCCCTGCTCGCCCGCCAGCGCGACCTTGCCAAGGACCTCGGCGGCGACACCTCGTTCACCTCGCTGCCGCAGGCCCAGAGCGTCCTGCGGGACCTCCTCCAGGCCAAGTCGGTGCTGCTCGTGCTCGATGACGTCTGGTGCGCCAGGGACGCCCAGGCCTTCGATGTGCTCGGCCCGCGCTGCCGGATGCTCATCACCACTCGCGACATGGGCATCCTCCACTCGCTCCACGGCGAACACATCCCCGTCTCCCTCTTCACCGAACCCGAGGCCCTGCAACTCCTCGCCGACGCGGTCAGCACCAAAGAACACCCGGTCGCCCCCGAAAACCTGCTTGACGAGGCGCGCGAAGTTGTCGCCGAGTGCGGCTGCCTTCCGCTGGCCGTCGCCCTATGCGGCGGCATGGCCAGGAAACGCAACGGTGACTTCTCCAACGTCCTCGAACGCCTGCGCCGCGCCGACCTGGACAAGATCGCCGACCGCGAATCCATCAACGAGCAGCACCGCAGCATCTGGCGCGCCATGCAGGCCAGTGTCGAGATGCTCGAACCTGACGAGCAGCGCCGCTTCGCGGAACTGGCGGTCTTCGACACCGCCCGCACCGTGCCCGAAGCCGCCGCCGCCACACTCTGGTCCCACACCGGCCACCTCGACGCCCTCGATACCGAAGATCTGCTCGTCAACCTCTCCGAACGCTCCCTCGTGCAACTCGATTGGACACCAGGCGCCGACGGCAAACCGACCCGCCGTTTCGGCCTCCACGACTTGCTCCACGACTGTGCCGTCCGCATGGCCGGCGATGCCAAGACCCTGCACCAAACCCTGCTCGACGCCTACCGCGCGAAGTGCCCCGACGGCTGGCACACCGGTCCCAATGACGGCTACTTCTTCGAGAATCTCTGCAACCACATGATCGCCCGGGAGGACTGGGACGGGTTGGTCGGCAACGAGCCAACCCCCGGCCCGCTGACCGACCTGCTCTTCACCCAGGCCAAGTGCGAGGCGGGACTGGTCCACGAGTTGGTCTCGGACTACAACGCCGCTCTGGCTGCGCTTCCCGAGTTCCGTGAAGAGAACGAGCGCAACCGGCGGCGCGACGTCGCGATGCTCGCCTACAACAAGGCGTTGCGGGAATACGCCGTCGTCCGCTACGACTGGTTTCAGGCCAAAGAGCACGGGGAGTTCCGGCCGGAGCCACCGTATCCATCCCTGCCGGCGGAACTCAAAGAGGGAGCCGAGATTGCTCTTCCGGAGGAATCCTCGCCCCGCGCGTCCAGACTGCGGCATTTCAGCAACTTCGTTTCCGGCCACATCGCACTTTTGAGTGAATGCCCCTGCGAGACTTTGCCGCTGGCGTTCAACCAAGCCAAGGACGGTCCGGTGGAGGCCTGCGCAGCACGGCAGCTTGTAGACCACAAAGAGCCTTGGATCGAGCGCTCGCCCCGACCGCCACCCCCTCCCTTGCGCCCGCAATGCCTGCGCGCCCTCGAAGGGCACGCGGGCTGGTTCAATAGCGTGAGCGTGAGCCCCGACGGGCGGCGCGCGGTCTCGGGCGGTTTGGACAGTACCCTGCGGGTCTGGGACCTCGAAACCGGCCGATGCCTGCGCACCCTCGAAGGCCACACGTCCGGGGTCTGTAGCGTGAGCGCGAGCCCCGACGGGCGGCGCGCGGTTTCGGGCAGCGGCGACAGTACCCTGCGGGTCTGGGACCTCGAAACCGGCCGATGCCTGCGCACCCTCGAAGGCCACACGTCCGGGGTCTGGAGCGTGAGTGCGAGCCCCGACGGGCGGCGCGCGGTCTCGGGCAGTTGGGACAGTACCCTGCGGGTCTGGGACCTTGAAACCGGCCGATGCCTGCGCACCCTCGAAGGCCATGCGGTCGTGGTCTGGAGCGTGAGCGTGAGCCCCGACGGGCGGCGTGCGGTTTCGGGCAGCGGCGACAGTACCCTGCGGGTCTGGGACCTCGAAACCGGCCGATGCCTGCGCACCCTCGAAGGCCACACGTCCGGGGTCTGTAGCGTGAGCGCGAGCCCCGACGGGCGGCGCGCGGTTTCGGGCAGCGGCGACAGTACCCTGCGGGTCTGGGACCTCGAAACCGGCCGATGCCTGCGCACCCTCGAAGGCCACACGTTTGATGTCAGTAGCGTGAGCGTGAGCCCCGACGGGCGGCGCGCGGTCTCGGGCAGTTGCGACAAGACTCTGCGGGTCTGGGACCTCGAAAACAGCCAATGCCTGCGCACCCTCGAAGGCCACGCACACAAGGTCTGGAGCGTGAGCGTGAGCCCCGACGGGCGGCGCGCGGTCTCGGGTCCTCGGGACAGGACCCTGCGGGTTTGGGATCTCGAAACAGGCCGATGCCTGCGCACCCTCGAAGGCCTCGCGGAACAAGTTAGTAGCGTGAGCGTGAGCCCCGACGGGCGACGTGCGGTCTTGGGCAGTACCGACTGTACCCTGCGGGTCTGGGACCTTGAAACCGGCCAATGCCTATGCGCCCTCGAAGGCCTCTGGTCCGGGGTCTGTAGCGTGAGCCCCGACGGGCGGCGCGTGGTTTCGGACATTTGTTGCAATGCCTTGAGGGTTTGGGACCTCGAAACCGGCCGTTGCCTGGCTACCCTCGAATCCCACGCGGGCGACGACGCGAGTGTTCACCCTTGTTTCGGCGTGAGCGTGAGCCCCGATGGGCGGCGTGCGGTCTCGGGCAATGACGACAAGACCCTGCGGGTCTGGGACCTCGAAACCGGCCAATGCCTGCGTACCCTCGAAGGCCACGCGGACCGGGTTTACAGCGTGAGCGTGAGCCCCGACGGGCGGCGCGTGGTCTCGGGCCCTTATGACAGTACCCTGCGGGTCTGGGACCTCGAAACCGGCCGATGCCTGGCTACCCTCGAAGGCCACACGTCCGGGGTCTGGAGCGTGAGTGTGAGCCCCGACGGGCGGCGTGCGGTCTCGGGCAGCGGCGACAAGACCCTGCGGGTCTGGGACCTCGAAACCGGCCGATGCCTGTGCATCCTCGAAGGCCACTCGTCAGGGATCCATAGCGTGAGCGTGAGTCCCGACGGGAGGTGCGCGCTCTCGGGTAGTGAAGACAAGACCCTGCGGGTCTGGGATCTGGAGAGTGGTGAATGCATCGCGGTCTACCACTGCGGAGCCATTGCATCTTTCGTTACCTTCTCCTCGGCCGGCACCCGCATCGTCTGCGGAACAGACGACGGACAGATGCACTTTCTCACGCCGGTCAACTTCTCGCCCTCCGAACCGCCGATCGTCACGCCCGTGCGGCTCTGGCTGTTCGGCGAGGTGCCCAAACGGGCCATAGCACCTCGTGGGCTCCGCCGGCTCTTCGGCAAGGGAGGCAAACAAGTCGACGGTGCCGTCATCACCGCACCCGGCCGATGGAGCGATCAGATCACCTGCCGCTGCGCCCATTGCAGTAGGCTCTTCGAACCGCCACCGCTAAATGTTGAAACCGAACCGCGCCATGCGAAATGCCCGCATTGCGGTGGCGCCCTGATGATCAAGCCGTTCGTTACGGATGCTGCTGGTAGTGGATGCGTTGGGCGATCAGACGAAGGTGGCGGCTCCTAATACTTTTTCCGCTTGGCGGGAGGCATAACCCTAGACTTCCGCAAGTCATTGTGGTCGAAGGCAGGATGCTGCTACAACTGATTCCTTCCGGTCGTCTTCCTACTTGGAATTGTACTACGATCTGGCATTCACAATCCGAGGGCGCCTTACAAAGGGCATCGAAAACAGTGACGTTAGCAAAACGCCGTCTCTGCTTGACACTGTCAAGAAGATGGTTGACGAATCAAGCGGATAGGACGTACAAGCTGCGTTTTCTGGCGGGCGTGGGATACGGCAAAGTCGGAGCTTCTGTCAAGAAGCGGGCGCAATAAATCCCACTCCCAACCCCTGTTCACTAACGCAATAAAGCACTAATTAACTAATGACCTTCTCCACCTCCTCCATCCTCAACTCGAACCCAGCCTCCACCGGCCAACCGGGGAACGCCGCTGCCAACATCGGCGCGTCGAAACCCCTCTGCAGCGCTTCTGACACCATCACCGCATCCGCCTTCGCCACCTGGTTGAACGCTTCCTGATGCGCCGACCCGGCGAGCGTGCCGCTGCCGCTCTCGGTCAGCATGGTCAGCAGACCGCCGGTGCCGAGCAGCGTGATCTGCCTGTCGAGATAGTCCAGATTATCGCGGAAAGGCGGCTTGCCTGTGCCGCCGCCGTTCACGTATTTGACGTCCGTCCCGTTCGGCAGATAGCCGCGCCCGTCCTTCACGAGATCCTGCGCGATGGCCAGATACTGCTTTTCCTTCTCTTCTGTCACGCCGGGCGGCCCCACAAAGAACACCGAGGGGATGCCGTACACATCGAGAAACGAACTCCAGTCCCGCAGGGCGAGGTTGCGCCGGAAGTACTGGACGGCTAGGATTCGGTCCAAGGCGATAGGGGACTCGACAACCACAAAGTTGTTCCGCTCGATCTTTTCGCCCCGCTCAACGCCCGACCGCGCGTCACGGTTGTATGTCCACTCGCCGAACATCCCCTCGCGGCACCAGAACCATTGTTCCACGGGCTCAAGCCGGACAACACCCCCGCCGCCATCGGCATAATGCTTCTCCACATGCGCGAATCCCCGGAAAGACGCCGTGGACAGGAACGCCACCGCCTCGCGCAAATTCTCCACCCGGTCGTACCGCTCGCGCAGAAACGCAGCCTGTTCATTGGCGAGAACCGCGTCGGTCGGATTCTCTTCCGGCTTAACGTCCCACTCGCAAGACAGCAGCGCCGCCCGCCGCCGCATCAGCACCGTGGCGATGAGCGCGTCCGACCGTTCCATGGCCTGATAGAACCACTGGAGATCCGCCAAGGCACCACGCTCACCTTGCTCGATGAGGCTGACGATCCGCTCCAGCGTCAGCCCCCGCAGCGGGTTCACATACTCGCGCCACGCGTTATCCTTGCTCGTGTAGACCGTCAGTGCCATATCCGCGCCTCCACCTAAGGCGCGGAATCAACACAGTGTATACCTTCTGCCGCGCTGCTTTTCATGTTTTCGCGGCAGCCGAAACTCGCTAAACTATCGCTCACAGTAAAACGAGCGCCTATGCGCGCAATTATTGAGGGGCAGTCTTCCTCGATAAAACTGTGGAGGTCGTTGATGAGTGATTTGCTCCATTATCTGATATGCAATGAGGTCGGCACGAGCGCGTTCTTGGCAACACTACTCGACCCTCAATTCAACAATACCGAAGTTGTTCAGGCGCGTGCTGCTCTCGCGAATCTACTCAAGCGGTATGGCGTTGAGGTTTCATCCCCGTCACCGACTGCTGTTCACCTCGAATACTTGAACATCGACCTTGTCGCAGAATGGTCACCGTGGACACTGCTCGTTGAAAACAAGGTCGCCTCAGCTTCAGTTACTAAGGGGCAATTGAGTAGCTATTACCGTACCTGCCTACTCCAAATCGAAAGAAAGGAGTTTTTGTCCGACGCGCCCATTTGCTTCATATATTTGACGCCAACGCCCAATGTTGGAAGGGCCGAGTTTAACTCACTCAAACTCGCGCGAGGAAAAGATAAGATGATTCACATTGCGTGGAGTGAAGTTCTCGACTGCATAACCCCTGTTGTCAACACGAATGCAAGTCGGACCGCTTGGTTTCTGAGAGCGGGTGCAGACCGCGTTCAAGAGGTGATAGCCGCTGCGAAAACGGCCTGCCTGCAAGACGATGAGTGCAGATCAAGACTTCAAGAACTTATGAACAACCTGAAAGGCCAATTTCAAGGGAGTTCAGAATTTGAGGGCCTTGTGTTTCGGCGCTGGTCGGATAAAGTGAGAGAACAACTGTTTGCCGCTGGACCTGGCCGTACGGCCTATGTGGGCCTCTATCTCTCGTACAACAACACAGAGTTTCCGACGGAGGCATCGATCAAAGCAGCGGGAGACATTACTTTTGAGTCGGCAAGCAAGTGTCGGGCACGGCTCCGAACAATTGTCGCGTCGAAAAATGCTAGCGAATGGGCAGCCATTCTTGGTGTCAGTAGCGAGCAACTACGCATCGATCTCACGAAAGGCTCGATTAGTTGGCGGTTTTCTCTACCTGAGATGGTGGAAGAGGACTTTATTGAGTTGGCAAAGAAGCGATTAGCCGTATTCTCGTCTGTGTTTGCCAGCCCGATGCATGAAACGACAGAGAACGGCAAG
>DAOPZC010000103.1:0-11069 GCA_035353175.1 Kiritimatiellia bacterium | reverse complement strand
CCGAACACGGGAACCACAGCGGAACAGACGCCGCCCAGGCCGATCCGCGCCTCCTGCGGCTCCTCGCCGCCGTTGACCACCAGCACATAGGTCTTTCCGTACACATCCGCCCCTCCTCTGTTCTCCGCGCAGGAGCACCCGCGCCCGAAGGTCCGAGCGGCATACCCTTCCCGTCGTAAGGACGGCTTAATCGTACACCTTATCGAGGCCCGCCTTCAACGCCGGACATCAAAAAATGCCCGCTTGAGGGCGCATGGCAGTTCTGTTGGTGGAAACCCTTCTTTATCCTTATCGTAATTGTAATCCGCTAGACGGTCAACTTCTCATGGTCAAACAGTTCGTCCATGGTGACAGTGTTAGAGCGCGTGCGCGCCTAAATCAAGATTATGATTACGAATCAACGACCTCAACAGAACTGCCATGCGCACCCCGCTTGACCGGCTCCGTCCCCTTGCCGGGTCATGTAGGCGAAGATAAACGGCTGCGAGATTGTCGCACCCCAACCGATCGGATATGGGAAATCCCCATAGGCAAGCGCGGGATTGGTCTCAAAAGACCTGTCCCTAAGTTCCTTTTAAAATGCGAGAATATGAAACGGGCAGCGTTTAAGGCAGAGAGGCGCAATAAGCGGGGTAAGTATTGGGGCAACCGCAAATGAGGCGAAACGGGCGAATGTGGAAATAATCGGAAACGCCTTCTCGATTGCAAACCGTCAAAAAGTCGTTACATAGGGTCCACCCAGGCCCCACTCCCTTTGAAAGCCGGGGTGGCGGTCTGTCGCGATACGCGACACGTCCCACCACCCCAGATCATCTGTATTTGCCAACCGAAACGCGTGGCGTTCTTTGGCTTATTTGCCGATCTTGAGTTCAACAGGCGGAAGTTCGTTTTTGACCTGGGCGAAGCACTCAATCTTACCCTTATACCCGCTCACGGTTGCAGTCATGGTCGAAAAGAAGAAGCAATCGTGCTTTTCGATGACATATTTAGGCCCAACGAGAATATCGGCCTGAGACCCTTTAATGGCATTATACGCGGCTGCAGACTTGACCTGCGCCGACCGGCCAAACCCCAAATCGAACTTGCCCCCATTATAGACGATCCCATCCGCGAATTCAGACGGGCCAAACCAGAAGAGACCGAAGACGGACGTTCCTGACGCCGTCCCCGTTGTTTTTTCACCAACGGTCACGGTCGGTTCAAAGACGGGTGTTTTCGTTTGCGCGCAATAAGGCGCTGACACCGCATTTTCATTTAGCGACACACAACCTGTCATGCTTCCGAGAACGAGAACCATTCCAACCATACCCAACGATTTCATAACCGATCCTTCTTTCTGTATTTCGTCGGCAGTCCTGCCTCTACCCAGAGAACAGATCCTTCCGAACGATTCCTCACCCAGTCGGCGAGAAAACTTTGCGTAACCGATTTCCATCACCAAACGCCAAACCCGGATTCACCGCAGTTCTGCGGACTGAAAATGATTGTCAGAAAGCCTGAATTCGCGCATCAGAGAAGTCAAGTATGTTCGTATTATATGCAAGGGCAATTGATTCTCCGTCAAGCAATGTCGAAAATCCGCCCAGGAATCTGCGCGCCGTCTTTGCGGGCAATATTGCGTCCCATCTCCACAACTGACGCATTCACGCACTTCCGAACTAACGCACTTCTCCCCGCATTCCCGCACAGCCCCCACGCTGAGCAAGGTAGTTGTCAGCATCCGCGTAGTTCCCGGCACTTCCCGCAACTGGACTTGTTTACCATTGCGCTTATACTCAAGGAAGAGGCAACGCAGAGATTTTCTCCAGCCCCATCTTGAGGTTCACGCGGGCAACACCCGTGTTCGCATGGCGGAAGCGGACCAATGCAACCCAGCTGAAAAAAGAATCGGAAATAGTGGCCGTATACCGGCCATGAATATTCTCCTGCCAAATCGGTTTATCGGATTTGGTCGATTTAAGCGTCCACAACATATCGTTTCCAATCGTGATGTCGTCAAAATTATTGAGGGCGAAGAAGTTTAGCGGCGGCGGCGAGAGATGCGACTCATAGACTTCAAGCCGATAGTCAGCCTCTTTTTCTGACACCACCCGGGCAAAGGGACCGAACGTATTCATGGCAACTTCCAGTGCGGGGCCAAAACAATTAGCCCTTGTGTATGAATCGTATCCGGGAAGCGGGATAGGCTTATCGACGCTTGTTGGGACAACACAAACCGTCTTTTCAAATCGTCTGACAACATCAACGCTTTGGGGTGTCATCTCCTGCGAAACGCTGACGCATCCAGCAAGGATTGAACTGACGATGGCGGCACCGAACAGTGCACCCACTTTTCCAATCTTATTCATCATACACCCCCCCTTGGCCTTGTTGGTTCTCCGTTTTCATCATATCCTCTTAAACGTTTACTTTATGCAAATATTTTATTATGAAGTATAGTACTTAGCAATTATCCTTTTAATCGTTTTTGGACAGCGGACCAACCACGCAATGGCATCGGGATCGGATGCCCCCATATAAGAAGTGGTAATCACCCTGACTGGTATGTTGCGGGCGGTCAGTTCCTCAAGCGCGGACATTAGGAGTCGCAATCCGGAATTCTTGATGAACGACACGAGCATATCGACCCGGTCGGAACTTCTCATTTCCTGCCGTAATTCATGATCAAGGCTCGGAGCACCGGCCGCACCAGTAAACAGATAACTGGCATTGAGAGCCGTCTGTGGCAATGGCCAACTCTTTTCTGCGGGCCCGCGTGGATGGATCGAAGTGACCAGTCTCGGCGGCGCGAGAACCTGTCTACGGACAAGGTAATCTTGGCCATCTTGTGCGCTCAGCAACTCGACCAAACGGTTCAACAAGTCAGCCCGTAGTCCCGCGTCAATCTGTCCGAATACAGTTTGAAAGAGTTGTGCCAATAACTGGCTATATTGTGCGGGCTGCTCTTCGTCATCCAGTATTCGCAAGGTGCTTTGAAATTCAGGCGAATCTGCCAATAGCGCCTGCAACTCCTGATCCAGAATTCGGGCATATGCGCCCGGAACTAACATTCGCTCTGCACTCATGCTTCACGATCCTTTAAAGCTCCCAACTGAGCTATGCAAGGCGCTCATCTTAGCGACCATACAAATACAAGCATCCTTCGTATGCGATGACAACCACCTTTAAGCGGCATATTAACACGATCGTTTACAATGTCAACGGTCTCCCCGTCATACCGCAACAATTGCCCTCTATCATTATACGTTTTCCATCCGGCCTTTCGCTTCGCCACCTATCACTGTGCGATGCTTCTATCGTTTCCTCGTTTGCGTACTAACCCTGCTTTACTGTCACTTCTGCTCCGGCTGCTGTCCTTCGACGACGAATGGATGCGCAAGGTGGCCCCGTTATCTCCGTACCATCATCGAGACCGCTTAGACACCGGCAACCAATTCAAGTGTCCGCGCCCCCACGAAGCCGAACGTCAGACCAAGATGAAGAAAGGGCAATCAGCCGGCCAGCCCGGCGCGTCCACGTTCGATCTCACATGCCGGAGGCAGGTTCTCAAGCACTCGGGCGGCCTCACAGCCGAGCCGGCCGTTGACGGGCGCGGCCAGAAGCCGTACGATGGCACCGTTTGATGCTCGGAAAGGGAAACATGAGAACGAACAGGCGACAATTCCTTGCTGGCGCTTTGGCTGCGTGCGCGACACCTTTACTCGGGAAGCGTCCCGCGGACCAGGTGACAAAATTCCTCTTTATGGCGGACACGCACGTCGAGAGCGATTTCATGGAGCGCGGCAAAGACTGCTATGCGCAGTGGAAGACGGGCAATCACGCCGCGCTGGTCAAAACCTACGAGTTCATCAACACGGACCCGTATTGCCGCGACGCGCAATTCGCCCTTTTCGGCGGAGACCTGCTCAACACCGGCTATTCGCGCGAACAGCCGCAGCTCGACGCCGAGCGCGAGATTTATTTCCGCACCCTCGCCACGCTCGAACTGCATTCGAAATCGGCGGGCACGGATCTTTCCTGGCTGAAATTCCGCTCCCCCGCTGGTTTTCTTTGCCGCGAGAATCTCGGGCCCGGACAAAAGCCCGTCCAGTTCACCTACCCGGCGCTGAATTCGCGCGTTATCGCGATTCAGGGAAACCACGATACGGGGGTGCCGGAGTTTTACCGCGAGTGCGCTTTCGAATGCGGAGGCACGCGCTTCATTTGCTTCTTTGCTTCCTATGTGGGGCTGCCGGCAGCGCCCGGCACGTTCCGCAGCACGGGTGCGATTTCGGACGAATCGCTGGCGTTTGTAGCGAATGAAATGAAGGCGGCCGCGGCCGACCCCGAAATCCAGCACATCGTCCTCGTCAGCCACTGGAGCCTGGTGCAGGGGGACAAGAACTTTTCCGCGCCGATTCTCGACGCGTGCAAGGAAAACAAATTCAACGACAACCGCCGCAAGCTGTTGGCGCTTGCGGAACAGTACGGTTGCGACCTGTACATCAACGGACATGAACACAACGGCAATTACCCGGTCGGCCGCGCGGGAACCCTTTCCGACGTCAACTGCGGGACGGTGACGGGGACCCAGGGCGCATGGGCGATGGTCGAGATCCATCCGGCGAAAGCCGTCTTCAACGTTTACTCCCGCGCGATCGCGAGGGAGACGGCGGACGCGACGGGCATCGCGTACACCCAGCTTCCCTCGCGCCTGTTCACGCGCGAAATCCCGCTCAAACCGCGCTCCCCTCACGCGTGAGACGCAGTCCGGCTATCAACCAACCCGCATCGCACCTTCGGCGGCGTGCCCGCGTCAAACTGGACGCGCCCTGATCTTGCTGGTATTCTAATGGCCGTAATCTGAAAGGAATACGCCATGCGATCGACCGTCCAAACCGTCCTGCCGCCCGCCTTCAGCCTCGCGCTCGTCGCGTTTCTGCTCCACTCGAGCGCTCAGGGCGCAGCGCGTGACGCGCGTCAATTCGTGACCGACCCCGCCACCCAGGCCGTCTCGATGACGGTCGAGGGCAAGACCTGCTGGACATACGTGCCGCAAAGCAAAGAAGGCAAGCCCTATTTTCACCCTCTCGCCATCCCCGGCACCGACGACGTCTTTACGTCCTTCCGCCCGCCGGACCACGCCTGGCACCTCGGCTTCTGGTTCTCCTGGAAGTTCATCAACGGCGTCAACTTCTGGGAACCCGACTCCAACGGCGTCACGCGCGTGCTGTCCCAGTCTGTCGTGCCGGCCGACGACAAGACCTTCACGACAGACTGCACGCTCGCATATATCGCCAACGGCAAGGAAGCCGTCCGCGAGAAGCGGACGGTCCGCGTGACCACGCAGCCGAACGGAAATTACGCGATCGAATGGGACAGCACGTTCACGGCTATCCAAGCCGAGGCGATTTTTTCGACCACGCCCGTGAAAAAAGACGCCGGCGGAAACTGGGCCACCGGCGGCTACGCGGGGCTGATGCTGCGCCTTGCCGACAGTCCGGGCTTCGCCCACGTTTTCGCCAACGCCGAACACCTTGCGGACGTCAAGACCTGCGGCGAGAAAAGCGAGCGGATCGAGATCCTGACGACCGCGAAAAAATCCGGCGCGCGCGCCAAAATCACCTTCCGCGACCATCCCGAAAACCCGCGGTCCCCAACCCCCTGGTTCGCGCGGCACAGCACCACGGCCCATCATGGCCGCGGCTACTATCTGGTGGGCCCCTCCATGGTTTTCCATGAGCCGCTCACCCTCGCCCCCGGGGCCGCCGCCCGCTTCCGTTACACCGTCACCGTCGAACGCCTTTGACACGGCAAAAGGACCTGCACCATGAACACGCCCGCACGTCTGCTTCTGTGCCTGCTGTGCGCCTCGGCGCAGGGCGCATCGGAGTGGTGCTCACCCGACGCTCCCGGCGCGGCCTACCCCGAAGGCGAGGCGGAGCGGCAATGGGCATTCATGACGTACGACCTGACGCAAAAACCGCGTTTCGAAACCTTTGCCCCGGAGACTTGGTGCCCGGCCGCGCTGGTCACCTCCGCCGACCGCGATCCGCTCGACCTCCTGCTGCGCCGCACGGCCGACCTGCTCGACGATGTTCGTGCGCTGCCAGGAGCGGAAAAGCTCGCGGAGGAGCAGCGGGACCTCGACGGCATCCGCCAGGAAGCCGCGTCCGTCACGCCCGGCAACGGCGATGCGCGGCGGGCCCTGTTCAACCGCCTGCTCCCCGTGCGGCGGCGCATCGCGTTCGCCAATCCCTTGCTCGACTTCCGCGGCCTGCTCTTCATCAAGCGCGAGGTGCGCGGCGTCATGGAGCACTGCTGCGACCAGTTCTACGGCCAGCAGCAGCGCTCCGGCGGCGGCCTTTTCGTGCTCTCCGATCCCTTTGGCGCAGCCCCCACGCTGCGCGACGTGCTGGCCGATGCCCGCGTCGCCAACGGCCCTCTCGCGGGAAAGCCACTCACGTTCGGCACCCGTGCGACCCAGGGCAAAGACGGCGGATCCGTGCTGTCGCCCGCCCTCTCGTACGACGGAAAAACCGTCGCCTTCGCCTATGTTGCCGGCGACGGATCGCGCCGCCACATCAGCCACCTGAACCACGCGCAGGACGGACACTGGGAGCGGGGTTTCTGTTATCACCTGTTTTCGGTGCGCGCAGACGGAACGCGCCTCACGCAACTCACGGACGGGACCTTCAACGATGTCCAGCCCTGCTTCACCCCCGCGGGCCGCATCGCCTTTATCTCGGAGCGGCGCGGCGGTTACCTGCGCTGCGGACGTTTCTGCCCGACCTTCACGCTTTTCGACATGGCCGCCGACGGATCGGGCATCCGGTGTCTCAGTTTCCACGAAACCAATGAGTGGTCCCCCGCCGTCACGCACGACGGGATGTTGCTCTGGACTCGCTGGGACTACGTCGACCGCCACGGCTGCACCGCCCATCACCCCTGGCTCACCACGCCGGACGGGCGGAACCCGCGCCCGGTCCACGGCAATTATTCCTTCCGCTACCGGCGGGCCGACATGGAACTCGACGCCCGTCCCATCCCCGGGTCACGCCGGCTGGTCGCCACAGCCGCCCCTCACCATGGCCAGGCCTTCGGCTCGCTGGTCGTCATCGACCCGCGCGTGGCGGACGACGACGCGATGGCGCCTGTGCGCCGCCTGACTCCCGACGCCGGGTTTCCCGAAAGCCAGAAAGGATCGCAGACCTACGGGACCGCCTGGCCGTTGAACGAAAACTATTATCTATGCGCCTACGAACCGGTGGAAGTCAAAGGGGCCTCCCAGCGGCACGTGTTCGGCCTTTACCTGCTCGACAAATTCGGGAACAAAGAGCTGATCTACCGCGACCCCGGCATCGCGTGCCTCAGCCCCATGCCGCTGCGCGCATCGACCCTGCCGCCCGTCATCCCCGAACAACGCGCGCCGCCCCGCGCCGGGGAACCCAACGAAACCATCGTCACCGTGGCGGACGTCTATAAGAGCCAGCTGCCCTGGCCTGATGGAACCCGCATTTCCGCCCTCCGCGTCTGGCAGATCTTTCCCCTCTCGGTCGCGTCCGCCGAAGTGCCGCACAACATCGGCGTCCAGCTTCCCGAAGGATTCGACTCGGTCAACCTCGCGCGCGCGGTGCTCGGGACCGTCCCCGTGGAACGGGACGGCAGCGCACACTTCAAGGCGCCCGCGGGCGTAGAACTCTTCTTCCAAGCTCTGGACGCCGACGGGTGTGCGGTCCAGTCGATGCGCTCCGCCACCGCCTTCGTGCCGGGCGAACAGGCGTCGTGTCTCGGCTGCCACGAGCCCAAGACCGGCGCGCCGGAACGGCCGCCCGCAGCGACGCCCTTAGCGATGAAACGCGCGCCGTCGAACTTGACGCCCGGCCCCGAGGGGGCAAACCCCTTTAGTTACCCGCGTCTCGTTCAGCCGGTGCTCGACGCACGCTGCGTGAGCTGCCATGCCGAAAAAATCAAAGCCGCACGTCCCGGACAAAAAACGCCCCCACGTCTGGACCGGGAAATCGTGGACGTGCCGGTGAAAGGCTGGATGAACAAGAACACCCGCTACTTCATTTCGTACGTGAATCTGGCGGCCCCATACGGATTCTCGACCTACGGCTCGAACCGCGACTGGAACGCCCCCAAGTTCTACCGCACCTTTCCCGGCGAATTCGGCGCACGCGCCTCCAAACTCTACGCGATGCTGCAAAAAGGTCATCACGACGTGAAACTGGACGCCGACGAAACAAACCGCATCGTCACATGGCTGGACTCGGTCTGCCAGTTTTACGGCGTTTACGAAAAAGAAGGGGGTGAAAAGCAGCTCGCTGGCGGCCTTGCCCAGCCGACCTTGAAATAAACACTGTTTTCGGGCGTTACCGCGCGTACAACGTCCACATCCCGATTTTCCAACTCCTCCTCTGGTGCGATTCCGTTTCAACTCAACCGAATCGCGCCCCAACCACCGTCGCCGATCAAATATCGCTTGCATTGTGCGGCGATTTTTGAAAGATTCTCAATCTTAATCTTATGATCAAGGGTTTGTCATATCTTTTCTCGGCACGGACGTCCGCATTAACGAGGACACAATGAGCGACATCAAATTTAACTGTCCTCATTGCCAGCAACGGCTCTCTGTCCCCGAGGCCGCGCTTGGGCGAACCATCGCGTGTCCGGCGTGCACCGGCCGCATCGGGCTTCCGGCGAAGAAGACTCCGCCGCCCGAGCAGCCTGTGGCGCCCCCGCCGGACACGCCGCAGGCCCAAGCCCCGGCGGCGCAGCCGCAGACGGGCGGCGACATCAAGTTCGCATGCCCTTCCTGCCAAGTGAACATCGCCATTTCCGAACGCGCCGCAGGCCGTCACATCACCTGCCAACGTTGCGGCGCGCGCGTCCTTGTGCCCGGAGGGACTCCGGCCACAGCCCCCGCCCCGACCCCCGCCGTTCAGCCGTCCGCGCCGCCGGCGCCAACCAAAGAAAACATCGCGCAACTGATTGAAAAACTCCGCGACGGCGATGCGCAGGCCGGCAGTTTTTTGATCCGGATGGGCGAAGCCGTGATTCCAGAGCTGATCGAGGGGTTTCGGGAGAACAGGCTGGAGGACCCGGACACCAACAGGGGCGCAGACCACATTGTCAAACTGCTTGCCCGGTGCGGTGCGATTTGCGTTCAACCGCTGATCGCGAAGCTCGGCAAGAGCCGTCACGCCTATTACGCGCTGGGCAAAATCGGCACAGAGGACGCGGTCAACGCTCTGGCGCGCGAGTTGACCTCCGTCAACTGGCGCCGCGTCGAAGTCGCCTGCAAGGCGTTGGGGCTTGTAGAAAGCAACCAGGTCCTGAAGATCATCGACCAGATCGAATCGGTCCGCAAAACGACGCGCATCGGCGAGGTCTTTTCGGCTTCGGGAACGGCTCTTGCCTCGATCCAAGCCCGGTTCCCCCAGGCACAGGTGGCCGGCACGGCGTTGCAGCCGGCAAAAGTCTTGCAGGCAACGGCCCCCCTGAAAGTCACCGCCGCCATCCGGACGATGCCTTGAGTCCTGCGCGCCGCGGAGGATGAGGTCTGCGCGCGACCCTATCCGGCCGCACATTCACGCGCGTCCCGGGCACCGCATCGAAACCGCTTGTTTTCACGTTCGCCGCTTGCAATAATCAAACCAGTGAATGAGCAAAGCGCCATAAAAAAGGTACCGTATTCAGATCTGACGTCCTTCTATGTCGACCGGGCCGACAGGCGGGCGCTGGACCTGCGGCATGCGGGGCTTTCAGAGTGCGTCGTGCTGGGACGCTCCTTCTATCGCCACGCGTACCCGCCGCTCGCGGAGCACCGTCACTTTGGCGTCGCCGAACTCGCCTACGTGGAAACGGGGCATCAGCCTTACAAAGTAGGCGGACAGCGCTTCACCTTGCTCGGCGGCGAAGGCGCCGTGATCCCGCCCGACACGCCCCACAGCTCCGACGGCCACCCCTCGTATCCGGGCAAACGCTTCTGGCTGCAACTCAAACTGCCCCCGGCAAAATTCGCCCGGTGGATGGGGCTCAGCCCCGCCGAGGCGTTGCCGCTTCTGGACATGTTGCGGGCACCGGCCAAGGTGTGCGCGAAATGGCCGGCAAACTTCTCCCGCTGCACCGACACGCTTTTCGATCTCTACGACCGGCCGCCGTCCCCCACCCGGAGCGCCATGCTGCGCACCGCCATCCTCTCGCTTCTGTTCACGCTGCTCGACCTCAACCAGCCGGACTCCGACCCCGCCTCTCAGGCCCGGATCAGGAAAGCGATCGCGTGGGCCGAATCGCAGCGGACGAACGTGGCCACGCTGGAGCAACTCGCATCCGTCGCGGGGCTTTCCGTGTCCAGCTTCAAACGCATCTTCAAGGAAGTCGCCGGCATCCCCCCCCACGCCTATGTTCTCCGCAAACGGATCGACCACGCCCAGAATCTGCTCCGCAATGGCGCGGGCACCGTCACCGAGATCGCCTTCGAGTGCGGCTTCCCGTCGTCCCAGTATTTCGCGACCACGTTCAAGCGCATCACCGGCATGACGCCCAACGACGTTTTGCGCAACCGCATCGCCGCGCGCCCGGAAGGCGCGGACGGACAATAAACCCAACAAAACAAGAAGGTTTCTCAAAAGCTTAAGGAGAGTGAAAAGATGAAACGAATGATGATCCCTGCGATCGTAATTATGACGGCACTCGTCGCGTCCGCCCAGGTTTCCGGGAAGACCGGAGCACCGGCCGGTTGCAACATCGGCGACGTGCGGCTCAAGGGGTATCTCGGCGAGCGGCTCGATGCGATGATCGAACGCCACGTGATCGGGACGGACGTCGACTACATCACCGCGCCGTTCCTGGAAAAGACGGAGACCAAGGGCTGGTGGCAGACGGAGTTCTGGGGCAAGTACATGCACTCCGCCATGCCGTATCTGCAGTACACCGGCTCCGCGAAGCTGAAGTCGGATGTCGACCGCGGCATCGCGCGCATGCTCGCCTCGCAGGAGGCGAGCGGCTACATCGGCAACTACCCGGACGCGCTTCGCTGCGGCGAAGGGTGGGACGTCTGGGGCATGAAGTACACGATGATGGGG
>DAOPZC010000102.1:0-11535 GCA_035353175.1 Kiritimatiellia bacterium | reverse complement strand
TCTTGGGCGGCGTGCGGTTGATTTCGTCCGCGAGCAGCATGTTGGTGAAGATCGGGCCCTTGATGAAGCGGAAGCTTTTCTTGTCTGTGACCGGGTCGTGCTCGAGGATTTCCGTGCCGGTGATGTCCGTCGGCATCAGGTCCGGCGTGAACTGCACGCGCTTGAACTCCATGTCCAGCACCTTGGCGATGGTGGAGCAGAGCGTGGTCTTGGCCATGCCGGGCATGCCGACCAGCAGGCCGTGGCCGCCGGCGATGATGACCATCAGCACCTGGTCGATGACGTCGACCTGGCCGATGATGACCTTGGCGATCTCGTCGCGGATCTTCTCCGAGCGGAGCGACATGGCTTTGACCAGCTTGAGGTCCTCTTCGGATGCGCCCTGCACCTTGAGGTCCTTTTTGGCTTTCTTCTCTTCTTTTTTTCCGGGTTGCGCAGCCGCTTCGGCGGCCAGCGCCGGTTCAGCGGCGGCGGATTCGTCGAGGAAGAGCAAAACGACCTGTTCGCCCAACATGATCTGCGCGCCGTTGGCCAAGAGCGTCTGGCCGATCGCCTGGCCGTTAACGCTGGTGCCGTTCGAGCTGCCGAGATCCTGCAGAACCCAGCCCTGCTCGGAGGGAGATAGCTGCGCGTGGTGTCCCGATATCGATTCGGCGGGAATGCAGATGGAGCAGTCTTCTTTTCGCCCGATCAAATAGGCTTGCGTGTTGTCGAGCTCGGTCAGTAGCTGGTCGCCTTCAGGCTGTTGGATGAATAATTTTGCCATGTGTGTTGTCCTTTTAAAAAATGGTCGTTTCGGTGTTTATGGTTGCGCGGTGAGCGTTACGGCTGCTTGGTTTCGGGCGGCGGCGTGTTCGAAGCCGGATCCGACGTCAGCTTAATTGTGCCGAGATCTTTTAGCGACGTGGAGACGCGGATGCCTTGGAGCGTTTTGCAGAAATAACCGGGAATGAGACCTTTGGTGTCGGGCGGGCCCACTTCCTGTCGCGTGATCTCGCGTGTCTTTTTCATTTCCCAGTGGGTGCCGAGCTTGGTGGTGCCGACGCTCTCCATCAGGCAGAGCTTGATGCTACGGATCTGGATGTGCTTCAGAACTTCCGCGCTCTGGAGCGTCACCGGCAGGGTCCGGACTTCCTGCTCGATGACGCGGGCTTTGCCGAAGGTCCCCGACTGGCCCTCGATGCGGTGCTGATTCTTGACGTTGAAGAAGGGGTTTGACTCCGTGATCTTCGCCCTGATGGTTTTGGCGTCTGCGTCGGTCAGGGTCTGCTCCTCGCGGGAAAGCAAGAGGCCCTCGTAGAAACAGTTCTCGCAGAGCACGAAAAGATCATATTTTCCGGGCGGAAGTCCGTAAAACGAGAACGCGTTGTCGCTTCCGAGGCCGGCCAAGTAGACCTGGTTGGTCATGTCCTTGTTGATGTTTCGCGCGTTTTTGGCCGCCGCTCCGCCGTCGATGTCATCCATTGATGAGATGTTCGGGAACTTCTGCGGCATCGCCAGTACGCCGAGCACCTCGGAGGGCGCTTCCGCGATGACGCCTTTGATGCCGCCGGAGGCATTGGGGTCGGGCTTGGTGTACAGGTTGATGCTGACATGCGTCTTGCTGTAAGGCGACATGTTGCCGGGATTGATCTTGATGCCTGCGATGGCTGCGGCGACCGCCAGCACGGAGAAGGCGAGCCCCGCGTTCAGGCCTTTGCGTGGTGCGTTCATCGTGCAAGAACCTCTTTCATTTCCGCCTCAAACGGATGTCCGGGAAAACGCTTCAAAAAGTCTTCGGCAACTTCTTGTGCGCGCTTCTTTTCGTTGATTTTCTGGAGGCAGTCAATTTCCAGCTTCATGGCGTCGGCGAGCTGGGCGCTCATGGCGACGCTTTTGCGGTAGGCGCCGAGGGCGTTGATGGCGCGGCGGAAATCTTCGACGTAGATGTAGATCTTCGCCTCTGCAAGCGGGTATTCGCCCGAGAGTTTTGAAGCGGGGGATTCGTTTTCCCAATCGCTCAGCTTCTGGAACGCTTCGGGCAGCGCGTCCTGCGCGAGGTAGGTGGTGATGGTGGAGTACATGGAGGCGTCGTGCACCGTGTAGATCTTCCAGTCGTCCACTTTTTTCTGCGAGGCGAGCGACTGCGGCTTGAGGCGCTTTGATTCGGCCTTGTCCACCGTGTTCGTGTCGGCCTCTTTGTCCTTGCGTTTGCGAGGCCCCACATAGGTGAGGCGGCCTCCGGCCATGCCGACCTTGTTTCGGCTGCGGTAACGGTCCTGCGCGTCCTTGTAGAATTTGATGGCGGCCTCGTTGTTGCCGAGGGCGCGTTCGACATCGCCTTGGCGAAGCGCGGCGATCTGGTTCTGGTCGGGGGCGATGGCGGCTTCTTTCAGGAAAGCGACCTCGTGTTTCGCGGCGGCCGGGTCGTTGACGTCAGACAGGTATGCGCTGACGCGTTCGTCTTTCCAGCGGAACTTGCGGGCGCTGTTCTTCTCGTTCTTCTCGAAGGTGCTGATCCAGTCGAGCAACACCTTGTCGTTGCGTTGCAGGCGCAGGGTCTCGATGAAGCGGTCCTCCAGCGCCCAGCGCTGTTCCGTCGGGCGTTTCTTGATGCTTTCGTAACTGCGCGTGAAGATCTCGTTCAGGATCGGCCCTGCGCGGTAGGGCTCCAACAGTTCAACCAGGATGGACCAGTGGTCGGATTTCCAGTCGGCGCACGGATCTGTTCCCTTGGGAACGGCGCGGATCATGTTGAAAAGGGCCTTGCGGAAATTCAGCCGGTCTTCCTTGCTGTCGAGCGAGAGTTCGGTCGGGGTCCACGGGCAGACCAGACGGGCCGACGTGCGCGCGACACCCGCGGCGTTGGAGACTGCCAGCGTGACGGGGTACGAGATCTGATCGTGGTCACCCGAGACCAGCCATTCGATGATCGGCTCCGAGATCCGCTTGGTCTTGTCAAATTCCCATGTCACGGACTGGGACGGATCAGCCGGATCCAGCCCGGAATAGGAAAGCGTGAAAAGGGAAAGGGGCATATCGCCTGTCCAGAAATAGCCGTTCGGCTCGCTGGTTCCGCGGATCGCCGCACAGACGCGTCCGTCTTTCAGCGCGATGCGGACGATAGAAGCTTCGCCTGATTTGGCGAACTCATTGACCAGTTCAGGCAGAGGGCCTTCCGTGATTCCCTTGCGGCGCCAGGTGAGTTGGGACTCTTGTTTGCCGCGCGCCTCGAAGTGGAAGTAGTCGATGCGGTGCAGCCCGGCATCAAGCTCCACCGTTTCGCCGTGCTGCCCTTTGGCGCCTCCGTCGCGTGTATGGATGCCCGGCCAACTGCAGATGGTTTTGCCGTCGATCGCGAATTCTGACCCTTCGTCCGAAACGGTGGCGAAGAAGATGCGTTCTTTTTTTGCCAAGAGAATGCACCCGACAAACCAGTCTGAGAAATCGTCGTCCGGACCGTAGGGGTTGACCATAGAGCCGATGCATTGCCACGTGTTGAAGAACGCTCCTTGCGCCGGCGGATATTCGCTTGCCATGCGTTTGGCAGCATCTAGGCTGGCGTTGCCGTTTTTCGCATAGAAGAGCACGCTGGGAATCAGTCGCGCGTTCTCGGGCTTGGGAGGTGGAGTCGCCGATCCTTTGATGTAAATGTGGGCGGCGTCGCCGGTTTCAGGCTGCGCAAAGAGCACGCCGAGTCCGTCGGACTGGAGATGTCCGACGATCACGCACTCCAATGTTTTGCCTTGATCATCGCGTGCTTCCGGGACCGGATATTTTCCGGGCAGCAGCCCGCCGTCAGGGATCTTCACGAACACGCCAAGGTCTTTGTGGTCGGGCGTCCGTTGGACGTGCACATCCACGCGGAGTGTCGCGCCGGGCACGGCCCAGTCGCTCTGAGCGAAGACCGACGAGAGAAGGAGTGTGCCGATCGAGAAAGTTGCGCAAAGTCTTTTCATCATGTGCTCGTAGGTGCTGCCGGAAACGGCGGTCCGTTTTATTTCATATCCCCAATGGCTTTAAAGTAGTCGGAAACCATGTCGCGGTATTCGGCGGGGGCTTCGTCCGGCGAAGCTGCCACGGCCTCGTCGCCGCTTTCCGTGTTACTCGTGGCACCCATGTCGCTGCTGCTGATCCCGTTCTCGAGCGAGGTGTAGGTCGTGGAAAGCGCCATCATCGCCTTCTTGTGCAGTTCGGCGATCATGGCCGGCGAGGCCTTCTGGTTCTGCAGGAGGTCGATCTGCTTGCTGAGGGTGATGTACTTCTTGAGGTCGAAGGTGCGCAGGTTGTTGAGTTGGGCCTGCGCGTAAACCGCCTCGGCGTTGCGGGTCATCTGGGCACGCGTGCTTTCGGGTGTGTCGGCGTCGACTTTCGTATCGCGGCGCGTGGCGCCCTCGCCGCCCTCCATGCCTTTGTCCTGCGAGTAGCCGGAATTTTTGCCGCCGCCGGTGGCCACGGCGTCGGAGTGTCCCTCTTCCTCGATGTCGCCCGACTGGTTGGAATCTTGAGTGCGGCGCTTGTCGAGGTTCTTGTCGCCCTCGTTGACCTTGCCGGAGCGGGCCATCACTTCGCCGTCGGACATGCCCTGCCGTCCGACTTGAGAACGTCCGTCTTGGTCTTTGTGGTCGGGCCGGTCGTTGCCCGACTTGCCTGAGGCGTTGTAGTCGACCCACTCGCCTTCGGAAATGCCCCAGCCCGAGTCGGGGTTGGCGTCGCCCTGGTTGGTCACCGAGTCGTCGCCTTTTTTCTCCTGCTCCTCTTCCTGCTCAAGCAGATCGCCGACGATGTCCTGCAGTTCTTCAGGCATGGTGACCTGGCCTATCGGCGCCTTCAGCTCTTCCTTGTCGAGGTTCTCCGTGTTGCGCTTGACGTTGTCGGATTTCGCGAAAAGCCACATTTCCATCTCGTCGGCTTTTTGCCCCGTCTTGGTGAGCAGGTCGAGCAGGAAATCTTCCTTCTGGAGTCCCGTCTCGACGACGGCGTTGGTTCCTGAGCCTTCCGCCTGCTTCATCTCTTCGTACGTCTGGAACGTGTCGGTGACGAGTTCGTTGACGGAATCGAGTTCCGGCATGGATTGGAGGTCGGTGGCCACTTTCAGCATGGCCTGAGCCATGTTGGCCTTGAGCTCCGCGATCTCCTCGAGCATGTCCTCGTCGAGCTTCTCGGTCTTGTCGCCCTGGCTGCCAGTTTCCCGCAGAGCATCCACCACACGTGCCTGCAGGTCTTCCATCTTTTTGATCGACTGCTTGGCGTCTTTGATGATGGCAACCGCGTCTTCCGTCTTCTCCTTGGTGTCGGTTTCGCGCCACTCTTTCAGGTAATCCATCAGGGTGGCGATGCCGTTCGTGACGCTGTACTGCGGAGGCACCGAGTCGATGAATTTTTCGGAGTCCATGACCTCGGCGATGTTCACCATCGTGGGGTGGAGCTTGAGCTCCACGGCTTTGTCGGCGATCTTGTTCATGAGCGCCCCGAATTCTTCGCCTTCGCGGTCCTGCTTGGCTTCGGAACGGCAGAAGCCGACCATGGCCTCCATGTCCTGGGCGAGGTTGTCCTGACGGTCAATGATGGCTTCGGGCATTTCCGTTTTGCCCTGCGAGGCCTTCAATGTGGCGTTCAGATTGGCGGTCTGCCCTTTGCGGATACCCTCGAGCATGGCCAGCACGCCCGCGGCGGCCTGCGAGACCTCGCCTTTGTTCATGTTGTCGCTGGCCTGCGCGAGCAGCCGCAGTACGGTATTTTGTGCCTCGACGGCGAGTTTGGCGTTTTCGGCGCGGTTGTCGGCGGCGCCGGTGGTCATGCGCGTGAGTCGGACGACCGCTTCGGGGATCGGTCCGCTGAGGGCCTTATCGAGCGCTACCCGGGCGGTGCCGATGGCGGCGTCCTTGGTTTTGATCAAGACGGCGGCGTAGTTCTTGATCTCGGTCTGCTTGTCGGCGGCTTCTTTCCAGAGCTGTTCGTCGAAGGTCGGCAGGCCCGACTGTAAACGCGTGGTGGTGGACAGCGTGGCCCGTTGCCGGGCGACGAGTTCGCCGATGGTCTTGCGGGCATCGCCGCGCTGCTGGTTTTCGAGCGCGAGTTGCGAGGAGAGCGTGGACATTTCGAACAGGATTTGCGGGCTGACCGTGCGGTTGGGCTCGTTTGCGCTGGCGTTGTCGTAGGCCACGATCCGCAAGGCTGAGGAAGCGGAGATGTCTTCCAGGGCGCCGGTCCATTTCTCATTGAAGATCTTTTGGCCTTTGAGGTCCCACTCTTTGAGCACGTCGCCCTCGGCGGTGGGCTTGGCCCCCTTGTTCACGCGTTCGATGCGCACTTTGCCGAGGCCGTATTCGTCCGAAGCCTCGAAATGAACCACCGGGATGGCGTTCGGCGGCAGCACCGCTTTGCTGGCGGAAGGCACCACCATCCGAATCGAGGGGGCGCGGTCCTCCAGGATCTGGAAACGGACGGGGACGCGCATTTCGAGGCCGAGGCTGTCTTTGGCCGCGATCTGAAAAACGGAGCCTTCGGTGATCACGGCGGATCCCGACCAGACCGACTTGTCGGGGCCGGACGAGAGCGGCAGGTTGGTTTTCTCGAAGATGATTTCAGCGGAAACGACCGGCCGGTTACAGGCCGTCCGGAAGGAGACTTCCGCGTGAACAGGGATCGTCACGGCGTTGGTGAGAGCGTCGAAAGTGCGCGGGGCGAGCGCAGTGTAGCCGGGCGGCGTGATCTTGAGCTGAAGCGACGTCAACGCAAGCGGCGGCACGGTGTCCACCGTGTATTTGTCGGTCGGGTAGGCGTCGCCGACTTTGAAGCGGTAGCCGAGCGACGTGGCGATTTTGGACACGCGATAGGTGAATTCCTCCTCGGTGCCCGTGGCTTTGAACTGCCCCACGCGGAGGGTGGTGCGCTTGTCGTCTGCGGGGTAGAGGTCGAGATCGACGAACTGGCCGGCGCGCCCGTTGGCCTTGACCGTCAGGTTGATGCCGTCGCCTTGGACGATTGTTTTGTTTTCCGGCGAGATGGCCAGGATCGTGGCGAAGGTGGGCGGCGAGAGGCGCGAGAAGGGGTTTGCCACGCGCTGCATGGCGACCGTCCAGGCGTTGCCGAGCACGAAGGCGGGGACGATCAGCGCAAGCAGGGCGGCGGCGATGGCGGCGGCGCCCCGCTTCCGCAGCTTTTTGTTCTTGATCTCGCTGAGCGGCAGAGAGGCGAACCCCGGCACGCCCTCGTTGAGATAGGTTTTGAGCCAGGAAGACTGCGAGCTTTCGCATGCGAAAAGGACGCGGTTGATCAGGTGGTTGTCCAGTTGGGGGAACTTCTTTTCGAGGAACGCGGCGACCGCGGCAGGCGACCGCTTGTGGTTCAGCACGCGGATCAACCAGCCCAGCGCGGAGAGGGCGAGCAGGATCAGGACGGAAGACAGCGCGATACGTCCGTAAAAACGGGGGCGAAGCCAAACGTCCAGAGCGGTTAGCGCCACCCAAGCGGACAAAAGCGTGGCCGCCGCGAAAATCAAGTGCTCGAACGTATGCCAGCGGTTGATCTTTCCGTTGATCTGCTTCAGTTCGTGGTCGAGATTCGACATGGCCGACTCCTTGCTGCTGATCCGCTCCGCGATCGCAATTCTATATCAAGTAAAACAAGTTTTAATATTAGCAGAATCAATGCGGGCTGTAAATCCGAGGTCACGGAAAATCGGCACGATTCGTTCGCGGGGGACAGGCTGAAGCTGCCGGTGACACATCTGGCCGATTGTGCTATAGTTTCGCCACTTTTAAGGAAGGAAGTAGAAGAGATGTCAGAGGAACAGCCGCTTTCGAATAATGAGTACCGTGAACAGCGTATCGCCAATCTGCGCAAGTTGGAGGAGTTGGGCTTCAAACCGTTTGGACAGGCTTTTGAACGGACCCGGCTGTCCGAGGTCCGGGCGGGATTCGAAGAGAATAAAAATGTGCGGGCCGCAGGCCGCCTGATGACCATCCGCCGGATGGGCAAGGCCTCGTTCGCGACCTTCAGCGACGGCTCGTCCAGCTTTCAGATTTTCATCAAGAAGGATTTGCTCACGGCCCCGGAATTCGAGGGTTTCAAGTACCTTGACCTCGGAGACTTTCTGGGCGTCGAAGGCCGTCTCTTTACCACTAAGGCGGGAGAGCCCACGATCGAAGTCCATCGCTGGACTTTTCTCGGCAAGGCGATCCTGCAGCCGCCGGAGAAGTTCCATGGCCTTCAGGATGTGGAGGAGCGGTACCGCAAACGCTATCTCGACCTGATGATGCATCCCGATTCGCGCGACCGCTTCAACAAGCGCTGCGCGATTCTCGCGGAGATCCGCAATTTCCTGCAGGCGCGGGGTTTCACCGAGGTAGAGACGCCGATGATGCAGGCTCAGGCGGGCGGCGCGGCGGCCAAGCCGTTCTTCACGCATCACAACGCGTTGGACACCGAGATGGTCATGCGCATCGCGCCGGAGCTGTACCTGAAGCGGCTGATCGTGGGCGGGTATGACAAAATCTTTGAGCTGGGCAAGGATTTCCGCAACGAGGGCATCGACCGCACGCACAACCCCGAGTTCACCGTGCTCGAGATCTACGAGGCCTATGGCGACCGCAAGTCGATGAAGGCCATCATCGAAGGACTCCTGCCGCATTTGTGCGAGAAGGTGCTCGGCACGATGAGGGTCGAGTATGGCGAGGCCAAGGAGGTGTTGGACTTCACGCCGCCATACCGCGAGGTGGCGTATCGCGATCTCGTGAAGGAGTCGATGGGGGCCGATTGGTTTGACTTGCCGTTGGCCGAAGTGCGTGCCAAGGCCTTGGCAAAGGGGCTGGCGATCGACCCTGCGTGGAACCACCTGCTGGTGACCCATGAGGTATACGACAAGCTGATCGAGAAGACGCTGCGGCAACCGACCTTCGTGACCCGGATTCCGCGTCAGTTTGTGCCGTTGGCCAAGGCGTGCGAGGACGATCCTGAGCTGGTGGACGTGTTCGAGTTCGTGGTGGCCGGCAAGGAGCTGTGCCCGGGCTATACGGAGCAGAACGATCCGATGGCCCAGCGCAAAGCGTTCGAGGATCAGGCCGGCGAGGACGTCGAGAAAATCGATGAGGACTTCATCATGGCGCTGGAACACGGCATGCCGCCCACCGGCGGACTCGGCATGGGCGTCGACCGGTTGGTGATGATGCTGACCGGCACCGAGGTGATCCGCGACGTGATCCTTTTTCCGCAGATGAAGCAGCAGTCGCTCGGCTGAGTTGGGGTTGACTCCGGATTCTCGTGTGTTAAACTGAAAATCATTTTTTGATTAACAAAGGAAATGGACTATGGCTAAACGCTCGACATCGGTGAAGAAGGTCGCCCCCGCGAAGAAGATGGTGACCGCGAAGAAGATTGCTCCCGCGAATAAAATCGCCTCGGCGAAGAAGGCGGCTCCTGCAAAGAAGGCCGGGGGGGGCAAAGCGATGAAGTATGTCTATTCGTTCGGCAATGCCAAGGCGGAGGGCGGCGCCGCGATGAAGAATCTCCTCGGCGGCAAGGGCGCGAACCTGGCCGAGATGTGCCTGCTGGGCATTCCCGTGCCGGCCGGTTTCACCGTCAGCACCGAATGTTGCACCGCGTACTATGCAGGCGGGTGCAAGTTGCCCGCCGAACTGGCTGACCAGGTTATGTCCGCGTTGCGCAAGACCGAAAAGATCATGGGCAAGCAGTACGGCGATCCGGAGAATCCGCTGCTCGTTTCCTGCCGTTCCGGCGCGCGCAAATCAATGCCCGGCATGATGGATACCGTCCTCAACGTCGGCCTTTCGACGGCCACGATTCCCGGTATGATCCGCAAGACCAACAATTCCCGCTTCGTGTGGGATTCCTACCGTCGGCTGATCATGATGTACGCCGACGTGGTGATGGAGAAGGCGGAAGGCCTAGAGCCGGCGGCCGGCAAGGGCATCCGCAAGATCATGGATGAGACCCTGGACCAGTTCAAGCACGCCCGCGGCTGTGCCTCCGACACCGATCTGAAGGCGGAGGATCTGCAGCTCCTCGCCGACGAGTTCAAGAAGCTGGTGAAGCAGCACCTCGGCAAGGCTTTCCCGGATGACCCCATGGCGCAGCTGTGGGGCGGCATCGCGGCCGTGTTCAAGAGCTGGAACGGCAAAAAGGCGGTTTCCTACCGCCGCATCGAAGGGATTCCCGACGACTGGGGTACTGCCGTGAACGTGCAGGCGATGGTGTTCGGCAACATGGGCGAAAGCTCCGCCACGGGCGTGGCGTTTACGCGCGATCCGGCCACGGGCGACAACAAGTTCTACGGCGAGTGGCTGATCAACGCCCAGGGCGAGGACGTCGTGGCGGGCATCCGCACGCCGAGTCCGATCAACGATGACACCAAGAATGATCAGAACAAGCATTTGAAGAGCATGCAGGAGGCGATGCCGGCCACCTACAAGCAGCTGTTCGCAATCCGCAACAAGCTCGAAAAGCACTACCGGGACATGCTCGACATCGAGTTCACGATCGAGGAAGGGAAACTCTGGATGCTCCAGTGCCGCGTCGGGAAGCGCACCGGCACCGCGGCGCTGAACATGGCCATGGACATGCTGGCCGAGCGGCTGATCGATCAGAAGACCGCCGTCACGCGCGTGGAGCCCCAGCAGTTGGACGAACTGCTGCACCCGATCGTCGACCCCAAGGCCGAGAAGGACGCGCAGCCGATCGTCAAGGGCTTGCCGGCCGGCCCGGGCGCGGCCTGCGGCAAGTTGGTCTTCACCGCGGAGGACGCGGTCTCCGCTTTCCACGCGGGCCAGAAGGTTATCCTGATCCGTGAGGAGACCAACCCCGAGGACGTAGAGGGCATGCGTGCGGCCGTAGGCATCATGACCGCCCGCGGCGGTATGACCTCGCACGCGGCGCTCGTCGCGCGCGGTTGGGGTAAGTGCTGCATCGTCGGCGCCGGAGCCCTGCACGTGAACGTCGTCGAGAAGACGGCGTGGATCGCCGGGTCGGATCTGATTCTCAAAGAAGGCGACATCGTGACCCTCAACGGCACCCGCGGCCACGTTTACACAGGCCGCCTGCCGATGATCGACGCGACGGAGAACCCGCGCTTCCAAAAGTTCATGGCCATGGCCGACAAGTTCCGCACCATGGGGGTGCGCACCAACGCCGACACGCCTGCGGACGCCCGAATCGCCCGTTCGTTCGGCGCCGAGGGCATCGGCCTTTTCCGCACCGAGCACATGTTCTACGGCGAGGGCAGCGACAAACCGCTCTTCCTGCTGCGTAAAATGATCCTCAGCTCGACGGTCGAGGAACGCCGCGTTGCGCTGAACGAGCTGCTGCCGTTTGTCAAGCACGACATCAAGGCCACGCTGGAAGCCATGGAAGGCCTGCCGGTGACGATCCGTCTGCTGGATCCGCCTCTGCACGAGTTTGTGCCGCAGAGCGCAGAGAAGCAGGCTGAGCTGGCCACCGCGCTGAAGATCAGCGTCGAGGACATCCGCAAGCGCGGCGAGTCTCTGCACGAGAACAACCCCATGATGGGCCACCGCGGCGTCCGCCTCGGCGTGACCT
>DAOPZC010000101.1:0-11615 GCA_035353175.1 Kiritimatiellia bacterium | reverse complement strand
CTGGGCTACGGCACCATGGCGCAGGACAACATCGGCAACTTCCTCAACAACGACCGCGTGCAGGTCGTGTCCGTGTGCGATCCCGTTTCCGAAGGCCCCCTCTACGGCTATAAAGCGGAGCGCGTGGGCGGCCGCGAGCCGGGGCGGCGGAAGGTGAACGGCTTTTACGGGGAGAAGACCGGCAACGCGCATTACAACGGCTGCAAGGTGTTCCGGGACTTCCGCGAGATGCTGGACGACAAGGATCTTGACGCGGTGTGCATCAGCACGCCGGATCACTGGCATGCGCTGCATACAGTCTGGGCCGCGAAATGCGGCAAACACATCTACGGGCAGAAGCCACTCTACCTGACCGTGACGGAGGGACGCGCCATGGTGAATGCGGTGAAGAAAGCCGGGATCACCTTCCAGACCGGCGCGCAGTCGCGCTCGAACGACTACTTCCGCATGGCGTGCGAGTTCGTGCGGAACGGCCGGATCGGCAAGCTGCAGCGCGTGGAGGTGGGCCTGAACAAGGGCCATGCCACCTTCGGCAAGACGCCGGAGCAGTTGAGCGAGACGCCTTTGGAGACGCCGCCGCCGTATGTGGATTTCGACATGTGGCTGGGCCCTGCGCCGCTGCGCAAGTTCACGCCGAAAATCCACCATCCGATGCAGTGGCGCTACAACCTCGACTATTCGTGCGGCATGCTGACCGATTTTGCGGCACACCAGCTCGACATCATGCAGTGGGCGCTGGACAAGGACGGGGTCGCTCCGGTTGCCATCGAGAACATCACGGGGAGGTTGCCGCCGCTCACCGACCTCTACAACACCTTGGCGGAGCCTTTCACCTTCGAGATCGTCTACGCCGACGGCGTGCGCGTGTTCGTCTCGTCGCAGTACAAGTACGGGTGCCACTTCTTCGGCGAAGGCGGCAAGGAGATCTATGTCACGAACGGCAAACTCGAGACCACCCCTCCTGAGCTGATCCGCGAGAAAATCCGCGACGACGAGATCAAGCTGATCCGCAGCGGACAGCAGGAGAAGAACTTCATCGAAAACATCTACACCGGCGGGCAGAACATTTCGCCGGTCACCGCGGGATTTTCGTCGGTGATGCCGGCGGTGCTGGCGCACGTCGGCATGCGTCTGGGGCGGTCGAGCCTGAAATGGGACGCGCCGAAAGACCGTTTCGTGGGCGACGCCGAGGCGGACAAATTGCTTGTGCCGAACATGCGCGGCCCGTGGACGCTGGAGGTGTGAGCCAAAACCGCTTCTTTCCCGTGTGGCGGCTGTCTGATTGAAAGGCGGGACGGGCATCCCCGGACGTGAAGAAGACGCTCCGGGGAGGCCTCCCTGGCCGGTTTTTTACAGAGGCTGATTGGCGGCGGCCCAGCGGTAGTAGTCCTTCAACTGCAGGTCCGCGGCGGCGGCCTCATCCAGATAGACCGTCGTGTCGGGATGCATCTGGAGCGCCGAGGCGGGGTTGAACTGCGAGATTCCGCCTTCGATCGCGCCTTTGACGGCTTTGGCCTTGTTCGCGCCGAAGCAGAGCATGAGGCATTTCTTGGATTCAAGGATCGTGCCGACGCCCATGGACAGGGCGTAGCGCGGCACCTCGTCGGCGGTCGCGAAAAAGCGGGCATTGTCGCTGACGGTCTGCTGCGTGAGGGTGACGAGGCGCGTGCGCGAGGCCAGCGAGGAAGACGGCTCGTTGAAGCCGATGTGGCCGTCGCTGCCGATGCCCAACACTTGGATGTCGATGCCCCCCGCGGCCTTCATCGCGGCCTCGTAGGCGGCGCAGTGGGCCGGCACGTCGCGGGTGAGGCCGTCCGGGACACGCGTGTTCTTCAGGTCGATGTTCAGTTTCGTGAACAGATGGTCGTTCATGAACTTGCGGTACGACTGCGGGTGCTCGGGCGAGATGCCGTAGTACTCGTCGAGGTTGAAGGTGCGGACGCGGCTAAAATCGAGGCCGGACTGACAGGCCTTGATCAACTCCTTGTAAAGCAACAGGGGGGTACTGCCGGTCGCGAGGCCGAGAACGGTTGCGGGATTGTTGCGGACGGCGTTGTTTATGCGCGCTCCCGCCAGCTGACTGGCTTCTTCGGCGCTCTGACAAATAATCACTTCCATGATGTGCTCCTAATGATCGATGAGTGGCGCATAGACTAATCCAAAGCGCCGGTGGTGTCAAACCCGGATTCGGCGGGGTGGCGCGCGGCGTTCCTGCGCCCAAGGCCTGCCCGTTTTTACGGATTGCATTCTAAAAAAACAGGTTTAAACTGTTCCCGACAATTATTCATAAAAGGAGGTTTTCATGCGGAAAATGTTGCTGTCGTTGGTGGTTCCGGCGTTAGTCGGCGTTTGTCAGGAGGCGCCGAAACAGACGGAGACTTTGGAGGTGAAGAGTTATGTGCTCTTGAAGGACGGCGCTGACAAGCAGGACGTCTTCATGCAGGACGTGGCGGCGTTCTTGGAGAAGGCCGGCCATTTCTATCTGGCGACGCGCGACGGCGACGGCGCCCGGGTCCGTCCGATCAAGTATACGTTTGTTCTGGACAACAAGTTGCTGTTCGTGACCTCGGCGACGAAGGAGGTGTACGGGCAACTGCTGAAGAATCCGAAGATCGAGGTTTCGCGGACGGCGGCCGACGGCAGCGCCTATCTGAGGTATAAGGGCGTGGCGGCGCTGTGCAAGGACGAGGCGGTGAAGGCCAAGGTGCTGGAGTCGTTCCCCTCCTTCGGTAAAAACTTTAAAGATAACCTGGCGGTTTTTTGTGTGGACCCCGAGATGATCGGCATTTTCCCCATGAAGGGGGGCCAGGCGAAAACCAAAATCTTCACGAAGTGAGGCTTCGGCCGCGTCACGTCACACGGGCCACCACGCGCGTCCGTCGCGGGCGAGCAGGTCCGAGGCGGCGTCCGGGCCGTCTGAGCCTGCGGGATAGGGCTGGAGCGGGCACGCGTCCGGGGTGTCGAGCCAGGTTTGCAGGACGGGCGTGAAAAGCCGCCAAGCCGCGGCGATCGTTTCGTTGCGCACGAACAGCGTGTGGTCGTGCAGCATGGCGTCGAGCAGCAGCCGCGCGTAGGCGTCGGGCGCGTCGAGCTCGGCGCCAAGGTCCGCATAGTTGAAGGCCAGCGGCAGCTCACCCAGACACAGTTTCGGTCCGGGCCGTTTGGCTTGGAGATTCAGGCTCATGCCTTCGTCGGGATGCACTTTCAGAATGAGGACATCCGGTTCGCAGGCGCCGAAGAGGGCGTGTCGCGTGGGCTTGAAGACCAGCGTGATCGTGCTGGACCGTGCCGCGAGGCGTTTGCCGGACCGCAGGTAGAAAGGAACGCCGCGCCAGCGCGGGGTGTCGATCCAGAGTTTCGCCGCCACGTAGGTTTCGACGGCGGATTCCGGCCCTACTCCGGGCTCTGCCCGATAGGCGGCGAGACCGTTGCCGGCGGCATACTGCCCCCTCACGATGCAGGTGTGAAGGGCGTCGGCAGGGAAAGCGCGGATGGCGCGGATCAGCGCGAGTTTTTCCTTGTGGATCGCGTCGGCGGAGAATTCGGACGGGGCCTCCATGGCGGTCAGAGCGAGCATTTCGAGCAGGTGGTTCTGAAACATGTCGCGCAGGAGCCCCGTCTGCTCGTAATAGCTGGCGCGATGTTCGATGCCGAGCGTCTCGGCGACCGTGATCTGGACGTGGTCCACGTGCCGTGCGTTCCAGACCGGGTCGAAGAGAATGTTGGCGAAACGCAGGATCAGCAGGTTCTGGACCGTCTCCTTGCCGAGGTAATGGTCGATGCGGAAAAGCTGATCCTCGCGGACATAGCGTCCCAGGAACCTGTTCAGCGCGGCCGCCGAGGACGTGTCGGTGCCGAACGGCTTCTCCAGTATCAGATGCCGCCAGGCGCCGAGGGCGGCGGACTCGTCAAGCAGGCCCGCTTCCGCGAGTCGTGCGGTGACCGGTTGGCATGAATCAGGGGGCAGGGCCAGGTAGTAGAGCCGGTTGAAGGGGGCCGGCGTTTCGAGGGCGTCGAGGGCGCCGAGATGGGCGGCGAGCCGGGTGAACGAATCGGGGTCGTCCTCGACGCGCACATAGCTGAAGCGCGCCAGAAAGGTTTCGCGCAGGTGCGCCGGAGCCTGCGGCAGCGCGCTGGCGACCAGTTCGCGGAACGATTCTGCGTCGTGCTTGGAACGCCCGCATCCGACGATGCGTGAGGTGGCGTGCAACAGATCGCGCGCATGGAGCTGGAACAGCGAGGGAATGAGCTTGCGGCGGGTGAGATCGCCGGTGCCGCCGAAGAGGACCAGCACGCAGGGCGCGGGCGAGACTTCCAGGCAGAAACGTGCTGGGGCGTGCTTGGTCGACATGGGGGATCCCGGGTTGGAGTTGAGTTTTTTCTTTTTGATGGACGGTGAGGCGTTGGCCCGTGGCCGCAAATCGTTCGGCGTTGCCAATAGAAGGATCGTCAACACAGAATGGCATATCATTTACTCACATCGAGATATGAACAAAAAAAGGTTGCCAAGTCAAGGCCGCGCGAAAAATCGGGGCGGTCGCGGAAACCGCTTGCGTCCCGTTGCCGAATTATGAAATACTGAAAACGATGAATTGTGCCTATCAAGTGTTTGCGCTTCGACTTACCGGCCTTTGGCTGCTTAGCGGCCACGGGATTCTTGTCGTGTAGGTTCAGAAGCACAAACGCAAGGACAGAACTCCCGTGGGACATCGAACAGATTCCGCGGGAGTTTTTGTTTTCCCCGGAGGTGATGCGATGAGCCACAGGCGTTCCGACGAAGACGACCATCCGAAACGAGAACAACGCCGTCCGCGCTCGGGCGGCACAACGAGGTAAACGCAATGAACGAGACCCAAGACATGCGGCGCATTTATGTGTTCGATACCACGCTGCGCGATGGCGAGCAGTCGCCGGGCTGCACCATGAACCTGCGTGACAAGCTGTTGGTGGCCGAGCACCTTGAGGCGCTGCGCGTGGATGTCATCGAGGCCGGTTTCGCCATTGCCTCTTCCGGCGATTTCGAATCCGTGAAAGCGATCGCGGGGATTGTGAAGAACGCCTCGGTGGCCAGCCTCTGCCGCGCTTTGCCAAAGGACATCGATAGCGCATGGGAGGCGGTGCGCGGCGCCGCGCATCCGCGCATCCACACGTTCATCGCCACGTCTCCGATCCATATGGAGTACAAGCTGAAGATGACGCCGGACGCGGTGTATGACCAAGCGGTGGCCATGGTGAAATATGCCCGTAACCTCTGCGGCGATGTGGAGTTTTCGCTGGAAGATTGTTCGCGCAGCGAGCGTCCGTTCATTTACCGCATCGTCGAAGGCGTGATCGCGGCGGGCGCGAAGACGGTGAATATTCCCGACACCGTCGGCTATGCCGTGCCGGAACAGTTCGGGCAGTTGATCACGGACATCCGCGAACACGTGCCGAACATCGCTCAGGCGCGTCTCTCGGTCCACTGCCACAATGACTTGGGGTTGGCGGTCGCCAACTCGCTGGCCGCCGTGCGCGCCGGCGCGGACCAGATCGAGTGCACGGTCAACGGGATCGGCGAACGGGCGGGCAACACCTCGCTGGAAGAGATCGTTATGGCGCTGCACACGCGCCGCGAGTTCTTCCGGGCGGAGACGAATATCGACACGACCAAGATCTATGCGACCAGCCGCTGTGTGATCAACGTGACGGGAAGCAAGGTTCAGGCGAACAAGGCGATCGTGGGCGAGAACGCCTTCGCGCACGAGGCGGGCATCCATCAGCACGGCGTGCTGGCGAACCCGCTGACCTACGAGATCATGACGCCCGAGTCGATCGGCCTGCCGCGCAACAAGATGGTGCTGGGCAAGCACTCGGGGCGCCATGCCTTCGAAACCCGTCTGCAGGAGTTGGGTTTCCACATGGAGTCGGCGCAGGTCAATGAGCTGTTCGCGAAATTCAAGGACTTGGCCGACCGCAAGAAAACGGTGAGCGATGCCGATTTGGAGGCGCTGGCTCATGGCCTCCAAACCATGATCGTCGAGCGCGTCAAGCTCGACCGCTTCAACGTGACGGCGAGCAACGCCATCACGCCGGTCAGCACGATCCGGCTGGTGCGCGACGGCAAGCTGATCGAGCAAGTCGCGGCGAGCGACGGGCCGATCAACGCCTCTTTCAAGGCGATCAATCAGCTTTTGGGGGTGAAGGTTTCGCTGGAGAGCTTCCAGCTGAACGCCATCACGGGCGGAACGGATGCGCAGTGCGAGGCGACGGTGCGCGTGCGCGACGGCGCGCGCGTTTTCCATGGGCGCGGCATTTCGACCGATGTGATCGAGGCCAGCATATTAGCCTACCTGCAGGCGTTGAACGTGTTGCTCGACGAGGGCGTTCGCGCGTAGACGTCCGTTCGGCGGGCGGATGAATCGGGACGGAACGGGGCGCGGCGGGTTCAAAATCGGCCGCGCCCCGATTTTTTCCCTTTTGGTTTGGCGGACACCTCCTAAAACAGTATTGTATTCACCGGACGATTTTGTCGGACATTTTTGAGTGAACAATTCTGTTGGAGGTTGTCATGGGTGGTTTTTTTGGAGCGGTCGCGACGGAGGACTGCGTTGCGGACCTTTTTTTCGGAACGGATTATCATTCCCATCTCGGCACCATGCGTGGCGGCATGGCGGTGTTGTCTGAAAAAGGATTTCAGCGGGCCATTCACGATATCTCTAATTCGCAGTTTCGGACAAAATTCGAGAACGATTTCAGGCGTTTCCAAGGGAAGTGCGGCATCGGCATCATCAGCGACAACGAGGATCAGCCGCTCATCATCTCCTCGCATCTGGGCGTTTACGCGATCGTGTCGGTGGGTGTGGTGACCAACCTGAACGCGCTGGTGAAGGAGCTGTACACCACGCATTCGGTCCAATTCTCCGAGATGAGCCGCGGCGGGGTCAATCCCACCGAGCTGGTCGCCACGCTGATCAACTCCCAGTCGACTTTGGCGGAAGGCGTGCGCTATGCGCAGGAGAAGATCGAGGGCTCCTGTTCCATGCTGATCCTGAACAGCGATGGCGAGCTGTTTGCGGTGCGCGACCGTTACGGACGTACGCCGGTGATCGTGGCGCAGAAAGATGGGGCCACCGCGGTGGCGATGGAATCGTGCTGCTTCCCGAATCTCGGCTACGTGGTGAACCGCGAGCTGGGGCCGGGCGAGATGGTGCGGTGCTCGCCGGAAGGTGTGGAGACGTTGCTGCAGCCGGGCGACAAACAGGCGATCTGCTCGTTCCTGTGGGTGTATTTCGGATATCCGGCTTCAGCGTATGAGGGACGCAATGTGGAGATGTCCCGCTACCGCTGCGGCGGCGCGCTGGCCCGGCGCAATCCGGTGGATGCCGACTCGGTGGGCGGCGTGCCGGACTCCGGCGTGGCGCATGCGCTCGGCTATGCGGTGGAGGCGGGCATCCGCTACGCGCGCCCCTTCGTGAAGTACACGCCGACGTGGCCCCGCAGCTTCATGCCGCCAGACCAGAAGGCGCGCGAGCTGATCGCTCAGATGAAGCTGATTCCGGTGCCGGGGCTGATCCAGGGCAAGCGCCTGATTTTCTGCGACGATTCGATCGTGCGCGGCACCCAGTTGCGCGACCAGGTGAAGCGTCTGTACGACGACGGGGCCAAGGAGATCCACATGCGGATCGCCTGCCCGCCGCTCCTGTATCAGTGCCGCTTCCTGAATTTCTCCCGCTCCAAGAGCGAGATGGATCTGGCGACGCGCCGCTTCATCCGCGAGATCGAAGGCGAGAATGCCGATGTCGCGAAATATCTCGATCCGGACGGCGCGCCTTACAAAGAGATGGTCGGCCGCATCCGCCAGCGTCTCGGGTTGTCGTCGCTCGCCTATCAGCGTCTCGACGATCTGGTCGAGGCGATCGGTTTGCCGAGAGAGAAGCTCTGCACCTACTGTTGGACGGGCGAGGATGTTTCGCGTCCCGACGGCTGTACACACGGCTGCTCGCACTGCGCGAAGCCTTGCCAGGCCGTCGCGCCGACAACGGCTTAATAGCCGATCTTGAAGTCCACGAATTCGGCGTGTAGGCGCAGCCTCCGGCTGATCAGCTGGGCGAGCGCCTGCACGCCGAACGTTTCTGTGGCGTAGTGCCCCGCGAAGACGACGTTCTGGTTGAGGTGTTCGGCGAGGTTGTAGCCTTGCAGACTGGGCTCGCCCGTGAGGTAAACGTCCACGCCGAGCCCCGCGGCCTGGTCAATCATGTCGGACGCTCCGCCGGAGACCACGCCGACCGTCTTCACGCTTTTCGCGCCGAAGTCCAGAATGCGGCAGTCGGGGTTCACCCGCGTACGCACGCGCCCGCAAAACGTTTCAAAAGGAACGGCTTTCGCATAGGCGGCCGTGAAGCCGATGGTTTCGCCGTGGTAAGTGAAGGCGGGCTTCAGGCGCGACAGCCCCAGCGCTTTGCAGAGCTGCGCGTTGTTGCCGAAACGCGGGTGCGCGTCGAGCGGCAGGTGGGCCGCATAAACCGCGATGTTGTGATGGATGGCGTAAGAGACGAGCCGGTGGTTGAGCCCGGTGATGCGTTTGAGCGAGTCACCCCAGCTCAACCCGTGGTGGCAGACCACGCAGTCCGCGCCGCGCGCAGCCGCTTCCTTGAGCAGGCGCAGGCTGGCGTCGACGCCGGTGATGACTTTGGTGAGCGAGCCGTCGTTGGCGATCTGCAGGCCGTTGTTCGAGGCGTCGCGGAAGGCCGCGATCCCGAGCGTTTCGTCCAAGAGCGAAACGAGGCTGTCCAAAGATTTTTTCATGCTCAGAGCGTGGCACGGTTTGATAAGATTGTCAACATTATGAAGAACTCACGGCGCGCATTCCTCCGGTCCGCAACGGCCGCGGCGGCATCCTTGTGCGGAGGATGCTGCTCCGCACCTCAGTATGATAACGTCCGGCCTGCCAAGGTCATCGACACGCATGTGCACTTTTACGACCCGTCTCGGCCTCAAGGGATTCCGTGGCCGCCGAAGAGCGACGCGCTGCTCTGCCGGAGAACACTGCCGGACGACTACCGCGCGCTGCCCGTGCCGCAGCGCGTCGACGGCGTGGTGGTCGTCGAGGCCAGCCCCTGGGTGGAGGACAACCAGTGGATCCTCGATCTCGCGGCGCGCGATCCGCTGATCCTCGGGCTGGTCGGGAACCTGCCGATCGGCACGGACGCCTTCGCGGGGCACCTGAAACGGTTCGCCGCCAACCCGCTGTTCCGCGGGGTCCGCATCCGCGACGGGTCGCTTGAGGCGGGCCTTAAGGACCGCGCATTCCTCAGGGACATGCGGGATATCGCCGACCGCGGGCTTTGTTTCGACGTCCACTCGCCGACCGTGTGGGTGGAGCAGGCCGTGCCGCTCGCGCAGGCCGTGCCGGATCTGCGCCTGATCGTCAACCACGTGGCCAACGCGCCGGTCACGGGCGCGCCGCCGCCGGCGGCGTGGGGTGAACTCATGAAGCGGTTGGCGGACCGCCCGAACGTGTTCATGAAGGTGTCGGGGCTCGTCGAAGGCACGAAGCGGACCGCGGGCGACGCGCCTGTGGATCCGACCTGTTACGCGCCGGTCCTCGATGTCCTGTGGGGGCTCTTCGGCGCCGACCGCCTGCTCTACGGTAGCAACTGGCCGGTCAGCGGACGCTACGCGCCGCTCGCCACCGTGCAGAGGATCGCGACGGATTTCTTTGCAGGCAAAGGGCAATCCGCCCTGGACAAGGTCTTCTGGCGGAACGCCCGGCGGGTCTACGGCCTCACCGGAGTCTGAGCGGAGGGGTGACGGACGCGAGAGTATCGACGAAACCGATTTGTTCGAGTCCTTCGATTATCTCGATTCAATCGAGAACACTAATCAGATCGGCTCGGCCGAGAGGGCGGCCAGCGCGGTGCGGTTGTGCAGGTGCGTGATGGCGAGCGCGAGGGCGTCGGCCGCATCGTTTTGCGGCTCCTCGTGCAGGCCGAGCAGCGTCTTGGCCATCTTCTGGATCTGCGCTTTCTCCGCGCCGCCGTAACCGGCGACCGCCATTTTGACGCGGCGCGGCTCGTACTCGTAGACCGGCAGTCCCATGCGTGCGCACTGGGCGATGATCGCGCCCCGCGCGTGCGAGAGGATCAGCATGGTCTTGACGTTCTTCGCGTAGAAGATGCCTTCGATGGCGACGGCCTGCGGCTCGTGCGTCTGGATGAGTTTGGCGATCTCGTCCTGCAGGTGGAGCAGGCAGGCGGAAAGGGGTCGTCCGGCAGGGTTTTTGACTGTGCCGTAATAGACCGACACCATGCGCGAGCCCGCGGCGTCGAGAATGCCGACGCCGGTCGAGCGCAGCGAGGTGTCGATGCCGAGCACGCGGATGGGGGCAGAGGGAGGGCGGGTAAGCATAGGGAGGGAAGAATCCTCAACTCTCACCGTCCAACGTTGGACGATCAACAATAAGCTTCGAACTTGTCAGAAAGTGCCTCTTGCTGACGGGGTAACTATGACATGTCGTGGCGGTGGGGGCAAGTGCGTTCTTGATCGAGATTGTTCTGCGTACTCTGTTCACATCAAATGTCTTGGCGAAAGACAGGAAAGCTAGCTTGTGGATCGGATGCCGATGCTGAGTCCGCCTTGTTGCCGGCGGTTAGTGCCAAGGTGATGCCATATTTATTTCCAGACATTGGATCGAATATTTTTGCAAGGATGTCCGCGTATACCTTGTGATTGAACGCGTCCATAATATCGCTATTCTTCAAGTCAAGAACGCTATCGTCGAGAAGTCTAAGTGTTTTGTCTCTATTCTGCTTATCCATATTGTCTCCCTGTTAAACGGTTAGCCGACGGAAATGACGGCGTCTAGGTTGTAGTACTCGATGTTGCGCACGACCGAGCGTCCGGCCTCACTTTGAACTGTTGCATTTTTTGCAACGGTTGCTTGGCGGTCCAGTTCGCCTTCTTTGTAGATGTTCCGCAAATGCCGTGAAATGACGGACTTGTCGCGGTCGAACAGATCCGCCAACTGGTTCAGTGACAGCAAAATGTTTTCCTTCTCAAGCTGTACGTCCAGCCGAACGGTCCCGTCGGCGCTCGTATATAAAATCAGTTCCGACATTTCTTCCTCTCTGTTTCCCGGTCCCTTGCACCTTCCCCGGTGTTTGATGCAGATGGACTTTCCAAATACATAGACATTCTACCATTAATGTTAAAGAATGCCAATGGGCGGCTAATAAACATGTGGCAGCATGATTGTCAAACTGTCGCCGGTGACGTGTCTGCTGTTGGTTGTGGCTGTCAAGTTTGCGAATATCGCGTGTATCATGTGGCCACATTGCTTCCATGTGAAGTGGGGTTGTGTGGCAAGTCTTACTGAGGGCATACGAGACTAATCGGCGTTACGCGCTTCAAAAAAGAAAGCCCGCGACAGGCGTCGCGGGCTTTCTTTGTTCTTTGTTTGGAACGGGTTAGCCGTTCTGCTTCTGCTGGTCCAGGTCGCGCATCGCTTCGCGGCGGCTGAGCTTGATGCGGCCGCGGTCGTCGATGCCGATGCACTTGACCCACATCTTGTCGCCGATCTTGCAGACGTCTTCGACCGAGCCGATGCGGCGGTCCGCGAGCTCGCTGATGTGGCAGAG
>DAOPZC010000100.1:0-11668 GCA_035353175.1 Kiritimatiellia bacterium | reverse complement strand
CCCATGCGTCAATGATCCCGCATGAGGCCACCTTAGTCAAGTGCATAAGCATGTAAGCGAATATTATGAAGACTCAATCATTATGTTTCTTTTTGCGAGAAGGACGGATGTCGTTTACGAGCGTAACAGTCGACTGGATTCAATAACCCAATGAACCACAGTTTTTGACGTGTGGCGAAGTGGTTCACTTGGCAAAACAGCGACGACAGTTTCAGGGCATAAAAATGGAGACAAGGGCCGGGATCGAACCGGCGACACGCGGATTTTCAGGCCAAAATCGACAAAATGCACGATCCTGCAAGAACGTGCAAGTGCCTGAACCAATGCGTTCTTACGACTCGCACAAAGCATTCAATTCTGCACCAAAATGCGGCATTTTGCTGCCGCAGTCTACCGGACTTCTACCGGAAAACCGCTTCACGACGTTCGGAGCAAACACTGATTTCATGCCGGTTTTCATTGGGTCTCGTCGATGTTGACCACAGGCACTCTACCGAAAGTCTACCGGGAGAAACTGACCCGTTACTTCCGCAGTCTAACGGAGTCCTCAAAATAATTGGGGGGGGGGACATCTTAGTCCGAGACGTCGTCGGCACAGGATCTGCTTTCAAACCGGCAATCCTACCCTTCTGGTCTCAGCGAGCAAGCCCCTGCAGCATCGCCTTAGCCGGTCTTGAGCGCGCGCGGCAACCAAGGGCGAGAGCCGCCGCTGGCCGCCTTGATAGAGCAGTGAGTAGTTCTTGCCGTGGGCGTCGGCATTGCCGATCAGAACGTTCAAGATCTGACCGTCGATGAAGTCGCGGAGGTCGAGCTCCACCTCCAGCATGCGCAGCGGCATGCACCAGTACCGGTGCGGTGGCAGGTGGTCGCGCACCGTGCAGAGCCTCCCGCACCGGGGGCACGACACACAGACGCCGCCGCGTTCCCGCAACAGCATTTCCAACGCGCCCCGTACTTTTTTGCTAAATTTCAAGGTTGACATATTTTACCCATTCCACATAATGAATTCCAGCTTGGATTACAGGGTTTTGGCGGCCATGTCTAACGGATGTCTTTGAAGCCGGAAAGCGGTTGTTGGTTGCCATGGGACACATCGCACAGCGTACCGATTCTAGTCTGCACACAAAGAAAGAGTGGCGGTAATCATGATACTTAACTCGCACAGATGGCGTCGGCCATCCTTGTTTCTTAACGCCCATCCGGTTGCAGGCACCCTCTTATGCGCGGTGTTCGCGCTGACCGTACCCGCCGCAAACGTGTACTGGTCCGGGGCTGGAGACGGCACATCTTGGAGCGACCCAGCCAACTGGCAGGGCGGTGCCGTGCCCAGCGGCACATCGGACATCGCGTATTTCTCGGTGCGCAACAACGGCATCCTGTTGGACTATTCGGGGACCTTCACCATCCGGCAGCTCTATTTTTACGTGCCGACAACCCTCACCATCCCGGCGGGCTGCACGCTCTACCTGTCCAATTCGGGCGGTGCCGTGCTGGACGCCACAGCCGACGTCACCATCGGCGGCGCTGGAGATCTATCCCTCTCCACCGCAGGCGGTGTCAATTACGCCGATGTCCGGCCGGCAGCCGGTGTGACCCTGACGCTCGCCGCGCGCGTTACAGGCGTGGGAGGTGTGGAGAATAACAATGCTGGCACCATCATCCTCGCTAACCCCCAGAACACCTATCCTGGACTGACTTACATCACAGTCGACAACGGTGTGATTGAATTTCCCACGCTGGCAAATGCCGGCGTGCCTTGCGCGATCGGCACAGGCAACGGATTCTTGGCCACAACCTCCAGAACCCTGTTCCGGTTTACCGGATCCGCGGCCGCCTCGACCGACCGTTCGTTTGCGATCAACAACAGTCCCGTCGGATTCGAGCAGGCAGGCACCGCGCCCGTGACCCTCACGGGCACCGTCACGAACCAGACCAGCGGCACGCGCAGTTTCCGGCTGGTCAACGACACCGAGCAGCCTGCCGTTTTCGCCGGTCTCCTGTCCAACGGCGCGGGAACCCTCAATCTGCTCAAGGAGGGATCGGGAGTATGGACGCTCACTACGCCGAACACCTATAGCGGTTTCACCCAGATTTCCGGCGGCACACTCGAAGTGGACGCGGCCGGCACGCTCGGCGCCGGCCCTCTTTTGATCACCGGCGGGTCGACGCTGGCGCTCAACCCTTCGGCTTCCGTCAACTTCGCGCTGACGTTGCCCGCCGTCGCGGTCAGCGGCAGCGGACGAATCACCATCCCGGCCGCCGCTGCCGGCTCCTCCACGCTCACGCTCTCCGGCCTGGCCGTTTCCAACGGTTTTCTGGTTGTCGACGCGCCGAACGCCGGCACATCCGCCAACCGTATCCTGGTCGCCAGCGGGCTCCCCGCAGGACCCGTCGGCTGGATCCGTCTTAACGGCGGCGGCGCGCAGTACGACGCCACGGAGGGACTGAAACCCTATGCGCCTGCCCCGTCCGCACATATCGCGGCGCGTGGCGGTGTGATTCCGACGGCCCCGGGCGAGAACGTTGTGATCGACACCCCCGGCACCACCGGCCCGGTCACGCTGGCCGCGCCCCTGACCGAGATCGGCGGACTCTCACAGGAAGAGCCGGATACAGCGGCATCGGTTGATCTCGCGGGCGGTGCCCTCTCCGCCAACCAGCTTGCCCTTTCGGCTGCGGGCGCAACGCTGACTCTCACCAACGGCATGCTGACTGCCGCAGGCGTATCGTCCGCCGTCACCAATATCGCCGGGCTCAACACCGTCACCACCGCGCCCCTGACGGACGATGCATCGTCGGGCATCTCTTCCGCGAAGACCTACACGCACGCACTTGATTTCGGCGACCAGCCGGTGGCCACCGTCAACGGCGTGGCCTTCACGCAGGTCACAGCCGCCTCCGGCACCCTGTCGGGCACCTCCTACGGCTGGTCGGGGCTCCCCACGTCTAAACACAACAATTTCGGCGATTGGACGAACACCGTCCCCGCGTCCGCTACCGGCCTTCGCGCCCTGCTCAAGGACATGCTCTATGACTCACGCGCGACAACCGTCAAACTGACCGGACTCGTCCCCGGCGCGGTGTATGAACTGCGTCTCTACACGCGCAGTTGGGATGGTCTCGCCAGCACGACCGAGCGCACCGTGCTTTACTCCTTCCATCCCTCTGCAGACGCCGCACCCGCCGCGCGGTTCGCCTTCGACAAGAATCACAACCTCCCGACCGTCATCATTTTCCGCTACATCGCGGCCACGACTGAGCTCACCATCGTATCCTCCTCCCTGAGTGTCACGACGAATCCGTGGTCCGGCTTTTACGGGCTCACCCACGAGCTGCTCGCGGCCGCTGATCTGCCCGACGGCGCGGCAACACTCGTGCTTGAAAACAACAACAGCGCCTCCGCATTTACGGTCGCCGCCGCCGTCGCGGACAACGGACTGCCGACCTCTCTGCTCCGCACAGGAATCGGGCCTCTGACGCTCTCGGGAGCGGTCAACCTCACCGGCTCGACGACGCTGGACGGCGCGCTCACCCTTACGCCGCCCGATGGTGTTGTCCAGACCTTCGGTCCCGTCCACGGAACGGGCGGCCTTGTCAAAAGCGGGGGCGGATCGGTTCGTTTGCAGAGCGCAAACCTTTATGCAGGTCCTACGCTCGTGCAGGCGGGATCGCTGTATGTCTCTGACTCCGCCGCGCTCGGTTCAGTCGCCGACGGCACCACCGTCGCGCCGGGTGCCGCGCTGGCCCTCGCAGATGCCAGCGTCAATACCCTCACAATCAAAGAGCCCGTCACCTTCGCGGGGACAGGTCCTGATGGTCTCGGGGCTCTCCGCAACGACAGCGATGCCCAGCAGCAGAACGCCTTCCAGCGCCTCGCGCTCAGCGGTGATGCCATGATCGGCGGCACCGCGGCCACGCCGCTCATCCCCTTTGAAATCGGCAAGGGCAGTTTCAACCTGCGAAACGGCACGCTTGACCTGGCCGGCCACACGCTCACCAAAGCCGGCCCCTGCGCATTTCTGCTCTCGTACTCCCGCCTCACGGATGTGACGGGCGGCGCCATCGACGTCGCGGGCGGCGCTCTGGGCCTGGAGTACAGCGCGGATCTCGGCGGGACGTCGGCGAACACCCTTACCGTGCGCACCGGCGCCAACATCGATCTCAACCGCGTGTACGTTCCGCAAAGCTGGGCGCTCGCGCTCGAAGATGGCGCGCACTTCTCGGCGCGCAGCAGTAGCTCGCTCGCTGAGAACGTCTGGGAAGGCCCGGTCTCCCTGATGGGCGGCCAGGCGCTGTTGGGCGGCGCCGGCAGCGGTTCGATCTCCGGCCCCGTCTCCGGCCCCGGCGGACTCGTCAAGTCGCGCGGCACGACCTACCTCCTGAACCCCGAAAACACGTACGCAGGCACCACCACAGTCACAAATGGCGTGCTCTACGCGGCCGCTGCCGGTTCACTGCCGGACACCACCCCCGCCAAACTCAACGTCCGCCAGAATGGCGCGCTGGTCGTGCGGTACGCGGACGATACCGCGACGTGGCCGCTCGCATGGGCTGCGGAGGACGTCGACGCGATCGCCACCACCGCGATCTTCACCCAGAATTCAGCAGCGCTCGGTTTCGATCCCTATTACGCCGACGCGACCTACGACGGCGATCTTTCGGGTTTCGGCCTCTCGAAATACGGGACCAGGACACAGACGCTCACCGGCGCGGTGAACGCGCCCGGGCACATCCGTGTGTACGATGGCGAGCTTGTCCTCGCGGGCGGTACGTACGACCTCATCGGCACCTCGTATCTCTTTCCCGGCTACACCGGCTCGACGGCCTCGCTCGGCACGCTGAGCATCACCGGCGACACGCAGGTGATCGGCACCGATACCGGTTACCAACAGCCTGCCTCGGCGGTCTCCCCCGGCCACGTCGCCAATTCGCGCGGCATTCTCAACATCCGGGACAACGCCTTTCTGCAGGGCAGGCTTTATGTGGCAGAGAACGCCTCCGGCGCCGGCGCCATCTACCAGACCGGCGGCACGTTCAACAACATCGGAGGCGCCGGCCGGGATGGCCGCCTGGGCCAAAGCGGTTACGGCTATTACCGGCTCGACGGCGGCACGGTCACCAACAAAGGCTACACGCAGCTCGGCTCCGCCACCTCCGCAATCGGCATCCTGCACCAGACGGGCGGCTCATTTATCTTCAACAACGGGACCACCCCCGCAACAGGTGTCGTCGGCACGTACTATGGCGGCACCCTCGCTACGCGCGGCGGCGCCGGCCTATTCCATATCACCGGCGGCACCCTCGACACGGGCAACACCCCCCTCCAGCTCGCGGAGTGGGATGGCAACGGCGGTTATGTGAACGGCTATTCCGTGCTGACCCTTGAGGGTGACGCGCTGGTGAAAACGGCGTATGTCAACATGGCTGACCGCAACAGCTCCCCGATCTCCGTGGTCAACCTCAACGGCGGCACCCTCCAGACGCAGTATTTGCGAAAGGGCATGCGCGACAACCCCGCCGCCGCCGTCGCAGCCATCAATTTCAACGGCGGCACGTTGCGCGCCGCGGCATCAGTGCCGCTCGCCGTTACGGCCGGCGTAACCCTGCCCGACCTGACGGTCTTCGGCGGCGGCGCGGTGCTGGATACGGCCGGCTTCGATCCCTCGATCACCAATGCGATCAACGCTCCGACCGGCTACGGCGTCACCGGCATCCGCGTCACTTACCCCGGCTCCGGCTATATCGCCCCGCCCCTGGTGAAGATCACCGGCGGCGGCGGGCGCGGCGCCACCGCTGTGGCCGAGATCGACCGCGCGGCCGGAACGCTCACCGCCATCCGCATGACCTCGCCTGGAATCGGCTATACCGGCGTTCCGACCGTCGAGCTGCTGGGCGGCGGTTATCGGAACATCGCCTCGAACGGGCTCGTGACGATCGGCGCCGATCTCTCCGCCGGCGGTCTCACCAAGCGCGGAGCCGGCTCGCTCTCCCTGTCCGGCACGAACACCTGGCGCGGTCTCACCACCGTAAAAGAGGGTACCCTGATCGCCGCCATACCGGCCGCTCTGCCGGCCGCGAGCGCCCTGCTGATCAACGGCGGCACCCTCAGCTTGGCGGGACAGACGCTCACCAACGTCCAGGCCACGATCACCGCCGGCGGGATCTCCAGCGGCAGGCTGGTCACAACGGCGCTGCGCAAAGAAGGCCCCGGAGAGGCTCTCCTCACGAGCGATCTTCAGCTCACGCCCGCCGCCGCGCCGCCCGCTGCCGCCTTGCCAGGCCTCTGGGAAGGGGTCTTTTTCAAGAACTGGGATACCCTCTCGCCCAATCCCAAGACCTCCGTCGTCCTCACCACACGCGCCGGCAACGGGCCCGCAGCCAGCAACGGCGCCTATGCGAACGGAAGCTGGGTCGGCAACAACCACACCTGGATCTATTCCGGGTATCTCTGGAACCGCGCCGCCACCAACGTTACATGGACCTGGCGCGGCACCTTTGACGATAACGTGATGCTCAAAATCGACCAGACGCTCGTCTTGAACACAGGAAACGGCGGCGCCACCGCCACCTACACCCACAAGCCCGGTCCGCACGCCATCGAGATCCGTTTCGGCGACGGCACGGGCGGCGTCGGACCCAACGCTACGATCACCAGCCTGGGCGGGCTCACCTACGACGCCGGCGACGGGCTCGGCTTGCGCCTGCTTGCCGATCCCGGCGACGGTTCGCTGCTCACGGCCGACCTCAGGCAGGCCGCCCCGCTGCCGCCGTCGGCGCCCCTCCCGCCGGAGGTCGCCGCGAATGTTGGCGCCCTGGCCGCCGAATATTCGCTGGTGTATGCCTCGGACGTTCCCGTGTCAGGCGGCACCATCAACGGCTCTTCCGGCGGCTCGCCCTACGACATCGACAACAGCGCTGCCAACAGCAACGCCTTCGACCGCGTGGCATACTACCTTGAGCTGGTCACCGCCGGTGTCACGAACTGGGTCTGGGTGTCCTTCGATGCCCTCGCGCTCGACCGCAGCTTGATCGGCTATCCCACCGCCGCTAAAAAAATCGTCATGCAACGGCGGCTTGCCAACATGGACGTCCGCTCCAACGTCGCCGGCATCAACGCGGTCACCGCGAGCCAGGCGGGCAACATTGAGTTCTGGCCCAACAACTACGGCCAGTCCGACGCGCTCGGGATCGGTGCCTCGTCCGCCACCAACAACACGGGGTACGATTTTGGCGACAGCATGAGCGACGCCCCTGCGGCCGTCGCCGGCCACGGCTCCATGCAGCTCCACAACGCCGGGGACGGCACCACGTTGCTCGCCCTCAGCAACTTCGGTTCAGGCAACAACACGCTCGGCATCGGTATCGGCAACCGGAACGTGTCGGGCAGCGCGCCGGACTGGACCTTCGCCAGCAACGGCAGCAGTTACAGCCGCCGCCGGCTCTACATATTCACGCGTGATGTCGCGCCCGGCACCCAGCCCCCGCCGGCACCCGCCGTCGCCACCGTCGCCGAGGGCACGCTGCGCCTCGACATGCCCTTCGCCGGACTCTACGAGGGCATGGTCCGTTCGGCATGGACCGCCACCACGCCCAACCCGCGCACCTCCGTGCAGCTCACCACCCGCGCGGGCAATATCCCATTAGGGAACAACACCACGAGCGGCAATCCCGCCATCACCGACTTCTGGGCGAACAACAACCACACCTGGATCTACACCGGCTATCTCTGGAACCGCACTGCGGCGGACGTCACCTGGACGTTTGCGGCCAGTTTCGACGATCACGCCTGGCTGATGATCAACGGGCAGGAGATCGTCCACAACATCAACAGCGGCTGGACGCGCAAGAGCGTGACCCTCTCGCCCGGTCCCCATGCCATCGAGATCCGCTACAGCGACGGCTCCGGCAATGTCGGCCCCGCACAGAGCGGGCTGCCGGGCGGTCTCTGCTATTCGACGGTGGTCGACTCGACCAACCCCGCCGACTATCGCGTGCTCACGGATCCGGGCGACGGCTCGCTGCTCACCACCCGCGCCGACGAGTCAGCCGGCGGCGTGTTTGCCGATGTGGTGTGGGACATCGCTGCCGGTGCGACTCTTGACCTGGGCGGCCAGCCCTTCGCCCTCGATACCCTTCGCGGCGCGGGCACGCTCGCGAACGGCGTGCTCAGCGGCGGGAACACGGTGCTGTCGCCCGGCGGTGACGGCGCACTCGGCGTCATGACGCTGGCAGGCATCGCGTTCGACGGCGCGGTGACATACCGCGCGGATGTCGGCCCCGGCGAAACGAGTGACCGGGTCGTCTCATCCGGAGCGCTTGACGTGACGGGGCTGCGCGTCACCGTCAACAACCCCTCCGAACTGCAGATCAATGCACAGTACCTGCTGCTGCAGGCGGAAGGTGCACTCACGGGAACGCCCGATGCCAGCGTCCTGCCCGACAAATGGCGGCTTGTCAAGCAGGGCAACGCGCTGTTCATGCTTCACCCCTCCGGAACGATTCTACTGCTGCACTAAGACTCAAATAACCGTTGTGTTAGCGGAGCTACTTTCCAGTCTTGCCGTGCGCAGTTGAAACGCATGGGAGGGAGTTAAGGGCTTTTCTCCGGTGATCTTCGTATCGCCGTCACGACCTATCGCCAAAAATCTTCCCTCACACATATTATCCCGTGTTTTGCTTCGGACGGAATTAGGCGACCGCGGTTTTCGACAGTCCGCGACCGGATCCGGCAGGGCGTCCGGCGTTCATGATGCTGGACTTATCCAGTTCACGGTGAACCAAAACGCTTAACAGGCGTATTGTTTTCCCGCGAATCCTCGCGAATGGGAGCGGCCGCCATTTTTCTTAACGCTAATCGATGAAAAATGTTTGCCGCGACCGCACCGTCTGAGACGGAGGCGCGGAAACGCCGGGCTCGGGCTCGACAGTCCGCGGCCTGAGTGTTAGACTCAAAGCAATCTGAGGCTGGGGATGTGCCCCGAATCGCTTAACAGAACAAGCCGCTTGTCCAGTTCACGGTGAACCAAAACAGAAATGTTGCTGGCGATCTCACCCGACTTCGCCGGTACGTTGGAACGCACAGACGGCGCGCTCACGTTCGGTGTGAACGCGGATGGCGTTGTCACGAACGCGCTTGTGCAGAGGCGGGTGCCGCGCTTCGGCTGCCGGAGAGCGGCACGATCGACATCGCATTCGCATGCAACGTGTGCACATGTACGCTCGTTTTCGGCTGGAACGATTGCTGGAATCGACGTGTCCCGTTGGACCTGTGTCGTTTCACCTGCCACGGTCCGAGAGACGAAACTGCGTCTTGTGGACGGCAACACGCTCGTTCTCAAGGCAGACTCAGGTACGTTGTACATCTTACGTTATCAGGATCGCACCTTTCTTCAACAGAATCGGAGCCGCTCAAGGAGGCAAAACAAATGGTCTGCAAAGGAACAATGATGGCGGTGCTGTTCGGGATCGGGATGCTCGTCGCATATGCGGGTGCGGTTGAACAGAATATTTCCGTGACACGGCAAATACCCGTGGAGCAGCGCGTCGACGTGCTGGTGGTGGGTGGTGGCCCTGCTGGCGTGAGCGCCGCCGTAACGTGCGCCGAGGCAGGAAGAAAGGTTCTGCTCGTCGAGCAGTCCGGCACCTTTGGCGGTGCGAGCACGCTGGCGGGCGTGGCGGAATTGATGAATTTCGCCGACGGTGAACATTTTCTAGCAGGCGGGTTTGGACGGCGCATCTACGACGGACTCGGCTATCCACCCAATGCGCAGCGCGTCACATTCAATCTGCGGACAGAGGAGATCAAGCGTCTCTACGACAAATTGATGGCGAAGGCAGGGGCGGACTTTCGGTTCTATACACGTCTGACGGACGTGGTTGTGGAGCAGGGGCGAGTCCAGTATGCAATCGTGTCGGATCCCGCCGGCACGCACGCCATTGCCGCACAGATGTTCGTGGACGCCACGGGCGCGGGATTCCTCTGTGTGCGTGCGGGTGCCGCGAGCGATTATGGTAACGCGCAGGGCGTGCCGATGGCGTCTACGCTCTGCAGCATCTGGGGTGGCGTGGACTTTGACAAGAAGAAGAGGCAGGACAGTAATTTCGCCGCAAAAGGACATGCGGACGGTGTTTTGAGCCAGTACGATACGTGTCTACCGGGCATCATGCAGAACTATCCCGAGGTCAATATCGGTTTTGGCAACGTGGGGCATCTCTTCGGTACGGATGATCGCGATGCGAAGGCACTGACCGACGCGATGGTAAAGGGACGCACCCTGCTGGCGGAGTATGAGAACTACTACCGCCGCTACGTGCCGGGCTGCGAGAAGGCGATGCTTATCCGTACGGCGGACTATCTGGGTGTGCGCGCGTCGCGTCGCATTCGCTGCGAAAAGACGTTGACGTTCAAGGCGTTCCATGCGAAGGGCCGGTTCGTGGATGAGATCGGTCGCTACTCCTATCCCGTGGACATCCATCCGGAGACTGCGGACAAGAAAGGCATGGCCGCTTTTGCGCAGGCGATCAGCTTGCGCCATGGCCCCGGCGCGTCCTACAGCATTCCCTACGGCGCGCTTGTTCCGAAAGGGCTCGTAAACGTCTTTGTGGCGGGACGGTCGATTGGCGCGGACAACGCGATGCAGGCGTCCGTCCGCGTGATTCCCGGCTGCTACATCACGGGACAGGCTGCAGGGATGGCCGCAGCCCTCGCCGTGGAACAGGGTTGCGCCGCGAAAGATGTTCCCGTTCCTGTTTTACGCGCGCGTCTGCGCGCCGTGGGCGCCTATCTGGCCCCTGACGACGCGCCGTCGTTTGTCTTGCCCTGAAGAACGGGATACTAACCTTCGGGGGCGAGGGGCGTGAATCCAGCATTTAGGATTAGGGCTTGATCTCCTATCCTTCATTCTGGTGTTTGAGCCTCATGCCGAGACAGTTGAGACATCATGTTCCCGGCTGCAGGTAAGGGCATCAACACTGCTGCTAGCAGGTTTGTTGTTCGCCTTCGCACAAAATCGTTTCCGTCTATCCCCACATTCGCCCGATTCGCCTCATATTCGCGGTCGCCCCCCGGCTTACCCTGCTTATCATGCCTCCCTACCTAACGCGATTCTCCCTGCCTTGTCCCCCACCCCGTCCCAAACTCTCGCACTTCAGAACTCACGCACTCTCGAACTTGCCCCGCCGACCTCCGCCCTCAGTCCTCTGTTCAATTCGCAAGCCTCGTACACAAAGCCCTTGTCATGCTCCATGTGGGTTAGTAACGTTTTTCACACACATCCGGTGTTGTTTGACCTCCTTGCATTTCATGTACCAGAAAGATACCCGGACGCGCCTTTTTCAATCAACTGTCACCCACAGATGACTACCGCGCCGAGCAGATGATGAGTTTCCGGATATACAGGGACGATGGGCGCAAACAGGAACAAGCCGAAGCCGGCGAAGGAGAAAACGCGGAAGTGAAGGGGGCGTGAACGATGATCAGAGCAACGACTGGCACACGTAATAATCCTGGTAGACTTTTACTCCGAAAGTATAAAATCCACTTCCTGGGCACTGCCGCAGTCTACCGGAACCGAAATTTAGGTTATTCCGGATTCGTTTTCAGTGCTTCCGGCACAGGGCATAAAAATGGTGGCAAGGGCCGGGATCGAACCGGCGACACGCGGATTTT
>DAOPZC010000099.1:0-11717 GCA_035353175.1 Kiritimatiellia bacterium | reverse complement strand
CCCGCTTTGACCGGCACGCGCACATCCTCGTCATACACGGACTCCCACAGTTTCCACTCGCCCACATAGCGCCAGCTCTTTCCGCATTTCTCGCCGCACGGCAACACCTTCTCGAGCGCCAGCCGGTCGTCGACGAAGACTTTGAGCAGGCCGGAGTTGGAGACTCGGTCCACATGCACCACGAATTCGCCGTCTGCCGGATACGTGACGGCGAAGGTCGGCGGGTTCACCAGACTGCGATGTGCTCCCCCATGCAGCAACGAGAGCAACTCCACGTCGTTCGATACGGTCCCGTCCGCCGCGACCGCGAACGAATCCGTTGCCGGCTTGCGGAAGCCGCTGCGCGTGGACGCGACCAGATCGCGCTGCGACGGCCGCGCGGGCATCACCGCCGCCGCGGGCGTTTCGACCGCGACCTGCCGCCACGCCTCGGTGCCGAAGGGCAGCCCCGACACGAAGTTGCGGAGCGCCCGGAAATGGAAGTACAGATTCTTGGGCTCAATGTAGTTCTCGTGCCACCAGGGCATAGCCGCGCCGCAGCAGCCGCTGGCGATGGATGCCCAGGAGGTGTTGTGGATGCCCCGGCCCGTCGGGTCGGAGTCGGGATCGAAGTTGTGGCTGCGGATGCCGAATTCCGCGAAGAAATGCGGCTTTTGAAAGCCGTTCCACTGCGTCAGGCAATACGCACGGGCTTCAAGGGCCGTGTTGAAATCATTGTTCGCATAGCTGTGCGTTTGCACGACGTCCATTTCCGGGATCCGCCAGCACGCCTCCGGGCCGGTCTTCGACCACCAGCTCGTGGAAATCAGGTGTCCGTACGGGTCGAGCGCGGCCAGCACCGGCGCCATCTCGCGGTGCCACGCGACGACCGTCTCCTGCTTCGAGTCCGCCCAGCCCTCGAACTCGTTGCCGAATTCCCAGCACAGCACGTGCGGGCTGTAACCCCAGCGCGCCACGGTGTAGCGCAGGCGCTTGCGGTAGAGCGCTTTTGCCACCTCGTTCGTGAACCACTCGCCCGCGGTCCGGCACGGCCCGCCCTGCGCCGCGTTGTAGGGGTTCGCCTTCCAGCCGTCCTGGCGGAAATCCTGATGCGTGTCCATGCAGAGCAGGTAGTACATGCCCAGCCGCCCCGCGTCCTCCAAAAGCATGTCCAGCTTCGCGGCCTGCGCCTGGCGGTACCAGCCGAGCCGCGGCTCCCACTCGATCCCCAGCCCGCTCTTGGACAGCCACCAGCGGTTCCAGTTCTCGCCGTTCGCCGCCATCTTCTCCAGAATGTCCTTCACCGACATGTTGTTGCTGCCGTGACAGATCGGCACGTTGTGGCCGATCGGCACATACTCCTCGCCGTTGTCGTGCGCCAGGTAGTGCGCATCCGTCCGGCTCACGCGGACAAAGCCTTTCGCGCGCGAATCCGCACTCACGTTGACCGCGTGCGGGAGCGCGAACACCGTTTTGCCGCTGCGGTCGCGCGCAGCGAGCGTCACCCGCATCGGGCCGGGCTCCGAGGCCGCGAGCCGCACTTTCCAACCCCCTTCGCCCGCGGGCAGCATCAGGTCCTCAACACCCTCCACCTCGTGCCGCTGCGGCACCATGAAGAATCCGGGCATCGTGTAGCGCTTGCCTGAAGCTGTCGTCACCGTGGCGTCCAGCGCAATCTCGTCCGGGTCATAGGGGTTGTTCCACGTTCCTTGCAGCGACACGTCGAGCTCGCACTTGCCGTAAAGCGGGACCTCGGCCGGCGCCCGTGCGGAAAGCGCGAGCGGCGCGGCGCAGGTCACGGCCGGCCGCAGGATCTTCGGCATGGCGGCAAAGCCGAAGGTCATGGCGACGGCCATTTTCCCGCCGACCGGAAAGTCGCGCGACTTGGCGACTTTCACCTCGAAGCCGTGCCCGCCGCCGCCCACGTGCGAGCGAAGCGGGCAAAGCCCTTCGCCGTTGAAGAAAACCGCCGGCCCCGACTCTTTGCCGACAAAGGCCTGTTTGAACACGCCCTCGATGCTCTTGCCGACCGGCGCATCGCCGCTGGGCTGCAGATAGACCGTGCGCGGATCGCCCGACGCGACAGCGGTCCGCAGCGTGGCCCAAATGCCATCCGTCAGTTTCAATTCGCCGGTTTTTTCCACTTCGAGGCGAACCGCGACCTGATCCGCCTGCGGCTTCAGGGTGAGCGCGTAGCGCAGCGGGGCCGCGCCGTCGCGTGTGCCCCACACGCCCGACACGCGCAGCGCGCCGTCGGGCTGCACGGCGGCGGATTCGAGCTTGCCGGCTTCGAGCGTCTCGTAGACGTAGGCGTCATGCCACAGGAAAAAACCGATGTCCAGCGCAGGCTGCCCGTTCGCGCGCAGGCTGAGTTTTCCCCGGCCGTCGCAGGAAAACGCGCCCTGTTCAAAGGCCAGCGCGTATCCGTTATCCCGCTTGCCCCATGCGGGGACCCCCTCGGCGAGCGCCGCGGCAGACACACACGCCCAGCACGCGACAGCAACCGCGCGTTTCATTCTCAGCCCCATAAGCGCCCCCCTTCGTGTTGTGACTCAGCAGACTTTGCCGGGATTCAGGATGTGGTTGGGATCGAAGGCGGTCTTGATGTTGCGCAGCAGCGTCATGGAGGCCGCTCCGAGCGATTCGGCCAGAAACTCTTTCTTGGCGAAACCGATGCCGTGTTCGCCCGACACCTGGCCGCCGAGCTCACGGGCCTTGGCGTAAAGCAGGTCGAAGGCCTGCCGCAGCTTCTGCGCGTAGGTGTCCGGATCGAACTCGTCCCGCAGCACATAGACGTGCAAATTGCCGTCGCCCGCGTGGCCGAACCCGCTGAGGCGGACCCCCACCTCCCGCTGCACCGTTTTGGTATATTTGACGAAATCCGCGACCCGCTTGCGCGGCACGACCACGTCGCACTCTTCCATCTCAGAGGTCGACGCCTTGATCGCCTCCAAGAACGCGCCGCGCGCGCTCCAGATGGAGACCTGCCGCTCGTCCGTGTCGGAGATGAGCACATCCTTGGCGCCGGCCTGCAGGCAGACCTCCGCCACCTTCTCGTAAACGGCTTCCACCTCCTCGCGGCTGTTGCCGTCGAAGGTGAGCAGCAGATAGGCGTCCGAAGAGTGGTCCGGGAACTTTTTGCCCAGATACTGCTCCGCGCACAGGATAACCGGCTTCTCCATATACTCGATGGCGGTGGGGATGTACTTGGACTTGATGATGACGGGAACGGTCTCGATCGCCGTGGTCAGGTCGTCGAACGGGACGAGCAGGCTGATGGCCTTCTTCGGCAGAGGCAGCAGTCTGAGCGTGGCTTTGGTGACAAAACCCAAGGTGCCTTCAGAGCCGACGATCAAGTCCTTCACGCTGTAACCCGAGCTGTTCTTGACGACCTTGCCGCCGACCTCGATGATGTCGCCCGACGCGAGCACCACCTCCAGCCCGCGCACATAGTCGCGCGTCACGCCGTATTTGACCGCCCGCATTCCGCCCGCGTTGGTGTTGATGTTGCCGCCGATGGACGCGCTCTTCTCGCCGGGATCCGGCGGATAGAAAAGGTCGTGTTCTTCCACGAACTTGGCGATGTCCATGAGCAGAACGCCCGGCTCCACCGTCAGCGTCAGATTCTCTTCGTCGAGTTCCAGAATCCGGTTCATGCGCGCGGTGCTGAGCATGATGCCGCCGCACAGGGCCACCGCCGCGCCGACCAGGCCCGTGCCCTGCCCGCGCGGGGTCACGGGAATGCGGCGCCCGTTGGCATAGCGCAGGATGGCCGCGACCTGAGCGGCAGAGGCCGCCTCCACCAGCACGTCGGGGAAATGATGCACCGCGCCCATTTCGTCGTGGCTGAAATCCTCATGGATCGCGTCCCGGGCAATGACCTTGCCGTCGGGGGCCACGGCGGCCTGCAGGAAGGCGAGGTCCGCTTCGGTCAGGCGATTATATTGGATGGCATCAGACATGGCTCAGGGCTCCGTTTTCGATTTTGTTCAGCAGGGCGGGGACGATCTCGCAGACGTCGCCCACGAGCGCCGTGTGGGCCACCTTGAAAATGGGGGCGAGCGGATCGATGTTGATGGCCATGATCTGCTCGGCGCCGCTCATGCCGGCGACGAACTGGATGGAGCCCGAAACGCCGCAGGCGATCAGCAGCTTCGGCTTGACGGTGCGCCCGCTCAGCCCGATCTGGCGGCGGGGCTCGAGCCATCCCGCTTCGATCACCGGGCGCGTGCCGCCCACCATGCCGCCGAGATGCCCGGCGAGCCGTTCGAGCCATTCCAGATTCTCGCGCCGCTGGATACCCAGCCCCGCGACCACGAGCACGTCCGCGTCCTCGATGTTTTTGACCGGCTCTTTGCGGTGCGTCGCGAGCGTCTCGATCCGCGAGGCGAGCATCGCGTCCTCCGGCGTGAGGCTGAGGATCTCGCCCCGCGGGGCGTCGAGCCGCTCCGGCGCGGAAAAAATTTTGTAACGGACCGTGGCGAACTGCGGGCGGTGATGCGGAGTGCGGATGTGCGCCATGATGTTGCCGCCGAAGGCGGGGCGGATCTGGTCCAGGTCGGTGTTGCTCTGGATGTCCAGGCAGGTGCAGTCCGCCGTCAACCCCGTGTGGAAGCGGGCGGCGACGCGCGGCGCGAGGGAGCGTCCGATGGCCGTGCCTCCGACCAGCACGACTGCGGGGCGGCTGCGCTTGATGAAATCCTCGAACACCGCGGCGTACGGCTCGATGCGGAAGTGCGCGAGCTGCGGATGACCGTAAAGATAGATTTTGTCGACGCCGTAGTGGCGCAGGGCTTCGGCTTGCTTCCCGAGCGCGTCACCGGCCAACAGCGCGTACACCGGATGACCGACTTTCTGCGCCAGCTCGCGCGCCTTGCCGAGCAATTCGAGCGACACCGGATGGATCTCGCCCTCGGTCTGGTCGATATAGACCGCGACTCCGCGCCACGCGCTTTTGTCGACGTCCGCCTTTTTCTCGTTGACCAGCTCGAACGCCCCGGGAGGCCCGTTCTTGACGCACAGCTTACACATCCGGCACGCGGACGTAATGCGCACGTGCCCGTCCGCGACCTCGATCGCGCCGAAAGGGCATAAGGCCGCGAGTGTCGCGGTGTCGGATATCTTGTCCGGATGAACGATCATTTCTGCCATACGATACGTCTCTCAGTTTAAAAATTTGCCTTCTTGGAGATGCCGGCCGAGCCGGCCGGCCAGTTCGTCGCCCGAGCCTTCCCACGTCTCGCGGGTCACGTGGTGCTCCGGCGGGAAGATGCGCACGACCTGTGTCGGGGAACCGTTCAGCCCGTAGTGCGCGGGATTCGCGTCGGGCAGGTCGTCCAGCGTGAGAACCTTGATTTTGCGGGCGCGCGTCGCCTTTTTGAGCTTGAACGACGGCAGCCGCGGCGTATGGATGCCCTTGTTGACGGAGATCAGGCACGGCAGCGGCATGCGGATGGTTTCCTCCGTTGTCGGGAGGTCCACCTGCGCGGTGAGCGTCCCGCCGCTGAAGTCGGAGATCGCGGTGACATTCGTGGCGTGCGGGATATTCAGGAACTCGGCGATCTCGGGGCCCACCTGGGCGGTGTCGCCGTCGGTGGTTTGCTGGCCGCACAGGATCAGGCCCGGCTCGCCCAGCGCGAGGATGGCCTGCGACAGCGTGTGGGCGGTCGCCAAGACATCGGCGCCCGCGAACCGGCGGTCCGAAACCAGCACCACCTCGTCGATGCCCATCATCAGGGCTTCCCGCAGCGACTGCTCGGCCTGCGGCGGCCCCATCGTGAGCGCCACGGCCGTCGCTCCCGGGCTCGCCTCCTTCAGGCGCAGCGCCGTCTCCAGCGCGTACAGGTCGTAGGGGTTGATCTTCGATTCGACGCCGTCCCGCTTGAGCACGCCGGTCTTCTCATCGATGTCGACCTGCGTGGTGCCCGGGACTTGTTTGATGCAGACAATGATCTTCATTTCATGGATTCTCCACAATAACGGAAACGCCGTCCGGAATGACGGTGACGCCCGCCTCTTCGCCGGTCTTGCCGCAGGCCATGCGGAGGGCCTCCTGCAGCGTTGCGGCGTGGTCCATACGCATGGACTTGATGAGTGCGGGGTCACACAGGCCGGTGACCAGAATCACGCGGTGCTTCGACAAAATGCGGGCCAGAATCTGGACTTCCCATTGGTCGGGCGGCGTTTCCCGCTGGGGAACGCGCAGGATCCGGTCCAGCAGCGCCTGCGGGCTTTCCGCCTCGGCCAGCGCGCGGCAGAAGTGCTCGCCGCCCGCGCCGTCACTGCACCCCGCCACCATGATGATTGTGCCGCCCGGGGCGCAGCACGCTTCGGCCGCGGTCATGCCCTTCACCGCCTGATAGATGTTCTGGTCCAGCGGGTAGCCCCCGTTGCCGGTGATGACGATCTCGGCGGGCACCCTGGGCACGGTCACGGTTTGCGCCATCTGCCTGCAGCCTTCGGCGTGCGCCTGTTCGGGATGGCCCGCGAAGGCGGCGCGGACAGACTTGTCCGGGTTGAGCGTCACGTTGAGGATGAAGGCCAGCTTCGCCTGCCGCGCCGCGAACAGCATGTCGCGGTGGATCGGGTTGCCCTCCAGGCAGCCGGCGCGGGCATGGGGATCGGCGATGAAGGCGGAACAGTGGTTCGCCAGCACGGTCTGACGTCCGGCAATGCCGGGCAGGACGCTTTTGCGCCCTCCGGAAAAACCCGCGAAGAAATGCGGCTCGATGAAGCCTTCCGCGACCAGCAGATCGGCGTCGAGTGCGTGACGGTTCAGCCACAGCTCTCCGCCGGAGGGCAGCAGGCCCAGATAGCGGAGGCTGGCCTGATCCGTGCAGTCGTGCAGCAGAAACGTTTCGCGGCTCACGACCTCCGCGCCGAACTTCGCGCTCATCTCGGCAGGCGAGGTGGGCCGGTGGCACCCGGTCGCCACGAGAATCCGGACCGCGATCTGCGGGTTGCCCCGGCGCAGGCGTTCCAGCAGCAGCGGCAACGTCACGTGGCTGGGCACCGGCCGCGTGTGGTCGCTCGTGATGACGATCGCCGTCTTTTTGCCGTCCGCGAGTTCCTCGAGTCGGGCGGAACCGACCGGGCGATCGAGCGCCTGCGTGACCCGCGCCTGCTGTTCCGCGAGCGAAGGTCCCGCCTCGCCCGGCGTCGCGCCGTGACAGGCTGGCGTCAAAATCGCGCGCACCCGCCGGGACGGGATCTCCGCCTCCAGGCACGTCGTGTGGTACGGCAATCGAATCTGCGTCATGCGTGAACGTCCCCCTGAGCCAGGCCTTCCAGAGAAGCGACCGAGTAGGTGCAAAGGATGTCGCCGGTCACATTGCACATCGTTTCGAACATGTCGAGGATCGGGTTGATGCCCAGCGCCAGTGCCACGATGACGGCCGTCTGCGACGGATTGAGCCCGATCGCCCCCAGAATGATGAAAAGCAACATCAGGCTGCCGCCCGGCACTCCGCCCGCGCCCACTGCCGCCAGCACCGTGGTCACGGTCATCACGGCCAGATCGCCGAACGTGAGGTGGATGCCGAACATGTTGGCGGCCAGGATCGCGAACATCGGCAAGTGGATGCACACGCCGTCCATGTTGACCGTCGCTCCCAGCGGCAGCGAGAAACTCGCGAGCTCGCGGGAGATGCCGAGATTCTCCTCGGCGACCCGGATCGTCACCGGCAGCGTGGCGGCGCTGGAGCGGGTCACAAAGGCGAACAGCATGACCTCGCGTACGGCGGCGAGGATTTTGTACGGGTTCTTCCGCACCACGACCGCGATCAGGAGCGGATAGGCGACGAACAGCAACAGCAGGACGCCGCACGCGACGCCGGCCAGAACGGTGACGTACGGACCGATGATGGAGGGGCCGTAGACCGAGAAGATGCCCATCGACAGGAAGAACACGCCGATCGGCGAATAGTTCATCACGAAATCGATGATCCGGTTGAGGGCCAGCAGGCAGGCGTCACAGAGGTCGGTGACCGTCCGCATTTTGGCCTGCACCTGCGGGTCATCGGACGACTCCAACACCAGGCGGACGCTGATCCCGAACAGGATGGCGAAGGCGATGACGCCCAGAAAATTTCCGTTCGCCAGCGCCGCGAAAGGGTTTTGGAAGAAGTCGGACAACAACTTCTCCAGAACCTCCACCAGCGTTTTCGGCGCGTCCGATCCGGCGATGCTCCGAGTCTGCGAGCCGAACTGGCGCGCCAGTTCCTGCCACCCCGTCAGCGACGCGCCCGCGCCCGGGTTGATCCACAAGGCCAGCGCGATCCCCAGCGCGGCCGCAAAGGCCATGGTGGCGAAGTACCACCCCACCACTTTACCGCCGACCCGACCCAGCCTCTTCAGAGGCAAGGCGGAGGCGCCGCTCACCAGCGAGAAGAAGACCGTCGGGACCACGATCATTTTCAGCATGCCGATGAACACCGTGCCGAATGGCGAGCAATAGCGCAGCGCCGCCTGAACCGCTTCCTTGCAACCGAAGGCGGCGGAAAGCGACCACAAGGCCCCGCCGCAGAGGGCCCCGAGCAGGAGGCCCGCCACCACGCGCTTAACCAGCGGGACACGGACATAGGCCTGAATGATATTCATACACTCTGCGGCGGTTCCGCCTGATCAAGCGCCGTCCGGACTTTTTTGGCAAGGTCTGCCGTTGTGAAAGGTTTCTGGATAAAGTGAACCCCCGCATCCAACACGCCGTGATGGGCGATCACGTTGGCCGTATAGCCCGACATGAACAGCACACGGACGTTCGGGTCACGGGATTGGATTTGCTTGGCCAATTCGCGCCCGTTCATCTCCGGCATGACCACATCGGAGACGAGCAGCTGGATCTCGCCCGCATGCGTGGCGGCCAGAGTCAGGGCGAGGCTCGGCGTCTCGGCGGTCAAGACCCGGTACCCGAGCTTCTCCAAAGTCTTCCGCACCATGGTCAGAATCACCACCTCATCCTCGACGACCAGCAGCAGTTCGCCCTTGCCGCGTTCGGGTGACGCCATGCTCTCCTTCGGGGCAACCGCCGTCTCGCCGACATACCGGGGCAAATAGATTTTAAACACCGACCCTTGGCCGGGTTCGCTGTACACATTGACGGTGCCGTTGTTCTGTTTGACGATTCCGTACACGGTGGCCAGCCCGAGCCCGGCCCCCTGCCCCATCTTCTTGGTGGTGAAAAAGGGTTCGAACAGGTGTTTCTGCTCTTCCGCGCTGATGCCGCAGCCGTTATCGCTGACCGCGACCATCACGAAATCGCCGCTCGAAACGCCGACGTGACGCGCGCAGTACGCCGGGTCAAACACGACGTTATCGGTTTCGATGGTGATCTTGCCCACCCCTTGAATGGCGTCGCGCGCATTCAGACACAAATTGACGAGGATTTGTTTGACCTGCGAGGGATCCACGTTCACCCGCCACAAACCGGACTTGGGGCGCCAAGACAGATCGATGTCCTCTCCGATCAGCTTCTGGATCATGGTCTGCATGCCAGACAGCGTCTCGTTCAGATCGAGCACCAGGGGCGCGATGGTCTGCTTGCGGGCGAACGCCAGCAGCTGCCGCGTCAGATCGGCCGAATTCCGGGTCGCTTTCTGGATCTCCTTGAGATCGTGGAGAACGGGCGCTTCGGGCCCCACCGACTCGATGGCCAGCTCCACATGTCCGAGAATGATCTGAAGCATGTTGTTGAAATCGTGAGCCACCCCACCCGCCAGCCGTCCGACAGACTCCATTTTCTGCGCCAGTTGCAGCTGCTCGGACATTCGCACGTGATCGGTGATGTCGTGCTCGACGGACACATAGTTCACGATCTTGCCGGCGGCGTCCAGCACCGGGGAAATGGTCGCTTCCACGACATGGCGCGTCCCGTCCTTGTGCTTGATCACAAAACGCCCCTTCCACCGCTTGCCGCCGGAAAGGATATCCCAGAGGTTGCGGTTGAAGGCGCCGTTCTCGCCCTCGCTCTTGAGCACATCGACATTCTGCCCGACCAGCTCGCTCCGGCGCAATCCGGTGATCGTTTCCATGGCCGGGTTCACAAACCGGATTCCGCCGTCCACCCCGGCGATGACGACGCCTTCTGCGGCCTGCTCGATGGCCGCGATCAATCTCTCGCGCTCCGCCTCAGCGCTCTTGCGCTCGGTGACGTCGTGGACGATCAAATGCAAATAATATCCGTCCTTCCATCTGATGGGGCTGCTGAAGATCTCCACATCGCGGATCGTGCCGTCGGCCAGAAGGTGCTGAAACTCGAAGTGATACTCGTGCTTGTCCAGCACCTTCTTCATTTCGCGGCCGAGGTCGTCCGGCGACAACGCGCTGATCTGCCGGATGTTCATCCGCGTGAACGCCTCGCGGGGCCAGCCATAGAACGCGGCCGCCGCCTGGTTCGCCGCCAGAATCGCGCCGGTGGCCGGATCGACGATCAGCTTGACCGCGGCGTGCTCTTCGAAAAGCCTTCTGTAGTTCTCCTCGCTCTCTTTTAAAGCCGTTTCGGCCCGCTTCCGTTTTTTGATCTCGAACGACAGCTTGTGGTTCCAGGCCAACAGGCCGCCCAGCATCAGGACGAAGATCGCCACCATCTTCCAGAACAGCGGGTAATCGAAAGCGGGAGAGAGCCGGACCGGCACCCATTTCTGATAAAGAGCCGCGCGATCCTCCTCGGAAATCGAATCCAGCGCCTTCTGCAGGATATCCGCAAGAATCCCCCAATCCTTGCGGACCGCCATGGACTGGGCATAAACGTAGGGTGACGTCCCCGATATCTTAAGGTCAGAGCGGTTGACTTTTGCCAGAAAATAGGAGAGCACCAGCATGTTGTCCACAAATGCAAAGACCTCATGATGGCCGAGACGATCAATTCCCTCTTGCGTTGAAGCGACCTTGACCCGCTCGATCTCGGGATAGTCGCGGGCAATCCACTCTCCCGCCGCATGTCCGTCCACGACGGCGATCCTTTTGCCGGCCAGTTCACGCAGGTTGCCGATGTAACTGACACCCACATGCGTCAGGACCACGATCGGGGAGACCAGATATGGCTTCGTGAAGGACAGGAACGCACGACGCTCTTCGGTCTCGGACAGGCACGTGGCCAAATCTCTCTTCCACGCTTTCAACTGCTGATAGGATTCGTTCCAGCTCAGACCGAGGTCCCACTCGAAAGTGACCCCCAGACGCTGCTCAACCAGCCTCATATAGTCTGCGGATATGCCCGCCACCGCGCCCCGTGCGTCCTTGAATTCGATCGGTGGCCAGGCCGGATCCAGCGCCACGCGGACAACCGGATGTTCGCGCAACCAAGCCTGTTCCTCAGCCGAGAGTTTCAACGCGGACGCTTTTTCCCCTGGGCAACTGACGCTTGCGGGAGCCGTGACGTCACGCGTTTGCGCATTCGCGCGAAACACGTACCAAAGCCACCCAAACAAAAGAACCGGGACGACCACACACAGGCCGATCAGCTTTCTGCGGAACACCCGGGTCATATGCTGTTGCCAGCCGGCAGGGATCTGGATATGTTTGGCAGCGTCACTCATTTCACGTTAAGATCCGTGGCCGTTTGAAACGACCATAACGCGTGCAGCCTGCATCACACGTTCGGAACGAATCCCTGCACGAATCTTTATAATTTACATATTAACCCTTTTTTCAGGCGCACACAACACTTTCATCGTTTTCCCGATGGCGGCGGGCGCATCCCCGTTTCACTTGCTTGCTGGTCCGCGTCGGGCCGTCCGGGT
>DAOPZC010000098.1:0-11738 GCA_035353175.1 Kiritimatiellia bacterium | reverse complement strand
CTCATCGGTTCTCCAACCCCTATTTCTTCAGGGCTTTCCTGATAATGACTACGCCGCCCTTCGGTCCCGGCACAGCGCCGGCCACCAGCAGGAGGTTTTCCTCACCCCGGACCTGAACAACGGCCAGATTCCGCGTCTTGCGGTTCACTGCGCCCATGTGCCCCGGCATCCGCTTGCCTTTTTCAACCCAACCCGGAAGATCACGCGCACCGATCGATCCGACGCGACGCTTCGAGTGGCCACCGTGCGTGATCGGACCACCCGCCATGCGGTAGCGGCGCACAACGCCCGCGAACCCACGGCCCTTGGTGATACCTGTCACGTCGACGTATTTCACGCCTTCAAACATGCTGACCGTCACCGCTTCGCCCGCCTTGACCTCTTCGCCCTCGTCCAGCGCGAACTCTTTGGTCATCTTGCAGGGCTTGACGCCGGCTTTCTCGAAGTGCTTCACCTCCGCCTTGGGCAGGCGTGACGGTTTCTGCTCATCGTAGCCGAGCTGAGCCGCGCGGTAGCCGTCCGTGTCAGGCGTCTTCACCTGAACCACCGGGCAAGGCCCCGCCTCAAGTACGGTCACTGCGATCCGACGCCCCTGGTCGTCATAGACCTGCGTCATCCCAATTTTTCTGCCAATTATGCCTTCCATGGTGTCACCGTCCTTAGATTCGAATTGTGATATCCACGCCAGCAGGCAGATTCAACTTCTTGAGTTCGTCGACGGTTTTCGCCGTCGGCCCCACGATGTCCAGCAGCCGTTTGTGCGTGCGCATCTCAAACTGGTCCATGGACTTCTTGTCCACGTGGGGGCTGCGGTTGACCGTGAAACGCTCAATCCTCGTCGGAAGAGGAATGGGTCCCACGACCTGCGCCCCGGTGCCGCGGGCCGTGTCGATGATGTCGCTCACCGCCTGATCCAGCACCCTGTGATCGTACGCTTGCAAACGAATGCGTATACGCTGACTTTGCATTCTAACGTTACCTGTTCAGTAGTTGTTCTCTCACTGTCCGTGGCACGACCGCAAATTCGCCAGGTTCCATCGTATAGCTGGCGCGGCCGCGCGAGAGCGACCGGATTGCGGTTGAGTACCCGAAAAGTTCTGCCAACGGCACCTGCGCGCGCACGATCTGCATGTCTCCACGCGTCGTCATGTCGCGCACCGAACCGCGGCGGCCGTTAATATCCCCCATGATGTCGCCGACATAGTCGGCAGGCGTCACGATGTCGAGGGACATGATCGGCTCCAGCAATTCCGGCGATGCGGCCAAAGCCGCCTCGCGGAACCCCATCACGGCCGCGGTCCTGAAAGCCACGTCTGTCGCCGTTTCCTCATCCGTGATCACGACCTCCGTGACCTTCGCCAGCACGTCCGTCATCGGGTATCGCGCCAGCACGCCGGTCAGGATGCCGTCCGTCAATCCTTGCTCCACACAGTCGGCCAGCTTCTCGTCCGAGAGCTTCCGCCGCACGCTGGAGGAAACCTCCACCGCATGACCGCTGCCCCGCTTCAGAGGAACCACTTCCACCGTCAATTGCGCGTAATGACGCTTTCCGCCCAGCTCGCGGTCGAAGAGGTAAGTGCTCTTCCCCGGCGCTGTGACGGTCTCGTAGTACGACACCATCGGACGGCCCGTGTTGGCCTCGCATTTGAACTCCCGGCGCAGGCGGTCCACCAGGATCTCCAGGTGAAGCTCGCCCATGCCGCTCAAAATCGTCTGCCCCGTCTCCGCATCCACGCGCACCTGGCACGTCGGGTCTTCCGCCGAAAGCAGGCCCATGGACTCGGTCAGCTTGTCCTTGTCCGCCCGGGACTTCGGCTCGATCGCCATGAACATCACCGGCTCGGGAACCGTGATGCGCTCCAAATACACCGGCTGGAACTCGGCGCACAGCGTGTCGCCCGTGGTGGCGTCCTTCAGGCCCACAATCGCGCCGATCTCTCCCACGCCCAGCTCGTCCACCTCGGTCTGCTCGTCCGCGAACAGCCGCACGATCTTCATGATGCGCTCGCGTTTGCGGGCGCGGGGATTGAAGACGTTCTGCCCCTTCTTCAGCACACCCGCATACACGCGCACGAAGAACAGCCGGCCGACGTAGGCGTCCGTGGCGATCTTGAAGACGAGCGCGGTCAGCGGGGCCGACGCGCTCTGCTCGCGCGTCACCTTGTTCTCGCTCTTGAGGTCCGTGGCCTCGACCGGCGGACGGTCCAGCGGCGAGGGCAGGTATTGCACCACCGCGTCGAGCAGCTGCTGCACGCCCTTGTTCCGCAACGAAGACCCGCACAGCACCGGCACGATCTTGCCCGCGATCACCGAGCGGCGGATCGACTCGCGGAGCACCTGCGCCGACAACTCCGGCTGCGCGAAGTAGGTCTCCATGATCGTGTCGTCCGCCTCGGCCACCTTCTCGCAGAGCTCGGCACGCGCCGCCGCGGCGGCGTCCTTCAGTTCGGCGGGGATCTCGGATTCTGTGATTTCGCGGCCGTCGGTGCTCTCGTCGTACGACAGCGCCTTCATCTCGATCAGGTCGATAATGCCGCTAAAGCCTTCCGCCTGCCCGATCGGCAGCTGCACGCACGCCGCATTGGCCCGCAGCTTCGTGCGGATCTCGGAGACGCAGGCGTTGAAGTCCGCGCCCATGCGGTCCATCTTGTTGACGAACGCGATGCGCGGCACGTGGTAGCGGTCCGCCTGGCGCCAGACCGTCTCCGACTGGGGCTGCACCCCTCCAACGGCACAAAAAACGCCCACGGCGCCGTCTAATACGCGCAGTGAGCGTTCCACTTCAATCGTAAAGTCCACATGTCCCGGCGTGTCGATCAGGTTGATCCGCACGTCACGCCAGGAACAGGTAATCGCGGCGCTCGTGATGGTGATCCCGCGCTCGCGCTCCTGTATCATCCAGTCGGTGACAGTGTTGCCGTCGTCCACGTTGCCGAGACGGTGCGTGCGCCCTGCGTAATAGAGGATCCGCTCGGTCGTCGTGGTTTTGCCCGCGTCGATGTGGGCCACGATTCCGATGTTCCGGACGTTACAAAGCGAAACGTCGCCGCCCGCCGGTTGCTCACCGGCCGCAGTCGAACCACGTTTATCTGCCTTGTTATCCAAGACGCTCACCATTCACCCTGACTTGTCAAAGAACAGCGGATTTTCCGGCAACTTGCCGGCTTATCCAGGCAAGGGCGACCGGTCGGCCGCCCCTACCCCGCACGATTTACCACGCGTAGTGTGCGAAAGCCTTGTTGGCCTGCGCCATCTTGTGCGTATCGTCGCGTTTCTTGATCACGTTGCCCTGATTGTTATAAGCCTCGATCAACTCGGCCGCCACCGCCTTCGGCATCGGCGTGCCGCGGCGCGCGCTGGCGTACATCGACATCCAGCGGAGAGCCAGCGACAACTGACGGGCCGGACGGATCTCGACCGGAACCGGGTACGTCGTGCCACCCACGCGGCGGGACTTGACTTCCACTTTCGGCTTCATGTTCGCGATCGCGATGTCCATGACTTCGATCGGATCCTTGCCGACCTTCTCTTTCAGCTCTTCGATCGCGCCGTACACAATGCGCTCGGCCGTGGTCTTCTTGCCGCTCTTCATGAGCGCGCGGATCACTCGGGCGACCAGCTCGCTGTTGAACTTCGGATCAGCGGCCTGCACCCGCTTTACTGCTCTACGCCGTCTTGCCATGGTTTATTTCTCCGCCTTCTTCTGACGCTTCACACCGTACTTCGAACGGCTGCGGTTGCGTCCGGCCACGCCCAAGCTGTCAAGGCAGCCGCGGACGATGTGGTAACGGACGCCGGGAAGATCCTTCACGCGGCCGCCGCGGACCAGCACGACGCTGTGCTCCTGCAGGTTGTGGCCTTCGCCCGGAATGTACGCCGTCACTTCGTAACCCGTCGTCAGACGGACACGGGCGACCTTACGCAACGCCGAGTTCGGCTTCTTGGGCGTCTGCGTCTTCACAACGAGACAGACCCCGCGGCGCTGGGGACAAGCCTTGAGCGCGGGCGACTTGCTCTTCTTGCGCAGCGGGGTACGCCCCTTGCGCACTAATTGGTTGATCGTCGGCATCGGATACGTTTCCTTCCCAATTGGAAATAAATGGAGAGATAAGTTAGCACAGGTGGCGAGTCGCGTGCAAGCGCGATTTTGAAAAATTTGTTGGCCCGCCGCCGGACCCCTCCCGGCCTTTTCAAACCGCAGAAAATGGGGTACTTTGTAAGCATAGCGGTCGTATATGAAACGGAAAGGGGACATCATGAGACAATTGAACGGATGGGCGGCTGTGTTATTTTGGGCGGCGGGCTCCCTGTGCGGCGGCGCCGAGGCGCCCTTGCCCGGTGAAGGCGGGACCAAGCCCGCGCTGGGATGCGAGCCTTTCCCGAGCCGGCTGCACCAGTTCCTTTGGCGCAACTGGACCGTCGTGCCGCAGACGCGTCTGGCCGCGGTGCTGCAAACCACGCCCGAAAACGTGGCGCGGGTGGCCGCCTCGATGGGCCTGCCGCCGCAGGGCGCGATCCCGCCCGAGTGGAAGAACAAAGGCTACATCACGGTCTTGCGCCGCAACTGGCACCTCTTGCCGTATGCGCAGCTGACGGCGTTGCTCGATGTCTCGCGCGATCACCTGCGCGACGCGCTGATGGAGGACGATTTCCTGTTCATCAAGCTCGGCAGCGTCAAGCCGGAGTGCCCGCCGCTGCGCTACGCCCCGCCCACGCCGGAGGAGACCGCGGCCGCCGCCCGCCTCGCGGGCTGGCTGCGCGAAGAGGGACTTGCCGGACCGCCCGCGCCGCCGGAGGAACCGCGCTTCGCTTTCGTCCAGACGCTGTCCCGGACGGACCCCGCGCTGGCGTTCGCCAAACCCGACGGCGCCTCGCCGTTCGAGTTGCGCTTCATCTTCTCCTACTTCGCGGACTATGGAGACCCGCTGATCGACCCCGAGGTGAGTTCGATCCCCGACGGCCTGCTGCAGCGGCTCGCGGCGGCGGGCGTGAACGGCGTTTGGATCCACACGGTGCTGCGCACGCTGGCGAAAGACCATGCGTTCCCCGAGTTCGGCGCCGACTGCGAAAAGCGCATCGCGGGGCTGCGCACGCTGGTCGCGCGGGCCAAACCGTACGGCATCGACGTCTATCTCTATATGAACGAGCCTCGCACGATGCACACGTCGTTCTTCGAGGCGCGGCCGGAGCGGGCGGCGATGCGCGGCGTGGCGGCGGCGGGGGATTCGGCCCGGCTCTGCACCTCCCACCCCGAGGTGCGGCGCTGGATGTCCGACGCGCTGGCCTCGGTCTTCACGCAGGTTCCGGGCCTCGGCGGCGTCTTCACCATCACGGCGTCCGAGAACCCGACGAGCTGCGCCTCGCACCGGCAGCAGGCGCAGTGCGCGCGCTGCAAGGGCCGGTCCTACGCCGAGATCATCGCGGAGGTCAACGCGACCATCGCCCAGGGCGTGGCGCGCGGCAACCCCGGTGCCAAGACCATCGTGTGGGACTGGGGCTGGGACGACACGCAGGCCGAAGAACTCATCGCGAGGTTGCCCAAGACCTGCTGGTTCCAGTCGGTCAGCGAGTGGTCGCTGCCGATCGAGCGCGGCGGCGTGAAATCGGCCGTCGGCGAATATTCGATCTCGGCGGTCGGCCCCGGACCGCGTGCGGCCAAGCATTGGGCTCTCGCGCGAGCCGCAGGGCTGAAGACCGTGGCCAAGGTTCAGGTCGGCGCAACGTGGGAGTTCTGCGTGATCCCGTACCTGCCCGCGCTCGACCTGGTGGCGGAGCACGCGCGCAACCTCGCTTCGGCGGGCGTGAACGGCCTGATGCTGAGCTGGAGCCTCGGGTGTTACCCCTCGCCCAATCTGGAGGTCTTCCAGGCGTTCGCGAAAGGCGACACGGAAATCGGCCCCGTGCTGGACCGCGTGGCTGAGCGGCGCTACGGCAAGGCGGCCGCGCCGCTCGTCCGACAGGCGTGGACCGCCTTCTCCGAGGGGTTCCGCGACTACCCTTATCACATCACCACGCTGTATCAGGGGCCACAGCACATGGGCCCTGCCAATCCGCTCCACCTGAAGCCGACCGGCTACCGGGCGACCATGGTCGGCTTGCCCTACGACGACCTCACGTCGTGGCGGTCGATCTACCCCGCCGAGACCTGGATCGGGCAGATGGAGAAGGTCCGAGACGGCTTCGCGCGCGGTTGCCGCCTCTGGGCCCAGATCGTCCCTCAGACTTCCGGTCCCCGGCAGCAGGACGTCCGACGCGAACTGGGACTGTTCCGCGCCGCCGAGTTGCACTTCGCCTCGTGCGTCAATCAGACGCGCTTCATCGCGGCGCGCGACACGCTGTCAGCTGCGGCCGACGACGCTTCGCGATCGGCCTGCCGGGCGGAGATGCGCAAGGCCGCCCAAAACGAACTCGCGACCGTGAAGCAGCTCCTGCCGCTGGCGCAGGCAGACTCGCGCATCGGGTACGAATCCTCAAACCATTATTTTTATATCCCGCAGGATCTGCTGGAGAAGGCGCTCTGCTGCCGCGGCGTCTTGGCCGAACTGGACAAGGCCGGGATGAGCGAGTAATCTAATTCCGAAAATGGTCGCGACTTTTCATAACCACTCCGTATGGAGCGACGGGCTGGCTCCGCTCGCCGAGATCCATGTCCACGCCGAATCGATCGGCGTGGACATCTTGGGCGTATCGGATCACTACTGCGTTTATCCGGACGGATCGGTTCTCGCGGGCTCCTTGACGCCTTCCAACGCGGCCGACTACGTGGCCGGCGTGCAGTCCCTTCAGCGGAAGGGCCGGATGGAGGTCGTCGTCGGAATCGAGTTCGACTGGTTTGAACAGGGCCGCCCTGCCCTCGCGCCGGTCGCGGAGTCGCTCCCGCTGGACTACCGCATCGGCTCGGTCCATCATGTCCAAGGCGCGGCGTTCGACATCGACGCCTCCGGCTGGGCCTCCAAGACGCAAGACGAGGTGGATGCACTCTACGCCGCGTATTGGCGCCTCGTGCGCGAGATGGCGGAAAGCCGGCTGTTCGACATCGCCGCGCACCTCGATCTGCCGAAAAAATTCGGTTTTTATCCGAAGGCGGACCTGCGCACCCTCGAGAACAAGGCCTTGGACGCGATCAAGGAGAACGGCATGGCCACGGAGCTGAACACTGCGGGGTTTGCCAAACCGTGCGCAGACGGATACCCTTCTCTTGATTTGCTGAAGCGATGCCGCGAGCGCGAGATCCCCGTCACCCTGTCGGCGGACGCACACAGGCCGGAACATCTCCTTTTCGAGTTCGGTCGGGGCCTCGCGATTTTGCGTGAGGCGGGCTATTCATCAATCGTGCGGTTCCGCGACCGGGAACGGTGGTCCGAGCCGCTGTCCCACGCGCTGAAGTGAAGCCCCCGGCCCGGCGTGCGGCGGCGCGCGCCGGAGCCGGCGGCGCCTATTTCGTCAGGGCCTTCAGGAGGTTCGACAGCGTGGCAGCGACCAGCCTTTCGGCCGTGTCCTCGCGCGGCGCGCCGCCCTCCACCGGCAACGTCTCGTAGCCGCCGCGCGCGAAACAGGCCACCAGCGGCACGTAGCCGCACGCCCCCATTGCCAACGACACGGGCCAGGTCGTCCCGAAGGGCGACGCGCGCTTGATGGCCAAGCCGACCTCGGTGAACGGCTCGCCCGGCAGCGAGGTGACCGCAAAGCGGTCGCCGAACGCCAGCGTCACCAGTCGGAAGGTCCTCTTCTTTCCCGAGCAGAGCGCGCGGCACGCCAGCGTCTGCTCGGCAAAGAAGCGCGCCACCGGGCCTTCGCCTGTGGCAAGCCCCTCGCTCGTCAGGTCGCTGTCCGAGGCCTGGGCGGCCACCCGGTCGAGGACGGCCTGCGCGGCCGCGCACATCTCTTTCGTTATCGTCCTAAACGGGATGGTGATCGTCTTGTTCACGAGCGTGATCCGGTCAACCGCCAGCGGCTTGAGTTTTTTCAGCTGCGCCACGACGCGCTCCGCATAGCACTGACCGAGCTGCCACGCCCGGGCGTAGGCGTAGCCCTGGTACTCGTCCGAGTGGACGTCGAACTGGTTCACGTTGCCCGCGCAGCCGATCAGGGTCAGCACCAGCGGGTCGTAGCCCAGCGCCGTCTGGACGCAGCGCTCCATGCGCCCCGGCCAGTCGGCCGACACCTGGTTGGTTCCAACCGTGTCGGTGTGGTTGACGATGTTCGCGAGAATCGCCACGACCCGGCCGTCCTGCTCGACGGCCAGAACGCCGATCTCCCGGTCCACCGTCCCTTCGGGCTTCACGATGTCCGGGTTTTTGACGCCGGGGTTGGTCATCACGCCGCCGCCCTTCATCCAGTAGCGGCGGTTGAAGGCGAGCGGATTGTCTTTCACCCCACCCAGCTTGAGGACCGCGGGCGCGAGGTTCTGCTCCGCCGTGAGCACCGCCTCGACCGTCTTGTCGACCAGCCCCCGCAGATACTCGGGATCGGGCGACGTCCCGAAGAGCGGCGTCACATACGGCGCGGTGTGCGCGTGGGTGGCGGAGAAAATGAGCCCGGTACCGTGGCGGAAGCCGGCCTTCTTCAGCCGCGCGAGCACCGTGTCCACAAGGCCGGCGCTCATCATGCAGACGTCGAAGGAGACCCAGCCGCATACGGTCTTTCCCTGGCGGAACAGGACGCACCGCACATGCAGGTCGTCCAGCACGCCGGTGTTCGGCCGCGGATTGAAATAGCCCGCCAGCGGCAAGCCCCGCCGCGGGGTGATGATGACTTTTGAACAGCCGGCATCCATAATTTCCACCCATCCCCACTAATGAACTTAAGCACTAACGAACTAATGAACTAACGAACGGCCACCGTTTTGCCGCCGCGCTGCGCCGAGGCGTGGGCCGCCTCGCAGAGCAGCACATTATGCAGGCCCTCTTCGCCCGACAGGGGCTTCCCGCCCGCGATCGAGGCCGCGTGCTCGGCGATCACGCCCTGATAGATGTTCGCGGGCTTCTTGATCGTAAGGGTCTGCTGCCGCGCAAACGTGTCCAGCTCCAGGCGCAGCTTGAGCGGCTCGCCCGCGTGGCCTGAAAGCTGGAACATCGTGCCGAAGCCGCGCAGCGCCGCGCGGTCGCCGTAGACCTCGTAGCCCAGATTGGAGAGCGTGCCGCCCAGCCCGCCCCGCGCGTCGCAGAACGACACCAACGCCGAACAGGTCACGCCACTTTCGAGGTCGCACTGGACCAGCGCGCCGTCCTCGACCTTGATCGCCATGCGCTTGGGAAAATAGGCCGCGCGCACCGCCTTGATGCGGCTGCCCAGCACGAACTCGGCCATGTAGAAGCAGTGGCTCGCCACGTCGCCGATCGGCCCGCCCATCTCGGCGCGGTCGGAGCAGCGCCACGTCGCGGCTTCGGCGGGATCGAACCCGTACGCGAACTGCATGTGGAAACAGGCGTCGTTGACTTTGCCCAGCTTGCCGTCCGCCACCAGCTCGCGCGCCTTCAGGTTGAGCACGTTATGGGTCATCATGTGGTCGACCGAGAGGCTGAGGCCTTTCTTCTGCGCGAGCTTCACCAGCATCCGCGCATCGCGCGAAGCCGGGGCGAGCGGCTTCTCCACGATCACCGCCTTGCCCGCCTCTAGCGCCTGCCGCGACAGCTCCGCATGGGAGAGATTGTTGGTCGCCACAAAAACCGCGTCCACCGCCGGGTCGGCAAACACCGCGGCCGCATCGCGGTACCACGTCAGGCCCAGAGCTTCCGCCGCTTCGCGCCGCTTCGGGTTCATGTCGGTCGCGCCGACCAGCACGGCCTGTTTCAGCGGCTTGAACCTCGCTGCATCGCAGGCGAATCCTTCTTTAGCGATGCGGTTCTCCGCGATCCCGCCGAAACCGACCAACGCGTATCTCACCTTTGTCATACGATGCTCCCTATCTTTAACGGCACATCCGGAAAAAAACGCCCTAGCTGAACTTCATCCTGGGCACCAGCTTGGCCAAAGCCACGGCCGACGCCGCCGCGGCGCCGACCAGAACGCAGCCGGACATCGTGCGCCCGTACAGCAGATACCCGGCACCGAACAGCGAGGCCCAAACCAGCAGGCAGCCCAGCATCATGCACAGCAGGCTGACCGCCATGTTCCAGCCGCCGGACTCGGCCTCCACGCCCGCGGTCCGCGCGGCGGCCTCGATCTTTTTCCACCCGGGCCCGCCTGGCCGGATCTTGCGGCAGAACTCGATCAGCGTGCGCTCGTCCACCGGCTTCGTCAGGTAGGTCACCGCCACCCAAGCCACGGTCGTCACGATGATCCCCAAGACCATTTTCCACGAGGTGAGGTCCATCACGCGGAGCCATCCCGCCCGCTCCATCGCGGCCTCCATTCCCAGCGGGCCGGAGCCCAGCTGGAAGAAGATGGCCACCAGAAACGAGACCACCATCGCCGTCACCTCGCTCCACACGTTCATCCGCCACCAGAACCAGCGCAGGATGTAGAGCAGTCCGGTGCCCGCGCCCACCTGCAAGAGCACATGGAAAATCGTTTTGACCGTGGTCATCTGGAACGCGATCACGGCCGAGGCCAGCAGCATCGCCAGCATGGTGAGCCGCCCGACCAGCACGGCGTGCTTGGGGCTGGCCTGCGGGCGGATGAAACGCAGGTAGACGTCCTGCACCACATACGACGACCCCCAGTTGAGCAGCGTCGCCACGGTCGACATGTAGGCCGCGATCAGCGAGGCCACGATCAGTCCTTGCCAACCGCTCGGCATCCGGGCGACCATCCCGGGATAGGCGATGTCATGCCCGAGATACTGGTCGTCGACGCGCGGGAACGCCCGCGCCAGAGATCCCACGCCGCGCGCGTCCGCCTTGCGCTGGCGGACCGACTCGCGCACATCCGCCGGCAGCGCCGCCTTGTCCGAGTCGTACTGCCGGACCTCGGCCGCATGGCCGGCCAGCCACGCGCTCGCGGCCGCCTGCTCGGGCTGCGGCGTGATCGGAAAGACCACCATCGACGCGAGAGCCACCAGGATCCACGGCCAGGGGCGCACCGCGTAGTGCAGCACGTTGAAGAGCAGCGTTCCGCCGACCGCATGCCGCTCGTTCTTCGCGGAGAGCATCCGCTGCGCCACGAACCCTCCGCCGCCCGGCTCCGCGCCCGGATACCACACGTTCCACCACTGCACGGCCAACGGCAGGATCAGGACCGTCATCAGCGCCGAGAGGTCGCGGGTGGCCGGCTGGATCAGCGAAAGCTTGGACGACACCGCGGGATGCGCGAACAGCTGGCTCAGGGAGGTGATCCCGTCCGCCATGCCGGAGTTGACCGCATACACGGCCGCGAAGATCGCGCCCGCCATCGCCACGCCGAACTGGTAGAAGTCGGCCCACATGGAACCTGTCAGCCCGCCCAGGGTCGCGTAGATCGCGACCCCGGTCATCGAGCACACGAGTGACATCTCCGGCGAGAGCCCGAACATGATCTGCCCGATCTTGATCGCCGCCAGCGAGACTCCGCCCAAGATGATCAGGTTGTAAATGACGCCCAGATAAATCGCGCGGAAGCCGCGCAGGAACGCGGCCGGCTTGCCGCTGTAGCGCAGCTCATAAAACCCGAGGTCGGTGTTCAGTCCGGAGCGCCGCCAGAGCTTGGCGTAGACGAAGACCGTCAGCATGCCGGTCAGCAAGAACGCCCACCACGCCCAGTTGCCCGCCACCCCGTTGAGGCGGACGATCTCGGTGATCAGGTTCGGCGTGTCGCACGAG
>DAOPZC010000097.1:0-11775 GCA_035353175.1 Kiritimatiellia bacterium | reverse complement strand
AAACGCGCGCCCGCCAGCCAGTAGCCAGTGTTGCACTGGCTACTGGCTGGCGGGTGCCTTGTTCGACTTACTCTTTTCCACGGATTTCCGCGATGCGCCAAATAATTGAAACACAAAAAGGACCGGCGACGAATTTCCACAAAGGCTGCGGTGCCTTTGCGCTGAAGGCTTTCATTGGGCTGTCGGCAGGCACCGCTTTGCCGTGCTGGGGCTGGGGGAGCGGCCACGACGACGTGGCGCGACTCTATGGCGCGCATCTGCCGGCAGAAATCCGGACGTTTGTTGGCGGCTGGGGAGTAAACGTGCTGACCAACTGGTGCCACCATCCAGACCATTTCACGGGGCATCCGGACCAGACGCTCGATATGACGGGGGCCATCGTGGGCGACGCCTACAAGGCCGCGTTCCGGGGCTTCGGCTATTCGAACGGCGACTGGCTGCACCGGCATGCCGGCCGCGCGGCGACGCTTGTGTTGTTGAGGCAGGCCTTTCGTGAAGGCAACGCGAAGAACGCCGCATTTCTGCTCTCCGTGCTGAGTCATTCGGTCTCCGACCAGGGGGCGCTCAACCACACGCCGATCTTGCAGTTCGTCTCGTATTCCGGATTTAAGGGCGTCAACTACGGCCAACAGCACGGATGCGAATTCTCGCTGAAGGATGGAGACGTGGCAGCGGGCCTCGCGCAGTCCCTGGCGGGCTACACGCCGAAACTGTTCGCGCCGAAATTCGACGACGCGGTGGTGAAGATGGTGGTCGACGACTGCTACTGGCAGTCCGAAATCTCTGCGGAGATTGAGATTGATGCCGCCTACGGTACGCGGGATCGGCACGTGGCGGCGCTGACGCGCGTCGTCGCGGCGCAGGTTGAATCCCTGCTCGACATGGCGTGGACATGCTGGCGACTGAAAGACGATCCGGCGGAGTTCACGCCGGAATCCATCGGCCGCCTGGCCGCTCGTGAAGAGGAGCGCCGGCGCGAAGGAAGTCCGCGCATGCAGGCCGTTTACCACGGCCTGTTTGACGAGTCGCTCAACCCGTCTCAGCCGAAGGCGACGGTGGGACTCGTGTGCGAGCCGTACGGGTCGTTCCACGTGAAGGCGCTCTCCTACGTGGGCAAGATGCTGACCGCCGCGGCGGGGCGCACGTTGCGTGACGCCGGGTATGCGGTGAAGGGGATCTCCTATTGGGAGATGGAGAAAACCGCTCTTCCGGCCCCGTCCGACATGCAGATTCTGCTGATCGACACGGGGAGTTGCGCGGGGATGTCCGCACACCACGCCGCAGCGCTGAGGCGCTACGTGCAAGCTGGGGGGCGCCTGTTTATGATCGGCGGCCACGACCCCCGCAATGTGGCGGGGCTGAAGAGTCTGCTCGTCCGGCGGCAAAACGACGAAATTCCGGTATCCTCCGGCTGGAACCAGGAGGGCGTGGGCAACTGGGCCGCCATGAAGGTGTCGTTTTCGCCCGGCCTAAAGCGAGTCGGGACAAAGCCGTATGCGCTCGTGCGGAATCCGAACTTCGATGGTTTCTGCAAGCCCTGCTGCATCTGGTCGTTGAAGGACGATCCTGCGCTGAAACCGCTTGTGCGGCTCGACAACGGACTGGAGACGTTTGTTGTTGGAGGGGTAGTGGGGAACGTCTGCTGGATGCCCGAGTACCTCTTCCTGCCGTTTCTCTTCTCGCAGGACCGGACCGTGGACTGGGCGGATATGCGGCTCGACGCTTTCGGGGCGAACGTGCTGCTGGACGCGATGGACGCGCTGGAAAACCGGTAGCCCTACCCTCGAAGCACAAGGCGGATGGCGCGGCACGCGCAGGACCCGGCGGGCGACGACCGGCCAACTCTCGGCTGGTTAACGGGCGCTAACAACCTGTCTTTTTGTCCCCTTTCTTCATTTCCATGGTCAGTCCTTTCGAATGGTTTTGGTGAACTCGCTAAAGAAAACGGGGTAGTCGGAGGTAAAGTGGTCGAAGCCGAGATCCCAGAGCTTGCGGTGGACGTCGGCGTTCTCGCCCTCCGTCCACGTGACGCCGTTCACGGAGACGCCGTGTTTGTGCAGCAGCTCGATCGCGCGGCGGATGAATGCCGACGAGGGGCAGAACGGATCGGGTCTCGTGAGGTCCGTACGCACGTGGATCTGCACCTGGTCGATGCCGTCGAACCCCGTGGCGGCCATCTCGTCGAAGCGCTGCTGAACGAACGCCTCGGTCTTCGCCACGGACTCGGGGCTGTTGTTCTTCGGGAAGTTCCCGAGCCACACCATCGAACGTCCTTTGGGCGCAACCTTGCGCCACGCCACCACCTTGCGCCAGTTCGAAGAACAGTAGTAGGTCTGGCCGATCACGCCGAACTGCTCGGCGAGCTTCGCGATCAGCTCCGGCGGCGCACCCTTCTCGTCCACGTAGAGAAGGCGCTCGGGGCGTCCGCGCATGGCCGCGAAAACGGTTTCCATGGTGGCGACCCGCGTGGTGGCATATCCCTTGCCGAGGTAGGAGCCGGTATCCACGTCGCGGATCTCGGCCCACGTGAGATCGTTGACTTTCCGGGCGGCGAACTCGGGCGTGATGCCGCGGCCGATGCGCTTGAAAGTGTCGTCGTGCATGGCGACCGCCACGCCGTCCTTCGTGAGGCGCGCGTCGGCCTCCGGCGCGAAGCCGAGCCCCCAGCACCAGAGGAACGTTTCGAGCGCATTGTCGGGCCGCGCCGCCCGGCCGCCCCCGCGGTGTATCTGGCTGCGGAACAAGCCCTTTTCGCGGGGCACAGGCGCGGGTTTCTCCCATTGCAAGGCCGGCGCGGCGAACGCGGCAGCGCAGACAAGAACCATGATCGTCGTTTTCATTTTTTCTCCTCGTCACTCAAAGATCTTCCGGCACCGCACCGGCACGGGCGACGACGGGGCCGAATCCGAAGACAGCGTTCGCGGCAAGCGCGTTGAAAATTATCCCCTCGTTCCTTCCCGCTCCACGATTTCTGCCGTTTCCCTTTTTCCCATGCGTTGATTATGCAACAGGCCGCGCTCGCGCTTCCACCAAATTGGTTTGCAAATGTGCATAATGAAACAACCGCAAACATGCCATTCCTGTTCAACAGAATAAAATCGCACTTCGCGGCCCCCGGGAAACGGAACCCTTCAGGATTGACCCATTTTAATCCTCCCTGCATAATAGACGTTTACTGGGTCTTGCGTATATCGTCGGATAGAATTATGGGATGTTCGTGAACCTTCTTTGGGGGAGTACAGATGTTACGTCGTGATTTTTTGAAATTAGCCGCAGGGAGTGCGGCATTCCCGTTGTTTGCCATCGGGGGGCAGGTTTCTGGCCGGAATAAAATCCGGCTGGGCCTCATCGGATGCGGCGGCCGCATGGGGCTCGGTATCGGTTACGGCATTTTGAACAACCTGTGCGGACCGGACGAGGAGATCGTCTGCATGGCCGAGCCGGACCCGAGTCATTGGGACAAAATCCGCGCCGTGGTAAAGCACCATCAGCCGACAACAGACAGCTCGAAGATCCGGGCCTTTTACGATTACCGCGAGATGTTGGACAAGATGGGGGGCGAGATCGACGCCGTCGCGATCGCGACGCCCAACCACCACCACGCCACCGCCGCGGTCCTCGCGATGTCGAAAGGATTTCACGTCTACGTTGAGAAGCCGATGGCGCTCACGATCGAAGAGGTCCGACTCATGCATGCGGCGCAAAAGAAGTCAGGCGTCGCCACGCAGGTCGGCAACCATGGCCACAGCGACGAGGGCATGCGCCGCCTCGTGGAGTACATTCAGAGCGGCGCGATCGGCCAGATCCATGACGTGTGGGCGTTCGATGATCGCCTGAACGCGATGATGGTCCGTCCGCCGAAGGCCGAGCCGCCGAAGGGCATGGACTGGGACGCGTGGTGCGGGCCCGCACCGGTGTGCGATTATTACGCGGGCACTGCGGACCATAACGGCATGCATCCGCATGACTGGCATGCGTGGATCGGGTACGGCAACGGCGCGATCGGCAACATGGGCACACACATCCTCGACCCTGTGTTCTGGTCGCTTCGCCTCGGCGAGGTCCATCCCGCGAGCGTGGAGGCCTCCGAGCTCAAGTGGGGCGTGGCGGGGAGCTGGACGTGGCGCAACACGATCCACTGGCGCTTCCCTGCGCGCAAGGGCATGGACGCGATGACGCTGCATTGGTATGACGGCGTGAAGGACGGCATCCCGTACGACAAGGCGCATGTGAACAAGACGGGCATCTGTCTGAAGCGCGACTACCAGAACCTGCCGCCGATCATCGAGGAACTCGAAAAGAAGCACGGACAAAATCTGGGCTGCCTCGGCACGGTGTTCGTGGGCGAAAACGGTGTCATGGCGATCGGCCCGCACGGCGACGGGCTCCAGTTCGTCCCGGACGATCTCAGAGCGAAACTCCCGAGTCCGCCGAAGACGATCCCGCGCGAGAAGGGCATGAACCATCAGCAGGATTGGCTGCGCGCGATCCGCGACCCGAACCGCCCGGCGGGCTGCAACTTCGATTACTCCGCGCCGCTCGCGACGACGGTGCTCCTCGGCAATGTGGCGGCTCGCGCGGGGCTCAAAAAACTCGAGTGGGACGGCACGGCGATCACGAACGACGAGTCCGCGAACGCGTTCCTCAAAACGACGTATCGGCCTGGCTGGGAACTGAAGGGGTAACGGACGCTCAACACTCAACGTTCAACGCTCAAATTATGGGGTGAGAGCGCGGAACAACAAGTTTTTACAGGAAAGGGAAGACCATGCAGAGACGGGATTTTATGGCATTGGGGTTGGCGGGCGCGGCGCTCGCGGGATGCGCGACGACGGCGCCCAAGAAGGTGTCCACCGCCGTGGCAAAGGCGGACGGCGGCGGCGACAAGCGGATGCGCGGCCCGTTCCCGATCCTCTCGACGCCGTACAACGAGGACGGCAGCGTGGACTACGAGTCGCTCAAACGCGGCGTGCGCTTCACGGCGGACGGCGGGTGCCCGGGCGTGATCTGGTGTCAGTCGAACGACGCGGTCGACCTGCTGACCTACGAGGAGAAGGTGAAGGGGTATGAGGCGTGCGCCGAGGCGATGCAGGGCGTCAAGTGCATGATGACGTTCGGCTGTAACGGCGTGGACACGGCGCAGATGATCCGCGAGACAGAGGCCGTGGAGAAGATCGCCAAGAAGTACCCGCGGACGGCCATCGCGATCATCACGCGCCCGCCGAGCAAGGGCAAGACGCTTGACGACGTGCGCGCCTACTTCGAGGCGCAGGCCAAGGTGGCGCAGCGCCCGGTGATCATCCAGACGGTCGTGAACAACACGTGCCCGTCCCCGACGGTCGAGATGCTGATCGACCTCGCGAGGAAATACCCGGCGGTTTACGGGTACATCAAGGAGGAGTCGGGCGGCGCGAAGGCGAACGAGAACATGATCAGGGAGAACGCCGCGAAGCCGGTCATCCACACGGTGTTCAGCGCGTGGGGCGGCTGGCAGTGGCTCTACCAGAGCCGCCGCTGCGGGTCGGAGGGGCTCGTCACGGAGCGCTGCGCGTATGCGCCGCTGCTCGGATACATCTGGAAGCAGATGGAGAACAACGACCGCGACGGCAAGCTGACGCTCGCTTACGCGCTGCTCCGCCTCCTGATCGACCAGCGCGACTTCCCCGGCGGCCTGCGCGGGTATTCGCTCTATTACCTCCAGCGTCAGGGCGTGTTCAAAACCACGGTGTCGCGCGACTACCTCAAGGCCGAAAAAAAGGAACAAGGCACGGTGGCGGTCGGCGACAACACGAAGTGGAAACTCAGTGACATACCGCTCACGGACCTCCAGAAAGCCGAGCTCGACGAGTGCTATGATGATATGCTCCGTTTCGTGAGGGAAAACAGCTGAACGCGGCCCATGCGGTGCGTGTGAAACTTTCTCATCAAGGAGCGCGGGAATGGACATTACGAGGCGAGGGTTCATCGGGGCGACTGCTGCCGCAGGCGCGGGATTCATGGCGGCGCCGGTGTTGAGTCAACAGGAGTACGCCGGACTCAAACGGTGCGAGATGAAGGATCCTTCGAAGCCGCTCAGGGTCGCGTTCATCGGGCTTGGCACAATGGGAGGCGGACTGATGTCCAGCGTCGCCTGGACGAAACTCGCGAAGATCGTCGCCTTGGTGGATCCTGATCCGGCGATGCTAAGGAAGGCCAAGCAGAAGCTGGCCTCGATGAAGGAGCTCGGCATTGACACGAACGGCATAGCCGAGTTCGACGACTACCGCGAATTCTACAAGCGGATGGCGGACGGCGTGGACGCCGTTTTCATCGCGACGCCGAATCATCACCATCTGATGCCGGCCCTGCTGGCGTTCCGGAACGGCATCCACGCATACATCGAGAAGCCGCTTTCCTATACCGTGGAGGAGGGACGGCGGATGCTCGCGGAAGCGCGCGAGCACCATGCCGTCACGCAGATGGGACAGTGGGGACACTCGCAGGAGGCCGTGCGGCGCCTCGTGGAATACATCGGGGCCGGCGCACTCGGGCAGGTAACGGAGGTGCACACCTGGACGCAGCGCCTGAACGGTCGCATGAACATGCTGCCGGCGGCGGAGCCGGTTCCGGCAGGAATGAACTGGGACAGCTGGATCGGACCGTCGCCCCACACCGGTTTCTGCGGCGGACGCGAGGGACTCCATCCGATGGGCTGGTACAGCTGGAAGAACTATGGCAGCGCCACGCTCGGCAACATGGGCAACCACATACTCGACCCCGCTTTCTGGTCGCTGAACCTCGGCGCGCCGGAGAGCGTCCGCGTGACGGACGTGAGGCATGGATCGAAGGATTCGTGGAACCTGCGCGACCACGTGACCTGGAAATTCCCTGCGCGCGGCAATCTCGCGCCGGTGACGGTCCACTGGTATGACGGCCTCAAGGGGGATACGCCGTGGGACGACACCACGTGGTTCGTCGGCGGTTCGACTTCCAAGCTCATCAAGGACCGCAAAGTTTGGTTCACGCCGCCGCTTCTGGAGGAGATTGAGAGGAAATACAACGTCGATCTTGGCAACGACGGGTCGATCTTCGTCGGCGAGAAGGGGTATATCGTGATGGGCTGCTTCGGAGAATGGATACGCTTCTTTCCGGGGGAGCTGCACAAGCCGTCGCCGCAAAAGACGATTCCGCGCGTGAAGGGCGGGCATCAGGTCGACTTCATGCGCGGCTGCATGGGAGGTCCCGCGCCTTGCGCGAACCTCGAATATTCGCAGCGCCTGAACGAGGTGGTCATGCTTGGCGTGACGGCGATCGCGGAAGACAGCGGCGATGAGCTCAAGTGGGACGCCAAGGCTGGCCGCTTCACCAACAAGGAGAGCGCGAACATGTTCCTGAAGCGTAGCTACCGCAAGGGCTGGGAGATATAGGTCTCTGGGTGTGTGATTCGGCGTAAGAACGGGGTCAGAGCACCTTTATTCTCAGACCGATAAACGCATGAAAGAGGTTGTCATGAAGGACCGAATACTCTCGTTCGCCGCACTTGTGATGGCGTCCACCGTTTCCGCGGCGGAGCCGACGGTCGCTGAAATCGAAAGCGCCATTGCCGTGTCCGCGGCGGGAACCGCAGCGCTGCAGGCGCGGCTTTCCGACCGCGTCTCGCTCGCCGATTACGCGAAGGGGGTCAGGGCGGTCAACGGCACGAATGTATGGACGGCGGCTCTCCAACAGGCGCTCGACGAACATGAGATCGTTGTGATTCCCGCGCGGGAGGCGAGCTACTATATCGACGGAACGGTAAGGATGCCCTCCAACCGCCGCATCGAAGCGAACGGGGCCACGATTGCGCTGTTGCCTGGCACAGACGTCGTAATGCTCCGCAATGAGAAGGCCTCGGACGGCACACTTGCGCCGACACATCACCAGGCCCGCGACGACAACGTCGCGCTTGTCGGCGGACGGTGGGAAGACTGGCGGCGCGCGCGCGCCGGTTACGGCAAAAGCGGCCGCTGGGATATGTCCGAACGCAAAGTCGGCAACTATTATGGCGTCTCGGCGCTGATGCTCTTTAACTGTTGCAATCACATCAGTTTCAAGGGCGTGACCTTCGCGTATGCGAGCGCCTTCGCCTATCAGGGCGGCAACGGCAGCGACCTCCACTTCACGGACACGCGGTTCGACCGCTGCATGGCTGACGGCTACCATCTGAACGGCAACCTTTCGCGGGTGCACATCCGGAACGCGCGCGGACAGGTGGGAGACGACCTCGTCGCCTTGAACGCCTACGACTGGCTCAATTCGTCGGTGACGTTCGGCCCGCAGAATACGATCCTCTGCGAAGATTTAGAGCTGCTCGGCGGATATCCTGCCATCCGCATCCTGCCAGCGACCTTCCGCTACAAGGACGGAACCGAAGTTGACTGTTCGATCAGCGACGTCGTCTTCCGTCGCGTGAAAGGGATCACGTGTTTCAAAATGTATTTGCAAACCCCGGCCTACGTGATCGGCACCGAGCCCGAATGGTCGAAGATCGGCTCCGGCGGCAACCTGCACTTCGAGGACATCGACATCGATCTCAATCGCCCGATCGATCTGTTCGATGCTTACACCGGTTCCGATCCTGTGCGTGGACATTTCGGCGCGTTTGAATTCGGTGCGAATCTCACCAGCATTCACTTCAAAAACTTGAAGGTGAAGTTTCACGCTGACCGGTATCCGTTTTCGCACCTCGCGGTCGTCGGCCCGAAGTCGGTGCGCGTGACGGGAACTCAAGGAGAACAGCGCGAGGTGTTCGATCCGTATGTCAGCTGCCGCGTGGGCCAAGTCGTCGTGGAGAACCTCGAATCGACGGGCGTCGTTCCTGCGGAGCTCGTGCATACCACCGTTTTCGAAAACGTGAACTGCGACGGACGTTCCACCGGACGCGGCGAAATTGCGGATACGCGGATCTCGGCTGCGGCGAAATCTCGCGAAAAATGACAGGCGGTTCGCAGAATAACAACAGACGGGGCGGCTGACAACTCACCACTTTCCTATCACCTATTACCTTTATCTAGGGATAAGGGTGCAACGTTAACCAGTACTTTTCAACTGTATTGTCCGAATCTGGGGCTACCGTGAAGGAAAACAGTCGATTTGGCGTTTGAAGGAGAATGCGTCGTGAAACGATTCGTGTTATTGGCGATTGTTGCGTCTGCGCACGCCGTCGGCGGGGCGGACTATCCGCTTATCGTGTTCCGGCTGACCGACAGCCCCGTCCGCAGTCCGGAGTTCTTCAAGGCGTCTTGCGAGGTGCATGCCAAATATAAGGGCGCCTTTGACGAATTCTGGTATGGGGGTGGAAAACCGCTTGGCAAGATCGAGTTTTGCCGAGAAGACCTGCGGAAGATGTCCGCGCTGAGGCCTTGGGTTGAGAAGGCGGGGATGCGGCTCTCGTTCCAGCAGGGGCTCACCACCGGCCACGACTATGCGTACGTGGGCAAGCCCGGGACGCAGGCTGCGGCCGGCGTCTATGCCAGCGAGGAGGCGGAGCCGTTCCCGGACGATGCCTGGATGGTGCGGAAGAACGGCGAGAAGGCGACAGGCCGCTGCCTGTGTCCCCGTTCGCCCGCCGTGCTCGACTACGAATCCCGTTTCGTCAAGGCGACGCTGGAGGAACTGCACCCCGTCACGTACTGGCTGGACGACGACCTGCGGCTCGGCGTCGGCAAGGTCGGCTGTTTTTGTCCGCGCTGCCTCGCGGCGTTCAACCGGAAGGCGGGTACGGCTCTCACGCGCGACGCACTTGTGAAGCGGCTTTTCGAGGGCGCGGAGTTTGATCCGCTCCGGCTCGAGTGGATCACGTTCAACGAGGAGTCGCTCGCGTTGTACGGGAGGGCGGCGAGGAAGGCGGCGGACGAGGTGATGCCGGAATGTCGGCTCGCCTTGCAGACGGTGAGTGCGGATTGCCTTCTGAACGGGCGTGACTACGGCCCGATTCTGCGCGAGCTCTCCGCGAACGGACGCGTGCCGGCGGGCATCCGGCCGGGGCACGGCTGCTACCGGGAAGACCGGCCGCTTGACTTCCTCGAGAAGGCGCTGTGGTGCACCCGCGAAGCCGAGCGCAGCCGGCGACTTGGGAATCTTTGCGGAACGGTCTGCTACGAAGAGGAGACCTATCCGCGGCGGGTGATGCACAAGTCGCCGAACGCGATCGTCACCGAAGCGGCGCTCGCGCTCGCCAGCGGATGCGACACGGTGTCGTTCTATTGGGCGGACGGCGAGAAGCCGGAGCGCATCGAGGATTACGAACGCTTCGTGAAAGCGATCGCCCGTGCAAGAGGCTATTTCGAACGTCTTTCGGCGTCGACCCTGCGGACCTCGCTTGGCGGCGTTGCGCGTTGCCTCGGGTCGAAATCGTTTGAGCAGGAGGGTTTCTCACTTGGCGAAGCCTCAGACCTGGCGCTGGCGCGATGCGGCATCCCGGTGACGGTGGCCGAGTCGGCGTCGAAAAACAAGGTCTGGTACGCGTCCGACCGATCGCGCAGGGCGATGACGGAAGCGGATTTCGCGAAGGCCAAGGCGGAGGGACTTTTGGAATTCGTCCCCGAGACGCATCCGCTCGTTTCGACAAGGCAGCAGTGGCTAGACGAGATCGACCGTGCGAGTGGCGGACGCTTCCCGGTGCGCATCGAACTTCCTCACGCCCTGCGCGTCCTGCCGCGCATCGACGCGGAGGGCAAGACGGATTCCGTAACCTTGCTCAACCTCTCCATCGGCGATACAGACGAGTTCACGGTGAATATCCGTAACCCGCGCAGGCTCAAGCCGGTCCTGGCTTCCCCGCAGCGCCCGGACGTCACCCTCGAGAGCGTCCATGATGCATCGCGTGACGAACTTCGGGTGGTCGTTCCCGGTCTCGCCGGATGGCAGATCTGTACGATCTTCCTCTGAGAAACGGAAAACGATGAAAACGGATGCCTGTTCCGGCCGCGAAACTGTGCCGGCCCCGGCAAGGAGTGAAGCATGAAGATGACGTTTGCGATAGTATGTGCCGTTGCCGCCGCGTGCACGTTGGCGGATGACCTGCAGAAGAACGTCGTGCCGGCGGAGCACCAGGTGAAGAAGGCGTTCCGCGCGTTCGGCAAGGAGAACGGCTCGCCGCGGGTTCTCTATGTCGGGAACTCCATCACTCGGCACGGGCCGAGGCCGAGCATCGGCTGGACCAACGACTGCGGCATGGCGGCGTCCTCGGTCGACAAGGACTACGTCCACGTCAATGCCGCGATGGTCGCGAAGGTGAAGCCCAACGCCGAGTTCGCATACCTGAACGTTGCGGATTCGCTCGAACGCAAGTTCACCGATCCGGACTGGAAACCGGAAACCTATTTCAAGTACGTGAAGGACTTCAAGCCCGATATCGTCGTCTTTTTCTTCGGCGCAAACGTTGCGAAAACCTACGACGCTAATCCGCCCGCCTCCCCGCGCAGCTTCAAGGACGCCGTCCTCGCGCTGCGCGACTACCTCGACACGGGCAAAACAAAGTTTCTTATCTCCGAGGGGTTCTACATCCGCCCGGTGCTTGACGCCGAGAAGAAAGCCGCCGCCGCCGCCCGCGGTGATGTCTTCGTCACCATCGATGACTTCCGCCGCGGCAGCGACGTCCACGGCCGCTTCAACCACCCCAACGACGAGGGCATGCAACGCATCGCCCAGCGGTTCTTCGAGGCGCTGGCGGCGATGCTTTGATCGTCGTTACAAACGAAGGGCGCATCTCCGTTTCACTTGCTTGGGTCAGGCGGCTGATGCCATCCACAGGGA
>DAOPZC010000096.1:0-11969 GCA_035353175.1 Kiritimatiellia bacterium | reverse complement strand
CGGTCGAGCCCAGGGCGTTGGCGTCTGCGATGACGACGGTGCCGGTGTTGAGGGTTGTGACGCCGTCATACGTGTTGCTGGCGGTCAGATAGAGCGTGAAGGCCCCCTCCTTGGTCAGGCCGCCCGCGCCGCTGACGGTATTGCTGACGGCGATGTTTCCGCTGACGGCGTTGAACGTGCGCGTGGCATCGAGGGCGATCGGCAGGTTGAGCGTCTGCGTGTCGCCGTCGTTGTTCACCACGTTGCCGCCCAGCGTGATCGCGTTGCCCCAGAGCGAGAAGGCGCCCGCGCCGCTGCTGAAGGAGAGACCGGAAAAGGCGAGCCCTTCGGCCAGGTCGTTTGTGTTGCTCAGACGGTAGGTGCCTGCGAAAAACAGCGCGTCGTTCACGGACGGCACGGTCGCGTCGCCATCCCAGTTGGCGGCGAGGCTCCAGTTGGCCGCCGTGCCGCCGCCGTCCCAGGTGCGGTCCGCCGAGTAGACGAGGGTGACACAAAAGGCCAAACTGAACGCCAGAGTAGTTCTCATTTTCATGATCCCCTCCTTATGGTCCTTTAACGCAGAACTCGCACCGCGCCCGAAGACGCGGCCGTCAAGAAACAAGATCAATACTACAGTATTTTGAGCAATGTGCCCAAGGGCAGAAGAATAACCTCACCCGACGGAAGTTGCCTGGCAACCTGTCCGGTCGGCGAGACGATCTTCGCGAGCTGCGCTTGGCTGAGACTGGCGGAAGCGCCAATGAAAAGGTGATTCGCTCCTCCCAGTCGCAGGTTTCGCAGAAGCAGCTGCCCCTCCCATGTTTGGCTGGCGCTGTCTGCACAGGTCAGCGTGCAGGCACCGTTGCCGAAGTCGATGACGGCCGCGCCGTCCACGTCCAGGCTGCCGGCGGTCTCGGAGAGGCCGTTCAGCAGCAGCGTGCCGTTGACGAGGCGCAGCGGGCTGGCGTCGTCGACGCGCTCGGAGGCGGAGAGCCGCAGCGTGCCCGCCGCGAGGGTCGTCGCGCCGGTGTAGCTGTTCGCCGCGACGAACCACACCGTGCCGGTCCCGGCCAGCGCCGCGCCGCCGGGGCCCGCGATGCCGCCGGTGACGAAGAGCGCGTTGGTGCCGCCCGCGACCGAGACCAGCTGGAGCGTGTTGCTTGCGGTGATCGGCCCGCTGAAAGTGCAGTTGACGTTGGAGACGCTGCCGATGGCGGAGGCGCCGCTGGTCGCAAAGGTGACGATGCCGCGCGCGAAGGTGAAGGCGCTGTTGGCCGGACCCTCGAAGGCGAAGGCCGGGGTGTCCGTCGGCTGCGTGCCGACGTCGCCGAGCTGCAGGGCGGAGGTCGAGTTTCCGAGGACGCTCTTGCCGCTGGCGGGCACATTGGCCGTGACCATGATCCGCCCGCTCCGGACGGTGGTCACGCCGCTGTAGGCGTTCAGGCTGCTTCTCAGCCGCAGCGTGCCAGCGCCGGTCTTGCGCAGGTGGCTGTTGGCCAGGCTGGTGTAGATGTTGAGCTCGCTGAAGAGGTCGAGGTCGACGTCGTCCGCGCCGTCGTTGATCTCGAAGATGTGGGTGTTGGATTGGGCCGCTGTAGAGGTGTTCGTGGGCCCGCACAGCGTGAGCTGTCCGCTGGTGATCCGTGCGCAACTCTGCGTACCGACATAGCTGAGAATCATCTCGGCGCCGTTGACATAGCTTTCCATCGGGGCGTTGTACCCGAGCACCGCGCCGTCGCCGAAAAGAAGCGCGGGGCCTTGGCTGGCCAGCGCGTGGACATTCTGCTGAATGGTGTTGCCGGCCTCTGTCAGCAGAGAGCCGCTCAAAATATGGATCGCCTTGAGTGCGAAGTTATAGCCGCCCCCGCTCCCTTTGGAGAGAACCAGCGTGCCGGGGCCGGTCTTCATGATCGTGGTATTGTTCCCGTCGATGACCGCGTTGGTCACCGCGCCGAACGTCAAGACCGTACCCGCCTGCGCGACGTCGAAGGCACAGGTATTGGTGGCCACGGCATACGTGAATCCTTTGTCGGTCCGCGTGCTCGGCCCCGTATAGCGCAGCACGCCGCCGTCGAACACCAGGTTGGAGCGATGGCTGCTCGCTTGCCCGAGCGCGCTCGGCAAACCGCCGTTGGTGAGGCTGTTGACGCTGAGCACGCCTTGGCTGATCTTGGTGGCGCCCGTGTAGGTATTCATGCCGGTCAGCGCAAGTGTGCCGAGCCCGAGTTTCTGCAGGTTGAGGCCGTGCCCGCCAGAGGGATTGCCGAGCGTATCGCTGACCTCAAAGGTGCCGCCAGGCGCGTTGGTCGTATTGAGCGCCAGCCATGAACCGGGTTTGAAGCCCGTCGTGGCGGTGCCGAGCGAGGCGATGGCGCTGATGTCTGCGGAGGAGAATTCTCCCGCGCCGCCCACGTTGAGCGAGAGGATCGCCCCGCTGTTGACCGTGAACCTTTCGGCCGAAAGCGGGCTGCCGTTGTAGAGTGCGCTCTTTTGGCCGACCTGCAGCGTGCCGGCGCCGACGGTGGTGACTCCCGCGTAATCGTTTATGCCGGCCAACGTGAGCACCCCTGCGCCCGCTTTGGTGAGCCCGCCCGCGCCGGTGATGCGGTTCGAAACGGTCATGTCCGCGCCGGCGGCAGTCTCGAAAGAGCCGTTGCCGGTCCCCAGCGTGATGCCGCGGGTCGCGTCGTCGAACACGCACGGGCCGACGGCCAGCAAGGTGGCGCCATTGCTGATGACCAGGTGGTCCGCCGCGAAGGAGGCCGGAGCGAGGCCGAGGGTGTTTTCGGAAAGGATGCGGAGTTTGCCGCCGCCGATCACCGTCTGTCCGGTCTGCAGGCAGTTGGTGCCGGAGACGGTCAGCTGTCCGGCGCCGAGTTTGACGAGGCGCAGCGAGCCGGCGAAGTTGCTGTTGTATTCGGTCGTTCCGCCCTGATTGACCGTGAGGGTGGCAGGCCCGGTGGAGCTGGTGAGGGTGCGGACGCCGTCATTGGTGATGACGCCGGTCAGCGTGCCGACCGTCTGGTCGTTGCCCTGCAGATCGATGTGGCTGTTGCGGGCGTAGGAGACGCCGACCTCCAGCGTCAAGGTGGCGGGCCAGGCGTTCGGCACTTCGAGCCGCAGCGTGCCGCCCGAGACTTCCAGCGGGCTGAACACGTTTCCGGCCGCAGCGAAGATCGCCGTGCGCGAGCCGTGGACGAAGCACTTCTGGCCGCTCGCCAAGATCGGCTGGCCGCTGATGCGCAGGGCCGAGTCGGCCGCGCCGTTGCCCGTGTCGAGGATCACGGTGGAGTTGAAGCTCGTGATGCCGCCGGTGATGTGGGCGTACGGGGCCTGATTGGAGATGCGGGCCTGTCCGCCCGTGATCGTGATGAGGCCGCTGTAGAGGTTGGAGCCGCTCATGAAGTTCATGGAGCCGGAGTTCTGATTCACCAGCGTGATCGGCTCCGCCACGGCGAGGCCGCCGTGGATCTCGATGCCGGTGCCGGTCGCGATGGTCGTGCCGGCGGAGGGTGAACCCAGCGCTTGGCCGTGGGTGATCAAGAGGCGACCACCGGCGTTGACGACCGTTTCGCCCCCATAGGTGTTGGCTCCCGCGAGGGTTAGGGTTTTCGATCCGGTCTTGGTCAGGCCGCCCGAGCCGCTGACCACATCCGCGAGCACCAGGGCGCCGCTGGCGGCATTGATGGTGCGCGGGCCGTCGAGGATCAGGGGCAAGGCGATCGTCTGTGTGTCGGCGTCGTTGTTGACGAGGTCGCCGCCGAGCGTGACGGCATTCCCGCTGAGCAGAAAGGCCCCGGCGCCGCTGCTGAACGTGAGCCCCGCGATGGAGGTCCCGGCGTCCAGGTCATTCGTATTGTTGAGCCCGGCCGAGCCGCCGAAGAAGAGCGCGTCGCCGGCCGAAGGATAGGTGGCGTCGCCGTCCCAGTTGGCGGTCGTCTTCCAGTTCGCGTCGCTGCCGCCGCCGTCCCACGTGCGGTCGGCCGCGGCGGCGGTCGCCGCCGCCCACACGCACAATCCTCCGAGCGCAACGCCCAGATGCAAGCTTTTCATCCGTCAGGGTCCTTTCCTTCTCGAAACAGGGATCTTTCTCAGGTCTCGTCCGCTCACAGCAAGCTGAACAGCGTCCCGGATTTGCTGAACCGGACGGTCAGCACCCCTTTGCCGGCAAAGAGGGTGTCGTCTTTGTGGGCGGCGCTGCTGCTGGACGAGCCGTAGGTGCCGGCCCGCTGCATCTTGCCGCCGTAGAACAGCCAGCCGACCTTCTCGTTGACGCCGTCATTCAGATTGATCTTGGCGGTGCTGACGCCGGCCGGCGGCATCCACACGGTGGCGGTGTCGGCGATCGCGACCGAGTTGGAGAGCGCGAGCGTGCCGGCGCCGAGGACGAAGAGGTTGGTGCTGTTGGGGCCGAACGTGCCGTCGCGCGTGACCGCCAGCGTGCCGTTCGTGACGGTGAAGCTGCCGGTCGTCGAGGTGAACGCGTTGGTCAGCGTGAGCGTTCCCGAGCCGGCTTTGAGCAGACTCACCGCGCCGGTGAACCGCGCGTCGATCAACGTATTGTCGTTCTGGTTCACGGTCAGGCAAGCGGGTGTCGCGCTGGTCACCGTCCGCGAGGCGGACACGGACGTTTCGAGATAGAACTTACCCACCGTCTGGTCGTTGCCCCGAAGATCCAGCGTGCCGCTGGGCGAGTACCAGACGCCGAGGCGGAGCATCGATGACGGCGGAAGCGCGTTGGGCACTTCACATCGGAGGGTGCCTCCCGCGAGCATGGTGTCGCCCCACGTGTTGCCGGGCACGGCCAGCACCGTGGTCCCGCCGGAATCGGCCCAGAACGTGCGCGTCCCCAGATTGAGCGGCTTGTCCGTGAACGTGACGGTCGCGCCGGCGTTGATGACGAACAGCCCGTTGTTGTCGGCCGTCACGCCCCCCGACACGACCAAGGGGTTGCCATTGTTGTTGAAGCGGACCTGGTTCGAGCAAACGAGGGCACCGCTCAAGACATTGCTGCCGCTCACGACGTAGAGCGTGCCGGCGTTGTTCCTTTCGCCGTTGAGGATCAGCGGCTCGGTGATCGTCATGTTGCCGTTGAGGAAGAGTCGTCCGCCCATGCTGCCGTTGATCACGGTGCTCCCGTTTGTGCTGCCCAGCGCCTGCGCGTGGCTGATCGTCAGGTCGCCTTCGTTGACGGTGAAGCTCCCGTCGAAGGTGTTGCTGGCGCTCAGCGTCAGCGCGCCGAACCCGCTTTTGAGAATGTTGCAGGGCAGCAAGCCGTCGTCGATCACGCCGCGCACGCTCAGGGCCGTCACGCCCGGCGTGTTCGTCCCGACGAACCACGTCTGATGATCGGTCAGCACGAGGTCCTCAAGAATCGTATAGGTCCGCGGCGTCGTATTCGGAGCCGAAGCGAAGAGCCCGCCCGCCGCATTGGAGATCACGCCGGAGCCGGCCCCCAGCGTGAAGGCCCCGTCGCGATTGAAGGTCATGCCATAGAACGTGGCCGCCACGTCGACGGTCGCCGTGGCGCCCCCCTCTGCGAAGACGGCGCGGTTGGAGCCGTCGAAGGCGGGGACAGCGTTTCCGACCCAGTTGTCGGCGGTGCTCAGCAGCAGGTTTTCGCCGCCCGCATCCCACGTGACGGCCGTCGGCGTGAGAGGCGGATTGTTTGACACGTACAGGAGCCCTGTGCCGTCGAAGTGTGCGTCGTCGACGAACATGGCTCCGGCGCTGTCAGGCGAGCCGTAATACCCGCGCGGCTGCGGCACGCCGTTCAGGATCAGGTAGCCGACCGTTTCGGTGACGCCGCCGGCGAGCGACACCGTCGCGCCGTCGTCGATGCGCAGCGTGGCGTGGTCGGCGAGGGCTGCGGCGGTCTGCAGCGCGAGCGCGCCTCCCGATACCGTCACATTCGTGGCGTTGCCCAAGGAGGCGCCCGAGGCCAGCGCCAGCGTGCCGTTGCTCACGGTGACAGGCCCGATGGTGTCGCTGAGGTAGTTGCTGAGCGTCAGGGTGCCGGCCCCGGCTTTGACCAATCCGAGCGCCCCGGTCAGCCGTCCGTTGAAGAGCGTGCCGGCGGCCTGGTCGACCGTCAACGTCGCCGCCGTCGCGCTCGTGAGGATGTTGGTATAGAATGCGTGCGAAGGGGTGCCGGAAAGCTGGCTGACGGTTTGGTTGCGGCCGTTCAGATCAAACGTCGCATGGTTGGCGAAAGACCATCCCGTGGTGCAGGCGAATGCCAGGGCCACTTCCGGTGCGAGCGAGCCGCCCGCGCCGAACCTCAGCGTCCCGTTGAGGAGCACGATGCGACCTTGGAAAGAGTTTGCGGCGTTCAAGGTCCAGGAGCCCGCATCCGACTTGATAAGCGCGGTTGCGGCGCCCTCCGCGATCACGCCGCCGATCGTGCCGGCACCGCCGCCGCGCAGATGCAGCGTGTAGGTGTTGAGGTCGATGTTGCCGTTGAGCGTCACGTTCGCGTTGTTGCCGTTCGGCATCGCCGCGAAGATCGGCGAGGTCGCGAAAAGGCTGATGGGGTTGGTATGCGTCGTGGTGTTGTAGAAATTCAGTCCGCCGGGGTTGACGAGGTTGGTGGCCAGCGACCCGCCGTACAGGCTCACCGGCCCCGTGCCCATCGCCTGGCTGGCATTGATGTTGACCTTGGCCCAGTCGCCGTTGTTGGCCCTGACGATGAGCCCGCCCGAGAAGGTGTTGGCGCTGCTGTTGAGCGAAAGGCCGCCCGCATTCGACTGCTTGTCGATCCCGCCGCCGCCCGTGACCGGACCGCGCAGTTCCACACCGTACGTGCCGATCTCGGCGAAGAGCGTAGTCCCGTCCGGAATATCGACCGCGTTGGTGATGACGCAGGTGGCGTTGCGGTTGAGGTAGATGCGCGGGTGCGTCACGCCGTTCGTCACGAACTGGAGCTGCCCGCCGCCGATGGTGAAGGCCGTCGTGTAAGTGGCTCCGCCCAGGAAATCCAGCCGGTTCAACAGAAAGGGCGCCGCGATGTTCTGCACCGGCTGCAGGCGAGCGCCCCCGTCAAATTTCAAATAGGTGTCGCTCGCGCTGACCGGCGCGCCGTCGGGACTCCAGTTTTCCGCCGAACTCCAGTTGCTGTCGACGGTGCTGCCGCCATCCCACGTATTGGTTGTCGCGCAGGCGACGGACGTCAGGAGCATACAGCCCATGACACATGCGGTCTGTTTCATATTTGTCTCACAGTGCTCGCCCGGTGTGCCGGGCATGGGGTTACCGAACCGTGATCAGCGTGCCCAGCGGCAGGAGGACCACCTCGCCGTCGGCGCGCTGGGCGGCTTGTTGGCCGCTCGGCGAAAGGATCTTGGCGAGCTGCGCCTCGCTGAGCGTGGCGGAGGTGCCGACGTAGAGGTGGTCGGCGCCCGACGTCCAGTTGCGCAGCAGCACGGTGCCGCCCCACGTCTCCGCGGCGCTGTCGGCCAGCCGCAGGGTGGAGGCGCCGCCGCCGAAATCGATGACGGCCGCGCCGTCCACGTCCAGGCTGCCGGCGGTCTCGGAGAGGCCGTTCAGCAGCAGCGTGCCGTTGACGAGGCGCAGCGGGCTGGCGTCGTCGACGCGCTCGGAGGCGGAGAGCCGCAGCGTGCCCGCCGCGAGGGTCGTCGCGCCGGTGTAGCTGTTCGCCGCGACGAACCACACCGTGCCGGTCCCGGCCAGCGCCGCGCCGCCGGGGCCCGCGATGCCGCCGGTCACGAAGAGCGCGTTGGTGCCGCTCGCGACCGAGACCAGCTGCAGCGTGTTGCTCGCGGTGATCGGCCCGCTGAAGGTGCAGTTGACGTTGGAGACGCTGCCGATCGCGGAGGCGCCGCCGGTCGGGAAGGTGACGATGCCGCGCGCGAAGGTGAAGGTGCTGTTGGCCGGACCCTCGAACATGAAGGCCGGGGTGTCGGCCGGCTGCGTGCCGGCGTCGCCAATGAGCACGTCGTCGGTGCAGGCGCCGAGCACGCTGTTGCCGCCCTTGGGCACGCTCGCGGCCGCGAGCAGGCGGCCGCTGCGGATGACCGTCGTTCCGCGGTAGGTGCTCGTGTTGCTGGCGAGCCGCAGGGTGCCAGCCCCGGTCTTGCGCAGGTGGCTGTTGGCAATGGACGGGTAAATGCCAAGGGCGCCTCGGAGGTCGAGATCCACGGCGTCGGCACCGTCGTTGACGTCGAAGACGTGCGTGTTGTACAACCGGATGCCCGCCGCGTTGGTGGTCGGGCCGCAGAGCAGCCACGAGCCCGCCGTGACGCGCGCGCAGGTCTGGGTGCCGATGTACTGGATCATCATCTCATCGCCGTTGACGTAGTTCTCCACCGGGTTGTTGAAGCCCATCTCCGCGCCGTCGCCCAAGACGAGCGCCGGCCCTTGTCTGGCCAAGCTGTGCAGGTTGTGCTGGACGACGTTGCCTGCCTCCGTCAGGAAACTCCCTTCCAAGATGTGGATCGCCTTGACCGGGAAGTTGTAGGTTGCTCCGAGGCCCTTGCCGAACACCAGCTTGCCGGGACCGGTCTTCATGATCGTGGTATTGTTACCGTCGAAGACCGCGTTGGAGAGCGAGCCGAAGGTCAGCGTCGTACCGGGCTGCGCCACGTCGAAGCTGTAGAAATCGTTGGAAACCGCGTATTTGAAGCCGCGGTCGGTGCGGGTGCTGGGCCCGGTGTAGCGCAGCGCGCCGCCCGCGAAGACGAGGTTGTCGCGGTGCGCGCCGGACTGGCCGAGGCCGCTGGCGAAGCCGGCGTTGGTGATGCTCGACACGCTGAGCACGCCGGCGTTGAGGCGCGTGGGGCCGGTGTAGGTATTGAGTCCGCCGAGCGCGAGCGTGCCCGCGCCCTGCTTGGTCAGTCCGCGCACGTTGCCGGCGGGATTTTCGAGCACGCCGTCGTATGCGAAGGCGCCGTCCGCGGCGAACGAGGTGTCGAAGGCCCAGACGGAGCCGCTCTTGAAGCCGCCGGTGGCCGAGCCTAAAGGATTCAGCACGTCGAGGTCGGCCGCCGTGAACTCGCCTGCGCCGCCCACATTGAGGGCGAGGGTGGCGCCGCTGTTGACGATGAGGTTGGCCTCGGACCACAGGGCGGTTTCGCCGCCGTACAGCGCCGCGCGACGGGCGAGCTGCAGGGTGCCGGCGGCGACGGTCGTGGGGCCTTCATACGCGGCGGGCGTCGACATCACAAAGGAGCCTGACCCGCTCTTGGTCAGCCCGGCCGGCCCGCTCAGCGTCGCGGTCAGCGCGCCGCCGCTCACGACGCTCGTGGAGGTCGCGTACAGGGTGCCGTTGCTGGCCGCGCCGCCGCTCAGCGCGAGGCCGCTGTTGGTGACCGTGAGTCCGTTCAGGTCCAGGAAACCGCCCGTGACCGCGAGCGGCACGGCCGGGTCCAGCGCGGCCGCGGCGCCGAGCTTCAGCACGCCGCCGCCGACGGTGACGCGGCCCGTGAAGGTGTTGGCGCCCGACAGCGTCCAGGTCGCGGGGTCGGACTTCAGGAGAGCGCTGGCGCCGGTTCCCGAGATGACGCCGTTGACCGTTCCGCTGCCGCCGCCGCGCAGGTGGAGCGTGTTGGTGCCCAGCGAGACCGGGCCGTTCAGCGTCACGGCGGTCGTCGCGTTGTTGGTCATGCCCACGAAGATCGGCGAGTCCAGGAACAGGAAGATGGGGTTGGTGTGGGTGGTCGTGTTGTAGAAGATCAGGCCGCCGGGATCTTTAAAGGTGGTGGCGAGCGTGCCGCCGTAAAGGGATACGGGGCCTGTCCCCATCGCGTTGCTGGCGTTGATGTTGACCTTGCACCAGTCCTTGTCCCTGGCGCGGACGGTCAGACCGCCCGAGAAGCTGTTGGCGCCGCTGTTCAGGGTGAGGCCGCCGTCTTGGGACAGCTTGTCGATCGCGCCGCCGCCCGTGACCGGTCCGCGCAGCTCCACGCTGTACGTGCCGATCTCGGCGAAGAGCGTAGTCCCGTCCGGAATATCGACCGCGTTGGTGATGACGCAGGTGGCATTGCGCTGCAGGTAGAGGCGCGGATGTGTGACGCCGTTCGTCACGAACTGGAGCTGCCCGCCGCCGATGGTGATGGCCGCCGCGTAGGTGGCGCCGCCCAGGAAATCCAGCCGGTTCAACACAAAGGGCGCCGCGATGTCCTGCACCGGCTGCATGCGGGTGTTGCCATCGAACTGCAGATGGGTGTCGCTCGCGCTGACCGGCGCGCCGTCGGGATTCCAGTTTTCCGCCGAGCCCCAGTTGTTGTCGACGCTGCTGCCGCCGTCCCAAAGAAACGTCTGTGCAGACACCGGCGACATCGTCAGGACGAAAATGCTCATCACGGTCACTGCGCATCGATCGGTGATCATCTTAACCTCTTTCAAACCTGTCGGGTTGTTGAGCTTCATCTCGCCCGAGCCTCCGTAATTAGCCATCTTCTCGCACCACTACCGCGCAAATCCCCATTCAACCGTAACCATGATAGGGGTATTGCCGATATCGCCTCAATAGTCATTTCATGCAAAAGTCGGACATTTCATGCATTTCGGAGGTGTTGGCAGCCGATAGATATGATAGCGTTAAAGCATGAAACGCCGGAAACAGATCTTTTTTCTGTTGTCGTGGAACGATTACCGCATCTTTCAGGGCATCAGCCACTATGCGCATGAGGTCGACTGGCTGATGGACACGCGCCATTTCTTTACCAATCAGATTCCGCGCGACCGCGTGTTCCACGGCATGATCGCCATGGGGCACCGCGATCCCGCCGTCAACGCGTTTGTGCGGGAGAAGGCGCAAACCGTACCCACGGTCATTCTGGGCACCGACTCGCCGGGGGTCAAAGCCCCGATGGTCGTGCCCGACAACCGGCAGATGGCCCGCCTGGCGGCGCGGCATCTGTATGACCTGTTCCACAAGAATTACGCGTGGTTCGCGTGCGACGTGTCGCCTTCCGGTTCGGAGCGCAAAGCGGCGTTTCAGCAGCAACTCGCCGAACTGGGCATGACGTGCGCCGATCTGACGGGGGCACGCACCCCCTATCATCCGTCCGTGACGCTGGCGCTGCTGAAGGCCTGCCGCAAGCCGATCGGGGTCATGTGCCGGGACGACCATGACGCCGCCGTTCTGCTGGAGCTCTGCCTGGAGGCGCGCCTGCAGGTTCCCGAGGAGGTCGCCGTCATCGGCGTCGGCGACCTGGAGGCGCTCTGTTCGTTTTCGCCGGTTCCGACCACCAGCATCTCACCCGATATGCACGCGCTGGGCTATCAGGCGGCCTCCGTCTTGGACCATCTCATGCGCGGAGAGCCGGTGCCGGAGGTGACCGTTGTGCCGCCGGGGCCGCTGATCCGGCGTCTGTCGACGGGGTGTCTGGCGATCACTCACCCGCGCCTGAAACAGGCCGTGAGCGTGATCGATTCCCGCTTCAGCGAGGCCTTGACCATGGAGGGAATCGCCGCTGCGGCGGGCATATCCCGCCGCCAGCTCTATATCCTCTTCCAGCAGGAGATGCGCGGTCCGCCCCATCGCTATATTCTGGACGTCCGCTTGGAAAATGCCCAAAAAAGGATCATCGAAAAAGTCATGCCGCTGCACGAGGTCGCGCGGGTCTGCGGATTCAATACCTCCCGAACCCTTAACCGCGTGTTCCAGCAGCGCTACGGGGTGGCCCCGTCCAAGTGGGGCAAACCCGTCTCCCCCAAGCGCCCGTGAGGCGAGCGGCCATGCGACGTCTCCGGGAAAGGTCTGCCACCCCGCCCGGGATTGCACGAAATGTCCGTCATTTGCATAAAATGCCACTTGTCGCGCAAGGTCAACGGGCCTATTCTTTTGGATGAGATGCAGTCGATCAACGGCACATCGCCGTCATTTAATTAGGAGGATGTGATGGACAACACGATTTGGCTCAGCAACGGATTTCCCAAAGTCGGTATCCGACCCATCATCGACGGCCGTCGGCGCGGCGTGCGCGAGTCGCTGGAAGACCAGACCATGAACATGGCCAAAAGCGCGG
>DAOPZC010000095.1:0-12059 GCA_035353175.1 Kiritimatiellia bacterium | reverse complement strand
AAACCCGGAATCATTGGCCGATTTGAAAGAACCTTAGTCAAGTGCATAAGCAATTCTTTGCGATGCCCTGCCGGTGCGCATGACCCACGCGAGCAAGCCGTACAAAGACACGAAGAACATGGACTACACGGCCGCCACCGAGTTGCCCGTAACGGCTCACCTCACGTTCGACGCCGCAAAAGAGGTGGTCACGAAGATCAAGGAGGCGGGCGTCGACAAGCTGGCGGTGTGCGTCGCCGGCTGGCAGGCCGGCGGTTACGACGGCAAGTGTCCCCAGACCTTCCCTGTCGAGGAAAAGGCGGGAGGCGAGACGAAGCTGCGTGAATACATCCAATTCGTCCGCTCGCTCGGCTTTCTTGTCGACGGCCACTCGAATTTCACCGACGCGTTCGCAGTCGCGCCGATGTGGAGCACCAACCTCGTCTGCAAAAAGGCCGACGGCTCGCTGGCGGTGAACGGGTTCTGGTGCGGCGGCAAGGCCTACAACCTCTGCCCGCGGAACGCTTGGGAGACGTTCTTCCAGACCGACATCGCTAAGATCGGGGCTCTCGGTTTCCGCGGCGCGCACTACATCGACGTGTTTTCCGCCACGCGGCCGTACGCGTGTTTCGACCCGAAGCATCCCTGTAACCGCAAGGAGGCGGGCGAGTATCAGAAGAAGATGTTGCACAAGGCCAAGCAAGTGATGGGCGGGGCGGCGTCGGAGTGCGGCTGGGACCATGTTGCGGGCGAGCTGGACTACATCAACTACACGTTTCGGCAGATGCTCACGTTCTATGCGAAGGGCAAGAAGCCCGCGGCCGTCGACGGCGTCGTGCCTTTCTGGGAAATCGTCTACCACGGCATCATCCTGTACAATCCCGATAAGATCACGCAGAACAAGCTGGACGCCGTCAATGCGTTGAGGCTGGTCGAGTTCGGCGGGCGGCCGATCTTCTACAGCGCGACCCTGAAAAACATCCCGGACCTCAAGGCGGCGTACGAGGCGTACAAGCCGCTCCGGCACCTTCAGAAGGCGTTCATGCAGTCGCACGAGTTTCTCGCCAAGGATGTCGCGAGGGTCACCTATTCCGACGGCAGCGAAATCGTGTGCAACTACACGGACAGGCCGTTCGGCTACCGCGGACGGGAGGTGGGGCCGGTGGCGTACGAGCTGTACAAACGGTGATTTTTTCACAGATTGCGCAGATCGCCACAGCTCCTCATTTGTGCGAACCAGCGGAATCTGCGGACCATGACACGGATGGAAAGGTGAAAGGAACGAAAATGAGTGCGCGTTGTTTGTTGATGCTTGGCTGTTTGTGGGCGTGCGGCGCGATGGCCGTGCAGGTGGAGCTGACGTACACGTTCAAGGACAAGCGCGAGGAGAAGAAATCGGTGTCGGTTGAGCCGGACGCGAATGGCGTGCTGAGCGTTCGCCTGCCGCTGGGCGAGCTGCCGCTGGGCCTCGTTTCGGTGGAGGTGCTGCCCGAGTTCGCCTCGGCCAAGGTTGGCGAAGAGGGCTATTTCGTGATGCCCAACGGGCATCTTGGCACGTTCCGCGCGGCGAACGGCGTCGAGAAGCTGGCTGCGAGCTGTATGCCCATGTTCGGAATGAAGACGCCCCGCATGACCTTTGCGGCGGTCGTCACCGGCATGCCCTACAACTATTCCCTGATCGCCCGGGCAACGAACGGTGTCTACTCCATCGTTCCCGCATTTGACCGCGGCATGGACAAGCCTTACGAAGACATCGCCATCACCTATTATCCTCTGACCGGCAGCGCGGCGAATTATGCCGGCATGGCGCGGGCATACCGCAACTATCAGCTCGCCCGCAAAGCGTGCGTGCCGCTCAAAGAACGCGTCAAGAAAAGCCCTGAGCTAGCCTATGCCGCCCGCTATCCCGAAGTCCGTATCCGGCAGGGCTGGAAACCCGTGCCCAGTCCGGTGCCCGACCAGACGGTCAAAAACGAACCGCCGCTGAAGGCGATGGTGACGTTCGACCGCGTGGGCGACATCGTGGACGAGTTCAAGCGGCAGGGCGTCGCCGGCGCGGAGATCTGCCTGGTCGGCTGGAACCAGAAGGGCCACGATGGACGCTGGCCCCAAATCTTCCCGGTCGAAGAAGGACTCGGCGGCGAAGACAAGCTCCGCGCGGTGATCAAGAAAGCGCAAGGGCAGGGTTACCAGATCGTCGGGCACGGCAACCATTACGACGCTTATCTGATTGCCGACTGCTGGGACGGTGAATACATCCTCAAGAATCCAGACGGCATAATCCCCAGCACAAAGGCCACGTGGGGCGGCGGGCGCATGTACAGCGTCTGCCCACAACGCGCCTACGAGCGTTTTGCCGTCAAAGATATGCCGATGGTCGCGACCCTCGGCTTCCGGGGGCTGTACTATCTGGACGTGTTCTCCTGCGTGCGGCAGCGGACCTGCGGCGACCCGCGCCATCCGCTGAACGAACGGCAGTCCGGCTTTTTTATCGACAAGATCATGAAGATGGGCAAAGAGACCTTCGGCGGCATCGCCTCGGAAGGCCCCTACGATTTCTGCTGCGGCAACCTCGATTACGTGCTGTACGTCTCGTTCGACAAGCCCAACGAGCCGACATCGAAGCTGACAGACCGTCTGGTCCCGATCTGGCAGCTGGTCTACAACGGCATTATCCTGAGCACGCCGTTCACCACGACCGTCAACTACACGGCCCAAAACCGCGACTCGCAACTCAAGCTGGTGGAGTTCAACGGACGTCCCATTTTCTACTTCTACTCGAAGTTCTTGGACAACGGCAAGAACTGGATGGGCGACGGCGACCTCGGCTGCGCGACCGACGAGGAGCTTCGGAGCAGCGTCGCCAAAATCAAGCAAGGCCAGGACGAGTTCGCCTCCCTGTCACAGCTTCAGCTCGAATTCATGGAGCAGCACGAACAGCTCGCGCCGCAGGTTTTCCGCACCGCATTCTCCGACGGATCGGAGATCATCACCAACTACGGCGACGGCGAATACAAGCACAAGGGACAAACGGTCGCGCCGAGGGCGTATCGGGTGGTCCGGTGAAGGCGAGAGGCAAGCGTCTGCTTGCCCGCCCTGGAACGAGATCGTGTGTATCCGTAATTCGAGGAAGGAAAGGGACTGCTGTGAAACGAGAGACTGCTTTTCTGTTTTCATGCCTGTTCGCGTGCGCCGGCGCGCGAGCGGCCGACTATTACGTGGATGCCGAGCGCGGCAGGGATGATCAGACCGGGATGTCAGAGGATCTCGCTTGGCGATCGCTCGCGCGCGTGAACTCGGCACCGCTCAAGCCGGGCGACCGGGTGCGCTTCAAGTGCGGACAGCTTTGGCGCGGGAGCCTCAGCGTGCGGCCGGGGGCGAAGGATGCGCCCGTCACGTACACGTCCTATCCGGGAACGGGCGAGCATGCCGACTGGAAGCCCCGGATCATCCGCAGCGTCGATCTCGCCGATCCTGCGCTCTGGCAGCCGGCGGGCAGCAATATCTGGAAGGCCGTGCCGGCCGTCGACGGGAGCGGCGCGAACGTCAATGCCGACATCGGCAACATCGTGCTCGCAAAAAAAGGCGCGACGCAGAAAACGGCAGGCTTCAAGCGGTGGGCCTGCGAAGAACTGCGCACACAAGACGATTTTTTCTCAAGCCCGCTCGCGTCCGCCCCCGGCCCGCGGACGATTTTCTTCTATTCCGAAAAAAATCCGGCCGAGCTTTACGGCTTCATCGAAGCCGCGCCGAAGATCAACGCGATTGCCATGAACCGCCCGGAATGGTTCGTTTTGGACGGGCTGGCTTTCGGCTATACGTCCGCGCACGGAATCGGCGGTGCCGGCGCGAACCACGTGCTGATCCGTGGCTGCGACTTCTTCTGGATCGGGGGCGGCCATCTCTACACGCAGAACAGCGAGCCCACGCGCTACGGCAACGGCGTCGAGTTCTGGTGTTCGGCCAGCGACTGTGTCGTCGAACGGTGCCGCTTCTGGCAGATCTACGACACGGCCATGACCAACCAAGGCAACGAAAAATCCCGCGTGAACACCATCGTGTGGCGGGACAACACGATCTATCTGTGCGAACAGGCCTATGAGGTCTGGTTCTCCCATCCGGAAACCGAGGTCGCGGGAGTGACGTACGAGGACAACCGCAGCTTCGACTGCGGGTTCGGCTGGGGCCATGTGCAGCGCCCCAACAAGAACGGGACGCATCTGCTGGCTTACCGGCTGGAGCCCAAGAAGCTGGAGATCCACTACAAGAACAACCTGTTCTGCAACTCGGCGGACCGGCTGATCTGGTTCTTCAACCCGCGGCTGAACGAAATCGACTGCGACCACAACGTCTATTGGCAGGACACTGCTGAGCCCGAAAAACAGCCGCTGTTCGCGTGGTCGGGCCAAAAAGCGCCGGGCGCCGCCTTCGACGAGTACAAAAGCAAGACCGGCAACGACGTCCACTCGCGTTTCGAAAGAATTGAACGCGTGCCGTTTTTCGACTACTAACGGCACCGATCTTTTATGGAAAGCCAACACAACTTGTTGCACGCGTTCGGCTGGGACGGCTGGTTCGAGAGCCGGGCGGCATGCGGACCTGACGACGCGATCGCGCGCGTCACGGCCGTCGACCGCGACCAGCTGTTGCTCGCGGATCAGGCGGGGGCCTTCAGAGCCAAACTGGCCGGAAGGTATCTCTATCGGCACACGCGCCCTCACGAAATGCCGTGCGTGGGCGACTGGGTAATCCTCAAGAAGACGGCGGGCGACAGCTTGGGCGTGATCCATACGCTCATCGAACGGCGAACGGCACTCCGCAGAAAATCCGCCGGAAGCGAGGTCGACGACCAGATGATCGCCGCCAACGTCGACGTCGTGGTGATCGTCCAATCCTGCCACTTCGACTTCAACCTGAACCGGCTGGAACGTTATCTCGTGATGGTACGCGACGGCGGCGCGCAGCCGATCATCCTTCTCACCAAGACCGACCTGGTCGAGCCGGGCGTGCTGGCCGAGCAGCAATCCGGGATCCGCAGCGCCGGCATTTCTGCCCCGGTCCTCGCCCTCAGCAACGTCACGCAAGCGGGCGTCGATGGCTTCAAGCGGCAGTTGCTTCCCGAAAAGACCTATTGCTTCGTCGGCTCGTCCGGAGTCGGGAAAAGCACGCTCATCAACATCCTCGCCGGGAGCGGGCGGTTGGAGACCGCTGACGTCAGCGCGACGGGCGAAGGGTGTCACACGACCGTGCGACGCGAACTGATCCGGCTGGACGGAGGCGCATTGGTTATCGACAACCCCGGCATGCGCGAGTTCGGCATTCTCGGCGCCGACGAAGGCGTCTCGGGAAATTTCGCGGAGATTGAGGCGTTGGCGTCGCAATGCCGCTACGGCGATTGCTCCCACACGCGCGAACCGGGCTGCGCCGTGATTGAGGCCGTCAGCAGCGGCGAACTCAGTCGGGAGCAGTACGACAACTACTTAAAGATCCGCGAAGAGTCGACTTTCTATCAGCTGTCATACGCCGAGAAGCGCAAGAAAGACCGCGACTTCGGCCGCTTTCTCAAGTCGGCAAAAAAAGACATCTTCGATGACTAGCGCACGCTTAAACCGAACGGCTCAAAAGCCCGTTGCGAGGGACGTCCCGGACCGCGCATCATATCGCGGATTTGTGCTTTGGCATTCATTTGGACTGCGGCGGCAAGCGGTATCCGGCGCGGGGGCAAGCGTCTGCCCGCCCGCGCGGTTTCATAGAGGCGTTTATGCGCGCGTTTCTGCTACCGGCTTCGCACGATTTGTGAAAAGATAAGCGCATGGGGAGGAAGATGATGAAAACGGTCGTTTGGATGTTGCTCACGGGGTTCTGCGCATGCGGAGTGATGGCGGCGCAGGTGGAGCTGACCTACACGTTTGCGGACAAACGCGAAGAGAAGAAGACCGTCGAGGTCGCGCCGGACGCGAAGGGCGTAGTGACGGTGATCGTCAAGCGCGGCGATCTGCCGGCAGGCGTGGAGTGGGTCTCCGTGCTGCCCGAGTTCGCGCGGGCGATGAGGGGCGAGTCGGGCTACTACGTGACGCCAGACGGCTACCTGGGCTCGTTCCGTCTGACGAACGCCACGTGCATGGTGGGTGGGCCGAGCGTGTTCTACGGACGGAATTACATGCCGATCTTCGGCATGAAAAATCCGCGCGCGACGTTCGTCGGGATCGTGGCGACGATGAGGTTCGAGTACGACCTGCACGTGCGGGCCAAGGAGGGCAACTACACGATCGCGCCGCGTTTTCACGTTGCGGGGTTCGTGCCTCCGGACGACCTGACGATCCACTACTGCCTGCTGACCGGCAAGGATGCGGACTATGCGGGCATGGCGCGCACCTATCGGAACTACCAGCTCGCGCGCGGCGTCTGCCAGCCGATCAAGGCGCGCCTGAAGACGCATCCCGAACTGGCCTATGCCGCAAAGAGCATTGAAGTCCGCATCCGCCAAGGCTGGAAACCCGCACCCAGTCCCGTTCTGGAACAGACGCTCTCGACCGAGCCGCCCATGAAGGTGGCCGTCACCTTCGATCGCGTCGGCGACATTCTGGACGCCTTTGACCGCGCGGGCATCAAGAACGCCGAAATCTGTCTGGTCGGCTGGAACCAGAAAGGCCATGACGGCCGCTGGCCCCAGATTTTTCCGGTCGAGGAAAGTTTGGGCGGCGAGGCCAAGCTCCGCGCGCTGATCAAAAAAGCGCAGCGCATGGGGTTCAAGATTGTCGGTCACACGAATAGCTCCGACGGCTACAGCATCGCGGAGTGCTGGGATCAGGATCTGCCGGTCAAGGAACCGGATGGCAAACCCTTCTCGAACGCGGTGTGGAGCGGCGGCCAGATGTACGCGCTCTGCCCGCAGCGCACGTTCGAACGCTTCTATCCGCAGGACATCCGGAAGGTCGCCGACCTCGGCTTCCGCGGTCTGCACTACATCGATGTGATCACCATTCTGCAGCCGCCGCGCTGCTTCGATCCCAAACACCCCTGCACGCCGAAAGAAAGCGCCTATTGGTTCGACCGGATTCTGCAGTCGTGCAAGGACAACATCGGCGGCGTGGCGTCGGAGGGCGCGTTCGATTTCGCCTGCGGCAACCTCGACTATGTGCTCTACGTCTACTTCAGCGGCATCACCGGCAAGGCCAACCTCATGCACGACCGGCTGATCCCGATCTGGCAGCTCGTCTACAACGGCATTATTCTGAACAACCCCTTCACCGAAACCATGAACGCGGCGACAAAGGACCAGCTGACGCAGACCAAGCTGGCAGAATTCAACGGACGCGCGAGCTTTTATTTTTATTCGCGATTCAAGGCCGACAACAAAAACTGGATGGGCAGCTCCGATCTGACCTGCGCGACGGACGAAGAACTGGCCCAGTCGGTGGCGTTCGTCAAGAAGGGGTACGACGCGTTCAGCGCGCTTTCCGACCTTCAGCTCGAATTCATGGAACAGCACGAGCAGATCGCGCCCGACGTTTTCCGCACGGCCTTTTCGAATGGCGCGGAGATTATTTCCAACTACCGCGCCCAGCCCTTCCCGTATAAGGGCAAAGCCGTCGAGCCGCAAGGCTATCTCCTGTCCCGTTAGGAAGAACGGCCCGGGTGCCGGATGACAGGCCCCCGCATCGGCCGACTCTCACGTCATCCAAAGGCCGTACCGTCATGCGAAAAACCTCTTCAATGCTCGTGCTGTTCCTGATGCCGCTGGCCGCCTGCACGCTCGTCAGGGAAAAGCCAAAGGACGGCGCGACCCGCACCGTTCCAACGATCATCACCGTCGATCAGGGCGCGATCCAGAATGCGGGCTCCGGCACCGAGATCTGGAACGGCGGCCCCGGCAACGGCGTGACGGATCTGGTCAGTTATGCGGTCCGCGTCAGCGACAACGCGGTGAATTCCATGATCCGGGTGGGGTGGGACGCCTTCGAAACAAGGGAAGGCGAGTACCATTTTGAGAAAATGGACAAGCACTTCGAGTACGGCCTTCTGTACGGCCAAAAGCTCAACATCGGCTGTTTCGTGACGAGCAATGCGGGCACGAAGCAGAAGATCGACGGCACGTTCTGCTGTTATCCGGCGTATGTGCACGAGGCCATGCAGCGGAGCGCTCAGAAAGATACGGTCAACACGCTGTGGCTGAACAAGACCGACCACTGGGAGCCGAACTTCGAGAACCCGTATTTCGCCGAGCGCTACGACGCGCTGCTGCGGGCCTTCGCGGCCTACCTGGAGAAGCCGGTCACGGCCGGCGGCAAGACGGTGCCCCGCAAGAAACTCGTCCGCTGCATCGAGATGCGCCATTTCGGTTTCTGGGGCGAAGGCGCCTATCCGAAGCAGCTGATTCCGTCCAGCTCCGCCCACCTGATCCGCATCGCCGACGCTTACGTCCGACACTTCCCCGACATCCGGCTGGTCATCCCCACCAACGGCATGCGGTTTTCGCCGACGTATGATCCGCTGAAGGATTACCACTTCCACCTGTTGACGCTCTGCAACCGTGCCGGCTTGGCGGGCACGTTCCGCGACAACTGGGGCGACGACGAGAAGCGGTACCAGTCGATCTACTACGCGGCGAACCGCTACGAGAAAGACGGGATCAAAATGTTCGAGCTCCTCCGCGACCGCTGGAAAAGCGCGCCGCTCGTGGGCGAGCCGGGCCGTTGGGGGCCGACGAAAGACGGGTTCCACCCGTATTGGGGCTTGCTTGAGCAAGTCAGCTATCTGCATCCGGCGGTGATCCGCAACTGCAACGTCAGCGTCGGCAGGGCCTCCACGAACCCGACGGCATACACGATCTTCGAAGACCCCAAGGCCCTGAGCGCTTTCCACCGCATGTACGCCCTGATCGGCTTCCGTTACCTCTTCACCGAGGCCCGCGTCTCACGCTCGACGGAGAACATGAATATCGAAATCGACTGGCTGAACGTCGGACTGACCCCGACCTACGACGCGTGGAAGATCCGGTACTTCATCGAGGACGATTCGGGAACCGAAATCTGGAGCGGCTATTCCGCGCTCGACCTGCGGACGGTCTTCCCCGATGGCCACGCGGAACCGGGCACGGTCGATGCGTCGAAAGCCAGAACGCAAGCCGACTGTTTCCAAAACGTCCCGAAAGTCGGCAAACTGTATCTCCAGATCGTAGACCCCGACGGCATTTCCCCGCACATGGCGCTGAGCGTCAGGGGAAGAACCGCAAAAGGCGCATATGGCTTGGAGCCGGAAGCGTGCGCGAACTGAGAACAACACACGCCTTGCATCAGGGAGAATCCGATGGCGAACCGTACCGCACAGATGAGAAACCGCCTGTTCGCGGGTGTCGTGCTGTTTTGCGCCGCATGCGTTTTCGGCGAGCAGGAACCCGGAAACGTCCCGCTCGCGCCAACGTTGCCCAAACCCACGTTTGAGGGGACGCCGATCGATATGCGCTCAGCACACCGGGAGCCCTATCGGGGAGACGGCGTGCCACCCCCGCCCCTTTTGGTGCCGGCGGGCACGCGTCTTCTTTCGCGCGGCTGCATCGTGTCCGCCAGCGACGCGCGGGCGTCGAAGCGCGATCTCGCGCTGGTCACGGACGGCGACAAGCAATACAGCCCGGCCGCCTATCTCGAACTCGCGCCCGGCATACAATGGGTTCAACTCGATCTCGGCGCCAGCGTCGCGATCTATGCGGTCTGCCTCTGGCGCGAGCGGCCCGAGCAGTGTGTCTACCGTGACACCGTGGTGCAGATCTCGAACGATCCCGCGTTCAAAGAAAGCGCCGTCACGCTCTTCAACAACGACTTCGACAACAGCGCGGGCCTAGGCAAAGGCGCCGGCAAAGAGTATTATGAAGACCACTTCGGCCGACGCATTGCGGGGAACGGCGCGAGGGCGCGCTACGTGCGCGTCACGAGCAACGGCAGCACGTCCGGCCCCTACAACCAGTTCACGGAAATTGAAGTGTACGGCAAATGACCGGCCACGGGAGGAAATGTCATGGCGCACCCTTTCTCGAGACGTGATTTTGTGAAGCAGGCGGTGATCGGCGCAGGGCTCGCGGCGACCGGAGCGTTGGCCGCCGACAAGCCGATCGCCGGCTTCGACGAGACCAACGCGGGCAAAATCAAGGATGCGGCATGGAAGCCGGTCTCCGACCGCAAGGTCAAGGTCGGCATCGCCGGCTTCGGAGTCTGCCAGTTCGGGGCCCAGTTCGGATTTCAAAACCATCCGAACGTGGAGGTCGTGGCGGCGACCGACCTCTTCCCGGACCGCTGCGCGGCCCTCGCGAAAGCGACCGGTGCGAAGCGGACGTACGCCTCGTGCGAAGAGATGTTCGAAAAGGACCGGGAGATCGAGGCGGTCTTCATCGCTACCGATGCGCCGAGCCACGCGCGGCTCTGCATCGCGGGGCTGAAGCGCGGCCTGCACATGGCCTCGGCCGTGCCCGCCGTTTTCGGTGAGGAACAGCTGGGGTTGGCGGACGAGCTGATCGCCGCGGTCAAACAGACCGGCAAACTTTACGCGATGTATGAGACGACCGCGTTCCGGCCGCAGTGCTACGCCATGCGCGAGATCTACAAGGCCGGCGGCTTCGGCAAGATGATTTATACCGAGGGCGAGTACTACCACTACATGGACAAGCACATCGGGTCCTACAAAGATTGGCGCGTGGCATTGCCGCCGCAGTACTACCCCACCCACTCGAACGGATTCTACACCTGCGTGACCGGAGGCTCGTTCACGTCGGTCTCGTGCCTGGCCACACCGAGCCTTCTGCCCGACAACCAGCCGGGTCGGAACAGCTACAACAATCCGTTCGCAACAGAGGTCGCGCTCTTCCGCACCAGCGAGGGCGGCATGGCGCGCATGGCCGTGAGCTGGGACATGCCCGGCGCCCACGGCGAGAAGGGGCGCGCGTACGGCCAGAAGGGCAGTTTCGAAGAGCGCTATTCCGGGGTGGCCGACGTGTCGCATGTCAGCCAGGAAAAACCGCCGCTGCCGCCCGGCATGCCCGCGGGCGGACACGGCGGCTCCCACGGCTATCTCACCGACGACTTCATCCGCGCGATTCTGCTCGCGCGCCAGCCCTGCGTGGACGCGGCCTGCGCGCTCAACACGACCGTGCCGGGTATCATCGCCCACCGCTCGGCCGTCCGAGGCGGCGAAACGCTCAAAATCCCGCAGTACGCCTTGTAGCCGCACCCCCGATTGTCGGCCGCTTCGCGCCCGCTTGCCTGCCCCCCGTTGCGTCAAATGAAAACGACACCGAAATTCGGTGTCGTTTTCATTTGACGCCGATTATTTGGGGCGGAAGGGGGTGAAAGGGGGAGGGCGGAAGCCCGCCCCCTCGCCTTTGACGGAGGAGGCAGGGGACCCGAGCCGTCCGAAGGACGGTTCGGGTCCCCTGCCTTCCGAAGTTGCCCCCGAGGGGGCGGCCGCCAGTTTCTTCGCCAAAAATTTCAAATCGGCATCGATGCCTTCGCGCAGGGCCACGATGTCGTGCGCCGCCACAAGCCTGCGGATTTCCCCCTTCTTTCCCTCGCTGACCGACGCCGATTCCAGCAGCCTCTGCGCGGGCGTCTTGGGCTCTTTTTCGTAGCGCTTCACGTACCTCGGCCCGGCGCGCTCTTTTGACAGCAGCCGCATCGTCGGCGTGAACAGGTTCTTGAGCAGTCCCTGGCACACGTTTATCCGGTTCATCAGCGGGATCAGCGACTCGTCCCCGATCCGCCCGTGCCCGTACAGCGCCCGCACCTGGACGCGGTTCTTCTGCTCCACGTGGGCGTTGTCGTTCTTCCGGTAGCTGCGCGACCGGGTCCTTTCGACCCCCGGCAGGTACTGCGCGAAGTGCCGCTTGATGTGCCCGTTGATGAACTCCCCGCCGTTGTCGGAATTGAGCATCTTGACCTCGAAGGGGACCTCGCCGATGAAAGCGGCGATCGCGCCGCAAACCCCCTCCGCGCCCTTGTTCCACACGGCCCGCAGCTCTGTCCATTGCGTCGCCACGTCCGTCATCGTCAGCGTCCAGACGAAGCTGCCGGCCGTCGATCCGCCGCAGTGCG
>DAOPZC010000094.1:0-12213 GCA_035353175.1 Kiritimatiellia bacterium | reverse complement strand
CCGTCCGACATGACCCCCGGCTTTGTCTCTCTCCGCGAAAAGAACCTTGTCGCTTTTGAATGACGTACGGGCGACCGGCCGGTCGCCCTCTCTCAACACGAAAGGACGCCACCCCATGAACACACCCGCGAAGCATCCCGAATTCAATCAGAAGTGGCAGGCCCTCATGCGCCAGCTTGAGACCGTCCTGTCAATCGCCCATGAGCGCGAACCCAACCGCACCCGATACCGCGAGGCCGTTTCAATCGCCAAGCACCACTTGACCCAGCTTGACGCCCTCGCCGATTAACCCCAGTACGGGCGAACCTATGTGTTCGCCCTTTTTCATGCCGAAAATCCCGCCGCTCCCTAGTCGGTCGCGGCCATCCAGCCCGTCGCTCGCCGCGATAGCGTCTCGCGCCGGGTCCCCTGGAATATTCTGACCGTTTTCTTTTTTGCACCTCTATCCTGCCGGGCCGTGTTTACGCGCAAGCAAGGGCGGTTTTTTCGGTTTTTTCCCAAGGGAACTGCGTGTCTTGACATCGGTTGTAACTGGTCTTATACTAACAAAAATTATGCGAAACGATTTCACTCGCTTGCAAGGCACAACGTGAGAGTGCTCATTATAGAAGACGACGTCAAGACCGCCCAGGCGATCAAACGCGGGCTGACTCGTGAAGGGTTTCACTCCTCGGTGGCGCGGACGGGGGAAGACGGCTTCTTTTTGCTCAACACGGAAAGATTCGACCTCTTGGTGTTGGACTGGATGTTGCCGGGCCGCGACGGAATCGAGATTCTTTCGACAATCCGCGCGCAAGGGATGACGGCGCCGGTGCTGCTGTTGACGGCCCGTGACGCGGTAGAGGACCGCGTGCTAGGGCTCGAGGCCGGGGCCGACGATTACCTCGTCAAGCCGTTTGCATTTGCGGAGTTGGTCGCCCGGCTCCGCGCGCTGTTGCGCCGCAAGGCGGCGGAGGAGCCGTTGCGCCGGCAGGTAGCAGACCTGACTGTGGACCTTGCGCACCGCCGGGTGTGGCGCGGCGCAGACGAGATTTCGCTGACGCCGCGCGAGTTCGACCTGCTCGCCTACCTGCTGCAGCACGACGGACAGACGGTCACTCGCCCGATGCTGGCCCGCGACGTGTGGCGCGAGACCAACCGCACCACGCCGCTGGATAACGTGATTGACGTGCACTTCGCCCACCTGCGGAAGAAACTGGACGGGGGGCGGACAACCAAACTCCTGCACACTGTCCGAGGCTTGGGCTTAGTGTTGCGGGTGGATCATCAGGAATGAGCAGCTGGTGGCAACGCCGTTCTTTGAGACTGCGGCTGACCCTCTGGTACGCGGCAGCGGCGGCCGTGACCTCACTCGCGCTGGCGGTCTTCGTGTACGAACTCGTCGAGCATCGGCTCTCGGCGGAGCTGGATCGGCAGCTGCGCATAGATTTCGATATTCTTGAAGCGCAGCTGGAGTCGGATGCGGCTGGCCGCGTGCGCTGGTTGGTGCAGGGCGCGCACGGCGACGAAGGTTACGCGCGGCTTGCGGCGTGGTTTGAAGTCTGGTCGGAAGACAAACAGCTGGTGTTGCAGCGCTGGCCCGTGCCGGCCACGCAGAGTTCGCGGCTGCCGGCGCCGGCCGGAGCAGGGTTGCGCTTCGACACGGTCGTCTTGGCGGGCGCGTTGTCTGTGCGGGTGATGGAGCGGCCCGCGCGTATTCACGAGCGCGGCGTCGTCGTTCGGGTGCTCCGCGACGAGTCAGACATGCGGCGTACGTTACAGGAAGTGCTGGCCGGTTTCGCGCTCAGTTTGCCGTTGGCAATCTTTCTGTCGGCGCTTGGCGGCTTTGTCGTCGCGGGCCGGTCGCTGGCACCGGTGGGCGCGATGGCCGAACGAGCGAGAGCGATCACGTCGGAGTCGCTGGACCAGCGGTTGCCGAATCCTAACGAGCATGACGAGCTAGGCCAACTCGCTACGGTCTTCAATCAGACGCTGCAGCGTTTGCAGGGTTCGTTTGACGCGCTCAAACGGTTCACTGCCGACGCCTCGCACGAGTTGCGCACGCCGCTGACCGCTCTGCGCACCGTCGGCGAGGTCGGGCTGCGCGAGGGGCACGATCCGGCGGTTTTGCGCGAGACCATCGCAAGCATGCTGGAGGACGCGCAAGGGCTGAATGATCTCATCGAGGCGTTGTTGGCGCTGGCCCGAATCGAGAGCGGCACCCTGCCGCGGCGGCGCAGCCCCGTACGCCTGGCGGAGCTGATGGAAGAGGTCTGCGAAAACTTGGGCATTCTCGCCACGGAGAACAACCAGATACTTGAGCTGGCTGTTACGCCAGACCTTTCCGCGACGACGGACCGGCTGCTTTTGCGCCAAACCCTGATGAACGTCCTGCACAACGCAATCCGGTACAGCCCAGCCAACAGCCGCATCGAAATGCGGGCCTTCCGTCGTAACGACAGCGCGGTGATCGAAATAGCCGATCAAGGTCCGGGTATTGCGCCCGAATTTCATCAGAAGATATTTGAAAGGTTCTTCCGCATCGACAAGGGCCGCGCCCGCGAGTCAGGCGGCACGGGCCTGGGCTTGGCGATCGCCAAGCTGTCCGTCGAGCATTTGGGAGGGAGCATCACCGTCGAGAGCGAACTGGGGCGTGGCAGTGTTTTCCGCGTGGTGTTGCCGTCCGGCCCTTTATGAAGAAACCTTCAGAATATCTTCAGTAACGCCGGCCGCATTATTCTGCTAGAGTTCCAAGTAATGAAACGAGGACTAGCAGCAATCGCACTGGCTGTCACGGCACACGCGGCGTCCGCGCAGACCACGATCCGTTTCGGCGATCTCGCACCCGGCGCGTTGCCGGCATCGTGGCAGACGGGCGTCACAGGAAAGGGTGCGGCGAATTGGCAGGTCACTAATGACACAGCACAGAGCCGGAGCAGGGTGTTGAAGCAGTCCGGCGATGCGACCTTCTGCTGGGCGGTGAAATCCGACGTAAAATTGAGCGACGGGTTTGTCGAGACGAAATTCAAACCTGTCGACGGTAAAGAAGACCAAGCCGGGGGCATCGTCTTTCGTTTTCAGGACGGCAAGAACTACTACGTCGTGCGGGCGAACGCGCTGGAAGACAACGTCGTGCTGTACAAAACGGTGGACGGCAAGCGCTCCTCTCTGCCGGTCAAAGGGCGGCTGTACGGCTACGGGGTGGATGTCAAGGTGCCGACCGACAAGTGGGGCACATTGCGGGTGGATTTCGAGGGCAGCAGATTTCTGGTGGCATTCAACGGCAAGCGGCTCTTCGAAGTGGAGGATGACACCTTCCGGGAAAGCGGTGCCGTCGGCCTGTGGACGAAAGCCGATAGCGTGACGGTGTTCGACAAAATCGAGTACGGCGGCAAATAGGCCGCCTTCGTAAGGTGAAAAGCGAGGCTTCTATGAAGACACGTAACATCGCGATCCACACAGGAATGGCTCTCGGTGCGCTTGCGCTGTTCGCAGGTGCCGGTGCTTTGCCGGCAATGGCTGCGGCACAAGTCGTCCGCGCTTACGTCGCCAATTTTGGCGGCGACGGCGTGTCCGTCATCGATCCCGCATCAGGCCAACAGCTTGCCAGCGTCAAGACCGGCAGCAAGCCGCATGGCGTCGCGATTGCGCCTGACGGCGGTGCCGTTTACGTTTCGAATGAGGGGGCCGGAACGGTATCGTTCATCGATCCGGCGAAGAATGAAATCACTGCGACGGTCGAGGTCGGCAAGAGTCCGAACCAACTAGAGGTCAGCGCCGATGGCCGCTTCCTGTTTGTCACGATCAACGGCGCTGACAAGCTCGCTGTTGTGGATGTCGCCGCGCGCAAGGTCGTGAGATCCATAGCTGTTGGGCGAGCCCCTCACATAGCATTGCGCAGCCCTGACGGGCGCAGCATCTACGTGACGTGCGAAGGCGACATGAAGGCGGTCTTGGTGGATGCGTCCAGTTTTGAAATTGTCGGGGAAGTTCCGATGTTCGGCTGGCCGCGAATTCCGTCTTGGACGTCCGATGGCAAGCGTGTGTACCAAACGGTGCGCTGGTTCAATGGCGCGCTGGTGGTGGATGTGGCGCGAGGGAAGGTCGTGGATCGGATCGCGCTAGGCGAGCCGAAATTTGCGGAGGAGGGCAAAGATGCCCACGGTTTGGCGGTCACCCCCGATGGGGCACGGTTATGGATTGCCACCCAAACCACCGATGAGGTGACGGTTTTCTCGACAACGGATCACGCGATTCTCGGTCGCGTGCATGTCGGCCGCGATCCGAATTGGGTCGCCTTCGCTCCCGACGGCGGTCTCGCGGTCATCAGCAACACCGGTGACAACAGCGTCAGCATCGTTGACGTCGCCACGCTCAAGGTGGCGGCGACCGTGCCGGTGGGGAAATCCCCGAAGCGACTTGCGGTGGGTGCGGTGCTTGTTTCCCCGGGTGAGATGAAGGAAAAGGCTGCGCGATGACGGAGTAGTTCCGTTCACTGCCCCCGAGGGTGTTGTCGAGATGTAGCATACAAACAAAGGAGACTCATGAAACGGAGACAGTTCAACAGAGTGGCGGTGGCGCTTGTCGTGGCCGCCGGAGCTATCGGAATAGTTCGAGCCGAGGTGAAGGAGAAGGAAGAGAAGGACGTGCAGGCGGCTAAGACGACGGAGAGCTTCGACAGCAACAAGGTGGGCGAACTGCCCGCAGGCTGGTTGGCCGGATGCACGGGGCCGGGTGCGGCCAAGTGGACGGTTGAAGCCGACGGCTCCGCGCCTAGCAAGCCGAACGTGCTGAAGCAGTCGGGCGAAGGGCGGTTCCCGTGGTGTGTGAAGCAGGGCGTGAAGATCTCGGACGGGTTTGTCGAGGTCAGGTTCAAGCCGCTCGCCGGCAAGGAGGACCAGGCCGGCGGCCTGATTTGGCGCTGGCAGGATGGCGACAACTACTACATCACCCGCGCCAACGCGCTGGAGGACAACGTCACAATCTACCATACAGTCAAGGGCAAGCGCGTATCGTTCAAGAACGCCGGTGTGAAGGTCTCGCCGAACGAGTGGCATACATTGCGCGTGGATTTTGACGACAACCGTTTCAAGGTGACGCTCGACGGGAGTGTTGTCATTGAGGCCACCGACGACACCTTCAAGGATGCCGGCGCGGTCGGCGTGTGGACGAAGGCCGACAGCGTCACGATCTTCGACGACTTCGGCTATGGTTCCTGCGAGGACAAGGACGATGACGAGCAGGAAGTCGAGCTGAAGGACTGCCCGGCGGCGGTGCAGAAGACAATCAAGGAGAAGGCGGGCGACGCCGCGATTCAGGAGATCGAGAAAGAGGACGAGGACGGGAAGACCGTCTACGATGTGGAAATCAAGAAGGACGGCAAGGAGCGCGAGTTCTCGGTCGCGGCAGACGGCAAGTTCCTCGGCTGGGAGGAGGATGACAAGGACGACGCCAAGAAGTAGCCCCGGCCGCACACCCTGACGTGGGGCCGCCTTCCGGCCCCACGTTCGCTTTCTTCGCATCCGTCTTGGACTTGAAAGGACCGTTTCCTGTGAAAATACCTGTGCTCAAATGCTTGGCCGTTCCGATGTGTGCCGCGCTTGCTTTCGTCGGTCTGAGCGGCTGCACGCCCAAGGTCAGGCCCTCCGTCGTCGTGTACGTGTCCGAGGACCAGGTGTTTTCGGAGCCGGTGCTGAAGGATTTTGAGCGGGAGACGGGCATCCGGGTCCGGGCGGTCTATGACACCGAGGAGGCCAAGAGCACGGGTGCCATGAACCGGCTCATCGCGGAGAAAGGCAATCCGCAGGCCGACGTGTACTGGGCGAACGAGCCGATCCGGGCCGAGGCCCTGAAGCAGAAGGGCATCTCCGCCCCGTACGCTTCCCCGAACGCGAAGGGCATCCCGCCGGCCTTCAAAGACGCCGAGGGGTTCTGGACGGGGTTTTCCGCGCGGGCGCGGGTGCTGATCGTGCACACGAATGTGACTGACGGCCCGACCTCCGTCATGGCTTACGCGGAGCCGCGCTGGAAGGGCAAGGCGGTCATCACCAACCCCCTGTTCGGGACCACGACAGCCGAGGTCGCCGCCCTATTCACAGTCATGGGTGACGGACGCGGCAGGGAGTGGATGGCGGCGCTGAAGCGGAACGGGGTCGCGGTCTCGACGAGCAACGGCGAGAGCGCGGATTTCGTCGCCGACGGGCGCTATGCTTTCAGCCTGGTCGACAGCGACGACGCGGTCAACCGCATGCGGCAGGGCAAGCCCGTCGCCATGGTGTACCCCGACCAGGAGGAGGGCGGGGTGGGCGTGTTCATCGTGCCCAACGCGGTCGTGCTGATCAAGGGTGCCCCGCACCCGGAGGCTGCCCGGAAACTGGCCGACTACCTGCTCACGGCGGAAACGGAGCGGAAGCTGGCTTTTGCCGACTGCGCCCAGATCCCGCTGCATCCCGGCGTCGCAATGCCGCCCGAACTGCGGCCGGTCGGCGAGCTGAGGGTGATGCGGGTGGACTATGCCGGGGTGGCCCGGAAGATGACGGAGATCCAGCCCTACCTGAAGGAATGGACGGGCCTCTAAATGGCGAGGCGCGCATTTCTCGCGGCGGTCGTCCTCGTGCTGCTCGTTGCCGGACTGCTGCCCGTTCTCGCCATGCTGGCCAAGAGCGTGACGGCGGACGGCCATTTGACGCTGGCGTCCTACAGGGGGCTGCTGGCCTCCGGACGCCAGTGGGCACTGATGGGGCACAGTCTGGCGCTGGCCTCGCTGGTCACGCTGCTGACGACGGCGGCGGGCCTGCCGCTCGGCATACTCATCGGCAAGACGGACCTGCCGCTGCGACGGTTCTTCACCGTCCTCTTCGTGATCCCGTTGCTCATCCCGACCTATATCCTCGCGGTCTCGTGGTCCGGCCTGCTGAGCGGCGAGGGCCTTGTGGCGCAGGTGTTCGGCGGTCCGGCGGCCATGAAGCTTCTGTTCGGCCTGCCCGGCTGTGTCGCGGTTCTGTTCACGGTGTTTCTTCCGGTCCCCATGCTGTTCACGGTCATTTTCCTGAGAACCGTCAACCCGCGGCTGGAAGAGGCCGGGCTGCTGGTCTCGGGGTGGCGCGGCGTGCTGGCGGGGATCACGGTCCCGCTCATCCGTCCGGGCTTGCTGCTCGCGGCCATGCTGGTCTTTCTTCTCAGCTTCGGGGATTTCGACGTGCCGGGCTATCTGCGTTACGGTGTTTTCCCGGTTGAGAGCTTCACGCAGTTCTCGGCTTTCTACAACTTCGGGGCCGCCACGGCCGCGGCCGTGCCGCTTGCCGCCGTGACCTTGATGCTGCTGTTGGCGGAAGCCGGCTTTCTGCAGGCGGGGACCTGCCAGCTGCGGCCGTCTGCCGACGCCGGGCAGCGGCCGCTGATCCGGCTCGGCGCCTGGCGCAACGCGCTGGCCGTGCTGGTGGCCCTGTGCGGATGCGTGACTGTGGTCGTGCCGGTCGCGGCGCTGGTCGTGCAGTCCTCCGGCATCGCCGCATACGCAGAGGCTTTTGGCCGGGCGGGGGACAGCCTCGCGCGAAGCCTCGCCTACGCCGCAGCCGGAGCCACGCTGCTGACCTTCACGGGGTTCTTCACCGGGTACCTGATCCAGACGAAAGCGATCTGGTGCTGGCGGGCCGTTGACACGCTGACGTTCTTTCTTTTCGCGCTTCCGGGCACCGTGACCGGCATCGGCCTGATCTGCCTGTGGAACACGCCCTGGACCAATTTCATCTACCAGACGCCGCTGATCATCCTGCTGGGCTACCTCGCGAAATACACGGCGCTGGCCAGCCGGATCACCGTCGCGCAGCTTGCGCAGATTCCCCCTTCGATGGAGGAGGCCGCGCGGATCGCGGGTGCGGGATGGTTCCGCAGGATGGCCCTGATCGTCGCCCCGATGGCCCGGCGCGGCCTGCTCGCCGGCTGGATCGTCGCGTACATTTTCTCATTGCGCGACACGGGCATCACCATGCTGGTCTATCCCGCCGGGCACGAGACGCTGCCCGTGCGCATTCTCACGCTCATGGCCAACGGCTCGCCGCAGCTGATCGCGGCGCTCTGCGTGATCATGATCGCGGCCACCCTGCTGCCCGCGGGACTACTCTGGGCGGCGTTCACGTTTACGGCAAGGGAGACACGCGGATGAACATGATAGAAATCAACTCCGTCACCGTGCGGTACAACGGGACAACGGCGCTGGACGGCGTCACGCTGTCGGTCGGGTGCGGCGAGCGTGTCGCGTTCCTGGGCCCATCCGGCTGCGGCAAGACGACGTTGCTCCGGCTGGTCGCGGGCTTCATCGCGCCGGACGCCGGCAGCGTCTCGATCGACGGCGAGCGGGTGGCGGCGGACGGGCGCAATCTCAGGCCGCCGGAAGGGCGCAACGTCGGCATGGTGTTCCAAGACCTGGCTCTCTGGCCCCATCTCACGGTGAGGGGAAACATCGAGTTCGGCCTGAAAGCGAAGGGGATGCCGGGCGACGAGAGGCGCGGGCGCGTCCTGGAGACGCTCGGACTCGTCGGCATGGGCGAGTACGCCGACCGGAAACCTTCCGAACTGTCCGGGGGCCAACAGCAGCGGGTGGCCCTCGCGAGGTCGCTGGTTCTCGAGCCCAAGGTGCTGATGATGGACGAGCCGCTCTCCAGTCTCGACCAAGAGCTGAACCAGCGGCTCAGGAAAGAGATCCTGCGGCTTCAGGAGAAACTCGGCTTCACGCTGCTGTATGTGACGCACGACCGCGAGGAGGCCTTCGACATCGCGATGCGGGTGGTCCTGATGAAGAACGGGCTAGTGCAAGGCGATTAGACCCCGATAACCGCAGACCTGCTCTCGGTCCCAGGATAACCCCTTGAGAACGGAACCTTCATCGGTGAAGCGCGATCATGTTTCAAAGCCGGACAAACGCCGGATGGAACCTGTCCGCGCTTTCGCCCTCTCAAACCTCTTCTTTACCCCCTCACTAACCGGCCACACACCGAGCGCACCCTTTGCCACTACGCCCTGTGCGCACGGCACAGGGTTTTCCAACTCCCACGCCACATCGCCCAGATACCACGGGTCCGTCGACGCGGTCAGCGCCGAGACGATCCGGACGCCGCACACGATCTGGCCGCACCAGGTGCGGCACAGGTCGAACGACGGGCAGATGATCGCGGTCCCGAACCGTTCCGTGATCCACACGCTGCCCGCGCTCCACTCAGAAAAGCTCAGGCTGTTTGACGCGTGTACCAGATAGAACCCCGGCGGAACGCGGAAACTGCGGTTTTCGCACGTCTTGAGCCCGGCGCTGATCAGCAGTGCCCAGTGCGCCTTCACCGTGAACGCTCTCAGTTCTTTCATGTCGTTCAGCCTCAATCTCGCAATTTAGAACTTTAGAACTCTCGCACCTCTCCCGCTCCCCGTCCGACTGATCCACTCCGCGCCAGTCCTTTTCCCAGCACACGCACGCCGCCCCGGCCGCATCGACCAGCCTGTCCCCATTCGGCAGGCACATTCCGGATGGCCAAAGCAGCCCGCAGGAGCAGAACAGACCGCACTCTCCGCAGGTCTTCATTCCTCACCCCGATCTACAAAATAGTCGACGCCCTCGCGCATCGGGCACACGACCGGCGGCAGACGCCGCGACTCGCACCAGAGAACGACCGTCGCCACGCACAGGCGCAAGAGGCCGTGATCCGCATGCGCACCATCCACGGTGGCGACCACGCTTTCACGTGTGGCGGAAATCAGTTCATCAGGAATTGCTACACCGGCCGCCTGCGCCCGGTAAAGGTTGTGCGTCCTTGTGCAGAGATCCAGCCAGCGCGAAACCGTCTCATCCACGTCGCGGGCGCATTGCGCCGCCCGCTCGTACAAATCCCGCGACATCCGGACTTTCGTATGCCGCTCCACCTTCTGCGCGGCCAGCGCCCGCGCGATCAGCACCCGCGAGGTTTTTATTTTCGTCCGGCCATCCCGTTTCACATCTTCGTCCTCTCGATATGCCGAGTGTTTGGGCAACCCCAAAAAGCGGAGCGCATGCGGGCTGGGCGCACTTGGATTTTTCAGCCGGTATCCCGGCGGCGGCCTCTGCCGCGAAAAAGCCCGTGCGCACCGGCCGCATGCCGTAGCGTCTCCCGCTCCTTGTCCGGATCATCAGCCTCAACGCCATGCTCGCCCCAGAACCTCCACCATGCACGCACGGCGGCGACCGCCATCGTGCACAGCAGCCAGGCGAGTCTCATTCTTCACCTGCCCCGCAGCACTCCGCGCAAAGATGCGCGTCTTCATCGGTCTCATACGGCTCGCCCTCGAAGATCGGTTTGCCGCACACCTCGCACAGCGCGACAAACGCCTCGTCGCCGACCGTCTCGACGGTCGCGCCGGGAAACAGGTTCCGGAAGCGCAAGATCGCTTCCGCAGGATCAGCCGTGTCGAACTCCACCTTGTGGGAACTTCTGCCGGTCACCTCGATCATAATTCACCCCCATGCGTTGATTGAAAAATCCCCGTGCGCCGTCCTTTCGGTCCGACGCACGGGGTTACCGCGCACCTTGCGCGGAAATCGCTAGATCCCCAGCAGCGTCATAAGCCGCGCCGCCTCTTCGTTCGCGCAGCGCACCGAGTTTCCGAGAATCAGATTCAGGCGCTCGGCGCGATCCAAGCGGTTAAGAGCGGACGCAAGCTCGTCACCGAGCCGCTTCACATTCTTGCTCTTCGCCTCCAAATCACTGTTCGCCGCACGGCGGCGGTTCTCCGAGGCGCTGAACCCATCCTTCAAATCCCTGATCTTGTTTTCGGCTTGCGCCAGAAATGCCCGCAGGCACTCGGGACAAGTCACATGCTCTCTGTTGGTGGTCCACACCAGGCGAAGCGTTACAAAGCGCCCGCACACCGTGATAAAGGTCTTCTGACTCTCGCACGTTTCACCCATGTGTATCGGGGCTCGTCTCTTCTTTGCCATCGCGCACCCACCTTTCAAACAGCCGCCCCCGCATTTTCTTTCTCGGCAGGCCTCACAACCAACACGGTGCCGCCCCCCGTATCTTCGTCCGGGGGAGCGCCTACAATCGCCCCGGCACCGCGCCTCGGCTCGAAAGCCTCGGCGCGGGGAGTGGGGGCCTCATTCTCAAGCCAATCTTTAACATCCGATGTCCGAAACACGACGGTAGACGTACGGCTGTTCGGCGATAGCTTCCGTGCCCGGATATGTCCAGTCCGCGCCAGTTCGAACAACCTGCGCTTGGGTATCCCGTAAAGGGCGGTCACGCTCTCTGCCGTTCCCCATAGCGGTTCCATCTGCAAGACAACAGTTATCACCTAAACCGCCTTTCTTGCTTTCGTCTTATTTCGTCGTACGACGTGGCGCAAAAAAAAGCGGATCTGTCCGGAGCGTGTCCGCCCCTCCGCCTTTGCGCGGCGGTCGACCTCTGCCAGCAGAGCCTTGGGGAACACCAGACTGATCCGTTCAACGAAGCCCGTGTTATCGCTTTTCATGGGCGAAACCGTAACACGTCGTAAGACGATGCGCAACATCAAAAAGTAAGACGAGATATTTTTTATGATGATTTAGTAACACGAAGTAAGAGCAAAGTGTTATAATGCGCGTACTGAAAGGAACTCCCATGAAAACCACGACAACGCAGAAGAAACGCGACAGGGCTGAAGACAGCACAACGGTCACGATCTCGATCAAGAAAGAACTTCTCGCGCAGATCGAGGAGGCCGCCAAGGCCGAGAACCGTTCCCGCTCAAACTACATCATCACGCACATGATGAAGGCGGTAGCCCGGACGGCAGTTGCCGGGCACACCGACTGCCCCGCGTCCGGCTGTGGCAAAAAAAGCGAGAAAGCCTCGTAATGCCCCATGAAGGCTGGCAGGATGTCTGCTGCATCAACGGAAGACCATGCCCAAACCATTGCGTATTTTGCCCAGGGGAGCCCGGGGTGTGCGAGCGGTGCTCATAGTGCCGATCCCGCCGACCACCCCGCAGTCAGCCAAAGCCATCTTCAACCACCCCTAACCGAGCCGTTTGTCTCGGTTAGGCACCTCCGGTTTTGTCATGGCTCAATTATGGCTATTCCATCTTAATCTATATAATCCGACCTAGAAAAAACGCCGTTTTCGATCAAATATTAATCGAAAAGCTCACAAAAACGCCTATTTTTGGAGAAACTGGCGGGTTCTCATCCTGGAAAGAGGGGTTCGACTCCCCTAGGGGGTGCCAATTCGAGAG
>DAOPZC010000093.1:0-13032 GCA_035353175.1 Kiritimatiellia bacterium | reverse complement strand
GCGTCCACGGACCACGCGGTCACCCGCGCCTTGGCGGTCTCGGTCACGTTCTCCGGCCAGTCCGCGCCCGCGTTCCACACGATGTGCCGGCCCGTGCCGGGCTGGATCACGACCGACACGTCGCCGGAGAGACGGGTCACCGCCGAGTCCGGGATCGCGACCCCGTTGGTCTCGATCCCCAACGTGATGATCGCCGCCTCGCCCGCGAGGTCGTAGGTGATGTCCACGACGCGCGAGTTCGTGCGCTGCGCCATCTGCACGTTGCCCACCGCAGGCACGGCCCACGCCGCGCCCGCGCCCATCGTCACGGCGGCCGCCAGGGCCGCCGCTGTGTTCGTCATTCTCATCGCATCCTCCTCGTTTTGGACGGGCGCGGCCTTCCGCGCCGCCGTTGTTGTGTGATTTGAAATTCCCGACTGCCGATTGCCGACTGCTGACTGTTTACCGTTTACTGCTAACTGCTTACTGGTTACTGCTAACGGCTTACCGTTTACTGCCAACTGCCGATTGCCCCGCATTCCCGCGACGGGCGGCGGGGGAGGCGGCACGACGGTCGGCATGTACCGTCTCGCCCACAGCGCCGCGATCCTGTCAGCCGCGTCGAACGCCGCCGGCGGGTCGGCCAGCGCCGCCGTGCCGCGCACCTCCGCAAAAACCTTATGCGCCTCCGGCCAGTCCGCCGCCATCTGCAGGGGCCGCCGGCCCGCGGTCGCGCGCACGCCCCCGCCCGCTTCGCACAGCCCCACGGCCTCCCCGGACGCCTCGTTCACCTGCACGCTGCCTTTGAACACGAACACGCCGCTGTTCCTCCCGTCAACCGATACGCCGAAAACCGTCCCTAGGTCGTAGATCTCAAGCTCGCGCGTCCGCACCGTAAATCCGGTCGCCCAATGCGGCACATTCGCCAACAGACGCCCATTATCCAGCCCGACACGGATACCGCTCTCGATGGCCACGCTCGCCAGGCCGATCAGGGTCAACTCGACGCCGGTGTCCAGCCGTACAACAACCTCGCCTGACTCAAGCCGCAACGTCCCTGGCACGGTCGCCGGCACGTCGAGTCCCTTGACTCCTTTCTGACTGACCAAACGGACCGCCGGAAGAACGGGCTCTGTCTGCGCTTTACTCGCCGTCCCGAATCTCTCGCATGCGCTTGAAATATCCGCCATATGCCAAACAGCAGCGCCTGAGACCAATACGGCAGCCGCCGCCACGACCTTCCACCAGCAATTTAACCCTCTTCGTCCCCCGACGCTCATCTCCGTCCACCCGCGTTTAGGACCAGCCGCGCATGGAGGAACATCCTTATCAAAAGCTTTCGCTTCTCCCTGACAGCACAGCAACGCGTGCAGGCGCATTTCGCGGGCATATCGCCGACGCAAATCGGCATCGATACGGATGATCTCAGAGAAGGTAGCGAACTCATCTTCGGTCGCGATCCCTTCTATGACTCGCATCAGCAGGTCTTCGAAGTAAGATTCAGCTCCGTTCATGTTCTTACCCCTTCCCCTGCAACATGCATTTTTCCCTCTATGCATGTGCCCAACAAACGCCTGATTCTGTGAATCTGGACGTAAACCGAGATCGCGCTTCTTGTCATACGCTCCGAAATACTCTCCACGCGCTCTCCCTGAAAATAGTGAGCCTGAATCAGCTTCTTCTGCGCAGCAGTCAGTTTCTCTAAGCACGTTTCCAGAAGCTCCAACTCTCTTCCGCTCTCTGCGGCATCATCTGTGATTTCTTCAGCGACAGCCGTCACCAGATCGTCATCAAACACCATGGGGCTCCTCGACTCCCGCTTTCTGTAAGTCCTGGCTTGATTGAATGCGAATGCCTTAGCCCAAGGAAGAAAGGCTCGTCCCTCATCGTATTCAAGCGCGTGCTTCATCAGCGCCACATTTGTGTCTTGAAGAACATCCTTCGCGACTTCCCGATTGCCCAACATCACGCAAATAGATGCATAGAGATCCAGCTGCGCGTCTGTCAAGGCTCGCACAAAAGACGGACTCAGGTCCGCCGACTCTGTATCGCGGCTGTTCATAAACAACAGGTCTTCTACTGACTATACGCCGTTCTTGCCGTTTCTTTACATCGTCTCTGAAAGATTTCTTAAAAACTTCGCAAATTAGAGGGGGACTAGCTCATCAGGCATAGTATTCCCATCTGCCATAATGACGGATATATTAATTACTTGAGAGTGCCGAGTTCTTCGGCTCTCTGAGGCTGCCTGCCCTCGCCCGCACAGCACCCTGCTGAACGAAATATCAAGGCACAGGCCAACCATTTGGCATCTATTATGCGGGGGGGGGTGAAAAGAGTCAACCCCGGATTTCAACACTTTTCACCCCCGTGTCTCACTCCCTGCGCTATGACCCGGCCTGCCTGAGCGTGGCCGCACGCGGACTGGCCGCGTGTGCGCCTGACTTCGACTTGAGCTGGGAGAGCTGAAGGGCCAGGTCAACCCACCGGTCGACAAGCCTCTTGAACTTTCTGAAGTTGGCCGTCTCGGCCCGCACGGCGGCGAGGTTCTCCGGCCTGACGTACTCCGACCGGCTCTTCATCCGGTGCGTGTAGCTGATCTGGTAGAAGGGCCGCTTCTTTTCCTTCGGCTCCCTGTATTGGCGGCTGACCGAACCTGGCCGCATCGGGCCGAGTTCCGACAGTTGACCCCTGACGCGGGCGATTCTTTCCTCGATTTTCTGTATGGACGTTGACATGGCGTCTCCTTTCGGGCATAATAGGTAGCATATATCGGCTACCCTGTCAAGCCGTAAAACGAGAAAAAGGAGATTGTTATGCGCCTCTGGTCGCTCTGGTGGGGACTCGCGCTCCAACTCAGGCCCGCGTTCGGCAGGACGCGGACGTTCCTCTGGTTCGCGGCGGGGCTTGCGGCGGCCTGCGTCCGCCCGGATCTCGCGGGCGTCACGAGCTATGTCCGGGCGCTGGGGCTGCGCCGCGCGTGTTACGGCCCGCTGCTGGACATGTTCCACAGCCCGGGGGTCGGCCTCGATAAACTCACGCGGCTCTGGACGAGGGCGGCCCTGTCCGCGCTGCGGCCGGCCCTTCTCACGGCCGGGGGGCGGCCCGTCCTGCTGGCCGACGGCATCAAGATACCCAAGGCGGGAAGGAAGATGCCGGCCGTCAAGAAGCTGCACCAGGAGTCGGACGGCAACACCAAACCCGAGTACATCTTCGGCCACTCCTGCCAGGCCGTCGCGCTCGCGGTGCGGGCGGGCCTGGGCTTCTTCGCGCTGCCGCTGGCCTGCCGCATACACGAGGGGGCGGTCTTCAGCAACCGCGACCGCCGCACGCTTCTCGACAGGATGGCGGCCCTCGCGCTCTCGCTCGGCGTTGAGGAGCCTGCCGTCCTGGTCGCGGACGCCTACTTCGCCGCCGCGAAGGTCATCGGGCCGCTGCTCAGGGCGGGCTGGCACCTGATCGCGGCCGTCCGCTCCAACGCCGTCGCCTACCGCGCGCCGCAACCGCCGAAGCCAGGCACACGGGGCAGACGCCGCACCTACGGCGAGAAGGTCGCGCTGAAACGGCTTTTCGACGACCAGTCCGCGTTCACCGAGGCACAGAGCCCCGTCTACGGCGAGAGCGGCGTCGCGCTCCGCTTCCTCGCGCTCGACCTGTACTGGCGCCCCGTCGGCATCATCGTCCGCTTCGTGCTGGTCGCCCACCCCGCGCGCGGACGGAAGATACTGCTCTGCACCGACCTGTCGCTCGCGGCCCTGGAGATCATCCGGCTCTACGGCATACGCTTCAAGATCGAGGTCTCCTTCAAGAGGGATAGGACGTACAAGCTGCGTTTTCCTGCGGGCGCGGGATACGGCAAAGTCGGATAAAGGCGCTTCTGTCACAAGTAGCGGACGTGGCTGAAGGGGCTCGGGCGGGTCCGGCGCCCGTTTTTCGAGCCCGAGAGTTGACAGCGGGCACCCCAAGACGTAGGATAACCAACGTTTTCAAGCAGGAGAGGCTAAACCTCTCGGGCGTGTGGGCGCGGGCGCGCCTGTCCGGAGAACAACGGAGGGTCGGATGTGTACGTCCGGAGAACAACGGAGGGTCGGATGTGTACGGCGAATACAACGCGCGGCAGGGGCTGTCGTGGGTCGGCGGCAAAGGGCTTACGGCGGTCGGGTGCCAGTTCAACCACACGGGCCGCCGAGTGTTCCAGTCTGCGCCGGGGGCGGGGGTCGACATCGAGGCCGAGGATTCCGTTTGCCGCGACGGCGTGTTCAGACAGTGCGAGTTCGTAAACAATGCGGGGTGCGGCTTGGTTGCGGACAGCGGCGACGGCGGCTACGCGCGCTTCGAGGATTGCACGTTCTGGGGAACCACCGCCTGGGCTATGTGGAACCGCAAGCCGGGGATGCGGTTTGAAGCGTGCCGCTTCTACGGTTCCGTGGTTCACGCCTACGGCTCCACGAACGCGCCTGAGCTGGCGACGCAGTACGCGCGCTGCCGCTTCGAGGACAAGCCCCATCCGGAGTATGGCGTCGCCCGCTTCGGCCAGTTGGTGACACACGACGGCAACGCCGACGGCGTCCGGTTTGAGCAGTGCGAGTTTGTGGCGCACGGGGTCAAGAGCGTGTGGCTCGCGGGCTTCGCCTTGCTCGATGGGTGCCGCATCACGCACGCAGACGCGCAGGTGGCGAACGGCGACTTTCAGGCCCTTTTTCGGGGGTGCGCGCTCAGAAACTGTCGGCTGACCGAGGCGTTTTCCGGCGGGTGCACGAACCGGTACTATGTGCTTGCCCAGAACGTGAGAATTGGGACCAACGTGTTTGTGCAGGGGCCGTGTGTGCGGTGGGAGAACTGGAGTTCCGGGCCGACCGGTCTTTTGGTCTGCGTGCAGGCGCCTTAATCCGCGTGCGCCGAGCGCGGGCCGGTTTGTGAAACCATGGGGGAAATATGTGCAGAGGTGAAATCCAAGGTGCTGGGCTGTTCGCCGCGGGCGCGGCGCTGGTCTGCCTGCTGGGCTGCTCGGGGAGCGCCCGCGATGGCCGTGCGCCGATGGCCGCCGAAAAAGCAGGGGAGGCTTCAACGTTTCCCGTCGCCGTCCAGTTCTCGCCCGTGCCGAACGCGCCGGGGTGGCAGGGCGACCGGCCGCTCGACGACGCCCTGATCGCCGCCACGCTCGACAACATCGCGGCGCACGGCATCACGTCGCTCTATCTGCCGCAGCCGCCGCACATCGTCGCCCCCATTCCCGCTGCGGTTCATCCCGCCATTGCCCGCGAGGCGCAGGCGCGCGGCCTGACGGTGACGTGGCAGGCCGACGGGCTGGAGCTGTTCGGCCGCGTGAATCCGCCGGACCTCTGCGTTTACTCGCCCGGCTACGCCGAGGCGGTTAAGAAGAACGTCTCCGAGCGGCTCGCTCCCCTGGCAAACCGCCGGGAGGTCGAGCGGGTCTTCTGCTTTCAGGACGAACCCTTTCATCAGGGCGTCGGCTCGTTCGGCTACAACGCGGAGGTGAAGGCCGAGTTCCGCAGGCGGTACGGATACGAGCTGCCGCCGGATCTGGATTCGATCCGCAACGACCCCGTCAAATGGCTGGATGTGATCAACTTCCGCTCCGATTATTTTCCGGACGGCTGGCGGCAGACCTATCGGGCGATCAAGGCCGTCAATCCCGGGTTCAAGGCGATTCTGACCCACGACAGCCACAGCACGTTCGGCGCCGCGGCGGGCTCGGACGCCCAGATGTTTGTGGACGACGTCTACCACTGGGGCGGCGATTTCGCCGACACCTTCGTCTATGACATCTACCCCTACATGATGACCGATTTCCGCTACGGCGAGTGCAGCCGCATCGCCAAGCCGCGCATGAGCCAGTTCCACTACTCCTTCGCACAGATGCGCAACGTCACGCGGGCGTACGGCAAGGAGCTCGGCTTCTGGTTCGGCACCTACAATCCGGCTTGGTTCAAGGATTTTCTGGGCGAGGATCTGCGCCGCATGGCGTGGGCCGAGCGCGAGACAACCGCCTCCGCCGTGGCGCAGGGCGCCGACTTTCTGGTGTCCGGCTTCGGCATTCCCATCGATGCCGGCCACTGGGACGAGCTGGGCAAGGGTCTCAATCTGATTCAGCGGTGCGGCCCCGGACTGCGTCAGGCGCCGAAGCTGAAGGCCAAGGCGGCCTTTCTCTTTCCGCGCACCCAGTGCATTCAGACGCAAGAGGAGTACTGGAACGTGGCGTTGGCCTACGAGCTGTTCCTGAGAGCGTTCGGCGAACTCGACGTCCTACACGAAGAACAGGTCGCAGACGATGCAATGGGAGGGTACGCCGTGCTCTGTCTGTTCGATGTGAAGCTGCTGCCCGAGGAGGTGGCCGCGCGGATCGCCGCGTTCGTCGGCAAGGGAGGCGTGGTCATCGCCGACTGCGTGCCGCAGCTGGGGCGGCACAGGGAGCCGATGGGCACGCTGTTGCCGCTGTTCGGCGTGGCGTCGGCTGAGACGAACCGCGCGATGCGCGCGGGCCTTTGGCTGGAGCACCGCGCCCTCAAGCCCGGCTACGCGCGTCCGCCGGCGCCTGCGCAGGCCGCGACCGCGCAGGTGGTGGGAAAGGGGCTGGGCGAAATGTTCAATTTCACCGCCGCGAGCCCGCGCGCGTGCCGGGTCACGACGGGGCAGGTGGTCCTGAAGACGTGCGACGGTGCGCCCGCGCTTATCCGGCACGCGAGCGGCAAAGGCGCGGCGTGGCTGCTGGGCTTCTGCACGCAGGACACCTTCTTCCGGACGTGGGAGGCCGACGACGCGGCTGCGCGCCGTCAGCTCTACGCGCTGTTTCACGCGGTGGCGGCCCAGTCGGGCGTGCGGCCGCACGTCTATTCCGACAACCCGGACGTGGAGGCCGCGGTACGGGCGAACGGGAAAGAGGCTTATCTGTTCGTGATCGACCACGAGGCACCGACCAAAACGAGCCGCGTCGAGCTCGCCGATCTGCCGTTCAAGGCGGTCCGCGCCGTCGACGTCGAAACCGGCCGGGAGGTGCCGCTGGAGCGCCGCGGCCGCGTCTTGGCGCTCGCGGCCGACCTGACCGGCGGCGCGACGAAGATCGTGCGGCTCACGCCGAAGCGCTGAGCGATTCATCCGTGCTCCGCCGGATGCCGGTAGGGCAGTCGCGTTCCGTGCGGTGTTGGGGCTGCGGTCAGCAAGCCGCTCGCCGCCGCCGCTTCCCGCGGCGCATCCCCCTCTTCTGCGGTCATGGTGTAGCTGTCGGCTACCGGCTTCTCGGGGGGCGGAATAAGGGGGATGATTATCATAATTCGACATTAGACAAATGGGGCTTGCCGAGCTTCGCCGGGACGGCGGCGGTGAAGTCCGTCGAGAGCACGATGTTGTTGTCGTAGCGGACGTTCGCGTAGCCGAAGACGTAGTCGTCCGCACAGAGCACCGGCAGCGTGGCGACCCATGCGTTGCCTTCGCGCACGGCCGGCGCGTCGCGCCACGCGCGGGCGAAGCTGCACGGCTCTTTCTGCGCGTAGTAGACCTGCAGCTCCCGGACGCGCTGGGGCGCGGCGGGCGTCACGCGGAGCGCGGGAACGCCCGCGCTGTCCAGCGCGAGCGTCGCCTTGGGGCGCTCCGGCCAGTCGACGCCTTTTCCGAGCACGTACTTCTCCAGCCAGAGCTTGCAGTCGTCGCCGAGCTTTTCCGTGTCGTGGTGTCCGCGCGCCTGAACCGCAAAGGACCAAGGCACGCCGGGCTTGAACATCTTGAAGGTCTGCTCGCTGCGCTCGTGGCCGCCGTGGTGGTCGTTCGAGCCGTTCAGCCAGAGCGCGGCCGCCGTAACATAAGGCGCGTGGGCCTGCGCCTCGACGGTGTCGAGGAAGAGCCGCTCGCCCGGCGTCATCGGCGGCTCGCGGTAAGGCACGTTGTACAGCCAGACGGCTTTGTTGCGGTAGTACTCGATCCAGCCGATGCCGAAGTACGCAACGACCGCCTTGACGCGCGGGTCCATGCCGAGGTTCCACATCAGCGTGCCGCCGTACGAGTAGCCCTTCGCGCCGATGCGCGACCGGTCCACCTCCTTCTGCGCGCACAGGTAGCTCAGCACGCGGCGCTGAAGGGCGTACCAGAGGTAGTGCGAGGTCTGCCGCGGGTCCGTGATGTCGCTGCCATCCGGCAGCCGGGAGTGAATCACCTTCCCTTCCATTCGGCCGTAGTCCATCGTTTCCGGATATTTCGTGCAGTGCGCTCGCCCCTCTTTCTTGCCGCAGTAGTCGAAAGACATGACGGCCCAGCCGTCATTCACATACTCCGGGTCGATATTCGCCGTGGCCATCCAGCCATGCACGTTGAGTAGGCCCGGTGCGCCCTTCGTGTCCGCCTTAACCGCGTACGTGCAGAACACGCGGACCTCTTCGCCGAGCACATAGGCGCTGATGTAGGAATCCCTGAAGCAGACGCCGTCCTTGGTTTCCTGGCGGACGACCTCTTCCTTGAAATCGCCTTTGTCCGGATCGTAGTCTTTCCAAAGCTCGGGAGGCGTGAGCGCCTGCGCGGCGGCCGCCGCTAGGCACAAGATGGCGGTGGGTAGGGTGGTGCGCATGTCTTCTCCTGGGGCTTACTTTTTTGCCGGCACGGGGATCGGTTCGCCCGCCACGACTGCCTGCAGTTCAAGCCACGGCCGCGGGGCGCCCTCGACGCCGACGACCTCCAAGCGGGCGTCTTCCGTCGCGCTCCCGGGGTTGGCCGCGTCGATGCGGTTCTGCGCGTTCGTACCGAGCCACGCCCTTTCCACGCGGGTGCCGGCCGTGACGCGGCACCCCGGCTTCGAATGGGCCGCCGACCAAGCTTGCAACAGCATACAGGCAAAGCTCTCGGATGTCAGCCCAATCCTCGGATGCCATGCCCTTGCGGGCGCGTCCACCGGGATGTAGGGAAACCGCTACAGGGCGGGGTGTCCTCGGCGCACATAGGCGGGCTGGGATTGAACTTCATTCATGAAGGCGAGTATGTTGGCCAGCGGAACGTCGCCTTCAACGGCGTGCGCGGGGGCGAAGACATAGCCGCCGCAGCGCCCCTCGTTCAACAGGCGGCGGCACTCGGCGCGCACGTCCGCTTCGCTGCCGTAGGGCAGCGTTCGCTGGGTGGATAGGCCGCCGTGAAAGGCCAGGCGTCCCCTGTAGCGGCGCAACAGGGAGTGCGTGTCCATGACTTCCGGCTGAAAGGGGTTGAAACCGTTGAGCCCGAGCCCGATCAGGTCGTCGAACAGCTCGTCCACGTCGCCGCACGAGTGGATCATCAGATACTTGCCGGACGCGCGTACGGCCGCATACAGGCGACGGAGCTGGGGCTTGATGTACTCGTCCCAGAAAGGTTTGCCCATGATGAGGCCGTGCTGCTGGCCCCAGTCATCGCCGAAGTAAACGGCGTCGATGTCGTATTTCAAAGCTTCGCGCACCTGCGCAATGTCGTAGTCGGCGATGGCGGAGAGAAGTGCGTGCACGAAATCCGGATGGTCGATGAAGTCCATGAGCAGGTTTTCCATTCCGCGCAGCGTCCACGCCCGCTCGAACAGGGAGAAGCCCAGATAGAAAACGCGGAAACGCTCGGGGTGCCGGTCGATCCGCTGCGGGATATCGCGGAAGAAGCGCGCGTCGAGCGGGTCGGGAAAGGCGTAGCCGGCGAGCGTGGGCTCTGGCAGCGCGTAGCCCTCGACGTTGCCGATGTCCCTGTCGACGCTGCGGTCCCAGACGACGCCGAAGACGTCGCGGAAGCGGTTCGCGCCCACGTCTTCGAAGAAGCCGATGGCCGATCCCAGTTCGAGAAAGTGGTTGTCGACGGCCGCCTCGGCGCCGGCGTCGCCGCCGAAGTGCGCGCGCAGCGCCTCCCACGCTTCGCAGGTGAACTGACAGTGCCACGGCACGTACGCGGGCCTTTCGCCAGCGAACACCTGCCTCACGACGTCGCGTTTCGTCATGCTCGTTTTCATGCTAGAAGAAGCGGATATACAGTGCGATCACAGACAGGACCAGAAGCGTGCCCCAGAACCCGAACGACTTGTACCAGGGGATGGCCGCGAGCTGTGCGGCCACGTCCGCTGGCAGCGTGCGGTCGATGACCGCGCTCGCCGGCACGTCGCCCCGCGTGCGGAGCGCCCAGATGATCAGGCAGCAGACGACGAAGTCCACGCCCGCGCGAAAGAGGAAGGGGACCGCGGGCCACGGCAGAAGCCGCGCGTGCTCCGCAGCGGTGAAGGCCGCCGCCCAGACCGGGCCGAGGGCCAGGGCCAGCAGCGCCCCGCGCGCGTTGGCGCGCGGGCAAAAGAAGCCTGCGAGGAACACGGCGCAAATCGCCGGATAGAAAAACGACCAGCCGCTTTGGATGTAAGTGAAGATCGCCTTAAGGTCGCGAAGGAAGTAGCCGATCGCCGTGGCAACGACGAGAATGGCGAAGGCGGTCAGGCGGCCGAAGCGCACCAGATCCGCGCTTTTCGCCTCCTTCCTGAAGAGGTGGCGGTAGATGTCGAACGTAACGATGGAGGAGCTCGCGCTGAGCATGGAGGCGATGTGCGACATGACGCAGCCCATGAGCCCGGCCATGACCAGTCCGGTGAAGCCGGCGGGCAGGAGCTGCTTGACCAGAATGGGGAACGCGCGATCCGCTTGGCCCGCGCTCAGCACGCACTGCGCCTTCAGCAGGCCGGTCTCGGCGTTGTACAGCTTGAAGGCGATGATGCCGGGGAGAACCACCAGAAAAGGAACCAGAAGCTTCAGGAAGCCCGCGAAGACGGCGCCCATCTGTCCGTGCCAGACGCTCTTTGCGGCCAGCGTGCGCTGCGTGATGAACTGGTTGCAGCCCCAGTAGAAGATGTTGGCCAGCCAGAGCCCTCCGAAGAAGACGCCGACCCACGACAGCTCGGGGTCGCTCCACGGCATCACCATGTGGAACTTTTCGGGGGCGCCCGCCAGCACGGCCCGGAAGCCGCCCCAAACGGAGGCGCCGTATTCCGGGAGGGCCGCGCCGACCTTGTGCAGGCCGAGCAGGGTGACCGTCACGCCGCCGAGCACCAGCACGGTCACTTGGATGAGGTCGGTGTAGGCGATCGCCTTGAAGCCGCCGTAGATCGCGTAGCCTCCGCCGATCAGGCAGAGGATGGCCAGCCCCCACGCCAAGGGCAGCCCGAAGATCGTCTCAATGGCCATCGAGCCCGTGTAGAGGACGACGGCCAGCTCGATGAAGATGTAGCCGATCAGGCTGAAGCAGGCGAAGACGAGCCGCACCTTGTCGTCGAACCGCGCTTGCAGGAACTCGGGCATCGTGGTGATCCGGCTCTTGAGATAGTAGGGCAGGAAGAACTTGGCGTAGAGGATCAGCGCGATGGCGGCGAGCCACTCGTAGCTGGCGATCGCGAGGCCCTTCGAGAAGCCCTGTCCGCCCATGCCGATGAAGTGGTGCGTGGAGATGTTGGCTGCGATCAGCGAGCCGCCGATGATCCACCAGACGAGCTTGCGCCCGGCGAGAAAGTAGTCGTCCGAGCCCTTCTCTTTGCGCGAGGCCAAAACGCCGACGAGGGCCACAGTGAACAAGTACGCGCCGAAAACGATCGCGTCTAAACGGATTGGAGTCATGGTGTGTTACGCCGCGTCGGGCGTCTTTCTAAGGGCTGTTCTCAGGCCTGACCCGGTTGTCGCTTCCCAGCGCCACCTTGAGCAGGGCGGGACGCTCTGTGAAAGGGGCGGACGGGTCGCTGCCGAAGAACGTGGACCACCACTGTCCCTGGCGGTCTTTGAAGAACGTGTTGTGGCCGCCGTGCGGAACCGCCAGACAGCGCTCGCTCCACGGCCCGTCGAGCGACGGGGCGGATGCGATCATGCAGTCGTAGGTGTGGTTTTTGCTGTCTGGCGGATTGACGTCCGCGCAGGAGAGGAAATAGCGTCCGTTGGCTTTGAACAGGAACGCGCCCTCGTATCCAACCTTCGGCGCTCCGGCGGGCCGAAGCAGGCGCGGCGGTTCCGCGAGGCCGGTCATCTCCTTGTTCATGCGCGCGAGCCAACCCGCCGCATACAGGAAATAGACGGTGCCGTCGTCGTCCTGAAACAGCGACGCATCGATGTCGGGCGTCAGAGGCCCGTCCGGTTTCACGTCCACATAGGGCCCCTCGGGGCGGCCTGTGGCGCTGCGCAAGATGCCGGTGCCGCAGTATTGGCCGTCCGCGCGGCGATAGTTCACCGAGTAGGCGATGTAGAACGTGCCGTTGATGAAGTGGAGTTCCGGCGCCCAGATCGCGCGCAGCCGTTTGCCGTTCGCGTCGGTCGAGCCCGTCTGCCAAGTCGCGTCCCTCTCGAAACTCCACACCAGGCCGAGCGGCTCCCAGGCCTTGAGGTCTTTCGATTTCCAGACGCGGATGCCTTCGTTCGTCTCCCACCAGGTCGGAGCGCCGGTTGTGCCCGTCAGGTAATAGGTGCCGTCCGGCCCCACGCAGACGCACGTGTCGCGCATCGGATAGTCGAACAGCGGACGCATGGGGGGCAGCTCCGATGCGTCGGGCAAGCCGTCGGTCGCGAGGCCGATGTCGATGTACTGCCCTCCGGACGTCTGATGGCAGTGGACGGCCAGCAGATTCCGGCCCGGCTTCAGAGCGGCGAGGGCTTCCGGCTGGATCGGGAATTGGTCGTAGGCCGTGGTCCAACCGGGCAGCTCGGCCGCAAGCACGCCGTTCAGATAAACCGTGGCGTCTTCATCGTGGTGCGCGATGAACCGAAGCTTTCAGGGATAGGACGTACAAGCTGCGTTTTCCTGCGGGCGCGGGATACGGCAAAGTCGGATAAAGGCGCTTCTGTCACAAGTAGCGGACGTGGCTGAAGGGGCTCGGGCGGGTCCGGCGCCCGTTTTTCGAGCCCGAGAGTTGACAGCGGGCACCCCAAGACGTAGGATAACCAACGTTTTCAAGCAGGAGAGGCTAAACCTCTCGGGCGTGTGGGCGCGGGCGCGCCTGTCCGGAGAACAACGGAGGGTCGGATGTGTACGGGCTACGATTACGGATTGTTCCTGTATGCCCTGACCGAATTTAACCATCCGCTG
>DAOPZC010000092.1:0-13133 GCA_035353175.1 Kiritimatiellia bacterium | reverse complement strand
ATCCGTAGTCAGATGCTCTATCCAATTGAGCTAGTGCCGCTCTTGAAAACGTGTTTAAATGTATCAGAAATCCGGCGCGTTTATCAAGCGGTAATTTGTTCTTTTTTTGAAGCGCTGCGGCGACAGCATGACAGGCCTCTCAACGACCCCTTCCACGTCCCCTCGGAGGCGGACGCGCCTTCGCGCTTGCCTTGCACTTTACGCTAGTTTTTGCGCCAAACCGGCACAAAAAGCACACGGACCCGCTGCTCCGTGCCATTCGCAAGGAGCCCCCACAGAACGCTCCACCGATACCGTTCCGCAGCCCCTTGGCCACGCCGGTGCCACGCGGCGACCGCCGGAACTTTCCAGAACGTGAAATCGGAGCGCTCATCCCCCACATGCCGCAGAAGTCCCCACAACGCCCCGTAGTAATGCCTGTCCGGATTGCTCTCCGCCCTCAGCCCGCCGCTCGCCAGGCTCATTCTTAAAAACGCGGAGCCGCTTTGCACTTCCGCGGCATATCCTCCCAAAATCTCGCACACCGTCGAATATCCCTCAAACTCCTGAAAGCGCACCGGCCACGGAATGTCCCGCGACCATGAAGCCAGCCAAGATGGCGCCGCCACCTCCACACGCGTCTTCAGCGCGCACTCCGCCAACGCCCCGCACGCGGCACCGCCCGGATCCCTTGTCGACGTCCAGACCGCCGCCACCAGGCACCCGTCGCGGCGCACGCGCCACGACACGTCGCCGAACGCCGCCTTCATCCGGCGCTCGACGTGGCGGCTGAACGCGCGCGCCATGCCGGGGCGCTCCCACGTGCTCAGCCAGACGGTCTGGACCGCATTGCTCTCGCCTTTGATGAAATACACCCGGTCGCCCATCCACCCCTTCAGGAAACCGAACTGTTTCGCCGTGGCCAGTTCATCCCCGCCGAGCCAAAGGGCCGTGCCCATTACCCCCATGCTGTTGACCGAAACGCCCTGCCGAGCCGCCGCAAAAAGCCGGGGGTCGGGTTCGAAGACCGCCGCGCGGAACCCCTCCAGATATCGCCGTTCCGGATAAAGGATCTCCGCGGTCGTCAACGGCAGCCGCGATTCGTAGATGGCATCGATCCCCTGCCAGCCCTGATCCCGCCTGACCCGGTTGCTGAAAACGGCCCCGTCAAGATAAGGCCGCAACAACGCGCCGGCCAACGCGGGAGGCACACCTTCGAACTCGCCGTCCATCGAATCACTCAGGTCCATGTCGCCGAGCAGGCTCACGAGCCACGCGTTGAGGGGTGTCGCCGTGTTCACCGCCACCCCGCACCCGTCCAACAGCCCGTCCACGCCCGCCAAGACCGCATTGCCCTCGATGAACGAGGTCACCGCCAGATTACGGTCAAGGTCGCTCATCGACATTTCCGTAAGTCGTTCCAGACCGAAATGGCTGTCTTCGAGCGCATGGCACATCTCGTGCACATAGACGAACCGCTCCATGCCCTGAAGGCCAGCCCCTTTTTTCTTGTCGCCCGCCGCCACATTCTCATCCACATAGACGAGCCGCTTCTTTTCCGGATCATAATAGGCCGCCACTTGCTGGCGCATGAGTTTCAGGTAGAGCGCCGGCAGAGAAACGTCGGGCTTCAGAATGCGGAACTGCCGGAGCAGCAATTCGGTTTCGCCCAAGAACGCGCGGTTCTCCGGTTTATCCATCTCCTTTTCGAGCGATGCGGTCAGAGCAGAGGAGGTCTCCTGCTCAACGGCCACGTTTTGCGTCACCGTCAATCCGCGCAAGCGGGCCGCGTCTTCCTGATACCCCCGTATCTTGACGGACCGCTCCGCCTTAGGCTCAGCACGGGGCAGAGCAGAGCATCCGGTTAGCCCGGCCAGGGCCATGGCCCCGATCCAAAGCGTGATGCCGCAACTAGAAAAAATAACGTTCCCGCCCCGACGCGCCCCGCACTTATTTGACGACATAATCACTTCCTGCTTGTAACTTTCGCCGAAATCATAAGAATTTAGCCAATAACCAGCAACGATAATCGTTAATCACCATGAAAGAAACGATGCCAGACGCGGAAACCAGCGATGCGGACTTGCTGCTTTGCTTTTCGCAAGGCAATTCAGCCGCCATGGATCAACTGGTGGGCCGGTATCGGCAAGCGCTGTTTTCATGGCTCCTGGGCATGACCGGCAACCGGGCCGACGCCGAGGATTTATATCAGGATGTCTGGTTTCGGGTGATCCGTCATGCGGGGCGCTTCAACGACGTGTCGTTCAGGGCATGGCTTTGGAAGATCGCGCGAAACCTGCTGATCGACTTCCGCCGCAAGCGCAAACCGGACGTGAGTTTGGACGCGGTCGAAGACGAAGACGACGTGCCGCTGATCGATCAATTGGCGGCGCGGGACCGCGGGCCGGCCAAGGCCGTTGAACTGGACGACATGACGAAGCGCGTCATGCATGCGGTCGCAACGCTGCCGGAAGTGCAGCGAGAGGTGTTCCTGATGCGGGTGCAGGCGGATCTCTCGTTCAGCGAGATCGCCGAGACGCTGGACATCCCCCTGAACACGGCGTTGGGCCGCATGCACGACGCCATGGCAAAGCTGAAGAAACTGTTAGCAGAGGAGGCTAGGACATGAAAACGAAAACAACCTTTACCGAGATCGACAGCCTTGAAAAAGAGCTCGCCGGAATCGCGCCGCTCGTGAGACAGGGTTTTCTCAAAGCGGGAGGGCCTTCAGCGGAGATCGATGAGGCCATCCGTGCGGAAGCGGCCCGGCACGCGGGCGGCCAACGTAACCGCCTCGCCTGGCCCCTTTACCGCACGCTCGCCGCAGTCGCGGCCTTCGCGCTTCTGCTGGGCGGATCGATCCAGCTGCACATTAGCCGGCAGGACAGCCTGAACCATCCGTCCACGCCCCGGACCTCCGCCAGCGAAACGGCCCTGTCGGCGAAATCCGCCGAAAACGGCCCCGGGCTCGCCAACCTCTTACTCGAGATCCAGGGCTTGAACGAGGACGGCTTTTTCAGGCCTGAGGAAGATGAATCTCTTTGGCTGTAGACCAGAGTTTCTCGATGGCGTAATAGACGCGCGCTTCAGCCGAGAACACATGGACAACGGCATGGATGTAGTCGACAACAACCCACCCGCTGTCCGGGTCCCCTGACGTCCGGTAACTCGTTACGCCCAGATTTTTCATTTTGTGCTGGGTTTCCGCGATCAGCGCTTTCAGATGCGGCGCCGAGGTTCCGGTTGCCACGATGCAATAGTCCGTCACGGTAGAAAGCCCGCGCACGTCAAAAATCCGGATGTCTGCGGCTTTCTTTTCGTCGAGAGCCTTAGCCGTCTCTAATGCGATTTGTTCTGAATTAATAGTCATGCCTCCTTCACGCCGTTAACCGCATATAGCCCGCGGTTCCGGATATACGCTTCAACGGCAGGACAGACAAGATAACGGATCGACCGGCCTTCTGCAATTCTTCTCCGTATTTCCGTTGAAGAAACGTCGCACTGCCGGCCGCGGACCACGCGCGACAGCAACCGTTCCCGCACCTCGCCAGGGAAGGCCAGCGCGCTCCCGTCCACCGGAACATCCACCCCGGGGCGCGCCACGGTGATCACGTCGCACAGCGTCAGCATCTCGTCAATCTTGTGCCAGTGGCTCAGCTCGCGCAACGCATCGCCCCCGATGATGAACGAGAAACGGTCTTGGGGATAGCGCCCGCACAAGGCCCGCACCGTGTCCACCGCATACGAAATGCCGCCCCGCTCCAAGTCGAGCGCGCAGGGTTCAAAGAGCGGATCGTCCGCCACGCTCAGCCGGACCATCTCCAGCCGGTCCGCCCCCGACGCGAGCCCGGCTGCGCCGACCTTGAAAGGCGAGACCGAACAAGGCAACAGCATAACCCGGTCCAGATTGAAGGCTTCCGCCGCCGCGCAGCCGATAAACAGGTGCCCGACATGAATGGGGTTGAACGTCCCGCCGAGTATACCGATGTGTCGCATCTTACACCTCCCCTACCCGCCGTTGACGATCGCACATCCCGACGCGGCATCAAAGAACCGCACGTTCCCCAGATCGACCGGCAACGCCACCTCCGAGCCGGGCACGAAGACGCGCTCCGCGCTCACCCGCGCCACGACGCGCGTGCCGTCACCGGTCAACACCTGCACGTATGTCTCGGACCCCATCGGCTCCACCACATCCACAACGCCCCGGACCTCTGCACCCGGCGTCTCCGAATCAGCCGCCGCGCCCAGCGACTCCGGCCGGAATCCGAAGAGAACCTCGCGTCCCGCGAAAGGCTCCAAAGCGGCGTACCACATCTCCGGCACCCTCACGCCCCCCGACGCGTGCCGAAAAACCCACCCGCTCTTCTCCCGCACGGCGCGGCCCCGCAGCAGGTTCATGGGCGGCGTCCCGATGAAGCCCGCCACGAACAGGTTTGCGGGACGCCGGTAAACCTCCAGCGGATGCGCAACCTGCTGGATCGCGCCGCGATCCATGACCACGATCCGGTCACCCATGGTCATCGCCTCCACCTGATCGTGCGTCACATACACCATCGTCGCGTCGAGCCGCCGGTGAAGGCGGTTCAATTCGCTGCGCATCTCCACGCGCATTTTCGCGTCCAGGTTGGAAAGCGGCTCGTCGAACAAAAACACCTTGGGCTTGCGCACGATCGCGCGCCCCACCGCCACCCGCTGACGTTGGCCGCCCGAAAGCTGTTTCGGCAGGCGCCGGAGCAATTCTCCCAGGCCCAGAATCTCGGCCGCGTCGCGCACGCGCTCGTCGATCTCGCGCTTGGGCATCCCCCGCAGCTTGAGGCCGAACGCCATGTTATCGTAAACCGTCATGTGCGGATAAAGCGCGTAATTCTGGAACACCATGGCGATGTCCCGGTCCTTGGGCGGCACGTCATTCACGCACCGCCCGCCGATGCTGACCGTCCCGGACGAGACCTCCTCCAGCCCCGCGATCATGCGCAGCGTCGTCGACTTGCCGCAACCGGAGGGCCCCACCAAGACCAGGAACTCGCTGTTCCGAATCACGAGGCTGAACCGGTCCACGGCAAGCCCGCCGCCCTCATATCGCTTGCAGACGTTCTCTAAGACGACTTCGGCCATACCGCTGCTCCTAAAGCACCATGCGCACGCCTGAAACACGCTTCAGCGCCGCGTCGAAGGCATGCAGTTCCGCCTGGCTCTGGATCTCGACGGACACGCTGTAGGCATGGTAACGACCCGCCGAAGAGGCCCGCGACGCCGACAGCGGGACCGTCACCGCGTAGGCCTCAAGCAACTTGACAAGGTCCGGCTCCGCAAAAGACTGGACTTCGGTGATGATCCGGAAGTGGAACAGCGCCGGATACGCCACCTCCTGCGGAACGGCGGAGGGGACGCGGCCAAAACGGTTTGTTTCTTTAAGGCTCATCGGTGAACAGTGTAGCGACTCTCCCGGCCACCAACAAGTCCGCAAAACGCAAAAGATGTTTGCGGCGCATCTGTCCGTGGTGTATAGTACCGCTCCGGTCGTGCATCAGCATTTGACCGGTTTTTTATTTTCCCCTTTTGCATGAAAGCAGGTCTTCGAATGAACAAAATCGGGTTCGACAACGACAAGTATCTGTCCGAACAAACGGAAGAGATCCTCCGGCGGGCAGAGCAGAACGGCAACAAGCTCTATCTCGAATTCGGCGGCAAACTCATGCATGACATGCACGCCGCCCGCGTCCTCCCCGGATATGACCCGAACGTGAAGCTGCGCCTGCTGCAGCAGCTCAAGGACAAGGCCGAAATTCTGCTCTGCATCTTTGCGGGCGACATCGAGCGCAAAAAAATGCGGGCCGACTTCGGCATTTCCTACGACACCGACGCGCTCAAACTGATCGACGGCCTGCGGAGCTGGGGGCTGCTGGTCCGCGCCGTGGTCATCACCCGCTTCAGCGGCCAGCACGCGGCCAAGCAGTTCCGCGCCCGGCTGGAGCACCGCGGCGTCAAAGTGTATTACCACTACGTGACGCAGGGCTATCCGGCCGACGTCGACACCATCGTGAGCGAAGAGGGCTACGGCGCGAACGAATTCGTCGAGACCGAGCGCCCGATCGTCGTGGTCACCGGCCCCGGCCCCGGCAGCGGCAAACTGGCGACCTGCCTGACGCAACTCTACCATGAGCGGCACAAGGGGCGCGTCGCGGGCTACGCGAAATTCGAGACGTTCCCCGTCTGGAACCTGCCGCTCGAACATCCGGTGAACGTGGCGTACGAGGCCGCAACCGTCGACCTGAACGACTGCAACATGGTCGACCCCTATCACCTGCAGGCGTACAACAAGGCGACCATCAACTACAACCGCGATGTGGACGCCTTCCCGCTGCTGCGCGCGATCTGGGAAAAAATGACGAACGACGATTGCCCCTACAAATCGCCGACCGACATGGGCGTCAACCGCGTGGGGTTCGGCATCATCGACGATGCGGCCGTTTGCGAGGCGTCCAAGCAGGAGGTCATCCGGCGCTATTTCCGCCATCTCTGCGAATACGCCTCCGGGCAGTCGGAACATGTCATGGTCGACCGCGTCGAGGTGCTGATGCACAAGCTGAAGCTGTCGCCAGAGGACCGCATTCTGGTCAAACCCGCGCGGCAGGCCGGCCAGGACGCCATGAATCAGGGCAAAGGCCGCAACGGCATCTTCTGCGGGGCCGCGGTGCAGCTCAAAGACGGCCGCATCGTGGTCGGAAAAAATTCCGAGCAGATGCATGCCGCGGCGAGCATGGTGCTGAACGCCATCAAGGTGCTGTCGGGCATCCCCGACCAGATCCACCTGATCGCGCCCCAGGTCGTGCAGTCGATCGTCCACATGAAGCACGACATCCTCAAGGGCAAGTACACCAGCCTCAATCTCGACGAGGCGCTGATCGGGCTCGCCATCAGTTGCGCCACCAACCCGGCGGCGCAGATCGCGATGGAGCGGCTGATCGACCTGCGGGACTGCGAAATGCACATGACGCACATCATCACCCCAGGCGACGAGGCGGGCCTGCGCCGCCTGGGCCTGCGCTGCACGAGCGACCCGTTCTTCGCCTCGTCTGACCTGTTCATTGACGCGTAACGCCCCGCCGTACGCTCGGGAAACCGCGAGCAACATCCAAACGGGGTCCGTGCGGACCCCGTTGTGGACGTTGCGTTCCGGCGGCTCCCTGTGAAGAACGGTCGATTTTTCTAGGGTGAGGCAATGCCGAGCCGTTTCGCGTAAAGCGCAACGTTCAGGCAAACGGTCACAGAACAAGTTTAACCGCGCTAACCCTGCGACGGCGTGCGGGAGGGGTTCTGCTCCGCCTGAAACGTGTGCCAAAGCATGCGGTCGCCGTCGAAGACGAATTGCGCGTCAAAGCGGCGGCCTTCGAGCATCAGCGGGATCCAGAGCCGGTCGTCCGCCCACATGCGTTCGTAAGGGATGTCGGCCTCGTCGCACCAAAAGGGATCGGCCTCGTCGGTCTCCGTCAATATCCCCGCGTACGCGTCAGCGGTGAAGACATGGCAGCGCAGCGAGTAGCCATCGGTAAAAGCGAAATCGAGCCGCCCGGCCCCGCGGGGGTTGAAAGGCGTGAGCCCCACCTCTTCTTGGGTCTCGCGCACAGCCGCCTGTTCGAGAGTCTCGCCGGGCTCCAGCCGGCCGCCGGGCGCGTTGATCTTGCCGTGGCCGAGCCCGCGCTTCTTGACGATCAGCAGGACCTGCCCGCCGCGGCGGATGAACATGAGCACCGCGGTGTCGACCGGCCGCCACATCGTCCAGTCAATGGCGAATGCCGCGCCCGACGCTGTTGTGATGGCAAGTGGCATAGGTCGAGTTTCCGGAATGGGCACACACGGCGCAGCGCGTCGGGCACCGGGCATCCGGCTTCGGATCCCGGGGCGTCCCCGCCGTTTCAGTCAATGTGTTTGGCGATGAAATTCTCGCGGATGTAGCCGATCGCGTCGTCCAGGGTCGGCAGAATCTTGGTGCAGTGCTTCACCATCCACGGCGAGCAGTCCTTGAAACTGAACGGGGAGAATGCGACCACGAACTTCCCCAGGTCGTGCGCCGCGAAGAAGACCTCCATGGCCGTGCCGATCGAGGTCTTGCTGTAGTTGACGAGCAGGATGTCCGCGTCGCGCACATCCTGCAGGTCGAACTCCACGATCTCGTTCGCGCTGTCCACCTCGCGGTCCTTGAAGTTGCGGCGCATCGGATCGAGCAGCACGAACTGGTCGCGCAGCCGCTCCTTGGCGCGCTCACGCCATGTGGCGGCCAGTTCGGGATGCTCGTCCATGATCGGGCCGCTCAGATAGACCTTTTTCTTGGCGTTTGCCATAGGCCTCACGTTCAGGGCACCTTGAAAGACGCCGTCAGCTTCGCCACCTCGGCGCGGACCGACGCCTGCAGTCCGGTGTTGGCGAGGTCGCAGAGGATGTCCGCGATCCACGTGCCGATCCGCTTCATTTCCGGCTCCTTCATGCCGCGCGTCGTCACCGAGGCAGTGCCGATGCGGATACCGGATGTGACGAACGGACTGTTCTTGTCGAACGGGATGGTGTTCTTGTTGCAGATGATGCCGGCGGCGTCAAGCGCTGCCGCCGCGTCCTTGCCGGTGAGCCCGCTGCGGGCCACGTTCACCAGCATCAGGTGGTTGTCCGTGCCGCCGGACACGAGGTGGAAGCCGCGCGCGGTCAGCGTGTCGGCGAGCGTCTTGCAGTTCGCCACGATCTGCTGCGCGTACGCCTTGAACGCGGGCTGCAGCGCCTCGCCGAAACAGACCGCTTTCGCGGCCACGATGTTCTCGAGCGGGCCGCCCTGCAGTCCGGGGAAGACGGTTTTGTCCACGGCCTTCGCGAATGCCTCGCGGCAAAGGATCAGGCCGCCGCGCGGACCGCGCAGCGTTTTGTGCGTCGTGGTCGTCACGAACTCCGCATACGGCACGGGGCTCGGGTGCACGCCGCCGGCCACGAGGCCCGCGATGTGGGCCATGTCCACCATCAGCATCGCCCCGCACTTGTCCGCGATCGCGCGGAAGCGCGGAAAATCAAGGATGCGCGGGTAGGCGCTCGCCCCCGCCACGATCAGCTTGGGCTTGTTCTCCAGCGCCAGCTTCTCGATCGCGTCGTAGTCAAGGGCCTCGGTCTCAGGCGAAACGCAGTAGGGAACGATGTGGAAAAGCCGCCCCGAGAAATTGACCGGGCTGCCGTGCGTCAGGTGCCCGCCCTGGTCGAGGCTCATGGAAAGAATGGTGTCGCCGGGATTGAGCACCGAGAAATAAACCGCCATGTTCGCCGAACTGCCGCAATGCGGCTGAACATTGGCGTGCTCCGCGCCGAAAAGCTTCTTGGCCCGTTCGATGGCGAGGGTCTCCACGGTGTCCACCGGAATGCAACCGCTGTACCAGCGCTTGCCCGGATAGCCTTCCGCATATTTATTGGTCAGGACGCTGCCGGAGGCCTCGCGGACGGCACGCGTGACGGTGTTTTCCGAGGCGATCAGATTGATCGTGCTGTTTTCCTGTTCGACCTGTCCGAGGATCGCCGCATGCACTTCGGCATCGGCCCCGCCGAGATACGCGAACTCGGCAAGGCGCTCGGCGCGCTCAAGCTTGCAAACCCGGCGCTGGTGGCGCGACTCGTTGGAGAACGGGGTTTCGAGAAAGGCGCGGACGATCCCGATCGCTTCCTCGGGTGCGAGCGTGCCGGCCAACACCAGAACGTTCGCGTTGTTGTGGGTGCGCGTCTTCTTCGCGGTTTCGGCGGAATCGCACAGCGCGGCGCGGACCCCGGAAAAACGGTTGGCGGCGATGCTCATGCCCACGCCCGTCGTGCAAACGAGAATGGCCGCATCCGCCTTCTTTTCAACGATCCGTTCGGCGGCTTTGACGGCATAGTCCGTGTAATCGACAGAATCAAGCGTAAAGGTGCCGAGATCGGTCACTTCATCCGCGCGGCTCGCGAGCAGGTCATTGATCGCCTTTTTGACATTCAGCCCGCCATGGTCACATCCTAATGCAAGTTTCATGTAAGCTCCGAAAAGATCTCAATGGGTTTGAAAAACAGGTGTTTACTATACCATGGCAGGCAGTTCCCGGCAAGGCCAACTCCCCGACGCTAAGCGCTGAAATATGCCTGGGAAATGCCTGCCGCGACCGCACCGGGTGAGGCGGGGTTGGACATCAGCCGGAACCGACGTTCCTGATTTTTAGTGATCCGCGTTAATAGAATCAGGAACGGCTCTTATTCGCGGGCAAAAAAATCTGTCACCGCAAATCCAACCGAAAAAGCCCTGTCCTTTGCGCACAGCCCGACGGACTGCAGACCGCGGCTTGACGCGTCCACCTTTTTTGGGCAAACTATGCACCCATTTACAAAGGAACCCTCTGATGAGCGAACAGATTAAGGCCAAACTGGAAGAGCTGCGCGGGATGTTGCAGGCGGACGGCGGCGACCTCGAGCTTGTGTCGATTGAAGACAAGAACGTCAAACTGCGCCTGCGCGGCGCCTGCGGCTGCTGCCCCCATGCCACGATGACGATCAAGCAAGGCATCGAACGCATCCTGCGCGAATCGATCGACCCCGAGATCGTCGTCGAACGCGTTCAATAATTTTTGGATCGGCGCATCTTTGGCTTTGACTTTTCCGAATGTGTAAGCTAATTTATGCGCCTGTTTTGCGATTCACTTTCGGAGCGTAGCGCAGCCTGGTAGCGCGTTTGGTTCGGGACCAAAAGGTCGAGGGTTCAACTCCCTCCGCTCCGACCATCTCTTTAAGCTAAAAAACCTCGAAAACGCCAATGTTTTCGGGGTTTTTAGTTTTTATCCCCAGCCTAAATGCACTTTTAGAAATTGCGTGAAAACGGGTGATTTTCCACCACAAATTCCACCACTTTCTCCACCACTAAATCCACCACCAAAATCTCATCCAAGCAAAGCAGGCGTGCATTTTTTGGCCTTTTGAATAGAAAGCAGGCGAGGCAGGTCAAAAAAAATCTGCCTCGTCTTCCAGCGAAAAGACGACTTCTTACCCCTGTTTCGCCCAATTCCGCCATTTGAACCAGCCGAACCAGCCAGCCGTAACTCCCAACCAGCGGACGGCCGCACGGGCGCGGGTCATGCCGTAGGCCCGCATGATCCGGTAGAACCGGGCATTGGCCGCCATACCGTTTCCGCTCGTCAGAAAGTCGTAATCGTGTCGCAAGCAAGGAGGAAAGAATTTGTTTGGCCAGTACACCTCCGAGACCAGCGTGCAACCGTCGCAGTCCCTGTACCAGTCCCACTTGGCCGAGTCGAGCGCTTCGAGGATCTCGCCGCGCTCACGCTCCCCGAGCCCGAACACGTCAAACGACTCGATGATCCTCGCCCGCTCCTGCTCCTTAGTCCCGCACTTTGAGGCGGCATGCCCGCCCCCGCATCCGCACTGCCGTTTCATAGCACACCCCTACCCTACTTGGCCAACGGCACAGAAAGTTCGCCGCTCACGTCGTTGCTGGCCGCGCTGCCACCGCCAACAGACACATACACGTTCTCCGCCACAACCACCACCCGGCCGGTGCCGACCCGCACGCCGTTCGTGCAGACCTCGACAACGCCGTTGGTCGATGCCGCCGCGTTCTCCGCAAGCGACACCTCGCGCACATGCACCAGTGACACCTGGCTGATGCCGCGATACGCGCAGCACCCGGACACGCTCAGGGCGGCTACCGCCGCCAAAACCATCATTCCCTTCATCTCAACCTCCGATTTTTGACATGACGCGGATCAGCACTACACAGGCGGAAAGGGCTTCTCATCGTCGACACCCCGCGCACGCAGGGCTTCACCGGTTTTCCGAAGGATGAATTGAAATTCGGAGATATCAGCGTCACATCGCGTACGACGTTTACAACACTACTGGTGAGCTCGCTCGACGGCGCGGGACTCGATACGGCGAAAAAGATGCTCCTCACGGTGATCGCGCGCGCGGAGAATGACAAAGACAAATGGCAGTATGCCTCATTCTCGAAAGCGCCTAACGGCATGACGCGCGGTGAACGGCTGACCGTGGCACATCCGCAGCCGGGTCTCGGCATTGTGCGCGTTGAACCGACGGACGCTACCGTTCGTTTCAAAACCGGCGGTATGCTTACCGTCACGCCGCTTGCGCCGGATATGAGTGCGCTCTCTGCGCCGGTTCAGGTTTCAACGGTTGAGACGGCATCGGCTCCTACGGTGTGGTATCTTGTAGAACGGAAGTGACAGCGACGAGTGAATATGTGATCGAACCGGCTCACGCATGAGTACCGCATCAGGGGCTAAATCCTTGCGGAAAAGCGATGTCGGCGCGCAGGCGGATACTGAGCGATAGAACGTACAAGCTGAAATTTCAGGCCGGGGCGGGATACGCCAAGGGTGGATAACGGAGGTTTCTGTCAAGTAGAGGACGGGGCTGAAGGGGCGCGGAGTCGGTCCGGCGGGCGAAAACCAGCCAGCCGGACGTGCTGGCGCTGGCGCGCCTGCACGGAGAACAGATGAGGGGGGACGGATGTGTACAGAAAAGAGAGCAAATACCAGGCCCTCGTCTACCAGCTCTGCTCGGCGAAACCGCGCTACAGTCTTCAGAAGGCCGGTCCTCCATCAACAAACTGGACGAGCTGACCGATCCGAAGAATGCTGCCCAGAAGCTCCCGGCATCGGAGCCCCACCGTTTTGGCGGGATAGGTGAAAATTTGTTGAATTTCGGTGGGAAAAGGCGGGGTTTTGAATAAGGGATTTATAAGCAAAAACCCCTGATTTCATTGATAAATCGCGGATTTTCGGCGAAAAATGGCGGAGAGGGGGGGATTCGGACCCCCGGTACCGGTTTTATCCGATACGGCGGTTTAGCAAACCACTGCCTTCAGCCACTCGGCCACCTCTCCACAAAGAAACAATGGTTTAACGCAAAACGGGGCACATCATACGCGAATAGATCGCGTCTTTTCAAGTGCAAAATGGCCGCGCGCCTATTTATTTTGAGGTCTTCTCGCGCGCCGCTTGACTTCTGGCGAAGGAAAAGGTTTAATACACCCTGTTCTCACATGAATAGCAAGAGCGCATACTTTTACTTTAGCTACTTTAGGTCGCCGGACACACGGTTCGGGTCGGCCCGGTAAGCTATTGTAAATC
>DAOPZC010000091.1:0-13143 GCA_035353175.1 Kiritimatiellia bacterium | reverse complement strand
GACGTGAGCGCGTTCGTGAAGACGCTGAAGCAGCGCTACAGCATGTCGTACAACGCGCGGCACAAGCGTTCGGGCACGCTGTGGGAGGAGCGCTTCAAGAGCGTGCTGGTCGAGAACGGCGAGAGCGCGAAGGCGGCGGTGGCGGCGTACATCGACCTGAACCCCGTGCGCGCGCAAATCGTCGCGGACCCGAAGGATTACCGCTGGAGCGGGTACGGCGAGGCGTGCGGCGGCGGGAAGGCCGCGCGCGAGGGGCTCGCGGCGGTGCACGATTCGCGGCATTTCGGGCAGTCCGGCACGTGGCGGCATGTCAGCGCGCGCTACCGCGTGTTGCTCTACGCCGAAGGCGAAGAGCGCCGGGCGGCCTACGGCGGGCATGTGGTGCGCAAAGGCATCGCGACGGCGGAGGTCGACAAGGTGCTCGAAAGTAACGGGAAACTGCCCCTGCCGGAGCTTCTGCGGTGCCGCGTGAGGTATTTCACGGACGGCATGGCGATCGGCGGCAAGGCGTTCGTGGAGCGGGTTTTCAACGAGAACAGGGGGCTTTTCGGCCCGAAACGCAAAGATGGCGCTCGGAAGATGCGGTTCGGCGAGTGGGACGGGCTGCGGACAGCCCGCGCGCTGCGGGTGGACGCAGTGAGCTTTCCGCTCAAGACATGACGCGCAGTGTCGTCCCTATGTCGTCTTTCCAATTCCCGCTCCTGCTCTCGTTCTCTCGTTCTGCGGGCGGCGGACTGCCGAAGGATGAGAACAGGTCTCCGGGCGTTTCGTAGGGGGTACCCAAGCGGCCGTCGCACTCCTCGACGGAGGCGGATTCCGCCGGACCATGCCGTCATACGAGCCCAGCCTGTCCATGCCGATAGCATTTCAACCAAAAAGCCCCGTACGGCAGTCGTGGAACACATTGCCTGAGTAAAAAGTGGTTTAATAGCCACAGACGGACCACATTTTGCGTCCTTATAAATATTATATAAAGTATTTATGTTAAATATGTTATAAAACATTTAAGGGTTGATTTCCATCCCACAAACAAGCCTCTTTTTGATTGTGAAACTCTCCCGAAAAGTGTTCCATTTTGTTCCATTCTGTTCCATTTTCCGAAACTCCAGAACCCTGAAACTTTGAAACCAGCGCCGCCAGGCGCGATGAAACCCTCCGTGCGGCAGCTGCCCGGCGTCAAGGTAGAGGAAACTTTGAAACCAGCGCCGCCAGGCGCGATGAAACCTTCTCACTGCCCGTCCCCTTTCAACTTGGCCCCGTTCCCAGTTGGAGCGACGCGCAAGTACGCCCGACTTCGCGGCGCTTCATCATGGTTCCCTCCAACGAGCGCACGAACGAACTTCTCCCCTCCCCGTTCCCCGGCTCAACTTGAGTGTTGGGCGTTCGACGTTCGGCGTTTTTTCATCTGCCTTCATCCTTATTCCCCCCTCCATCCTCAGACCTCCGGCCTCAGTCGGCCTCCTCCCCCCGCGGGGCGCATTTACTTTGTCAATCGACCTGATTTCTGTAAATGCCAAAAATCTCGATTGGCCACTTGACACGGGGCAATGCAATCGGATAAATTAAACACCCTATTCGTTCCGGCGGAAGGTTCCGGAGTTGGCGAATTCCTCATCGATGAAGGATCATAACATGGATGCGTATGCGGTTCTAGAAACCGGTGGCAAGCAGTATCGTGTGGCCACGGGTGACACAGTTGAAATCGAGCTTGTGGATGCCGAAGCCGGGCAGGACGTGGAACTCGACACGGTCTTGGCGGTCTCGGACGGCAAAGAGCTGAAAATTGGCATGCCGTATGTTCAGGGCGCGAAGGTGATCCTGACGGTCGTCGGACATAAGCGCGGCAAGAAGGTCATCAATTTCAAGAAAAAACGCCGGAAGGGCTATTCGCGTAAGGTCGGACACCGTCAGGAGTTGACGGTCGCAACGGTAAAGGCGATCGCCTAAGCGGAGGAGTGTGATTTATGGCAGGTGCAGCAGCAGCAAGAAACGGCCGCGACAGTAACGCCAAACGTCTGGGCGTCAAACGCTATGACGGACAGGTTGTGACGGCGGGATCAATTATCATGCGTCAGCGGGGAACCAAGGTTCACGCCGGCACGAACGTCGGGTGCGGCCGCGATTTCACGTTGTTCGCGTTGGTGGACGGCGCCGTTAAATTCCAGAAAGACGGCACTGTGGTCAGCATCCTTCCCGTAGCCGCGGCGAAGTGAGCGGATCCTTCCGTTCGGCGATCTAGTGAAGACAAGAACGTTTGTTGATCATGTCGTGGTCCATGTCCGCGCCGGCAAAGGCGGCGATGGAAGCTGTAGCTTCCGGCGCGAGGCGTGTGTTCCCGAAGGTGGCCCTGACGGCGGCGATGGCGGTCGTGGGGGCCATGTCATTTTTAAGGGGAGCCACGACGTCGACTCCTTGATCGCCCTCTATTTCGCGCCGCAGCTTTTCGCTGAGGACGGCGTGGCTGGCCGCGGCCAGAAGATGTATGGGCGCAAGGGTCAAGACCTGATTGTGCGGGTGCCCTGCGGCACCTCGGTGTTCGACACGGAAACGGGCGCGCAGTTGGCCGACATCGTTGAGCACGACCAGGAAGTGGTCATCGCGAATGGCGGCAAAGGCGGCCTCGGCAATGTCCATTTCAGGACCTCGACGCATCAGGTCCCGACCGAACACACGCCCGGTGACGACGGCGAGGAGTTCCGCCTGCGGCTGGAACTCAAGACCATCGCGGATGCGGGGCTGCTCGGTTTTCCGAATGCCGGCAAGTCCTCGTTGCTCTCTTGCGTCAGCGACGCGCATCCCAAGATCGCCAGCTATCCGTTCACCACGCTCAACCCGATTGTGGGGACGATCCGTTATCCCGATTTCTCGCAGCTGCGCGTCGCGGATGTGCCGGGGATCATCGAAGGCGCTTCCGCGGGGGTCGGACTGGGCATCGATTTCCTCAAGCATCTGGCGCGCTCGCGCGTGCTGGTCTATGTGATCGACATGGCGGGCACGGACAACCGTGAGCCGTGGAAGGATTACCTTACGCTCCGGAACGAGATCGAACAGCACGATGCCGAATTGCTCGAGCGGCCGTCGCTGGTGCTCGCGAACAAGATGGACGAGGATGCGGCGGTCAAGAATCTGCCGAAGTTCATCAAAAAGACCGGCGTCACGCCGCTTCCGGTCTCGGCCATCGATTCCGACCATCCCGGCGTCGCTCAGTTCAAACAGCGCCTGTGGGACATTCTGCGCCCCGAGCCGAAGGGTGTCTGGCAGTCGCCCGCACCGCGCACGGCGGCGGAGGCTGAAGCCTTCCCGTCTGACGGCGACATCATCACGGAAGAAGCGCTGAAGCGCGCGCCGTTTTTGGATATGTCCCGGAAACTGCCCAAAAAAGGCAAATAGCCTTTTGTCCCGTTCCACCGAAAAATTAACCAAATGGTGGACAAGACGGCAGAAACATTTTTTGTTCTAATGGGCATGTTGGATTTTGTAGAAGGCCCGCGTGCGGGTATAAACGGGGGAGAGCCATGCACATTGTCGTTTGTGTCAAACAGGTGCCGGATACGACGAACGTCCGTATCAATCCGGAAACCAACACACTGATGCGCGAGGGGGTTGAAAGCATCATGAACCCCTTCGACGAATACGCGCTGGAAGAGGCGCTCAAGCTCAAGGACGCGCACGGCGCGCGCGTGACGGTCGTCTCGATGGGGCCGCCGCAGGCCGAAGTGGTGTTGCGCGAGGCCATGGCCCGCGGCGCCGACGACGCCGTGCTGCTGACGGACCGCGCGTTCGCCGGCGCCGACACGCTGGCCACCTCGTACGCGATCTCCCAGGCCATCAAGAAGGTGAACGCCAAGCCGGACCTGGTCCTTTTCGGCAAGCAGGCGATCGACGGCGACACCGCGCAGGTCGGCCCCGGCGTGTCCGAGTTTTTGGATTTCCCGCTGGTGACCTATGTCAAATCCATCAAGGTCAGCGGCGACACGTTCACGGTCGAGACGCAGATGGACGAGGGCGTCGATGTGATCGAAGGCAAAATGCCCGCCGTGATGACCGTCGTGAAAGATGCCGCGGCACCGCGGTTTTCGAGCCTGAGCGGGTGGATGGCGGCCAAGAAGACGGCGATCCCGCGCTGGGGCGCAAAGGACGTGGGCGCCCTGCCGGAGATGTGCGGCCTCAACGGCTCGCCGACCAAGGTCGTGAAGATTTTCGCGCCGCCCACCAAGACGGGCGGGTTGAGGATGGACGGCCGCGACGAGCCCGAGGCGGCGGTCGAGGCGATTCTTAAGCTTCTGCAGGATAAGGGGGTTGCGTAAGCCATGGCAGACACACCGATCATCATTGATAGCACGAAGTGCCGCGGCTGCAAGAAATGTATCTCCGCGTGCCCTTTTGACGCGCTGTACATGGAAGGCAAGCTTGCGGTGCTCAAGCCGGACGAGTGCCGCGCGTGCAACGCCTGCGTCAAGGCCTGCCCGTTCAAGGCGATTTCGTCGAACGTCAAAGAAGAGGCCAAGAAGGCGAGCCTCGACGATTTCAAAGGCATCTGGGTCTTTGCGGAGCAGCACCACGGCAAGGTGCAAGAAGTGGCCTACGAACTGCTGTCTACCGGCCGCCGCCTCGCGAAAGACCGCGGCTGCGAGTTGGCGGCCGTGGTGCTGGGCCATAACGTGACGGACTCGGCGTCGCACCTGATCGCCGCCGGAGCGGATAAGGTCTACGTCGTGGATCAGCCCGAGCTGACCGACTACGAGGCGAACGTTTACACGGACGCGCTGAACCAGCTGATCGCCAAGTACAAGCCCGAAGTCATCCTCGCGGGCGCGACGGCGGTGGGGCGGGCGTTTTTCGCCAAGGTCGCGGTGCGCTCGCGCACGGGACTCACGGCGGATTGCACGGCGCTGTCGATCGACAAGGAGAGCCACCTGTTGCACCAGACGCGCCCGGCGTTCGGCGGCAACATCATGGCGACGATCATGACGCCCAACCACCGGCCTCAGATGGCGACGGTGCGGCCCAAGGTGTTCAAGATGACGACGCCCGATCCGAAGCGCAAGGGCGAGACGCTGATGGAGGCGCTCAAGCTGGTGGCGGCCAGCTCGAAGATCATCAAGGCCGAGCGCAACGCGTCGAACGTGAACATCGCGGACGCGGAGATTATCGTCGCCGGTGGACGCGGGCTGAAGAAGTCCGAGAACCTGGATCTGCTCAAGAAGCTGGCGGACCTGCTCGGCGGCGTCGTGGGCGTGTCGCGCGCCTGCGTGGACGCGGGGTGGATTTCGGCCTCGCATCAGGTGGGACAGACCGGCAAGACCGTGTGCCCCAAGATCTATCTGGCGTTCGGCATTTCCGGCGCGATCCAGCACTTGGAAGGCATGCGCGGCTCCGACACCATCATCGCGATCAACAACGACCCGAACGCGTCGATCTTTGGAATCGCGGACCTCGGCATCGTCGGTGACCTTTTCGAAATCCTGCCGATGCTGATCGAAGCGATCGAATCGAAGCGGAAAAACTAGGGGTTGGGAGTACTGCAAATTTCTGGAATTGGGGAGCGGGATTTATGGCGAACAAGATGAAACAGCCGATTCACACCGATATTCTCTGCGTGGGTGCGGGCATCGCCTCGCTGTCGCTGGCGCTGTCGCTGCTGCGCACGCTGAAGGCGCAGGGCAAGTCCGCGCCGCGTGTCACGATCATCGACAAGGGCCGCAGCGTGGGCAACCACGTGCTGTCCGGCGCGGTGATCGACATGAGCGGTTTCGCGGGGCTGCTGACCGACGAAGAGATCGGCAAGATGCCGGTCGAGGCGCGCGTCAGCAAAGAGGCGTTCCATATGCTTTTCGACGCGCGGCATGCGATGAAGATTCCGTGGGTGCCGCCTCTGATGCAGGCCCACGGTTACCCCGTTGGGTCGCTGACCAAGCTGACGCAGTATTTCGCGCAGCTGTGCGAAAAAGAGGGCGCGGAGGTCTATACCGGTTTCGCGGCCACGGAGTTGATCGAAAACGGCAAGGGCCGCGTGATCGGCGTCAAGATCGGTGACAAGGGCGTGGACCGCGACGGGAAACCCAAATCGAACTATACGCCGGGCGAGGAGATTTACGCCAAGGTCGTGGTGCTCGGAGAGGGCGCGTGCGGCATTCTGACCGAGAAGCTGATTCAGCGCAAGGGGCTTCAGGGCCGCCGCCAGCAGTCCTACGCGGTCGGCATCAAGGAAGTGATCGATGTGCCGGCCAACGAGGCGCGCGTGGGCGAGATCGCACACACGTTCGGGTATCCGTCCGACTGGAGCACGTACGGCGGCGGATTCGTTTACCACGTCTCGCCGTCGCAGGTGATGATCTGCTTCGCGTACGCGCTCGACTACGCGCATCCGGAGACCGACCCGCATACGCTTTTCCGCAAGTTCAAGGCGCACCCCGTCATGGCGGAGCACATCAAGGGCGGTAAGTCCGTGGCGTACGGCGCGAAGGTGATTCCCGAGGGCGGTTACTACTCCATGCCGCAGGTGGTCGCCGACGGCGTCATGATTGTGGGCGACGGTGCCGGGCTGGTTGACACGCTGCGCATCAAGGGCATCCACATCGCGGCGCAGTCGGGCCGCGCCGCTGCCGAGACGCTGGTGGAATGCTGGAACCGCGACGATTTTTCTCTGGCGGCACTCAAGCCCTACGGCGACCGGCTGAAAAAGACCGAAGGTTTTAAGCAGCTCAAACGCGTGAAAAACGTGCGCGCGCCGTTCTCCACGAACCTGATTCTGGGCGTGATGAGCGCGGGCTGCGCGTGGGCGACCTTCGGCAAGTTTCCGTTCTGGCAGGTGCCGATGGCGCCGGACTGCGAAGAACTGCTGCCCCTCAAGGGCGGCAAACAGCCGGAGCCGGAGCCGATGGAAGGTTCGCCGACCTCGCCGGACCGCCTGACGGATGTGTTCATGTCCGGCACGATCCACGATGAGGACCAGCCTTGTCACCTCAAAATTCTTGATCGCGCGACGTGCGACAAATGTATTAAGCTATACGGCGCACCTTGCCAAAGGTTCTGTCCGGCTGAGGTGTACCGGTTAGAGGACGGGAAAATCCACGTGGATTTCTCCAACTGCCTGCATTGCAAGACCTGCCAGATCAAGGACCCGTTCCAGAACATCGAGTGGACCTTCCCGCAGGGGGGAGACGGTCCCCGTTATACGCGGATGTAAAAGATCTTGTTTAAACAGAATCAAGGAAACGACGATGGATACGATACTTAAACGCAGAGAGTTCCTGAAGACGACAGCGGCGGCCGCAGCCATCCTGCCGACATTCAACGTTTTGGCGCAGAGGAAGGCCGAAACGATCGGTCCGGACGACGATCAGGTCAACGTGGCCGTGATCGGTTATGGCGCCGAGGGTGAGATTCTGACCGACGCCGCGATGAAGATTCCCGGCATCCGCTTCAAGGCGGTCTGCGATATCTGGCCTTATCGCCAGAAACTTGCCCGCGGCCGTCTGAAGTCTCTCGGGCACGAGGTGAACGTTTATGAAGATTACCGCGAGATGCTTGATAAGGAAGACAAGAACATCGATTGCGTGATCATCGCCACGCCGGACTGGATGCACGCCGAGCACACCTGTTACTGTCTCGAACACGGCAAGCACGTTTACTGCGAGAAGGAAATGTCCAACCGCCTCGAAAAGGCGAAATCCATGGTGATTGCGCAGAAAAAGACTGGCAAGATCCTGCAGATCGGCCACCAGCGCCGCTCCAACCCGCGCTACATGCACGCGATCAACCGCGTGATCCGCGAGGCCAAGATGCTGGGCCGCGTGACGCACGCTTACGGCCAGTGGAACCGCTCGGTCGCGCCCTTCATCAAGGAAGGCGCCCGGCTCGACATCCCGATCGAGACGCTCCAGAAGTTCGGCTATGAGAACATGGAACAGTTCCGCAACTGGCGTTGGTTCGACAAATACGGCGGCGGCCCGATGGTCGACCTCGGCTCGCACCAGATCGATCTCTTCTTCTGGGTGTGGAACTGCCAGCCGATTTCCGTGACGGCCATTGGCGGCAACGATTACTACAACCGCCAGATGAACGACAATGTGATGGCGATGTATGAGTTCAAGACGCAAGAAGGGCTGATCAACCGCGCCTACTACCAGGTGCTGACGACCTCCAGCCGCGGCGGTTTCTACGAGCAGTTCATGGGCGAGAACGGCTCGCTCACCATCTCCGAGATTGCCGCGCGCGGCAACACGGTGCAGCGCGAAGTGCGCTCGAACGGCCCCGAGGAGTCGCAGTGGGTGGAGTTCGCGAAACAGGGCTTCGTGGTGCAGCCGAAAAAGGCGGTGTCCCGCGAGGTGACCAGCAATGTTGCGATCGACGCGCGCGTCACGGCGGCGGCGGACGGCTGGCCGCTGCCCGTAGACCTGCTGAAGCCCGCGCACATGCCGCACCTCGAGAACTTCTTCCTGGCCGTGCGCCGCAACAAGCCCGAGCTGCTGAACTGCCCGGCCGACTTGGCGTACGAGTCTGCGGTCGCGGTGCTGGCCGCCAACCGCTCGGTCGCCGAGCGCAAGACGATCTACTTCAAGTCCGAAGAGTTCAAGGCCTAAGCTCCGGCAAGGCCGGGCCGTGTCCGACGCGTCGGCCGGCCCGGCAGATAGGATTCAATGATGAAACGATTTCTCACATTAGCTCTGGCGCTGGCGGCGGGCGCAGCCTCTGCCGCGGTGTCATCCCATTGGGACGGCGGTAGAAACACGCCGGTCCACCGTCTCGCGCTGAAAGACGGGTTCGGCGACGCCATCGCTCCGGGCGCCCACGATGCCTTGCCGGTCAGCACGCGTCAGACGTGCGGCCAGTGCCACGACTACGACGCCATCGCGTCGGGGTGGCACTTCAACATGTCCAGCACCAACGCGGTGCCGGGACGGCCGGCTCAGCCGTGGTTCCTGATCGATCCGCTCAGCGGCTCCCAAATCCCGATGAGCCTGCGTGACTGGTCCGGCACCTTCAAGCCGGGCCAGATCGGCATGACCGACTGGGAGTGGGTTTACGCCTTCGGACGTCACCTGCCCGGCGGCGACGTTGCCGACCCTCAGGACCTTTATGCCGAAGGCGGGCTTCGCGCCCGCTGGGACGTGTCCGGCCCCGTCGAGATCAACTGCTTTGCCTGCCACAGTCAGAGCAAGGCCTACGACCACAGCGAGTGGGTGCGCCTCATTGCTCGCCAGAACTTCCGCTGGGCCGCTACCGGCGCGCTCGGGCTGGGTGAGGTTCTCGGCATGGGCTCACGCGTGCCAGACTACTGGAACGAACTGCGGGGACTGAACCGCGACGATTCGGTCTACGCCGTGCCGCCGCACGTGACCTACGACACCCGGCTGTTCGACGCCAAAGACCGCACGGTGCTCGATCTCGGCGCGCCGCGCTCCGAGAACTGCCTGAACTGTCATTCCACCTCGCAGGCCGGCATGCCTCACAAGGATATCGACGGTGACGTTCATCTGCGCGCCGGCATGACCTGCACGGACTGCCACGGCAACGGCGAGGACCATGCGATCGCACGCGGTTTCGAGGGCGACAACACGTCTAAGATGGACAAGACCCGCGCCACCGCGAGCTGCGTCGGATGCCACATGGGCTCCGATGCGGCCAAGGCCGGGCGTCATGGCGCTCCCGCGCCCAAACACGTCGGCATCCCGGTCAGCCACTTCAGCACGCTCACCTGCACAGCGTGTCACTCGGGCGTGACCGAGAACGGCGACCTCGCTCAGGTGCGCACCTCCCGCGCAAACCGCATGGGCGTTTACGGCCGCGCGCGCTGGGCGACGCCGCAGCCCTTCATCCTCGAACCGGTCTTCGTTAAGAACGACCAGGGCAAGATCGAGCCGCGTCGCATGGTGTGGCCGGCCTTCTGGGGAAGACGCGACGGAGAGGCCGTCAAACCGGTCCGTCCGGAGGACGTCAATGCCGCTTGTGCGGGGCTGTTCAATGTGCGCGAGCAGGTCGGCGCCATGTTGGCGACACTCGCCACGGATCCCAACGTTCCCGCGCCCGTGCTGGCGGCGGACGGCAAACTCTTCGTCAAGAGTGTCGACGGCGTGACCGTACCCGCGGGGAAAGCGGAGAAGTCCTCCGGCTGGTTCTACCAGTCCACCAACGGCCTGATCGCCGTGCTGCCCGCGTTTGATCCGCTCGCCGACATCGACAAGTTGACCGAGGAGCAGGCTGTCGTCTTCACGGCGAACCAGAAGACGCTGGCGAATTTGCTCCAGACGCTCGACGCGTCGCCTGCGGCACTGACCAACGGATACGGCGCGGCAGTTTTCGCCAACCGCGTCTTCTTCCGCGGCGGCGAGAACGATGCGGTGATCTCCACCAACATCGCGGAAAAGGCGGATGCGCCCAAGGCCGGCTGGTACAAAGACGGCGTGTTTAAGCCGCTGCTCCCCGACTACGTGATCCGCAACGCCGTGGCGCTCAGCGGCACGGAATGCACGCTTACCGAAGAGATGGTCGCGGCGGGTCTCAAGCGGCTGGCTGAAAGCGGAGAGACGAATCCCGTCTATGTCGCGCACGGCCAGGTGTGGGCGCTCGGAGCGGACGGCAAGCTGTTCGCAAAGGTTGAGAAGGCGGCTGAGGCGGTCTCGTGGTCGGTCGGCCACGATGTGCGTCCGGCCCGCATGGCGCGCGGCGCGAAGCCCGTCAAGTGCGCGGACTGCCATACGGTGGACTCGAAGTTCTTTTTCGCCAAGGTGACGTCGACCGGCCCCCTCCTGACCGCGCAAACGCTGGTCAAGGCGCAGAACGAGTTCATGAATCTCAGCGGCAGCTACAACAAGGTGTTCGGCACCACGTTCCTCATGCGCCCGTTCTTCAAAATCTTCCTCTGGGTGGTCTTCGTGATCCTGGTGCTGGTGGCGGTGGCATTCGTGGCCGCAGCCGTGCCGGTCGTGCTGGCCAAGGGCGAGATTCCCTACGGCAAGCCGTCCGAGAAGCTGATGGCCATGGCCGATAAATGCGCGGCGCTGGGCCTGATGGCCGCAAGCGCTTATCTGGGCCTGTCGGGGCTGCTGGGTTGGTTCTTCCACCTGATGACGGGCTACCTGCTGGTCTTCCACATGGTGGCGGGAGGGCTCTTCGCGGCCTGCCTGTTGGCCCTGATCTGGTTCCGGGGCGCGCGGCGCATCTCGAACATGAGGCGCAACGTGCTGTGGATGCTGGTGATGGCCCTCGGCGTCGGCGTGGTCTTCACGGCCGTCGCGCCGATGATGACCTGGTTCGGCGAGGGCTGGCAGCACGTGATGATCTGGGCGCACCGCTTCACGACGTTGTCCTTCTTGGCCGTGTCCGCGTGGATGCTCCTCACGGGCGGCCGCAAGGAGTAGTTGGGCTGGGCGGGGGCCCCGCCCCCGCCCGGGACGCCTCGGCGAGGTGTTCCGGACGTGAGGTTTGTTCTATGACAGATGGAGTCCACCGGTTCGGGCATCAGGCGATGGCCACCGTGTTCGAGGTGATGCTCGTGGCGGACGACGCGCAGGTCGCGCAAAGCGCGGCCTACGCCGTCTTCCAGAAGGTGGACAGGCTGGAGGAACAGATCAGCCGTTTCCTCGACGTGAGCGAGGTGGCGATGATCAGCCGGCTCAAGCCCGGCGAGACGTACCGCGTCGCGCCGGAGACGCTCGATCTGTTGATCATTGCCACCCAGGTTTGCGCGGCCACGCAGGGCGCGTTCGATGTCACCGTCGGTGCCATCATGGACGCGCTGCGCGAGGTCAAGCACCGCTGGGGCGGCCTGACGGAGCAGGAGCGCGAAAGCGCGCTGGCCGCGTGCGGCATGAACCGCCTCATCATCGATGCCGAGAACCTGCTGGTCGCGGTCAAGCCGGACCGGTTGGGACGCGCTTCGCCGCTGGAACTGGACTTCGGCGCGGTGGGCAAAGGGTATGCGCTAGATCTGGCATGCGACCTGCTCTCCGAGGACTATGGGTACACTGATTTTCTGATCCACGGCGGCACGAGCACGGTGGTGGCGAGGGGCTCAATGGGCGACGGCCGGCCCGGCTGGCCGGTGGGCGTGGGCGGCGACTGGCGCGGACGCGCGGGGCTGGACGCCGTGCGGCTTAGCGGTGGCGCGGTGAGCGGCTCGGGCTTTGAGGTGAAAGGCGCGCACGTCGTGGACGTGCGGCAGGGGGTGGCGGCCGCGCGGCATCCGGCGGCATGGTCGTACGCCTCGTCGGCGGCTGTGGCGGATGCGCTGTCGACCGCTTTTCTGGGGCTGAGTTGGAATGAGATCGAGGCCGCGTGTGCGGCCGTGCCGGGAAGCGGCGCGTTGGTGGCGCGCGAGCAGCCGTTGTGGATGGACAAGATCCGCAGGCCGGTGCGCACGTGCGGGGCGTTTCCGCTGCCGGCGAGATGAGGCTTTGGGTTGTCGGGCGGCCGGATTTTTCCGGCGGCCGGCGGCCGGTAACAAGTAACCTGTAACATCATCGGCTTCGACTGAAGCCAGACAAGGAGAGACACATGAAACTGAATGGAATGATGCTCATGGCCGTTGCGGCCGGACTTGCCGTGGCGGCAGGTGCTCAGGACGCTGCGAAGATTCAGCTCAAGATCGAGTTGCCGAAGCCGCAGTTCACGGGTACGCCGAAGGATATCCGCTCGCCGAACCTGGAGCCTGCTCGCGGCGGGAAACCCCGCCCTCCGATCGATGTTCCGGCCGGCGCGGACAAGGTGCTTTCGCGTGACTGCAAAGTCACCTCCAGCGATCCCGAGCCGATCATCGGCGAGCTGGCCTTCATCACGGACGGCGACAAAGAGCATGACGCCGCGACATACGTCGAACTCGGCCCCGGCACGCAGTGGGTGCAGGTCGACCTGGGCAAGGAAAAGGAAATCTACGCGGCGTGCGTGTGGCATTATCACGGCGAGGCGCGCGTCTACCGCGATGTGGTCTGCCAGATCTCCAACGATCCTGACTTCATCGATGGCGTGGTGACCGTGTTCAGCAACGACCACGACAACTCCTCCAAGCTCGGCGAGGGCAAGGAGAAAGAATACATCGAGACCAACGAGGGCCGTCCCTTCGCCGTCAACGGCGCCAAGGGCCGCTATGTGCGCTTCTACAGCAAGGGCAACACCTCGAACGAGATGAACCACTACACCGAG
>DAOPZC010000090.1:0-13406 GCA_035353175.1 Kiritimatiellia bacterium | reverse complement strand
TCCGCTGCAGGCCCTTGTCCGTCTTCAGCCTCTCGCCCATTCTGCCGCAGGCCTTTGACACCGCTTGTATGCCCATGCCGCCCGCGTGGCGGCCGAGTTCGTTCAGCGTCAGGCCGCACCGCATCCGCCCGACGTACAGCGCCAAGTCGCGGCCCCAATCCCCCTTCCTGTCGGCGAACGCAGCCCACGGCTCGCCCTTGACCGCCTCGACGGCCCTGACGACCTCGGCGAAGGGCAGGAGACGCCGCCACGCGCGCGCGTTCGTGCCTTCGCCCATACGTTTGGGAATCTTCTTGCGCAGCCCCTCGACAAACGCCGTCCCGCCGATCGCCACCGCGGCGGTCAGCCGCGCGAACGCCCCTTCGGCCACGCCCTGCCGCAGATACTCCTCTAAGTAGCGTCTGTATTCCGCCTTCAAATCTTTGCCGTCCGCCCCGCCCCGTCTCCAGACCGCTTCGCACGTCAGCCACTCCGGTTTGACCGTATACCCCGCGTACGCGGGATAGGAGCTCCAGCGGTGGCCGCGCAGCTTCGCCAGCCGGGCCCGGACCTCCTCCCGAGTCGGCTCCGCCGGCAGGAACCCGGACTTCTCACGCGCCCGGTCCTCCTTGCCGAGCCCCAGCGGCTTGATGCGCACGGGGTTCAGGTGGATGTACACGCTGCACGCCAGCGCCCACGAGCCCTCGTTCTCGACGGGGATGCTCTTGAACCGCGCCTGGAACAGCGGCCCGCATCGTCCGTGCTTCGCGTTGAACCAGGCCGCGTAACTCACGTTCAGCCACTGCAGCGCCCGGCTGGCGTTGCCCGCAGGCGTCTCGATCAGCAGGTGATAGTGGTTTTCCATCAGCACGTAGGCGTGCAGAATCACGCCGTAGCGCTCCACCATGCCCGCCAGAAGTTCAACGAAATGTTCGCGGTCGCGGTCGTCGGAAAAAATCTCCCGCCGCCCCATGCCCCTTGTGGTGATGTGGTACCACCCGCCTGCGAAATGATGCCTGAGCTGTCTAGCCATGCCGATACTGTACCATACCGCCGTACCCGCATCAACGGCTATTTGTCTAATGTCTATATACGACCCCTATTCGTCCAAAGATCTTCTCGTATCAAGGAGCCCTTACGCCGATAACGGAAGATGGTGGAGCGGTTCCCGGCCGCGGCTACTTCTTGTGCGCGGACAAGGGCGTCTACGAGACGGGACAACTCGACTCTTACGGGCAGCCACGTGTAAAAACGTTCAACTTCAATTGGTCGTTCGACTTCTTGCTTTTAAACCGCGGTTCTTCGGTTATCACCAATGAGGTTTTCACCAATAATGCAAAATGATTACACTGTAGTCCCATAGCCGGACAGCGGAGGTCCAGGGGTCGTATCGTGACATCGGGTTGCGCTGAAAATGACGGGCGGCAGGCGGATTGACCGCAGGCCGCCCTTCTTCATTTCCGTTTTCCCGCCTTGACCGGCGGCGGAGCCGCTCTCACAAGGTGGAGTTCCTTCCGGTCGAGCAGTTCCCACGACACCTCCTCGCCGCCCTCGACGCCGATCGCGGCCGCGAGCGGCATCGGGATGTAGACGAAGAACCTCACGTTCTGCCCCTTCGTCCGAGGGGGCATAGGGGTTGTAGTTGTACATTGTACATTAGGCCTTTACGCCGCTTTCAAGTGCGCGCCGGACGCGGGCGAGCGTCCGCTGCACGCCCTTGTCCGTCTTCAGCCTCTCGCCCATTCTGCCGCAGGCCTTTACACCGCTTGTATGCCCATGCCGCCCGCGTGGCAGCCGAGTTCCTTCAGCGTCAGGCCGCACCGCATCCGCCCGACACGCTCTACGACCCCGACATCCTGCCCAAACGTGACTCCTCGTGAAGCGGGCCGGAATCCGCTAAACAGTTACGACTCCGGCTCTAGGATGAACGACCCCTTATTCCTTCCTGTGAGGCCGTAATCCTTCTCCCTCGCCCGGCCCCCTTCAGAATGGCAGGGCGAGGGACGACACAGACGGCTCCCCTCTACTTCATCAGCACCAGCGTCCCTCGCCTGCGCGGCAAAACCAGAATGCCCGTGCCGCTGAAGTACTCGTCGTTCTTGTGTACGGCCGCGCTGGCGCTGCTGCCGTGCGTCCCGCCCCCTTCGCCGAAGACCGTCCCGCCCAAGATCACCCGGGCCACGTGCTCTTCGACCCCGTCTGCCAGATAGACGCCGGTGGCCGTGTTGACGTCGTTCGAGACCGCGATCACCGCCGTCTCGCCCAGCGTGTCGCCCGTGTTCAGGATCTCTAGCTTGGCCCCGGCCGTGACCTCGACCCCCGTCGCGAAGCGCAGCGCACCGGTTGAAGCCAGCCGGCAGGTCCCGCGCTGGATGTGGACCCGCCCGGCGAAGGGGTTGTCGGCGTACACGCTGATGACCTTGTTCGAAGCGCTCACCTGCGTGATCGACGCGCGGTTGAAGTACAGGTCGCCGCTCCCGGAGATCGCGCTATACACATGCACGTCCCAGGGGCTTCCGGGCAAGTTCTTTCCGGACTCGACCGCCCCCGTCAGGATACTGCCGTCGCCGTTGACCGTCACCGTCCCGTACCAGCTGCCGCTGACGATGTTCGTGTACCCGCCGATGTAGATGCGGCCGCCGTTCAGCGTGATGTTGCCCGTGAAGCGCTGCGGCACACTGTAAATATACATGCCGAGGTACATGCCGGCGGAGACCGTCACCGGGCCTTCGAACACCTGATTGACGCCCTCGAAGTACAGCGACCCCCCGGCGACGTCCAAGCCGCCGGAGGTGTTGGTGATCAGGTCCATGCGGATCGCGTTCGTGCCCTTCTTAATCAGCTTGTAGCCGTTCAGGTCCAGCCCAAAAACATCAAAGCGCGAACTGCCGCCGAAGGCCGAGTCGGCCATGAGCTTGATGCTGCTGATGGCGAAAGGCTAAGGGGTTGTAATTTGACATTTTACATTTCGGTTTTCATTCTGAACGATCTTCTTCATGACCTTCGCGGACACCCTTTGCAGCGTCCGGTCGGTCTTGAGCCTCTTAAGCATCCGCTCGCAGGCCTTCGCGACCGCCGGGACGGACATGTCCCCCGCCTCCTTGCCGAGCTCCCGCAACGTCAGGCCGCATTTAAGCCGCCCGAGGTGAAGCACGAGGTCCCGCCCGTAATCGCCGTGGCGTCCGATGAAGTCGTCCCAGCGCGCCCCTCTGACGGCTTCGAACGCCCCGACCACCTCGGCGAACGGCAGCAGCCTGCGCCAAGAGCGCGCGTTCGTCTCCCCTCGCGCGCGCCTCGTAAAGGCTAAGGGGTTGTAATTTGACATTTTACATTTCGGTTTTCATTCTGAACGATCTTCTTCATGACCTTCGCGGACACCCTTTGCAGCGTCCGGTCGGTCTTGAGCCTCTTAAGCATCCGCTCGCAGGCCTTCGCGACCGCCGGGACGGACATGTCCCCCGCCTCCTTGCCGAGCTCCCGCAACGTCAGGCCGCATTTAAGCCGCCCGAGGTGAAGCACGAGGTCCCGCCCGTAATCGCCGTGGCGTCCGATGAAGTCGTCCCAGCGCGCCCCTCTGACGGCTTCGAACGCCCCGACCACCTCGGCGAACGGCAGCAGCCTGCGCCAAGAGCGCGCGTTCGTCTCCCCTCGCGCGCGCCTCGGAATCTTCCTGCGCAGGCGTTCGACGAAAGCGGCCCCTCCGAGGGCCAGCGCGTCGGTCAGACGTTCGAAGGCGCCTTCCTCCACGCCCTGGCGCAGGCACTCCTCGACGTGACGGCGGTAGTCCGCCTTCGGGTCCGCGCCCTTCTCTTGCCCGGCGTGCCACCAGAGCCTATCGCAGGTCAGCCAGTCCGGCTTGGGCGCGTACCCCGCGTACGCGTGATAGGAACTCCACGGATGGCGGCGGAGCACAGCGAGCCGGGCCTTCACCTGCGCCGCCGTCGGCCCCTCCCCAATGAATCCGGCCTTTTCACGGGCGCGCTCCTCCTTGCCCTGCCCGAGGCTGCGGAGACGGACGGGGTTCAGGTGGATGTACACGCTGCACGTCAGCGCCCACGAGCCCTCGTTCTCCACGGGGATGCTCTTGAAACGCGCCTGGAACAGCGGCCCCGAGCGGCCGTGCTTGGCGTTGAACCAGGCGGCGTAGCTGAGGTTCAGCCACTGCAACGCCCGGCTGGCATTGCCTTCCGGCGTCTCGATCAGCAGGTGGTAGTGGTTGTCCATCAGCACGTACGCGTGCAGCACGATGCAGTAGCGCTCGACCATCGCGGCCAGCAGTTCTACGAAGTGTTCCCTGTCGCGGTCGGTCTCGAAAATCTCCCGCCGCCCCATCCCCCGCGCCGTGATGTGGTACCACCCGCCTGCGAAATGATGCCTCAGTTGTCTTGCCATGCCGACACCCTACCAAAGCCGACTCCGCATTTCAACCCGTTTTGTCTAATGTCAAATTACAACCCCTTTACCGGTTTGAAACTCTCCGAAGGATTGGCTTCAGTTTCCGGTCGCATGGCAGGCGCTTTCTCAGGCGCTGGATCGCCTTGGACGCGGCGGACGGCTCTATGCCCGCCAGGGCGGCCAGCTCCGGAATCGAGAGACCGCAGTTCATCCGCGCCACATAAAGCGCCAGGTCGCGCCCGCAATCGCCCCTCCTGTCGGCGAACGACTTCCTCTCTCCCCCTTTGGCCGCCTCAACGGCCTTAGCCACCTCGCCGAACGGCAGCAGCCGTCTCCTGCGCGGTCCGGGACGTCCCGCGCTACGTTGGCGGGCGGGCGGTGCGGTCCCCCGTCTCTGCTCAAACCCATCTCCACACCCTTCCTATCGGCAGACAACACACCCTGCGGTCCCGCTGGGCCGCTGCCAGTTGGCAAGCAAGGCTTCTGTTAAGACATCGTGTTAAAGAGCCAGTCCCAACTCGAAAACCAAACCTGAAAAGAGATCGTACGTGCGCCTCCCCCCCCCTTTCTCGAACAGACGCAAAAATCCGCTCGCGATCCTCTTTTTTTCGTTTACTATATAATTTCATGTTCTCCATCGGTCACACGTCACGCTGAAGTCCGCAACTCCAAAAATGGGAGTCCGCTCATGAACACATACGAAATCCTGAGATCCGCACGTTCGATCCATCTGCTGGCCCTGACGACGCTTTTCCAAGCCGCGGCCTGGGGGCAACTTCAGATCACCTCCTTCCAAGGGGACGGGACGCTCACATGGAACGACCCGGGCGCCACCGGCACAAACAACTACGCGGTGGAGTGGGCCTCGTCGCTGAACGGAAACTGGTCGTCATGGCAAGACGCCGCGGGGCGGCTCTCGGGGCTCGGGGCATCCGGCTCGGTGGCGGTGCCGATGTTCTACCGCGTCGTGGCGACCGACCCCACGAACGCCGCGACCCAGCGCTACACCTATTTCCAGGAGCTGCCGCCGCTCGACCCGCTCACGCCGCTCGCGACCAACGAGATGCGCATCATCTTCATGGGCTCGATGATCCCCCTGCCGGTGCGCCGCGCGCAGGCCGAGATGAGCGTCTTCGTGCAGGTTGGCTGGAGCAACGACCCGAACGACCGCGTCTACGGCGGCAGGGCGCGCGACCAGTTCATCTTCGACTGCGGCGCCGGCTGCTCCGCCAACTTCGCGGCCGCGGTGGTCGGCTTCCGCCGCATGGACAAGGTGTTCATCAACCACCTGCACGGCGACCACATGAGCGACCTCAGCCACATCTACTGCTTCGGGCCCGCCGCGGACCGCAAAACGCCCCTCTACGTTTGGGGCTCCAAGCCTTCGGGCGTCGAGAACCCCGCCAGCCCGGGAACCTTCTACGACGACGGGACCAGCAATTTCTGCGCCTGCCTGCGGCAAGCCCTGCGGTGGCACTCGGAAAGCTTCAGCTTCCAGTCCACCTGCTACTCGAACTACGTGCCGCCCACCAAGGAACAATGGGGGCTGCCGCACGACCCCGTCCCCGTCTGCGGCGACTCGCCCTACGACGCCTACGCCATGGTGCCGATCGAACTGGACTTCGAGAAGATCGGCGGTGTGGCCTACGACAACGCCGCGACGGAGGCCAAGGTCACCCATTACCCCGTCATCCACTGCCGCAAGGGCTCGATGGGGTACAAGCTCGAATGGACCACGCCCGAAGGCAAGACCCTGAGCATGATCTACTCGAGCGACACCAAGCCCGAGACCAACAGCATCGCGCAGGCCAGCAACAACGGCAACGGCGTGGATGTCTTCATCCACGAGATGGTCGTCCCCCCTGCCGTCTGGGCCTACAAGAACATGGGGCTCAGCGCGGCGCCCGTCGAGGGCGATGCGCTATACCCGGAGTACGTGCAGACCGTCCAGGGCCTGACGTTCGTCCAGAACAGCTCGCACACGCCGCAGGGCGCCTTCGGCTACCTCCTCAGCCAGATCGAGCCCAAGCCGCGACTGACGGTCGCCACGCACTTCCCGGTGGCCGACGACACGGTCGCCTCTGCCTTCGTCAGCGTGACCAACCACTGCCCCACCGTCCAGATGGGGCGCGACCTGGTCTGGTCCTTCGACCTCATGGCGCTCCGCGTCTTCCCGGACCGCATCGAGCAGCGTCGTCTGGCGGTCTCGGACTACAGCTTCAACCCGCCGGTCCAGCTCGACGGCGGCACCTGTCCGCCGAAATACAACGACGGCAACGGCAGCGGCAATCCCTACGCCCAGATCGACACCTCGGCGTCGATTTCGCCGACCAACACCGACGGTTCGGTCAACTACCGCATCGACGGGTACTGAGCCGCCGGACGCAATCCGGCTGAGCGGGCGCGTTCCTTTTTCAGCTTGGTGTAATGAACAACTGCGGCGCTGGTCATTTCGTATAAACTTTCGGTCATTTTGTACATTGCGTTTTTCTTTTCGCCCCCCTATCTTTTTAACGTACATCAGTTGACCACAAGAATGTTGGCATGACGAGGCAATGAGTGTTTTCTTTTTGCCGCCTTAATATGTTTGCAGGATGGGTGACTTCAACCAAGGAACGTTACTATGCAGTCCATGCGCGCGTCTGTCGTTTCCGTGTTCTGTGTCGCGACCGCTCTTGTCGCCGCCCAAGGTTTGGCAGCCAATCCCTCCATACGGATCATGCCGCTCGGCGACTCCATCACGCACGGCACGCCCGTCCCGGGCGGCTACCGCGCCCCGCTCTACACGCTGTTGACGAACGCGGGGTATAACGTGGACTTCGTCGGCACGGCGAGCGACAACGGCGCCGCCACCCTGCCCGACTCCAACCACGAGGGCCACGGCGGCTGGAGGATCGATGGGCTTTACAACAATGTCTACGGCTGGTTCGAATCCATTCAGGACCCGCACGTGATCCTCCTGCACATCGGCACCAACGACTCTTCCAATGACCCGTCGTTCTCGAATGCGGTGACCCGGCTGAACTCGCTCGTCACCCGCATGGCGGTCTGCCAGCCGAGCGCGCGCATCATCGTCACCTCGCTGATGAAGCGCAACGGCACCCAGTACACCGGCATCACCAACTACTTCAACCCCTACATTCCCGGGCTGGTCGCGAGCCAGGCCGCCTTGGGGCGGAACGTGACGTTCCTCGACATGCACGCCTTCCTCGAACTGAGCGACATGTCCGACGGCCTGCACCCGAACGCCGGCGGCTATGCCAAAATGGCAACGGCCTGGCTCGGCGCCATCACCAACCTCGTCACGGCAACCGGCGTCACGCCGAACCAACCCGCCATGATCCGCGCGGCCGGCTCCAACGACCACCTGCACGTCTCCCTCACGCTGAACAAAGCGGTCACCCTCGACACGGCGACCAATGCCGCCAACTACGCCATCGACAACGGCCTGTCGGTAACCGCCGCCGCCCTGAGCGCGAACCGCCGCACGCTGACGCTGACCACGACGGCGCAGTCCGCAGGCACGCCCTACACCCTCACGGTGAACAACGTCCTCGACGACGACGCGCTGACCCTTTCCGGCCAGATCACGTTCAAGGGCGTCACGCCGCGCGGCTACGCGAACAACGTGCCGGAGTCCTCGGAGTATCGGCTGATCTACTCGCTCGACATTCCCAGCACCGCCGGTTATCTCACCAACGCGCCCGCCTATGCGACGGACAACGCCTGGGTCGACGAAGTCCCCGTCCGCGTGGCCTACTATCTGGAGCTGCAGGGCTCGGACGGCGACCTCAAATACGCTTGGGTTTCGATGAGCGCCTTCACCAACCGCGAGGACAAGCTCGGCGTGCCGACGCTCGCCTCGGGGGCCGTCTTTCAGAGGACCGTCACCAACCTGAACATCGTCTGCAATGTCGACGGCGTCCTCACGGGCACCGGCCTCAACACGGGCAACCTCGAGTTCTGGCCCTCCAACTACGACGCGACCAACATTCTGGGCCTCGCCGGTGCCAGCGACACCGCCTGCGACTTCGGCGACCGTCCGACCGCAGGCACCTACGGCTGCATGCAGATCCACAACTACGGAGCCGGACAAACGCTCCTGGCCTTCAACAACTGGGGCAGCAGCGCCGGCGCAACGCCCGATCTCGGCATCGGCAGCAACCCCTCGGGCTCGCCGGACTGGACCTTTATGGGCAACGCGGGCAGCTACACCGTCAAGACCTTGCAAGTGCTGGTTCTCCCCGGCGACCCCGTGCCTCCGACCCTCGTTTCAGCTCTGTCAACCACCAACTACAACTCCGTAGCCATCACCTTCGGCAAGCCCGTCGAACGGGCCAGCGCGACGAACATCGCCAACTACGCGATCAACAACGGCCTCACGATCCACGGCGCATCGCTCAGCGCCAACGCGCGCACGGTGACCCTCTCCACCTCGCTCCAGACGGCCACCGCCACGTACACCGTCACGGTCAACAACGTCGCCGACCAGACTGCCCCCTCGCCGCTCATGATCGCGGCCGACAGCCAAATCGCCTTCATCGCCCCCCGGAAGCGCGGCTATCTGAACAACGCCGCCGAGTCCTCGGCCTACACGCTGGTCTACTCGCTCGAGATCCCCAACAGCGCCAACTACGGGACAAACAAGGTCGGCTACTCGGTCGACAACAGCGCGTCGGTCGGCCCCTTCAGCCGCATCGCCTACTATCTGGAGCTGCAGAAACCCGGCGAGGACCTCCAGTTCCTGTGGGCCTCCATGGACGCCTTCGCCTCCGACGCCGGCAAGATCGGCGTGCCGACCGTTCTCGCCGGCGCCCTCTACAAGCAGAACGTCGACAACATGAACGTCGTCTGCAGCGTGCCGGGCGTCGTGAACGGCTCCGGCCTCGCCACCGGCAACATCGAGTTCTGGCCCTCCAACTACGGCACGGGCAACGGCGCAGGGCTCCCCGGCGCGAACGGCGGCGCCTTCGACTTCGACGACAGCGGATACAGCCTCACGGCCGGCCACGGCTGCATGCAGCTCCACAACTACGGCGCGGGCCAGACGCTCTTCGGCCTCAACAACTGGAACGGCAGCACCCTCGGGCTCGGCATCGGCAACAACACGGACTTCAGCAAGAACGGAACCCCTTATCCGGACTGGACCTTCAGTGCGAACGCGAGCATCTACTCCGTGAAGCGGTTTCAGGTTCTGGTCTTGCAGGACCCCGCAGCCGACACCGCCGCGCCCGCCATCGTCTCCGCGCAGGCCGGCGCGGCGGGCACGCTGGTCACCGTCGTCTTCAGCGAGAGGCTCGCCGCTGCCTCGGTGAACGGCGCGCGCTTCGCGCTGGACAACGGCGTGTCGGTGCTGAACGCCACGCTGCTCCGCGACGGCAAAACCGTGTTGCTGACGACCACGTCCCTGCCCGCGGGCACGGCCCTGACGCTGACGGTCAACGGCGTCCGCGACCTTTGCGCCAACGTCATCCCGGAGGGCACGACCGCAACGGTGGCCGCGGCGGCGCTCCCGGCCTCGATCCTGGCCAACGCCGGCGGGCTGGCCGACGGGTTCCAGGTCGTCTATGGATACGACCTTCCGGCCGTCGGTGACTTCAACGGCTCAGCCGCCTCCCTCATCTGCGACCAGAGCGACTTCGCCGGCGCGTTCGACCGCGTGGCGTATTACGTCGAGCTCGTCCTGCCGAGCGGCACGACCCAGTACCTGTGGGCGGCCATGAACCCCATTGCCACCACCCCCAAGAAACTGGGCATCCCGACCTTCGCCTCGGGCGAGATCTACCAGCAGACCGTCACCAACTTGGACGTGAAATGCAACGTCTCCGGCGTCGTCAACGGCATGGGCCTCACGACCGGCAACATCGAGTTCTGGCCGTACGACTACAGCCAAGGAAACGCGCTTAGCATTCCGAACGCCAACGGAGGCACCTACGATTTCGGCGACACGCGCTCAACGGGCGGCAGCCACGGCTGCATGCAGATTCACAACTACGGCGCCTCCCAAACACTCTTCGCCATAAACAATTTCGGCGGCGACGGCCGCCCGCTTGCCGTCGGTATCGGCAACAATCCCAGCGGATCGCCCGACTGGACCTTGTCGGATAACGCGAACTCCTACGCGCGCCGGACCCTGTACGTGCTGGTGCGCCCCAAGACGGCCTCCGATCTGCCTGCGGAGATCGCCGCCAACGCCGGCGCGCTGGCCAGCGGCTTCCGCCGCGTCTACACGCTCGACATCCCCGTGAAGGGAAACTTCATCGGCTCCTCTGCGGCCTACCGCAACATCTCCTACCAGCCCGCCGAGGCCTTCGACCGCATCGCCTACTACGCCGAGCTGGTGACCGCCGGCGGAACAACCCAGTACCTATGGGCCGCCATGGACGCCTTCACGAACAACGCGGCCAAGATCGCGGTGCCCACCCCCGCCTCCGGCGCCATCTACCAGCAGAAGGTCTCGAACCTCGACGTGAAGTCCAACGTTCCCGGCGTCGTGAACGGTACGGGCCTCACGACCGGCAACATCGAGTTCTGGCCAAACGACTACAGCGCAAACAACACGCTTGGCATTCCGAACGCCAACGAAGGCACCTACGATTTTGGCGACACGCGCTCTGCGGGCGGCGGCTACGGCTGCATGCAGATCCACAACCACGGCGCCTCCCAAACGCTCTTCGCCATGAACAACTGGGGCGGCGACGGCCGGACCCTCTGCATCGGCATCGGCAACAATCCCAGCGGATCACCCGACTGGACCTTCGCCGACAACGCCGCGTCCTACAGCCGCCGCACCCTGCACATCCTCGTGCGGCCCAACCCCGCGCCCGCGGCCGACCCCCTGCGCGCCCCCGCCGAGGTGACGGCCAACGTGCCCGAGGCGGCAAACTGGCAGCTCGCCTATGCCATCGACCTGCCCGTAAACGGCAGCTTTGACGCCGCGCCGGCACAATACTACACCGTGAACAACACCACCAACGGGCTGACCTCGACCTTCTCGCGTATCGCGTACTATCTGGCCCTGCAGTCGGGAGCGGGCGTCACCCAATATGTATGGACCGCGATGGACGCTTTCACCAACAGCGCAAGCGCGCTCGGCGTGCCGGTCAACGGCATCTTCTTTCAACAGCGGGTTTCCCGTCTGGATGTCCGATCCAACGCGGGAGGCATCGTAACCGGCACAGGCCTCGACACCGGCAATATCGAATTCTGGCCCTCCTACTACGGTAACGGCAACGGCATCGGCATCCCGAACGCCAGCGGCTCCACGTACGACTTCGGCGATTCCGGCGGATCCTCTTCCGGCGGCGGCTTCGGCTGCATGCAGGTGCACAATTTCGGTGCCAGCCAAACGCTGTTCGCCATCAACCACTTCAATGGAGGCAACGTGCTCAGCCTCGGGATCGGAAACAACACGAACTTCAGCAACGACCCGACCCCCTATCCGGACTGGACGTTCGCCAACAACGCCGGCAGCTACAATTACAGGCGCCTGTACGTCTTCGTGCTGCCGAACGGCGACGCGGCCGACCTGACGCGCCCCGCCCTTTTCTCGGCGGCACCGTCTAAGACGCTCAATCGCGTGGCGGTCACGTTCAGTGAACCGCTGGCCGACAGCGCGGCGAATCCGGCGTTCTTCACGCTGAACAACGGCGTGGCCGTCACCGGCGCCAGCCTTTCGGCGGACAAACGTGCGGTCCTGCTGACGACCACAGCCCTGACCGCAGGCCAGGCCTACACCGTGTCGGTGACCGGCGTACGCGACCGCTCAGTCAACGGCAACCTGGTCATCGCCGGTTCCTCGACCTCGTTCACCACCGCCACGACCCCGCGGTCGACGGCGCTGAACAACGTGCCTGAAGCCGCAGGCTACGAGTTAATCAGCTGCCTCACGGTCAGCAACACGGTCGCCTACTCGGTGTACGGCTGTCCATACTCGGCGGACGAGAGCCTCTACGCGAAGCCGTTCACCTTCGACCGCGTGGCCTATTTCATGGAGCTCTCCACAGACGGCATCACCACCAACTGGGTCTACGTCTCCATGGACGCCTTCACCGCCGACCTGTCGAAGATCGGCGTGCCGACCGCCCCGCGCGGCGCGGCCTTCAAGAGCTACGTCACCAACATGAACGTCTACGCCTCGGCGGGCGCAAACGTCACGACCGGCACCGGCATCACCACCGGCCTGATCGAGTTCTGGCCCTCCAATTACAGCCCGAACAGGAACTACGGCCTCGCGAACGCCAGCGACTCGGCGTACGACTTCGACGACAGCGGGTACAACACCTCGGCCGGCCACGGGTCAATGCAGATTCACAACCACGCCGCCGCGCAGACGATCTTCGCCTTCAACCAGTACGGCTCCAACTGGCGCACGCCCGCGCTCGGCATCGGCACCCGCGCCTCGGCCACGGACCCCGACTGGACGGTCGCCGCGAACGCCGCCTCCTACGCAGTCAAAAACATCTACGTGCTGGCCCGCCGCGGCAATACGCCGGCCGGGCTGGTCACCGGCACGCTGCCCGCCATCTGGACGCAGCCCGTGTCGGTTGAAGCGCTCTCCGGGAGCCCGATCATGCTGCGCGTTATCGCCTCCAACGCCATCTCCTACCAGTGGCGCAAAGACGGCGTGTGGATTCCCGGCGCGACGCAATCCTGGCTGGCCATCGACCCGACGGCATGCTCCGACAGCGGCTCCTATGACGTGCTGGCGTTCGGCTCGGGCACAGCCTGCACAACCAGCCAGGCCGCCACCGTGACCATCAGGCCTTACGGGACGCTGTTTCGCTTGAAGTAGCTCCGCACTTCTTCCGCTGGACGTTCGGGAACACCCGGCTTCACAGCCGCGCGGGCTCAAGGCGCTGATGGCGCGCTACGCCCTGGCGCCGATTTCGCCGACCAACACCGACGGCTCGGCCAACTACCGCATCGACGGGTACTGAGCCGCCGGGAACAATCGGCTGAGCGGGAGCGCTATTTTTTCAGCTTGGTGACCTCGGCGGCCTTGGAGTTGCCGAACTGCATGCCCGGCTTGC
>DAOPZC010000089.1:0-13649 GCA_035353175.1 Kiritimatiellia bacterium | reverse complement strand
ACCGCGTGGCCGTTTTCAAAACATCAGGTGTTGCACTGGCCGGTCGCGCGCGCGGACTGATCGTGCCGAAGAAATAAAGGGGAATATCTGATGCGTAAGGGACTTGTTGGCGTAATTCCGGCGTTGGTTGTTCTCGCAGGCTGCAAAGTATTGTCCCCCGCCGCCGGATTGGACAAGGGCGGGATCTACCTGAACCTGTCCGCCGACGCGGTCCTGATCGAGCCGCGCCTGAGTAAACAGGAGAAGGGCGTGAGCCGCGAGCAGGCGCTGAACCGCAGCAGCCGTGAAGAAATCATTGCCGCGCTCAACGCCTACGTCGACTCGTACGTCGGCAGCCAGGTCAAGGCGCTCTTCCTCAACGTCAACTACCAGCGTGCCTGCTTCGACAGCAAGGTCATGGAGTCCTACTGGAATCTGCCCGATCCCGAGAAGGAGATCACCGAGTGGCCGCGCATGTTCTGGGAGACCAAGAAGAAGGGCGTCGATCCCTTCGCCGTCTGCATCGCGCGCTGCCGCGCCGACCGCCTCTCGCCCTGGGTCTCGGTGCGCATGAACGACCACCACTACTTCAACATCCCGTCGCGCATCAACCGCCTCTGGCTGGATCACCCCGAGCTGCGGACCCGGCCGCCCAACGGGCTTTTCAACTACGCCAAACCGGAGGTGCGGGCCTACTACCAGGCCTTCATCCGGGAGGTGCTGGACACCTACGACGTGGACGGCATCGAGCTCGACTGGATGCGCACGCAGACGCTTTTCCCCGACGATCAGGTCGCCGGGGGCCTGCCGCTGATCAACCAGTTCATGCGCGAGGTCCGCGCGCTGACCGAGGCGAAGGCCCGCGAGCGCGGGCACCCCATCCGCATCGCCGTGCGCGTGCCCGTCACGCCCGAGATCGGTCGGCGCTTCGGCCTCGACGCCGTCGCCTGGGCGCAGGAGGGCCTGACGGACATGGTGATCTTGTCGAACTGGTTCACGCCGACGAACACCGACATCCCCGTCGAGCGCTGGAAGCAGGCGATCAGTCCCGCCTCCGGCTGTCTGATCGTCCCGGGCGCCGACGCGGCCCTGTGTCTCGCCCAGAACAAGACCGTCAAGCAGATGAATAACACGATCGAGTCCATGCGCGGCTGGGCGGTCTCCGCCTTCAGCCGCGGCGCGGACGCCGTCTACATCTTCAACAACTTCATGATCCCCTACCAGACGCAGACGGTCCACCCCGAGGGCAAGGTCACCTACTCCAGCGAGCGGCAGGCGGCCCTGCGCGAGCTCGGCAGCCTCGCCACGGCGCTCGGCAAGCCGCGGACGCACGTGCTGACCTTCACCGCGCCCGACCTCACGAAAGAGCCCGCGGCGCCCCGGCCGCTGCCGCCCGGCGCGGCGCAGACCTTCGACCTCCACATCGGCCCGAGGCCGGACGGCGGACACAGCACGGTGCACGTGAGTCTCGACGCGGCGCCGGGCCTCGCCGACGCGCAATTGACCGTCACCGTGAACGGCGCGGCCTGCCGTCCGCTGGGCGACCTGCCGCGCGACCCGCGGTACAAGTACGACAACACGAAGATCTGGCACGTGGTCAAAGGCGTTGCCGAGACCGGCGCGCGCGTGCTGGCCTTCGACGTGCCGACCTCAGCGCTCCAGGACGGCTACAACAAGGTCGCGATCACGCACGGAAAGTCGACGCCCCTGGCCATGACGTGGCTCGAGCTCCATCTGACGCCGAGCGAGTCAGCCCGCTGAGAGCAAGGCTTCAAACGCGGGGGCGGGAAAGCGCCGCAGTGCATATCAGGGCGCGATCTGCCGCACGCATCCGGCCTTCACCACGGCCGGATCGTGAAGCGTCAGCACGACAGCCCCGCTGTTCTTCGCCATCGTCAGAAACTTGAGGTTCGCGTTGACGTCCACGGCCGACCCGACCGGAATCAGCTTGGAGAGGTTTTCGGGAAGATAGGCTTCGTCTCCGGCGAGCAGGTAGGTCTTCCCGCAGACGGCGAGCTCGACGACCGACGATCCGGCCGTATGTCCTCCGACGCGCCGCACGGTCATGCCAGGCATCACCGGATACGACGCGTCGAACGTGACAAGCCTGTCCCGTCCGACCGTCTTCAGGAACGCGGACCCCTCTTCGCGGCGGTTGACGATGACCGTCGCCTTCGGATAGAGCGACACGTTGGCCGCGTGGTCGGAGTGCGTATGCGTGAGCACGACGTGGGTGACGGTTTCCGGCGTGATGCCCACCGCGGCGAGCGCCGGCTGGTACGGCAGCAGGGTGACCCCAGAGCGGCTCGCCTCATTCGTGTCGGAGAAACCGGTGTCGATTAGGACGATCTCCCTGCCCGCTTTGACCGCGTAGAACATCCATGCGATCGTAAGGTTCTTGCCGCTTGTGTCGCCCTTGATAAGGCGCACGGCAGGATATGCGGACTCGCCGTACTTGACCGCATACAGCGTCAGTGGCTCACCCGGGGCCTGAACCGCGCCTGTCGCTGAGCCCTGAGCCCGTACCTGTTGCATGCCGCCGACGGCCAACATCCCCAGCATCACCCGCTGCAACATCCTTTTTAACCGCCATCGCGTCATCGTTGCGTTTCCTTTCAGCGCCCTGGCGTCAGCCCTCCGGCCGTCGCCACTTCCACAGCGCACCGACGGGGCAGGCCGCGATGCAGCGGTCCAGCGCGCTCCCCATGGCGGCGTCCAGATCCGCGCCGAAGGGGGCCTTGACCGTGACGTCGAAGCCGCGGTTGCCGAAGGCCAACCCCGGCCGGATGTGCGCGGCGGCGGTGATGCCGACGCAACGGCCGCAGTCGATGCACTTGCCCGGCTCGTGCACAAGTCCGCTAGCATACTGTTTCCGCGTCACGTGCTTGCGAGCACCGGTCTTGTACTGGTCGCGGTTGATCTCGTATTCCTGCGCATAGGCGCGCAAGACGCACTCGAGCTTCTTGCCGCAGTCGCACTGCAGGCACCGGCCCGCCGCCGCGACGAGCGATGCGGGAAACGGATTTGCCCCTCCCGCATCTGCGGGAAAGGCGGCGAGGTCGGTAGACGTCAGTTGCCGGAGTTCCTCTTCGTCCAGCTTGCCCAGGCGGGAATCGAAGCGCGGGGAGTGGGCCGCGCCGACGGCGCTGCGGGTCAGGAAGCGGTGGACCGACTCCGCGGCCAGCCGACCCTGCCCCACGGCCCTGGACGCCATGCGGCAGACCGCGATCGCGCCGCCGCAGGCAAAGACGCCGCCGCTGCCCGTGGCAAAGGTGTGGGCCTCTACCGCGATCCCCTTGGACGTCGCCTTGATGTCGAACGGCCACGGCCGCTCGGCCGCCGGCGCTCCGGTGGCGAAGACCACGGCATCGCAGCGCTGAAGCAGATCGTCGAGGGCGCGCTGGTCGCCGACCCTGCACCCCATCCGGAATGCCACGCCCAGGGAGCGGATCACCGCGATTTCCTGATCGAGAACCGTCAGCGGCAGCACCGCACGGTCGATGCCGTAGCGCAGCATGCCGCCCGGCTCTTCGCGGTCGTCCACAATCGTGCAGGCGTGGCCCAGCAGCGCAAGGTAATAGGCGGCTGAGAGTCCGGCCGGCCCCGCGCCGATGACCGTGACCCGCTTGCCCGAAGCCGCTGCCGCCCGGGGCGCCGCCGCGGCACCGGCGGCGGGCGCCGTTTCCGCCACGCGCTTGTGAAGCTCACGGATCGACACAGCGCCGTCGGCCTGCGCGCGGACGCACCCTTTCTCACAGGGGGCCGGGCAGACGTAGCCCAGCACGCCGGGCAGCGCGAGGCGTTCCCGGACCGTGCGCGCAGCGGCGTCCAGATCGCCGGACGCGATGTGCCGGGCCATGACCGGGATGTCGAGGTCCGCCGGACAGATGCGCCGGCACGGGCCTTCGCAGTCGCCTGCGTGTTCGCTCATCAGCAGCTCCAGCGCCCGCCGGCGGTAGCGGCGAACCTCCTCGGAGCCGCTCTCCAGGACCATGCCCTCTTCGGCCGGCGTCGCGCACGCGGGCGCCAAGGCGCCCTTGCCCTGGATCTTGACCACGCAGACATAGCAGGACGTGGGCGGTTCGATTCCCTTCAAGCTGCACAGCGTCGGAATCGCGATGCCCGCCCGCGCCGCGGCCTGCAGGATGGTCTCGCCCGGCTCGAAGGGGACCGCGGTGTTGTCGATGGTTAATGTGGGCACAGGCGCTTCCTTTCCGGCCCGGTGACGATCTTGATGGCTTTCTCGGGACAGACGCCGCGGCACATGTCGCAGCGCACGCAGGCCGCGTCGTCAATCACGTGCCGCTCGTGCGGCGTGAAGGGAATGGCCCCGGTCGGGCAGGTCTGGGCGCAGAGGGTGCAGCCGATGCAGGCGTCGGTGACGGCGTATGCGATCAGGGACGGGCATTTCCCCGCCGGGCAGCTGCCCTGCAGGTGTGCCTCATACTCGCTCCTGAAATAGCGGATCGTCGATAGCACGGGGTTCGGCGCGGTCCGGCCCAGCCCGCACAGGCTGGCGCCGGCCACGTCGTGCGCCAGCTCTTCGAGCCGCTCGATGTCGCCCGCAGCGCCTTTGCCCGCGCAGATGCGCTCGAGGATGTCCAGCATGCGCCGCGTGCCGACGCGGCAGAAGGTGCAGCGGCCGCAGGACTGGCTCTGCGTGAAGGTCAGGAAATAGCGGGCGATGTCCACCATGCAGTCGCGCTCGTCGAGCACGACCAAGCCGCCGGAGCCCATCATGGCCCCCGCGCCCATCAGCGCCTCATAGTCCACGGGCAGGTCGGCGCGGTCGGCCGGGATGCAGCCGCCGGAGGGGCCGCCGATCTGGACGGCTTTAAACTTCAGATCGTTGGCAATGCCGCCGCCGACCTGCTCCACGATCTCGCGCAGGGTCATGCCCATGGGCACTTCGATCAGCCCGCCGTGGCGGATTTTGCCGGTCAGCGAAAAGACCTTGGTTCCGGCGCTCCGGGCCGTGCCGATGGTGCGGAAGCGCTCGGCGCCGTTGCGGATAATCCAGGGGACCGAGGCAAACGTCTCGCAGTTGTTGATCAGCGTGGGCCGGCCCCAGAGCCCTTTCTGCGCGGGATAGGGTGGCCGCAGGCGCGGCATGCCGCGGGCGCCTTCGAGCGAGCGGATCAGGGCGGTCTCCTCGCCGCAGACAAAGGCGCCGGCGCCTTCCTTGATGTCGAAGTCGATCGAGAACGCCGATCCCAGGATGTTCTGGCCCAGCAGGCCGCGCGCGCGACACTGCGCGAGCGCTTCACGGACCCGGACCAAGGCGAGCGGATACTCTGTGCGGATGTAGAAGATCCCCTCGGTTGCCCCCACAGCGAAGGCGGCGATAAGCATGCCTTCGATGACCCGGTACGGAAAGGACTCGAGCAGCATGCGGTCCATGAAGGCGCCCGGATCGCCTTCGTCGCCGTTGCAGATGATCGTGACTTTTTCGCCGTTGCTCTCCCGGACCCGCTGCCATTTCAGGCCGGAAGGGAACCCCGCGCCACCCCGGCCGCGCAGTCCGGCCGAGAGGACACGCTCAATGACCGCCTGCGGCGACAAGGCCCCCAGGCACGCTTTGAGCGCCTCAAAGCCGTCGTGCCGGAGATACTCCTCCAGATCGACAGGATTGAGCCGGCCGTAATGTTCGGTGGCGACGCGGATCTGTTTTCCCAGAAAATCGGCCACGGGCTTGTCTCTCAGATCCAGATCGAGCCGAAGCCATGATGATGCTTCTGCTGGCGGCACGAACAGCTCGCTGACATGGTGCTGCAGCCACGCTTTCAGGCGGCCCTCAAGCGACGGCGGCTTGAACTGGCGCCGGATGATCCCCGCAACCGCTTCCGGCGTGACGTTCGCATAAAAGGAAGACACGCCCTGTTTGGCGTGAACGATCTCCATCAGCGGCGTGCGGTGGCACATGCCCGCGCAACCGACCTGCTTGACCCGTGCCCGAATACCGAGGCTCTTGACCGTCTCCAGCGCGGTCTGGTAGACGCCGGCGCTGCCGCCGGCCACGCAGCAGGAGCCCAGGCCGATGCGGATCTCCCCGGAGTCCTGAACACCGGCCTGCGTGTGGTCCAGATTCGAGGCCGTCTCGTTTATCTGCGCGAGGAAATTCTTCAGGATATCGGGGGCCGTTGCCGGCGTGACGTGCCCGTAAATGACCGAGTCGATCTGGACCACCGGCGCCAGCGTGCAGCAGCCCAGGCACGCCACCTTCTCGATGGTGAACACGCCCCGGGGATCGGTGTCTTCGCCTTCCTTACATTCCAAATGACGGGCCAGGGCGTCGTAAACCGCGCCGGCGCCTTTGACGTGGCAGGCGGTCCCGACGCACACCTTGACCGAATGCAATCCCGCAGGCCGGTGGCGGAACTGGGAGTAGAAGCTCGACACGCCGGTCAGATCGGCGGGCGAGATTTCCGTTGTCCGGCACACGTGCTGCAGCAACTCTTCGGGAAGGTAGTGGAAACGTTCCTGTATGCCCTGCAGAATCGGGATCACTTTGTCGGGCGTTGTGCCGACACGCTTGACCAGTTCGTCGACCCACTCGATAGAAGATTGGCTGTTGTTGCTATTCACACGCATCCCGCGGAATCGGCCGGAACCCACGTCTCGCCACTGCGGCTTGAACTTGAAAATTCCGGCCCCATGATCTGGATAGATTATGGGGGGACGGGACGAACCAAGTCAACCCCTTTGCCCTTACGATGGAGAGAGAAGAAATACGGTTCCGTCCCTCCCGCCTCCGTCGCCCGGTTAGGCAAGTCTCTGCGTCCATTCGCGGGCGGAAACACACCGTCCCGCCCTCCGCTACTTCGCGGCCGCTTTGCAGATCATGAGCTTGTCGACGCCCTGCATGTAGCTGTCGCGCTTGGCCTTGGGGTTCTCGCCGGTGATCTTGAAGGTCAGCACGTTCTCGCCGTCCTTGAGATCAACGGCGCCGAGGTCGACGACGTGCGTCTCCACTTTCGTCGCGTAGGCGTCGTAGTCCTTGACCAGCGTCGCGCCGTTGAGCCCGATGTCGGCGATGCCGTAATCGCTGGCGTGGGTCAGCGTGAGCGTCAGCGCGTAGCGGCCGGGCTCGGCGATGCCGAAGCTCAGGCGCAGCGTGTCGCCGGGCTTGCCGCCGGTCCACCAGAGCTGCTTGCCGCCGCTCCAGCCGGCGTTCGGGTGGCCGTCCTGCGGCGACGCGTGACCGCGGTCCGCGGCCGCCTCCAGAGCCTCGCCCTCCACCACCCCCGCCGTGTACACCGCCAGCGGCATGATGTCGCGGCGCTTCTGCGCCACGGGCAGCGCGGCCAGCTTCGCTTCCGGGCCGCGGTTGGAAACGCCGCCGGGCTTCATGTACCAGCAGGTGACGGGCGCGTAGTTGACGGTTGTCTGTGCCCAGTGCCACATCTCCATGTCGAACTGCAGGCGCTTGCGGAACGGCACCGCGTCCAGCGCGCGGTCGCGCAGGTTGATGACGATCCCGTAGTTGCCGGCTCCGGCGCCCTCCGGCTGGGCGATGAAAGGATGCTCGAAGAAGTTGCCGTTGCCCCACGCGTAGCCGTAGTAATCCTCCGATCCTGTGCCAATGTGAGACGGGAAGGTCGCGCCGTCCACAAAGATCTTCTCGTCGCCCTCGCCCCACCACGTCTTCGCGGTATTGAACAGCGTCACGCCGGTTCCGACGAGCACGCCCTCGCCCTGCAGAGTCACATAATTCACGTCGAAGTGCTCGCCCCCCGGCGTGCGCGTGGACACGCGGTTGAGCTCGGTCCAGCCCGCGCCGAAGTGCATGCTGCGGCTGTCCCAGCGCCAGGGCGCGGTCACCAGCGCGCCCTGCGTGACCGTCACCGAATTCGTGCCGAGGTTGCGCAGCGTCAGCTCGCAGCTCTTCTTGAACGGCATCACCCACGCCGACTCCATCAGGCCGCCGCCCGAGACCTGCGTGTGCCACGTGCGGTACGGGGAGAGCTTGTAGCCGGTGCCGAAGAAGTCGCCGGCGGGCACCCATACCGTCCGCTCGCCGTCGAACGCCATCTCGATCACCGTCGAGCGCAGCGCCTGGGCATCGCGTCCGCCGTTGAGGCTCATCGCGAGCAGTCGCACCGCGCGGGAACCTTCTACCTCATGCGTCACCGACTGGCCGGGCGCGAGCACGCCGTCCAGCGCGACCGTTTGGATTTTCGCGCCCTCCAGCCCCAGCCCGCCGCCGGCCAGCTTTCTCCGCAGCTCGGAAACCGCCACCCCGTCGCGCCGCAGAGCCGCGAGCGAGAACGTCTCGACGTCCGTCCCCTTTTCGTAGGTGCGGGCCTCAATGTTGTAGTAAAAGTTCTCACCCTTGAAGACCGTCGCGCTCTCGTAAGTGATCAGGCAGCGCGTGGCGTAGGGGATCGGCAGGTAGAGGTTGTGGCCGCGCTTCAGGTAGTCCGTCTTGACCGAGACCGACGAGGAGAGCGGCTCGCCACAGAGCTGGCCGCCGCTCAGCACGTCGAGCACGCGCCCTTCGATTTCCGGTTTGGAACCGCCGTCGAGATAGACGCGCAGGATACCCGAGCCGTCGGTGCCCGCCACCGTCACCCAGAAGCGCACGATCGCACCCGGTCCTTGGGCGTCGAGCATCACGCACTCGCGCCGCGCGCCGTTGGTCACAACGCACAGGAACTGGCTGCGGTCATCGTTCGCGAACCAGCCCGGGTTATCCGGCGCGACTGACCCGCGGTCGTAGCTGCCGAACTGGCGCAGCGTGTAGACCGGGGCGGGAAAGCGCGCCGCCGACGCCCGGTCCGTCATCTCCTCCAAGAGCGACAACGTCGTCACGTCGCCTCCGGCCCAAACCATGCCCGCGACGACAACCCAAACCGCCATCCATGCTGTTGCTTTCATTGCATTTTCCCTTTCTCCGGCAGCCTTACATCTTGCCTGCGGGGCCGACGTTTGATCGGGCGGCTGAACAGATCAACGCTTGCTGAACATTCATCGCGCGAGGTCGGCGGCCCCTGCGGGCTCCAAATGCACAACCACATCGCGAACGGAATCGCGGGCCGTCATCACTGCGTCCTTCACGCGATGCCCCAACGCGTGGCCCGCCCCCACCGTCATTTCGGAGGACACGCAGAGATGGATCTCCACAAAATAGTCGATTCCGCTTTTGCGGACGCGGCATTTCTCGACCGACGACACCCCTGGGACCTCGCTCGCCACGCCGACGACGAAATCGCGCACATCGCAGGTCACTGCGCCGTCCAGCAACTCGTGGAAAGCCCCCCGGAGGATCGAGATGCCATTGTAGTAAATGATCGCACAAGCCAGCAGGGCCGCCCAATCGTCCGCCGCCGCAAAGCGGGGACCGCAGAAAAGCGCGAGCGTGATGCCGAGCGCGGCCGCGCCGGAAGTCAAGGCGTCAGAGTGATGGTGCCAGGCATCGCCCTTGATCGCCATACTTTCCACCGATCGCCCGGCCTTTAGAACGATCCGCGACGTGGTCTCTTTAATGATCACGACCAGGACCAGCACCGGCAACGTATACCACGCAGGAGCCTCGTGCACCGTCGTGATTTCGCGGATCGCCTGATAAACGATCACCGTCGCGGCCGTAACCAGCGAGATCCCAGAGAAGACCCCCGCGACCGACTCGATCTTGCCGTGGCCGAACGGATGTTTCTCGTCCGCCGGACGCAAGGACAGATGGAAACCGCCCCACGTCACGACGGACGTGACAATATCCCCTGCCGATTCCACGCCGTCCGCGATCAGCGCGTAACAGTTACCGAGAACACCGGCGGTCAGCTTGACCATCATCAGCCCGACATTGACCCCGAGCGTCATGAAACCAAGCTTTTGCAGCGCCTTCCTGTTTGCCATAGACCGGACTTTCCTGTTTCAAACCGCAGCGGTCAACGCGTCCGCCGACCTGGCGGGCCCCAACGCCCACTCCTCATTCGCGCACGATCTCGTAGAGCATCCGCGCGCCGCCCGGATTCGCCACCGCCGCCATGAAGCACAGCTTTCCTCCGGCGGCCGTTGCAGCGACCTTTTCCAATCGCCGGCCGTTGGTCGCAAGCGCATACACCGTGTAGGCCCCGGGATCCTTCAGCGCCAATTTCACATCGGCCTGTCCGGCACGCATCAGGTAAGGCGTCTTGCCCCACGAAAGCAGGGTCTTGCGCGCACGCTCCGCATAACGCACGCCCGTGTTCTGAACGTCCGTCAGATGCGTCATCAACAGTCGTCCGCTCTCCGTCACCGGCGCGGCGTCCAGCGCGCTCACCCACACCGTCGCGGCCGCGCCGGAGAGGCTGACGCTCAGCGGGCCTGCGCTGACCGTGCCCGTTTCCGCAAAGCCGCCGACCGTCCGCGCCGTCGTGATCGTGAAAGCGCCGCGCGCCGGGTCGATGGCCAGCGCGCCGGCGTCGTTCGTCAGGGACGCGAACGCGGCGGCCGCGTTGGTCGCATACGCCTCGCCGCCCGACACCACGCGCCAGCCGGGCAACGCGGCCTCGGCCGCATACGTGCCGACCCGCACGTTCCACGCCGCGCCGCTCCAAGCCGCCGGCACACTCGCCGCACGCTCCTTCAAGACCGCCACTTCATTCGGCGTCAGCGCCACCGCCACTTTTTCAGCGGCGGGCGCCAGGTCGCCGCGCAGGAACAGGCAGAGCGAGGCACGATCCGAGGCCTGCGACAAGGGATCCGTGGCCACGTCGAAATACCCGGCCGACCCCTCGCCGTCGAACATGTTCTCAAGCCGGTGCGCATAGGCGAAGCGCCACAGCGCGCTCCAGTCCTGCAGCGCGCCCATCGCGCCGGTCATGATGCCGCCCACGCCGCGAAACATGCCCGGGCCGGAAAAGTTGTACTCCGAAACCGTGAACGGCTTGTTAGCCAGCCGCGTGAAGGCCACATTGCACGGCGTGCGGCATCCGGAGCGGAGCGGGTTTTCATTGCCGCAGCGGCTCGGCAGTGACCACTTCTTCTCGAGGAAGTGCGGATGGTCCACGTAAAAGTGGTCGTCCACGTAATCGTAGAGCGCTTCGCGCACGGGCTGCAGCGGCTGATAGTGCGTACCGCAATTGTAGTTCGAAATCAGCGCCTTGCACCCGATCTCGTCCCGCAGAAAAGCCTTCATGCGCGCCACCATCTTGGCTTCGGTGTCCGCCACGAAGAGCGCAACCGCCGAGCCGGCCTTGCCGTTCATCGTGAGCGGCATCGTGTCGGGGATCTCCGCAAACGCGGGGTCTTGCGCCCGCTTCTGCTTGAGCCACGCCGCCCACGCGGCCTGCATGGCCGGCGTCTCGCGCGCCTCCTGTTTCGAATAGCCAATCGAGCCCTCGTTGATCAGCGCGATGAACGGCATTCCCGGCTCGTCCGCATAGCGCCGCCCGGTGTGCGGGTTCACGTGCGTCAGAAGCGCCTTCGCAAACGTCGCCCAGTTCTGGTAAGACGGCTCATGCACGGCGATCAGGGCCTTGAAGACCTGCATCTCGACCTGTCCTTCGCGGTCGATCCCGATGTGCCGCCACATCACTTTGCGCGACACGAACAGATCGGTCGTCACGTAGAGCCCACGCTTCATGCACGCCGCGATGAACCCGTCGAGCTTGGCCATCTGGCCGGGATTCAGCGTCAGCCCGTCCGGGCTCCCCTGCACGCACCCGTTGTCGTAGTGATGGATGCGGATGCTGTTGTAGCCCAGCCGCACGAACCGGTCGGCGAGCTGTTCGGACTGCTCGGCCGAAGGGAAGTTGGCCGTACCGCAGAAGTTGACGCCGTAGAAACGCTGCGGCGCGCCGGGCTTTTGCTCGAACTCGAAATGCGGACCTTGGGCTTTCAGCCAGCCGTATTTGCCGGCAGGGGCATCCACGAACTTCATTCCCGAGAAGTCCAGCGCGGATCCCGGCAGAATTTCCTTTTCATAGGTCAGCGGCACCCATTCCTCGTTGGCCTGCAGCGTAACCGGCCGGTCATACACGACCTTGAGCGGCGCGTGCGCCTTGAGCGTGAAGGCCACCCGGCACGGCACGCCGTTGGAGTAGGTCTTCGCGCCGTTGCCGCCGAGGCGCAGGCTGAACGTCTCGCCCCACTGGCGGTCGTCTTGGATCAGCACCGAGGTCGGCGCGTCGAACGTGAAGACCAGCCGCTCGCCGGCCGGCGGCGGAAAGGCGATCGCCAGCTGTTTGACCTTGCCGCTGAACACGGAGAGGGCGCCGCGCTTCTCGGGGAAAACGCCTTCTTTCGCATCGGCCTGCCAGCGCCCGCCGATCAGCTTCTGCGCCGAAAAGTGGGTATTGACATAGAGGCCGTTCAGCAGGATGTCCGACTCGGGTGTAAACGTGTAGACCGCACGCGCCGCGCCGTCCGCCGCCGGGGTGACATCGGCCGTGCCGGCGACCTGCTCTTGTTCCGAAGCCTTCAGCACGAACGCGCAGACGCCCTTTTCATCCGGCGCAGCCGTCCCGCCGCCGCTGACGCTCTTCTTCCATCCCGCCGTGAACAGGCAGCCGTTCAACTCGACGCCGGGCGAATCCAGTTTCAAGGCGCCACCCATGCTCAACACCGCTTCACCCGCCATTCCCGCCAGCGGCAGCAAGGCCGCCATCAAACACCCTGTCTTCATGTTTCCCCCATCTCTCCCCGAATCCGGCAGGGGCGGTTTCCTGAACCGTCCGCGGACGCCCCGGGGCGACGTCCTTGCCGCAACACGCAACCAGGCGAACCCCACTCTACCCCGCCAGCTCCCTCAGCTGCCGGATCTCCTGCGCCCAAAGCTCTTCGTTCGGCGTTTCCAGCACGAGCGGCATGTCCTCGAAGCGTTTGTCCGTCATGATGCATTTGAACACCTCGATGCCCAGCAGCCCCGCGCCCAGCGATTCGTGCCGGTCCACGTGCGCGTTGAGCCCCACCTTGGAGTCGTTCAGGTGCAAGCCGCGCAGGTACTTCATGCCGACGGTCTTGTCGAAGTGCTCCATCGTCCTGAGAAAGCCGTCGCGCGTGCGGATGTCGAAGCCCGCCGCGAAGGTGTGCATCGTGTCGAGGCAGACGCCCACGCGCCGCTTGTCGTCGATGCCGTCGATCATCGCCTTGAGCTCCTCGAAGACCGAGCCCAAATTGCCGCCGCTGCCGGCCGTGTTCTCGATCACGACGGTCACGCCGCTGGTCTCGGCCAGCGCGGCGTTGATGGACCGCGCGACGCGGTCGCAGGCCGCCTGCGGCGTGATCAGACGCAGGTGGCTGCCCGGATGGAGGTTCAGCTTGTCGAGCCCCAGCGCCATGCAGCGCCGCAGCTCGTCCAGCAGCGAGGCCATGGATTTGGCATGCGCCGCCTCGTCGGGATTCGCGAGGTTGATGAGATAGCCGGCGTGCGGCATCACCTGCGCCGCGGCGTAACCGTCCGCCGTCATCTGCCTTTTGAAGGCCTCGATGTCGGCCGCGGCATAGGGCGCGGCGGTCCACTGGCGCTGGTTCTTCACAAACAGGCCGAAGCCGGTTGAGCCTAACGCCTTGGCATTGAGGGGCGCGTTCGCCACCCCGCCCCCGATCGACACGTGCGGTCCGATGAAATACATGTCTGCTTCCTCCCTGCAAAGGGCACAACGGCCCGCCGAGTTAACAACCGGAATGCTGGAAGATGCTTGGGCACTTGACTCCTACGATCTGAGTTGCACAAGCGACACATGGTT
>DAOPZC010000088.1:11009-13885 GCA_035353175.1 Kiritimatiellia bacterium | reverse complement strand
GCCGGAGAACGCCACGTCCGACACATCGAGCTGCGCGCTTTTCGCCGCGTTCACCGCGTTGTCGATCCGGTTCTTCAGGCCGTGCACCGCCATCACGTTCAGCGTGAGCACCTTGCAGCGCATGCCCTCGGGCTTCACGATGCCCGGCTGGTCATCCACCGTGAACGCCTGCGTGATCGTGTGCAGCACCTGGCGGTCCGCCTCGACCTGCACCTCCTTGGCGTTCTCGGTGACCTCCTCGATATCCTCGCGCGACACCACGTGGTCGTTTGACCGGATCGTCACCATGCCGGGGTTCACCCCCGCCTGAATGTGCCCGCCGGAGGTGGCCAGCAGCACCTGCCAGATGCTCACGTCGGCCTGCTTCTCAGCCTGCTTGGCGGCAGACTCGACACCCACGCGCGCCTGCGACAGGTCGACCACCTGTCCTTTGCGAACGCCGATCGTGGGATACGTTCCCACGCCCGTGATCTTCACGCGCCCGCTCTCATTGGTCTCGCCCACGCACATGACCGTGCGCGTCGTGCCGATCTCCAGCGCGGCAATCGGAGGAATCGCCATAAGCCCTCGTTTCTTCGCCTTATTGAACCCCGACCGGCATCGCGAAAATCCGGTCGGGTTGCGTTGCGTCCCACGTCAGGCGGGAATGCCCGATCTTGCTGTCCATCGCCTGCGCAAGCCGATCGAAATGCCGCTGCATCCGGGCCGTCGTGTCCTTCTCGTCGTCCTCCATGCCCTCCCAGGCAAACTTCGCTTGCCGGTAATCGGAGAAGGTCAGCATCAGATAATCCTCTTTGGTCGTGTCCAGCGCCAGCAAGCGGAGGCGGCACTCCGGGCGCAAGGCGTTGTTCACCAGCCGGACCGCCGCCATCGCATTGCCGCGCAAATGGTCGCCCGGCTTGAGCTGCGCCAGCTCGTCGGAGCCTTTAATCATCGGCAGGCCGCCCGTGCCCGCATAGCGGATGAACACCACGCCCTCATCGTCAACCACGCGCCCGTTCGACCCGACGCGGGCGATCGGCTCGCGCTCGATGATCGTGATGTTCATTTTGTCCGGCATGCGCCGCACAATCGTGATGTCGCGGATGTTCGGGGCCTGCTCCAGCAGCTCGCGGCGCTTCTGCGCGATGGGGATGGAGAAAAGGTTGATCCCCTCGCGGAGCTCCAGCACCTCGCAGACCAGGTCGGGCGTCAGCGTTTTGCCGGTCGTGATCGTCACGTTGTTGCGCAGGTCGCTCAGCACGAACAGCGACCGGGCGTGAAAGTAGTACGCGTTGAACAGCGTCCATCCGCCCCATCCGCCGATGGCCACCGTCAGGAGGCCGGCCAGGCACGCCATCGCGGCCTTCAGCCCGACCGGCAGATCGGTCACCACGCCGGTCACGCGACGGCTACCCGAGGCGAGGCGGCTGGGCCGATTCTTGTTCCTTTTGAAAAAGTCCCACTTCATCATTCACCCGTCCGTCTCACCCGCAGGCTGCGGTCTCCAGCAGCTTGGCGCACAGCGCGCTGAACGAAAGGCCGGCCTTCGCCGCGGCCTTCGGCAGCAGACTCGTCGCCGTGAAGCCCGGGATCGTGTTGATCTCCAGCACATAGGGCCGGCCGTCCGGCGTGACCCTGAAATCGATCCGGCTCACCCCGCGGCAGCCCACCGCCTGGAACGCCAGCACCGCGAGGATCTGGCACTGCGCCACGAGCGGGGCGTCCTCGACGCCCTCGGGAAACACATACTGCGTCACGCCCTTGGTATACTTCTCCGTGTAGCCGTACCAGCCGTTCGGCGCCTGGATCTCGACCACCGGCAACGCCTGGTTTCCGACCACGCCGACGGTCCACTCGCGGCCGGGAATATACGTCTCGACCAGCACCTCGCCCTGGGGATCGGCCTCTCGCGCCGCCTTCAGCGCCGCGGCCCACTGTCCCGGCTCGGTCACCTTCGAAATGCCCACGCTCGACCCGTCGCGCGGCGGCTTCACCACCACGGGCAGCGGCAGCGCCGTCGCATCCTTGCCGCGGGGCAGCACTTCGTACGGCGCGGTCGGCACGCCCGCCGCATCCAGCACCCGCTTGGTCGCGATCTTGTCGATGGTGACCCTGCTCGCCGCCGCGCCCGGCCCCGTGTAGGGAATCCCCAGCTTGTCCAGATCCGCCTGCACGCCGCCGTTCTCGCCGTAGCCGCCGTGCAGCGCGAGGAAGGCGACCTCCACGCCGGCCGGCAGACGGTCAAGGCGGTTCTCGTCCAGCACGACCGGCACCGCGTCGTAACCGGCCTCCTTCAGCCCCTCCACCACCGCTGCGCCCGACCGGAGCGAGACCTCGCGCTCACTCGACGTTCCGCCCATCACCACCGCAACACGTTTCATCATCTCTGTGCCTACCTTTTCAAAAATCCAAACCGCTGATCTCGGGGATCAGCGTCACACCGCAATCCAGCGCCACCCGGTTCCGCATCCGCATCACCAGCGCCAAAACGTCCGACGCCGTAGCCGGGCACTCCACCGCCACAATGTTGGCGTGGAAATCCGTCACCCGCGCGCCGCCGATCCGCATTTCTTTGCAGCCGGCCTGATCGAGCAGCCGGCCCGCGGAATTCCCGGCGGGGTTCCGGAAAACCGACCCTTCGGTCCGCAGCCCCGCCAGCGGGATCCGCTTGGCCCGCACCGCCAGCCTCCGCGCATGGACCGCCTGCGTTTCCGACCGCTCCAGCCGCAAGCCGCAAGCCAGCGCCACCCGCCGCTGAAGCCCCGCGCAATGCCGGTAAGCGAATCCACATTCAACAGCGGTGAGTATAGTGACTTTACCATCCGGATTCAAACAGCGAATCCACGCCGCGCGCGCGCCGATCTCGCCGCCGTGCGCCCCCGCGTTCATCGCCA
>DAOPZC010000088.1:8207-10909 GCA_035353175.1 Kiritimatiellia bacterium | reverse complement strand
CCTCCACGCGCCAGCGCGCCCATCCGCCGGTCCCGAAAAACGACCATTTCGACAGCGCGCCAAAGGCGTCCACCCGCACGCCGGGGATCTGCCGCAGCGCCGCCTCAAAGTCCTCCGGATCTTTCCGCGCAGGCCAGCCGCGCGCCACGTCCGCCTGGATCAGCCGCGACAGCTCGATCACATCGCCCGCGCCCGCGATCAGCACCAGGTCGCCGGGCCGGACCGTCTGCCGCAAATAGCCCCACACCTCTTCCCGCGACCGCGCCAGCTTTACCCGCGGGCCCTCCTCCGCCTTCCGCTCTCCGTCCTCCGCCCGCCTGAACCAATCGTACAGGTCGCAAATGTCCCCGCCCTCAATCACCGCCTCGGAGGCGGCATACACCGGCAGGAGGATCACCTCGTCCGCCGCCGCGAAAGCGGGCGGGAACTCCGGCCCCAAGGCCAGCGTGCGCGTGTAGCGGTGCGGCTGAAACACGACGATCAGCCGCTCGGGCTTCTGCTCCCGCGCCATCTCCACCGCCGCTTTCAGCTCCGCGGGATGATGCGCGTAATCGGCGACAAACCGGATGCCGGGGATCTCCGCCACCGTCTCGAAGCGCCGCCCCGGCAATTCCCCGCAGGCCCGCGCCAACGCGCCGAACACAAGGCCGGGCTCGAAGCCCAGCAGCAGCGCCGCCGCGGACGCGCCCAGCGCGTTCAGGACGTTGTGCCGGCCCGAGACGCCCAGCGTCACGCGGTCCCACGCCTCGCCCCGATAGACGATGCCGAACGAAACCGACGCCGCGTCCACGCGCACGTCCGTCGCCCGCAGCGCGGCCGCTTCGGAAAAGCCGAAGCTCAGGACCGGGACAGCGGCGGTCTGCGCCACGCCCCAGGCGCGCACGTTATCCCGGCAGACCGCCACGCCCTCGCGCGTCTGCGCCACGGCCTGGCGGAAGCAGGCAAGCAGCGCGGCCTCGCCGTCGAAATGCTCCAGGTGATCCAGATCGATGTTGTTGAGCACGGTGACCGCCGGATGATACAGCGCCAGCGTGCCGTCGCTCTCGTCCGCCTCCGCCACCAGCAGGTCCCCGGGCCCGCCGCCCGCCACGCCGCCCAAGCGTTGTGTCACGCCGCCGATGCACCAGCCGGGAGCCGCGCCCAACTCCTGCAGGAGCCGCGTCGTGAAACAGCTCGTCGTGGTTTTGCCGTGCGCCCCGCACACCGCCACGCCGCGGCTCCGCGACAGCAGGGCGGCCAGAACCTCGCCCCGGCGGAACACCGGCAAGCCCCGGGCGCGGGCCGCGCCCAGCTCCGGGTCCGACGCCGGCACCGCCGGCGTCACGATCACCCGGTCGGAGTCCGCGACGTGCGCGGGATCGTGTCCTTCCACGACCGGTATGCCCGCCGCGTGCAGCCACGGCGCCAACGCGTTCACGTGCGCGTCACACCCGCTCACCCGCCAGCCGCGCTTCGCAAGAAGATAGGCCACGCCCGCCATGCCCACGCCGCAGATGCCCTGCATGTGGACACGCCCGGGTCCGTCCCAAATGTCAGTCTCCGGTTTCACCTTCTTATCCGTATCACCATGTCCAATGGAACATGAGCCGCGCGCCCTGCGCGCTTTCGTGCATGAACCGGTTGAGGTCGAAACGCATGCCGATCCCGGGGCTGGAGGTGAACAGGTCCATCAGCGTCACCTGCTCGTCGTACCGGTAGACCTTGACGCCGCCCGTCTCCAGCAACTCGGCGATCTTGGCCTGCGCATCCTCGTTGTAGCCGATTCCGTCGATCAGCTTGTTTGTGACGGCTTCCCCGGCAAGAAAGACGCGGCCGTCGGCCAGCGGCAGCACGGTCTCTTTCGGCAGCTTGCGGTTCTCAGCGACCAGCGTCACGAACCGGTCGTGCATGGCCGAGATGACCTTCTGCAATATCTCCTTCTGCTCCGGCTTGACGTCCTGGAACGGGTTCAGCAGGTCCTTGTTCGCGCCGGACTTGATGGTCACGTCCTGCACCCCGAGCTTCGCGGCCAGCTCCTTGAAGTTGTACGACTGCATGATCACGCCGATCGAGCCGGTGAGCGTGGTGGGGTGCGCCATGATGTAGTCGGACGCCAGCGCGATGTAGTAGGCGCCCGAGGCCGCCATATCCCCCATGACAGAGACGATCACGCGTCCCTTCTGGGACGATTTGAAGTCCAGCAGCGCCTTGTAAAGGACATCGCTGTCCGTGATGCCGCCGCCCCCGCTGTTGATCTCGAGGATCAGGCCCTCCACCTCCGGGTCGTGCGTGGCCCGCCGGATGGAGCGCAGAACGGTGTTCGCGTTCCCCGCGTACCAGGAGGACTCGCCCAGCATGATCATGCCCGAGACGGGTATCCGCACCACCTTCACGTCGCCGTGTCCGGACGACCAGGTCTCGATCATGTACGGGGACTCGTCTTCCCCCATCTCGCCGGCGCAATGGCCCTTGTGGAACAGCCCCGCGATCTGCTGCTCCTGCGGCAGGCTCAACAGCCCCACGCTGCTCATCAGCACCACCGTCACCAGCAGGCCGATCCCGACGAGCAGGCCGATCATCAGCGCGCAGCCGAACCCGCACCCGCGGCCTTTTCTCGTGTTTTCCTGATTATCAGACATACACCACCTTTGGGGTTAAAAATGACGCCGTTAGAATACCAAAGCGGCCCGCCGCTGACCATGCGATTCACAAAACCGTTACGG
>DAOPZC010000088.1:0-8107 GCA_035353175.1 Kiritimatiellia bacterium | reverse complement strand
CCGAGAGCGCTCGTAATGGTCAGCGTGCCGCCCGCCTCTTTCATGCGGCGGGCCATGTTGCCGAGGCCGTCGTGGCCGACCCCCGCACGTCGGCTGGTATCGAACCCGACGCCGTCGTCCCCGACACACACTTCCAGGACCTTACCGTCGAGGCGCATGCCGATCTTCACCTGCTTGGCCGCGGCGTGCTTGAGCACGTTACCCACCGCCTCGCGCACCGACAGAAGCAGATGGTGGCGCGTCTTGGAGGCGATGGGGCGTCCCACCAGATCCGCCGGGCGCGAGAAATGGAACCGCAGCCCGGAGTTGCCCAAGAAGTACTCCGTGTACTGCTCGAAGTAGCTGATGAATGGCTCCCAGCCGTCGTTCGCGGGGTTCACCGCCCAGACGATCTCGTCCACGTTCCGCGCCAACTCGTTGGCCACGTCGTAGATCTGGTCGAGCCGCTTGTGGACCGTGCCCTTCTCCACGTCGTTGTGGGCCAGCTCGCTCAACGTGGCCACCACCGAAAGGCCGTTGCCAAGATCGTCGTGGATGTCGCGCGAGATGCGGGCGCGCTCGTTCGCCAGCGCTTCCTCGCGCTTGAGGACCGCCATCTGCAGCTGGTAGCGGTGCCAGAGCATCCAGCGCGCGATCAGGAACACGGCCGCCGCCAGCACCACGGCCAGCACCAGATAGAACCAGACCGTCTGCCAGAAGTGCGCCTTCACCTCGAACGCGAAGGCGGTTTCGGCCATGTTCCAGATCCCGCCCGCCTCGGCGATCACCTTCAGGGCGTACTCGCCCGGCGGCAGCCATTCGAACGCCGCCACGCGATCCGCCTGCACGGGCGACCACCCCTTGCGCAGCCCCTCGACCCGGAACCGGAAGCGCACCGAGTCGGGCGCGCCCGGCGAAAGCGCCGCAAAATGGAACGCGATGTTCCTCGCGCCCGGCGCAAACGCGACGTCGGAAAGAACCCGCTCCGTGTTGTCCAGAACCGTTTTGCCATTGACCAGAACCCGCTCGACCGCCACGGCGGGAGGCCGGCCGGAGAACTCGGCGCGGCGCGGATCCACCACGGCCACGCCGTTCTCAAACGGGAACCAGATGCGGCCCTTCTTGGGCGCGCCGGTCGCCGCCGCGCCACCCATGCAGCGCTCGCCGGGAAGACCGTCGGAAACGCCCAGATGCAGCATGCGGATCGCCACGGACTCTTCCGGCTGCGGCGCGCGCAACAGCTGTTCGAGGTCTTCCATGTACACGCACAGCAACCCCCGCGTCGTGCCCAGCCACAGCCGCTTGGACGCGTCTTCCGCGATCTGCAGCACGGCGTCGTCGAACACCCCGGTCTGCCGGCCCATGGGGACCACCGCCTCCGGGGTCACGCCGAAAAGCCCTGCGGTGGTGCCCACCCAGAAATTCCCGTTGGAATCGCGGCACATCACGCGCGGATATCCGGTGAGGCCGGCCTCGCGGTTGATGACCCGCTTGCTCCCGTCGGGATGCAGGCCGAGAATGCCCAGCCGTTCGCTGCACACCCAGAGCGCGCCGTCCGCGTCCCGGCACAACGCGTGGACGGGCTCGCCGACCCGCGTGCCGTACACCGTCGCCGGCGCGAGTTCGCCGCTCGCCGCGATCTGCATCAATCCCTGCGGCGTGCCGACCAAGATCCCCTGCTTCGGATCTTCGAACAGGGCATACACCGTATGCACCACCGGCAAGCTGTAGTCGCTCTGGGTCACCAGCGTCAGCGCGCCGCCCTGATACATGAAGAGCCCGCCGCCCAAGGTCCCCAGCCACACGCGCCCGGAGGAGTCCTGCAGCAGCGCGCTGACCGGCACATCGGTGTCGAGATAAAGCGTCTGCAACAACCGCCCGTCCTCGGCCGTCAGCCGCACGGCACGGCCCTTGAGCCCCACCCACGCGCCGCCCTCGGGCGTGCGCCACAGCGCATAGGCCGTTCCGGCGGTCGCCGCGCCCTCTGCCCACAGCGTGCCCACGGTCTTCTTGCGGATGCGCAGCAGGCCGCCGTCGCACGCGGCCCAGAGGGTACCGTCGCGGTCTTCGATCAGCGTGTTGACGGAGAGGCTGCCGGGCGTGTCTTGTTCCGCGATGCGCTGCCAGACCCCCGACTGCCAGCGGAACATGCCCGTCGGGTTGCCGATCCACAGCGAGCCGTCGGACACCTCCAGCATCACCGTGGCCATGCCGGCATTCTCGGGAAAACCGATGGGGGTCCAGATGTTTTTCTCTCGGAACGCGACCCCGTTCGGGCCATACACCCAGAGCCGGCCGGAACGCCCGGCGTAAACGCCGTCCGCGGCCTCCACCAGAAAATCCGGCAGGCGCATGCTCTGGTCATCGAACCGCCCGGCCGCGTATTCCACGAGGCCGTTCCAGGCGGTCATCCAGATGCGCCCGGCCATGTCGGACGCCGCATCGGTCACGGCACCCAGCGTCGCCCGGTCATCCGGCGGCACGGGACAGAGCTTCACGGAGAACTGCGTGGTGAGGTCGTCGGCGGCGGTCACCGCCTCCAGCAGGCCTCGCTCGGCATAGGCCCGGACCACGCCGTCCGGCGTCTCCACCATGCCCAGCACGCGGCCCACCACCCCCGACGGCGAGGCCGCGGGCCAGACTTGCCACTGGCCCGCGAGATACCGCGCCACGCCCGCCGGCCCGTAAACCCACACGCCCTTCGCCTGCCCGCAGAACACGCCGGCAAAGGCCCCGGTCTGCTGCCCCACGCTCTCCGGCACAGCGATTTCGGCGAACTCCACGCCGTTGAAGCGAATCAACTGGACGCGCGTCACCAGCCACAGGTAGCCGTCAGAGGCCTGCGTCACACCGACCACCGGACTGCCCGGCAGCCGGTCCTCCACGGTCCACAGCTTGAGGGCATAGGCATCCGTCGCCGCGTTCTTGGCCCAGAGGCCCGCGCCGCCCAGCAGCGCCCACGCCGCGATCGCCCACCCGCAAAATGACCGGAACCCAGACATCGATTTAACGCCCGCCGTTCAGCGTTCAGCGGCCGCTTCCCCCTCAATCCCGCTCAGCTCCCCGTCCTCGATGAAGCCGGGGAAACTCGCGAACACGCCCTCGACCACGCGGCGATACTCCTCCACCGTGCGGCAAACCCGCACGCCGCGCCACACGCGTTCGCCCTGGCGCAGGGAGAGATGGAGATAGCCCCACAGCTCCTTCATGCGCCCCAGCACGGACGCGGGCCCGTACAGCTCCTCCGTATTGGCCGCCACGTAATCGTCGAGGAACCCTTTCAGACGCGCCACCTCGCGCTCCGGCGCGTCGTCGCGCCGGAGGCGCTCGATCAGGAAGGGGTCGATCGCCACACCGCGTCCGACCATCCAGCGCGTGATTCCGGGGAACCGCGCCTTGAGCCGCAGATAGTCCCGACGCGTGCGGAGGTCGCCGTTGTAGACCACCGGATGCCGGCACGCCGCCAAGGCCTCCGCGAACGCGTCGAGCAGCACGCGGCCTTCGTACATTTGCCGGGCCGTGCGCGCATGGATGGCGACCTCGCGCAGCGGAAGCGCATTGATGAGCGCCATGCGTTGAAACAGCAGGTCCGGCGCATCAATCCCCAGGCGGACCTTCACCGAGAAGCCGCCCGGCAGCTCTTCACATCCGGCCTCCAGCATCCGCGCGAACGCGTCGGCGTCCCGCATCAGCCCCGCGCCGCGGCTCTTCTTGATGATGAAGGGATAGGGACACCCGGCGTTCAGGTCGGCGCAGGTATAGCCCATGTCTTTGAAGGCCCGCAACAGCGTGCGCAGTTGCCCCACGTCCTTGCCGATCACCTGCGGCACCACCGGCACCGACTGTCCCATCTCGGGGTCGATGTCCTTCAGCAGGACCGGCCTCACCTTCGCGCCCGCGAAGGTGGGGATGAAGGGCGCCACGGCCCGGTCCGGCGGCAGAAACCACAGCGCCTGCAGGTTGCGGAAGGTCCGCACCGTCACGCCCCGCAGCGGCGCCAGGCAGAAATCGTCTTTGATTGGAGTATCGGCCATCGTTTCGAGACGTTACCACACCCGGCGCCGCGCTTCAAGGAACGACCACACAACAGCACCGCCTTACCCTCCATTTCCCAGGAAAATTCGCAAAGTGGAGGGCGATGCTGCGCCGAGCCGCGGCTTTTACAGCGCGCCCATGAGCAGGCTCGCGAACGCGCTGATGGGCGTCGTGTCGCGGAAATTGTCAACCGTCTGACGCACGTCTTTGATCAGGCCCTGCACATCGTTGTACAGCGCGTCCTCTTTGGAGAGTTTGCCGAGCGTGCCCTCGCCCTGGGCCAGACGGTCGGTCACCAGTTTGAGGTTCGCGACCGTCGCGTCGAGGTCGTTGTAGATCTTGTTGTCGTCCTTGATCAGTTTGCCCAAGGTCCCCTCGCCCTTGTCGAGGCTGGCCGCCACGCTCTTGATGTGCGACACGGTCTCCTGCAGATCACGGTAGACCGTGTCGTCCGACGAGAGCAGCTTGCCGATCGTGCCTTCGCCCTTCTCCAGTCGCGACGAAATGGATTTGAGGTTCGCGATCGAGTCGTGCAGGTCCGTATACACGCCGCCGTCATCGTTGATGAGGCGTCCCAGCGAATTCTCGCCAGTGTCGATCTTGGCGGTCACAGACTTCAGGTTGGCGACCGTGTTCGACAGGTCGTTGTAGAGCGCCATGTCTTCAGAGAAAAGCTTGCCGAGCGTGCCTTTGCCCTGCTCCACGCGCGCGGTCAGCACTTTGATCGATCCGGCGGCGGCCTCCAGGTTCGTGACGATGCTCCGCAACTGGTCGCCCGCGGTCGCCTCTTTGAGCTTGGCGACAATCTCGCCCAAGTCGCGCATCCAGTTATTGGGCGACTCGCCCCGCAGCACCGTCCCTTTCGGCACCTCCGCACCGGTCCCCTCTTCGATCAGCAGATAGTTCCCGCCGAGCAACGAGCCCGAGTTGACGGAGATCTTGTACCCCTCCCTGAACTTCACGGCCGCTTGGATCAACAGCGTGATGTCGACCCCGCTGTCCGCCAAGCGCATGTCGCTCACCGAGCCGACCGTCATCCCGCGCAGCATCACCGAATCCCGCGCCTTCAGCCCGCCGACGTCTTTAAAGAAGACCGACACCGGCACCTTGTTCTTGCCGTTGAAAACCTCAATCCCCGAAATAATGATCGTGAAGTAGACCAGCAGTCCCAAGACCGCGACCATGAACACGCCGACGAGCACCTCAGAGAAGACCTCACTGTTTTTTCTCAGTCTCATGCACCCCTCCTCACATTCCTTCAAGCCCTTTTTTCGAAATGAACTGCGCGTCCAGAAAACTGCGCACATCCGTCTGATCGGTCGCCACGAATGCCTTCGGCGGGCTCACCTCGACAAACTTCCCGCCGGTCAACATCGCGATGCGGTCCGCGATCAGCAGCGCGCCCTGCAGGTCGTGCGTGACCACGACGCTCGTGATGCCCAGCTCCTCGTTGAGGCGCCGGATCAGCTGGTCGATCGTGCGGGCCGTGACGGGATCAAGGCCGGAGGTAGGCTCATCGTACAGCACGATTTCCGGGCGGTTCACGATGGCCCGCGCGAGGCCCGCGCGCTTCTGCATCCCGCCCGAGATCTCGTTCGGGAACTTGTCGCCGTCCGCCTCCAAACCGACCGCTCGCAACGCTTTGTCCACGCGCTCGCCGATCTCGTCCTCCGTCATCCGCGTCTTCTCACGAAGCGGCAGCGCGATGTTCTCCGCGACGGACATCCACCCCAACAGCGCCCCGCTTTGGAACAGGTACCCGAAGCGTTCGCGCGCACGGCTCAACTCCGCGCCGTTCGCGGCGCTGATCTCCGTGCCGTCGACCCAGACCGCGCCGGACGTCGGCGTCAGCAGCCGGACCATGTGCTTGAGCGTCACGCTCTTGCCCGTGCCGGAAGGTCCGACGATGGCGAAGATCTCGCCCTTCCCGATCTCGAACGAGAGATCGTCCAGGACGTTGCGTCCGCCCAACCGTTTTGTCACGTGTTCAAACCGGATCATAAGTCGTAAAACAGCCTTGTGATGATGTACCCCAGAACCAGCATCAGCAGAAAGGAAGTGATCACCGAGCGGCGCGTCGCCTGCCCCACGCCCACCGCGCCCTGCGTGGTGGTGAAGCCTTCGAAACAGGAAACCCCCGTGATGACAATGCCGAACACCAACGCCTTCAGCAGGCCCACATACAGGTCGCGCATCCGGGCGATGTCCATCGCCATCGTGATGTACTGGTCCCACGGCACATTCAACTGCGTCAGGCCCACGATGCCGCCGCCGAGCACGCCCAGCACGCACGTGTAGAACGAAAGCACGGGCGTCATGATCACCATCGCCGCGATGCGCGGCGTCATCAGGAAACGGACCGGGTTGATCGACATGATCTCCAGCGCCGCGATCTCGTCGTTCACGGTCATGGTGCCGATCTGCGCCGCCATGGACGATCCCACGCACGCCGCCAGAATCAGGCCGGTCATGAACGGGCCCATCTCGCGCAGCAGCGAGACCATCACCGCCGAGCCGATGTAGATCTCCTGGTTGAAGCGGCGCAGCTCCAGGCCGACCTGCAGGCCGAGGATCATCCCCGTGAACATGCCGACCACCGAGATGACGGGCAGGCTTTTGATTCCCATCAGGAACATCTGCCGGACCAGTTCGCGGCTGCGGCGGCGAGACGTGAAGAGCGTCGGGATTCCCGTCAAAGCCTCCAGCGTCAAGGAGCCGGCACGTCCGATGCCGCCCATCCCCAGCACAACGCTGCGCCAGATGCCGTCCAGCGCGTTGTCGGGCTCATTCTCATAGACCGGTTCACGTGTGATCATCGTTCGCTCCCTTCCGGAGCCGTCGCCTGCCGGTATTGCAGGAGGCCCCAGAGCGCGTCGTGGACGACTTCGCCCGACTGTTCGTTCCGTTCATAGAAGGTCCAGAACGGCGCCCAGTTGCGCTCGATGCCGCCGCTGTAGCGGATCAGGCTGAGTTCCATCGCGCGCAGGAGCGAGCCTTCGGGCGACGTTTTCCGCGCATAGAAAGGCCACACCCGCGTATAGCGTTCTGCCTCGCGTTCCACCCCCAACTTGTCCTTCTCGTACACGGTCTCGTCCAAATAAAACGGAAAGAACCGGCTGCGCTCCGTCCGGCGGCCCTTGGCCGTCAGGCTGAAGTGCTCGAGCAGCGGCCACGCCGCATACCAGCGCAGCTCGTCCTCGCGGCGCACATCGCCGTAGAGCGGCCAGTAGGAGCGTTTCTGCGACGTCGGCGTGGTCACCGTCTCGACAAACGGCCACGGCGCACGCCAGCGCTCCGCCGCATCGGTCGTGGCGTGCGAGACGAACGGCGGCAGGGCCATCCACTGCTGTTCTTTGGCGCGGTCCACGCGGCCGCACAGCGGGAACAGCATCCACGAAGAGCCCGGATTGCGCTCGTTGCCGTACACCGCCGAGGTCCAGAACGGCCAGAACGCATACAGGTGTTTCGAGTCGCGCCGCTCCGTCCGCCCGTAGAAAGGAAAGAAGCCCGTCCGCTCCACGCCGGGCTCTTTTCCCATGCGCGAAACGACCGGCCACAGGTAATACTCGCGCTCGACACGGTTGACCTCATAGTCCAGGTAGAACGGGAACAGGACGAAATCGATGTCGTCCATCAGCAGGACGTGCGGCAGGTGGCCGTAGACCGGAAAGAGCGCCCAGTAATCTTCTCCCTGGCGCGAACGGCCCTGGAACCAAAGCGGGAAAAGCGCGGCCTTCCAGGCCGAATCGTCGCGGGTCACGTCGTTGTCCGAGCCGTAGGCCAGGGCGAAGCGCCACCACGCCTGCTCGCGGTCGCGGTGGAAGGTGCCGATGGGCCAGGCCACGTCGCACACGCGCGTGTCGGTCACGGGGTCGGCCACTTTGGAATAGAACGGGCGAACGGCCCAGAACGAGCCGCCGTCGCGCGTGGCGCGGCGCTCGAAAAAGGGCCCGATGCGGAAACGGCTGACCACGCGGTCGGGCGTCCGGTTGGTCGTTTCCGCCGCCCGCCCGGCAACCCCGCAGGCGAGGGCGCAGCAGACCGCGAGCCATCGCGGAACCGCGCTTGACCTTCTCCGCCCGTGTCGCCCCGC
>DAOPZC010000087.1:0-15177 GCA_035353175.1 Kiritimatiellia bacterium | reverse complement strand
AGCTCTTGCATGCGGTCGTTGAACATCCCGAAATAGTCGGCCGAGATGTCCGAGCCGCGCACGCCGCCCACATAGTGCAGCGTGTAGTTCGCGAGGAGCGCGATCGGGCGGCCCTCGGGCGTCTGCACGGCGATCAGGCAGATCTCGGGGTCGGTCGGTCCGGCGGGCTTGACGAGGTTCTTGCTGCAGCGATCCGGGTTCATCTTCACCACATCGTTCGTGCCGCCGAAGGGGTTTGCCGGCACGGTGCCAGGCTTCAGATACCAGCGCCGGTTATTGACGTGGCGCGGCTCGTTCGCGGTGGCCCAGCCGATGCGGGCGGGCGCGAGGTTGTTGAGGGCGCAGCGGACCGTGTCCGCGATGCGGCGCACCACAAACTTCTTGTAGGCGGGCTGATACGCGCTGGTCCCCGAATGGGTGTGCACCGCGGAAACGAGGATGTTTCCGGCGGGCATGCCGGTCTCCTCCTGCACCAGCCGCCGGGCCTCGTCGCTCACGTCACGCCCGAACTGCAGCAGGTCGCAGACAACAAAGGCCACGCGCGTTGTCCCCTCCTCCAGCGCCAGGCAGCGGGCCCACAGGTCGTCATGCACGTGACTGGCCGGCGAGGTCAGGAAGTTGCCGACGATCGCCTGGCCCAACTCCGGCGTGATGTTGCCTTTTGCGGCGCCTGCGCGGAACGCGTCGGCCGAGCGGCCGCTCCCTGCGAAACCGACCGTCAGCCCCAAGACGATCCATCCCATCCGTTTCATACATCCCCCTTGTTTGAACTGATTATCCCGAATTTCCCGCACAAGCCGAAACCGGCCGCGCGACATCTCCCCGCGCCCGCAGAATTCCAACGTCCGTTATACTATCTTTTCTTCGGGCGAGGGGGAAGTCTGGTGCGCAAACGACTGCTGACGGCGGCGAGGATTTCGCGCTCTCCGATGGTTGGGCAGCGTCAGAGAGGCCGATCTCGCTCGGGGCGCGGACCGCCTCGTCCGCGCCCCCGGTCTGCACTCCGGCGGCTGTCCAGCTCCGACGAGTCTCTCTATTCCGGCTTCTTGCCGCTGACCTGCACGCGCGAGGGCCGGTCAGGCCCCGCGGGATAGATGACCATGCGGCACCGCGGCACCGTGCGGTCGATGATGTCGTATTCGCAAGAATACCCCGCTTTTTCGAGCAGCGGGATGATCCAGCCGGGGCAGTGGTCGCAATAGCGCGGAAACGCGCCCGCGTCGTTGTCCAGCGCCTTGCTCAAGCTTGGGCAACGGCTCATCACCAGCTCGTACCGGTCCGCATACAGCGTGCCCTGCATGTCGCAGTTCTCCTCCACCGCGATGCGGTCCCAATAGGCCTTCATCCCTGCCAGCCCCTGTGTCTTGAACAGTTCCAGGCAGTGCATTTCCTGCTGTCCAGAGACGATGCGGTAATAGTCCGCAAGCGCCGTTCCGCCCTGCGCCTCCAGAAACTTGAAGACCTCGTTGTAGAAGCGGACGAACTGATCACTCGGAATCATTTTCCATATCCTTGAGCGTTGAATGTTGGGCGTTTCCGGATTATCTGAACGCAGCTTCCCTCGCCCGTAAGCTCCGTGACTGCCTCGAAGGGCGTGCCGTCGCACCACGCCTCGTTCAACAGAACCGTCTGGTCGCAGAAAAACGCCGACGGCTTCAGCCCCAGCTTGCGCAGATGCGCGACGGCAGGGCATACCTTTACCGTCAACACCACATTCCGTTCCGAGACCTCGAGCGTATAGTCCGCGCCCTCGCGCGTCATAAAATACCGCCAATGCTCGACCAGCTCGCTCCAGTCGCCAGTCTTCAGCTTTTCGTAAATCGAACGGTAGACCCGCTGAGCCGTGCTTTTGAACACCTGGCGCAGCCCCTCCCGCCCGTACCGGCTGCCGACGTATTCCACGGCGGCATTCATGCTGCCGTGGAAGTCCTTGTGCAGCTCGCCTGCTTCCCGATATCGCAAACTCATTTTTCAGTCCAATTCGTCGCGGAATTCCGCCAGGCACGCCTCGATCTCGCGCTTGCGCGCCTCGGTCAGCGCCTCCATCCCCTGCGCCAGCGTCAGCTCAGACGCGCACAGCCCGAGACATTTCAGCGCGTATTTCTGCCCCACCCAGACCGTCTCCAGGTTCGGCCCGTACACGCCGTGGAAAAGCCGGATGAAGCGGTTCTGGAGCCGCACCGCTTCGGTGGCATCGCCCGCGTCCACAGCCCGCGCGATGCCCACCATCATCTTCGATCCCAGCGCGCCCATGCCGCAGAGCATGCCGTCATAACCGACGAGCAGGGCCTCGTCTGCCGCCCACTCCTGCCCTTCCAGCAAGACGGGGGTCAGCCCCCTCTCCTGTTTCAGCAGGATCAGCTCGCGCCGCAGCCACATGTTGCTGGCCGAATTCTTGATCCCTTTCAGATTCGGATGCGACAGAATCGCCTCGAATTGCGCCAGCGAAAGGTTGATCCCGTTGTTCGGCGGGCAGTGGTAATAGTAGACGGGGCGGTCCGCGGCGTCCAGCACGGCGCACACGTCCCGGACGGGGTCGCCCGCTTCCGCCACCTTCGGCAGCATGAACACATAGCTGTCAAACGCATGGGAGGAGGCACGTTTCAAGTTCGCCAGCGCGTGCGGCGTGCTCGCGGCCGTGATGCCGACCAGCAACTCGACCCGTCCCGCCGCCGCTTTCGCGCTTTCCGCGATCAGACGGTCGCGGAAGTCGTCCTTGAACTGGTTCCACTCGCCCATCGAGCCCAAGATGAAAATGCCGTCGACGCCATGGCGGCTGTTGCGGTCGAAGATTTTGTTCAGCCCTTCGACATCGAGCGCCCCGTCCGCCGTCAGCGGCGTGATCGAGGCAGAATACACTCTCTTTCGCATGGTTATCCTTTAGTCGTTGAAGTAGCCGTGAAGATTGACCCCCGGCACAATAATCGCACCCAGGGCCGAAGTACACCGGAAACGGAATTGCGACGCCTGTAGCTCAGGCGCCTGAAGCCGTATTTTGTGTGGCTGTCCCACGGCCGTGGCCGCGCCCTGCTCGCCGATTTTCTGCCACCCCGCGTCCGTCTTGGCTTCGACGACGAACGCATAAGGGGCGCGCTGCGTAAACCGCTCAACGCCAAGCGAAGAAAGGGCGCCGCACGCCACCGCCTGCGGCAGAGTCAGCAGAACCGTCCGCTCCGTGCCTCCCAAGATGCGGACTCCCTTGCCGTGCGCATAGCTGTAAACCTCGGCGTGGCCCGGCTCCGCGCTCCACACGCCCAGCGGGGTTTCCACGCGTGCAAGGGGCCCCGCGGGCGAACCTTCAAACAGGTCTGACACGTCCCGCCGGTGAACCGAAAGCACGGCGGGCTTCCCCGCGTAAAGCCACGAGACCGGCACGCGCGTGACGCGCGAGTGCGCGAGGTTGGACATCGCGCAGTAACCGAGCAACACCGCGTCGTCCATAGGATAGATCGCGATGTAACAGTACCAGCCCAGCGCGTTGCCCTCGAGGACCTTGGCGCTGCTCCACGTCTTGCCGTCGTCCTTCGAAAGCGCCGTGCTCAGGGGCACGCGCCGGGCGCTCAGGCTCGCGGGCGTGTCGGCATGATCGTTCCAGACCAGCAGCAGGTCTCCGGTCGAGGGCAGGCGCTTGATCGAGGCGGGCGAGACCGGCGACTTGATGTCCGAGGCGACGGGCGCGCTCCATGTGTCCGCCCCGTCTTCCGAGTAAGCGAGATACTGGCATCCGCCGCTCGCGCGGATGAACATCATCACGCGCCCGTCCTTGAGCTCGACCACGCCGGGTTCCTGCGTGGTGACGCGCTTGCCGGCCGCGTCATAGCCCTTTTGCGCGGTCTTGCTGCGGCGCCAGGTCTTGCCGTTGTCGTCCGACAAATAACACATGAGCGTTCCCTGCCAGTCCGTCTTGGGCGCGCCCTGCCCCCAGTGGAGACAAATCGGCAACACCAGCCGTCCGCTTTTGAGCTGGATCGCCCGGTCGTTGTTCAAAACGTAATAGCCAACCTCATCCGTGATGCACGTCACCGGCGCGCCCCACGTCGCGCCCTCGTCGGCCGAAAGCCGCATCAGCGGGCGGCAGTCCTGCTCGCTGTTTTTGAGCAGGTAGAAGAGCGCGATCTGGCCGTTCTGCAAGCGGAGCAGGCTCACGGACATGACATTCATGCCGCCTTCGTTTTCAACGATGACCCGGTTCTGCGCCGTCCATGTTCTGCCGCCGTCCGAGGAATACCGTCCGGCCAGATGGGCCGGATCGTGATCCCCGCCGCTGCCCGCCGTGTAGTGCGAGTAGACAAAGAGGATGCGCCCGTCCTTGAGCGACACGAACGAGCCCTCGCTGTTTCGCGGATTTCCCGCTCCCGGCGGCAGTTCGAGCGTGCGGACAGGCACGTCCTGCGCAAAAACCGGCCACGACCAACACGCCGCCAACGCCGCGGCTAAACACACCTGTCGCACGCTGACCGCTATTTTTCTTTCCTTTTCAAACCCCCTATCCGACGTCATGTTCCTTCTCCCTTTTGGTGTGCGGTGCGGTTTTTCCCGACCTGTGCGTCGAACCAATGGTCCAGCGCGTCCTGAAGCTTGACGGAGGCACCGGACGTCGGACCGATCCAGTCGAGATCATGGCCCCGCACTATTTCGCGCAACAGCTCAGCGCCTTCCCGCTGCTTTGGCGTCAGGCCCCGGCCCAGCAATGCGGGGTCCACGCCCACCGCTGTCCAGGCTGCTCCGTCGAAGGGCAGCGCCCAGTTGACCATCCAAGACACCTGCCGAACATACGACTCCTCATCGCCGACGTCCAGTTCATCCGGCGCAAGCGAGACAAAGACGAGATCCGGCTTGCGGTTACGCACCCCTTGATACCCATCGGCCCGCGCCTTCAAAGACGCGGCTTTTTCGGGGGCGGACACAACCGCAACGTCTGCGGAGGGAAAACGTCGCAGCACCATCGCGCGCGCGCCGGCCGCAAGCGGCGCGGGCACGTCCAGCGTGACCGGCTTGCCTTCCGTCAGGCGCGCGATGAGCCCGCCGCAGACCGGCTGTTCCGCCCGGACGTCCGCAAGCGAAATCGGGCGTCCCGCAAGCGTTGCAGCCACCCGTTCGGCCATGCGTTTGTGTCCCGCCATCGAGGGGTGGATGGTCTCGCTCATCAGCAGCCGCCAGGAACGCTCCTCCGTTTTTCTCAGCGCTTCCCACTCCGTGTAAATGTCGGCGACCGGGACCTTGAGCGCCGCGCCCGTCTGCCGGATGAGGCCGGCGAACTCGCCCACCCGCTCCGGCGGGCGCAGGGGGACGGCGTCGGGATAGACGGGGTTCTGCGTGCACAGCAGCACCTCCGCTCCAACGGTCCGGCACGCTTCGGTCATCGCTTTCAGGTTGCCGGCAAATCCCGCTTTTCGGGCCGCATCCTGTTCCGGGGTAGCCGCGCCGTAGGCCAGATCGTTCATGCCGAACATGACGATCACCAGATGCGGCTTGCGGGCCAACACATCCTTCTGCAGGCGCGCCAGCCCTTGGGCGCTCGTGTTTCCGCTGACACCCGCATTGAGGACCTCGACGTCCGCCTTCGGGTAGAGTCTGGCCAGCGCCACCTTGAGCATCTCCGGCCAGGCCCGCCTGTTGCCGCTGTGGTAATACGTCCCGGTGATGCTGTCGCCGAAGCAGACGATGCGCACCGGCCCGCGCGCCTCCGAAAGAAGCCGCGCCGTGTTCAGGGCGGCAGACGGCTGCCCGTAAAGCGGAAACCCGGCGGCGCACAAACAGACGAGCATCGCCACCTGAGACAGGCTTTGTCTTATTTTCATCATTTCAGTTTTCCGCTCACCGGATCGAGAGGATCGTCCCCTGAGGCGGGGGTCCGCGGAGCACACGCAGGGTCCCCGTCCCAGCGAAATACCCCGACGACGGTTTGACGGGGGCCTCCGAAGCGACTCCGCCGTACAGGCCAGGCGATTTAGCCACGCCGTCCAAAATCAGCCCGCCGATGTCCACGATGCCGTCAAAGTCCAACTCGGCCACGATGCCCTGCGCCAGGCTCAGCGAGAGCCCGTCCGAAAACGGCACGGCGGAGCCGTCGATCCGGACCGCGGATCCTGCCGCCCGTAGCGAGAGGTTGGTCAGCGCGGGAACACCCGCCAGAACCTCCAGCTTTCCGCCGTCCACGAAAAGTTCCCGGGCATTCTCAAGCTCGGTGTTGACGAGCAAGGTTCCACCCTGAACCGTGACGCGCCCTGCGAACGCGTTGACGCCGTTCAGCGCCAGCGTACCGGGCCCCGCTTGACCCAAGCCGCCTGAGCCTGAAAGCGTGCCGATCAGCGTATTCGTGTACGATGCTTGGGCTTGGGCAAACGTCACATCGCCCGATGCGCCCGTCGCCAGGGAGACCGGCACATCCGCCTCAAAAACCGTGCCGGCTGAGACGGATTCAACCCGCCCGCCGGAGAAGTTCACCGAGCCCGCGCTGTAGCCTTTCACAACCGTTCCGCCCAGACGCAGCGTCCCGCCCGAAAGGTTCAGAGCGCCATAGCCGCCTGTCATCGGCCAAGCCCGAGTCAGATTAAGATTGTATAGAGTCGAGGTGCCGCCGCTCTGGTTAAAAACACTTTCGGCAAAATTCCCAGCAAGGAAGGCCGGGCGCGTGACGCACGAGATCAGTTGCCCGCCGGCGAGCTCATAGACACCTTTTGTGCCGACGCCTCCGGCAATCATGAAACCGACCCCCGCATTAGCGAACGCGTCAGGCAAGACCGACAGATCGACGGTCCCGCCCCTCTGCGTGAAAACGCCTTGCTCATAGTTGCTGATCCAGTATCCCGGCAGAGGAAAAGCCTTGTTCCGCAACACCGCGCGATCCCCTTCGAGAACAAATTCGGGAGGCGGGACCAGATCGGACGCCAAAGCCGGCTGCACTTTGAGAAAATTGATTTCGCCGCATCCAACGACCTGGCCTTCACGGATAAACAAGGTGTAGGCTGCATCAGCGCTGCCCGAATAAGTGCGCCGATTGAGAACGAGCGTGCCCGAGCCTGTCTTGTAGAGGTTGCCGCTCAGATACACGTTCGCGTCCAGCACCAGCGTTTGGCTTTCCTCAACGCGGATCACGCCGTTGGAGACAAAGGTCAGAACATTGGTCACCGACTCAGGACAGGTGATCGTCAACACGCACCCGGGCACGCCGTGATCATAAATGAGGTTGGTCAGCGTCACCCCCGGCGACACATCCAAAACGATGCTGTCGTCCTCAGCAAGCGCCGAGTATCCGAAGTCTAGCGTCACATTCGCGCCATCCGGAACGACCGCCGTGTTGGTCCAGTTATTCTGCGTCGACCACAACGCCCCGGCGTTGGCCGCACCCGTCCAGACGATCTTGGCCGTCGGGTTAACCGTAACCGTGCCCGAGCCGAACGTATAGGTGCCCGCCGGTTGACAAACGCCACTGATATGCAGACGGTCAACCGCCAAGCTCTTGCCAGCCGCCAACGTCAGATTAGCCGCACTTGCCACGCGCAGAATCACATTGGAGGACAGCACTGTTCCGTTCAAAGCCAGCGTGCCGTTTGTGACGGTGATCTCGGATACGCCGTTGAATACCGACGCCGCCCCGCAGGCCAGCGTTCCACCCGCGACGACGAGCGGTCCAGTGAAGGTGTTCGTCACACCGTTGAGGGCCAGCGTACCCGCGCCCGTTTTGACCAAGCCGCCCGCGCCCGACAGCGCGCCGCCCAGCGTCACCGTGCTACCCGCCGTGTCGATCAGCGTGTTGCCGCACACGCCAGTCAACTCCATCTTCCAAGACGACGACCAGTTCGCCGTTGTCCGGAGCGCAACGCCGCCCAGCTTGATTGTCCCCTGGTTATTCGTGGTCGAAATGATTCCGCCCGACCCCAGATAGACGTCGCCTCCGTGCAGGTCGAGCACGCTGTCCGGCATGCCCAAGGCCAGCCTTGCCGTGTTGACCGTGCCGCCGCTCATGACAAACGACCCGCCTGAATAGCGCGCCCATGTACCGGTGTAATAAACGCCCAAGCAAACGCCGTTGGCGTTCGTCGTCGTCAGCGTACCGGAACGCATGAAATACGTGTAGGGAGCCGCCGAGTCCCCGTTGTGTCGGGTGAAGTAGACATCGCCGCACGTCACGCAGCCGCCGTCGTGGTAGACCTGCCTCAGCGGATAGAACCCCGACGGGTTGTTCAAGATGCGCTGGCAGGCCAGTTGGCACCCGTTCGTGAAGATTACCGAGCCGGTGCTGTTCAGCTCATGGCGCCATAGGCCCAAGAACGAATCCATCGTGGCCGCGCCCGCGAACACCAAGTCGCCGTACAGCGAAAATGACGCACCCTGACCGGCCGTGATGCCAGGGAACTTTTTCGTGACAGTAACGGAGCCCCCGCCGACGATCGCGAGCGTCGATCCCGCAGGCGTGCGCTCAAGCGGCACATCGATCGTGAGCGAACGGCCCGGGCCGACAAAGACGCAGGGCGCGACGCTGAACCCGGTGCTGATCGTCAGCGAGCCGCTGCCCGTCAGCATCAGCGAACGGTTTGTGCCCTGCGGGTTGTACACGAGACAGGTCAGCGTCACGGCGCTGTCGAGCCGAACCGGCTGCCGCGCGTTAGAAAGGTCTGCCACGGCGCTGGCGGAGTTCGGGACCGCGCCATCCCAGTTCGCGGCATCGCTCCACGAGACGCCGTCACCCGCGCCGGTCCAGTTGACGGGGATTACCACCGAGCACGAAGCGTTCGGGCCGCTCACAAATCCATGGGCGGTGGTGTATCTGCCCGGCGGCAAGGAGACACCGTTCGTGACGATCGAGCGTGCGACCACAATGCCCCGGTTGTAGTAGGACGAATAAGAAAAATCGATCTTGCCGCCGGCCTCGATATCTAGCGCCAGAGGCACGGTGACCACCGAATTGATGTCTGACAGGCGGAAGATGCCGCCATTGCAGATTTTCATGCCGAGCGGTTCGGCAGACGGTCCATAGCTCTCGAGCAACGTGTTTGCCCCCATGTTGAAAACGCCATTGCTGATGGTCAGGCTTCCCGAAAGCTGGGCGGCCAGTCCCGATCCCAAACCCACAGCACCGCTTCCCGCCTTAACGATATCCGCACGCCCTGAAAAGCCGGCCCTCAGCGTCAGGCCTTTTCCGGAGGTCGGCGTGTCAAATGTGGGCGTCCCGCTCAGGCGCAGCGGAATTAAACAGGAACAGGAGTTCGTCACCTGCAGAACTCCGCCGGAAAAATCGAACCCCTGCTTTTCCTGAATCCAAGGAGTCGTAATGTCGCTGTTTATCAACATCCGGCCGCCCGCCAGTGTGACAGACGGAACAATGTTGGTGTCGCCGACTGCAAAAGAGGATATGACCGAAACGCCGCCGTCCTGGTAAAAGGTGCCGTTTTTGACCTTCACAGATGCCGCGGCCAGACTTCCGCCGCTTTGCTCAAACTGACAGGGACTCGCGTATCCGACCGTCAGAATGTTCGCCGTCAGCGCTCCTTTGTGCAGACGATAGATCCCGTTTGTGCCCCCCGAAGAATTCATGTTTCCCAGCACCAGTTGTCCGACCGTAACCGAACACTCGTCCGCATCCTGACACAAGATTCCTAATGTGTTCAGCCCCGACGAAACGCCGAGTTCAATACGATTCACGGTCCAAGCGGCCTGATTGGTCAGAACCACGGTCGCCGTGCTCGAGGCGTTCCCGATGCCAACCACCCCGTTTGCGACGAGGAGCGATGCGGGGCCCGCATAAATGCTCTGTCCTTGTCCAAATACCCATCCGTATCCGCCGACGACTGAGCACGTTTGAGTGCCTGTGAATTCCACGGCACCGGCTCCCATCTTATCGATGCGGCTCGGAATAACGAACTCAGGGCCCAAAACCAGCCGATTCGTGATGTTCCCGTCCACCGTGATGCCGCTGCCCGGCGCGGCGAGCCCGCTGAACGTGAAGCCCGCGCCCGCGTCGCCGGTGACCGTGACCGTCTTGGGAGTTGCCGAAGCGAGCTGAATCCGGCCGAGCGTCACGACGCCGCTGGTGTTGAGCCGGATCGAGTTCGCCGCCGTCACCGTGGCAACATCGCCCGCCGCGCCAGGGAAGCCAGTCCCGCCCTGCCAGTTCTCCGGCGTGGTCCAATTATTATCTGTCCCGCCCCCCAACCAGCTGTAGTCCGCTGCGACCGCACAGCCGGCGGCGAAGGCCATCCAAGCGACCGCAGAGCCCGCCAAACGCGCACTAACCTGTCTCATCACCGACCTCCTCTATGAGCTGCCAGATGACGCCACACCCAAAAGCCTAACCCAGTCATGGGAATACTATAAGCACGTGTGGCAAACTAAACGTTCATGAAACAAGAATTCTACTTTTGTGTTGTTTTTGCCGCGCGGCCAGCCCTGTCACCGGGTGCCGCGCTTGAAGCGGCAGGGCCCGTTCAGCGCAGCCCGCATCTCTGCACACGCCTCTTGCGAATAGTTCCTGTAGTCCACGCACTCCATGCAGATGCCGTCTGCGCCCTCTTCCCATGCCAGCTTCAGCAGTTCGCCTGCGACCTTGCCGGGAGCGCGCTTCAACGCCTGCGAATACCCGGGCACGCCTTTTTTTGTGAAATCGTACATCGACACGGGAAACAGCACCTCGCAGCGACCGCCGCACGCGGCCAAGACGCTCCTGTAGATTTCGCGCGTGCTCTCGAAAGGGCGGGACGTGTCCCACTTCACGCCCATCACCACCAACGTATCGATGACGCCTTCGCAGACCAGCCGCCGCCAATCCACGCCGCGCGTGAGCAGCGTCGCGTCCGGCTTGTCGCTGATGATGTCCGCCTCCAGAATCCCCACCATCAGCCGCACCTTGCGGCCCGACCCGTCCAGACGACGCCGCACCGCGTTAAAGTACGCGTGCGTGGTCTCTGAAACGAACGCGCACCAGCGGGGGTCGGCCCCGTCTGCAGGAGGCTCCGTCCCGAACCTCTGGCGCCACCGCTCCATCTCGGGCTGCACAAATTCGTCCCGCGGGCTCCATCCTCCCGTCCGCCACACATCGATGAACAAATGGTCCGTCCCCCGCGCCAGCAGCTCGTCCACCAGCCTCAGCTTGTGAGCCACCACTTCCGGGTAGGCCAGGCTGCACCGGCCCGGCCAGACCTGACCAGCGGCCGTCACGCCCCAAAACTGCGGGTGTTCGAAGTTCCACGGCCCGATGGTCCAGCTGTGCCAGTGCGTCTCCTCAAACGGCCAATGCACGCCCGCGCGCAGCCCCTTCTCCCGGCACACGCCGAGCATGTCGCGCAAAATGTCGGGCTCGCTCTGGTAGTACCGCAGCCACCCGTAAACGGGCCGGCTGTCCGGCAAGCGCCGCTTGTCGAGCGGCGACTCGACCCAGGGCAGGCGGGTTTCTTCGCTCTGATAGCGCATGGTTCCGCCCACGCAATTGCGCCAGAGAATCGTGTTCGCCCCGGTCAGCAGCACATGCTCCAGCACCGCCCGGTTCCCTGCCGCCGTTTCGGTGTCGAACAGAAAGTCCCCCGCCTTGTTTTTCTCCGCCGCGAAATCCAGGCTGTCCACCAGCGCCGCCGACTCGAACCGCTCAGCCGCGCGAGACAGCGACCCGGCGATCAGCGCGGACACTAAAACACTATAAAGCCTCATGGGGCCACCTCCTCAAACAGGCGCTCGCGCGTCATCAGCTGCGGCACGCCGGCGGGATAGCCTCGCCCACACGCGAAGTCCGTCACCCGCCCGTTGAGGCGCATGCCGCCATTCCATTGCTGCCCCAGACACAGCTTCAGCGCCGGCCCGTAAACGAGTGTCGCGCCCGCGCCGCGTCGCTTCTGCGGCTTGCCGTCCACGTAAAGTCTCACCGTCCCGTCCGCGTCGCGGATCCCCAGCACCTGGACCGGCCGGCCCAGAGCGACGGGCGCGTCGGACTCCGCGCCGATGAACACGCCTTTCGGATCGCGCGCGTGGAACCAGATTCGATGCTCGTCGCTGAGATAGACCTGCCAGCCCATCGCATGCTCCGCATAGTGTCCGACGGCCGCGATGCGCGCGCCGCCCTCGCGCGCGCTGACCGTCAGCGTCAGCCGGACAAAGAAGGACCCCGCCCCAAAATCAAGCCCCCCGGGCCGGTCAAACGAAAGAGCTTCTTGGCCTGGCGCAACAGCGCCAGCCACGTGCGTGCCGTTGCCTGAAACCAGCTCCGCTGCCCCCTCCTTCCGCACCAGGCGTGCGTCCACCCGGCTCTCCTCTGTTTTCGTTCGCGCCGCAGGCTTTCCGCCGCAGGACACCCGCGTCCGGTAAAGCTTGCAGCTCCCCGTGCGATTGTTTTCAAAGACCAGCTCCGTCCCGTCAGGGGACCAAGCGGGGCTCCGCGAATTCCCGGCGCCAGTCTCCAGACGCGACAGCGCGCCGGAGCGGGGCTCCAGCAGATAGACGCCCCAGCCGGGGTCTCCCCTGCGGAACCCGGTGAACGCCACCCGCCCCCCGTCCGGAGACCAGCGCGGGGCGTAGGCACCCATTTCGGGCGGCGTCAGAAACACGGAGTCGCTGAGGTTCGTTTTCAGCGCCGCACACAGCCGCCAGTTCTGGCGAAAATTGTTCAGCTGCGCCCACAGCAGGATCCGTCCGTCCGGCGAGAGCGAAGGCTGGACCATCCCGCCTGCGTCGCCGTCCAGCCGCAACAGGCGCTCGCCGGCCACGCCCGGCGAAAGCCCCATCCGCCAGAGTGCCACGCCGTCCCCGGCTTCGCCGCAGGTCGAGGCGTAATACACCGCGTCGCCGGCCGCCGTGACGCTCGGCGTGTAATCGCGCCAGTACCCCTGCGTCAGCACCCGACCCCCGCCCGGCTTCCACAGCCGTAGCCCATATCCGCAATCGGCTTTCGCGGCGGCAGCCTGCGTCGCGGTCCCCTCGTGACGCCCGAAGGCGTAGACCACCGCGCCATCTGGTGTCCACGCGGGATAGCAGGCCTGTCCTTCGCCCGCAACTAGGGGCGTGACCGCCCCGCTCGCCAAATCAGCTACGGCGATGTCCAAATCGCCTTCGCGGTCCGTCTGAAAGGCGATGCGCGTGCCATCCGGGGACCAAGCCGCCTCGGTGTCGTTCCCCGTTCCCCGAGTGACCGGCACAATGCGGCCGCACCGGCACGCCCAGCCGCCCTCCGGCGCGTGAACGCCCCAGCCGGCGCAGCCTCCCAAGGCCAGCCCGCACAAAACGCACACTGACGCGAAAAGCCGTTTCATTCCCGTTACGCTGTCACGCATACTTCTGCCCTGCCTCCACTTAACACGAGAAGTATAGCAGTCCGGACAACAAATAAAGTTCGTCCAAATAGAATTCTGTTTTTATGTTGTTTTTACGCCTCCCGCTCGTCTGAGCGTTTCGCCCCACACGAGACGGCTCGGCTCAGCCTCGCCAGCAAATCGACCATTTGCACAAGGGCAAGGCTGTGCCGAGCCGATCATTGGCTACACTATTTGTAAACCGCGCTGGCGGCGGCATTCACGGCGCCTCCAAACTGAAAGGCGTACAGGTCAGCATCCCTGAGCGTAAACCTGAGCCGCACGGGTTTCCCCGCCAACGCGCCCACATCCGTCCCTTTGCGCTTCCACGCGACCGGAAAATCGATGTGGTCGCCGAAGATCGGGAAGCCGTCGTCCAACGTGAAGCCGGGAAGCGGCTTGCCGTCCGGATCCTGAATTTCCACTCTCAGCTCACCCGGTCCGCCGGTTTCGAAATTGATCGAGAGCGCCGTTCCCGCAAAGATCAAAGGCTTTGTGACCAGCTCGCCGCCGGCCGCCGAGGCCTGAGCCGAGACGAAGCCGTCCAAGCGCAGCGTGCTCCGGCGTATTTTGGTGCTGTTCCCTTCCCAGTATCCCTCGGTTGAATACAGGCTGATCTCGTTCGGCGCGTCGCCCAGATGGGAGGCCGTCTCGACCAATCCCCAAAAGATGAAGTTGTCGCCGTAGACCCAGCTTTCCCTAGCTCGGGGGCCGGGGCGCATAAAGGCTTCTTCCCAGAGCCGGACGTTTTCGCCGTCGCGGCTCACCAGCAGCACGCCATCGGTGACCGCAGTCCCATACCGATTCGACTTGGCCGAACGCGCCTGCCGATTCTCCACGCCAGGCAGCGCCGAAAGGGCTGGCCAGGCCCAGGCGTTCGTGCCGCGGTCGCAGTAGCGCATCGGGAAGCCGAGGATGATGTGCGGGGCACGGTAGTACGGCTGCATCTGATTGGTATAAAGCGCATGCTCCTTGCCCTGCTCACGCGCAACCGGTTTGCCGGGGGGAAAGCTCGCGATGTCCTCGCTCGCGCTGGTCATAATATCGCGGATTCCTTGCGGGAATCCGTCTCTGAAATAGCGGTAATAGGCTCGATATTTCTTGGCGGCCGGATCCCAGAAGATCGTGTTTTGCGAATCGAACATCCCGTCGGAAATGCACCTTTTCTTGGTCAGCATCGTGAAGTGGACGCCGTCTTCCGAAGCCATCACATGCACCCCGAAATGCTCCGCGTCCTTCCGATCTTCATTTGTCAGAACCAGCTTGAACCGCTGATCGGCGGGGCACGCCGGATTCGTGTCGATAAAGACAGCCGTGCAGGCGGGATTGGCCGCAAACGGCTTGACCATGGCCCCGTTCAGAATGATGTTGTTCGCGCTCGAGCCATGAAAGTCGCAGATGCCGAGCTCCGGCCGTGTCCAGCGGATGCCGTCCGCGCTTTCGGCATAGCAGAGGACCCACTCGTGGTCTTCAACCGTCGTATCGCTCACCCCCATCCCCTTGCCGTAGTTCATCCCGCGGTAGTACATCCGGTACTTTCCGTCTGCGTAGAGAACGGACTGATAGCCCGAGGCGTTGCCTTCCCACGGCTTGTCGGTCTCGAGCACGATCTCCCGGCGTTCGGGATGATGCAGAGCCAGACGCAGGTCGCCCGCCGTCTTGCCGATCAGCGCGCGGTCCACAAACAGCTCGCGCCGGCCGCCGATGTTGACCGCCTCCTCCGCCGTTAAACCCGGCCACGCCGCCATCACCGACAGCACCCCAGCCCAAACCCGTCTCCGAACGTTCAGCATTTTGCGCCCTTTCCAAAGTTGTGCCGCTCAGGCATCGAATCGGCAACGTTGCCCGCTAGAGCATATTAATTAAATCTATAGCCGCACGAGACAAACCAAGACAGGGCGTC
>DAOPZC010000086.1:0-15622 GCA_035353175.1 Kiritimatiellia bacterium | reverse complement strand
CCGTGGGCGACTCCTGCCACCTGACCTTCTTCGAGATGCTCGGCAACTGGTCGCTGGGCGACTATTTCAAGAAGGAAGCCATCGCGTGGTCGTTCGAGTTCCTGACCCGGCACCTCGGGTTCTCCCCCGACCAGATCAGCGTCACGGTCTTCAAGGGCGAAGGCGACATCCCCCGCGACGACGAGTCGATCGCCATCTGGAAAAGCCTCGGCATCCCCGAGTCGCGCATCTTCCCCCTGCCCAAGGACGACAACTGGTGGGGCCCCGCCGGCACCACCGGCCCCTGCGGCCCCGACACCGAAATGTTCATCGACACCGGCAAGCCCGCCTGCGGGCCCGCCTGCCGACCCGGCTGCCGCTGCGGGAAGTACATCGAGATCTGGAACGACGTCTTCATGCAGTACAACAAGACGCCCGAGGGCACCTATGAGCCGCTCAAGCAGCACAACGTCGACACCGGCATGGGCGTCGAGCGCACCATCTGCATGATGAACGGCTACCCCACCGTCTTTGAGACCGAGCTGTTCGCGCCGCTCGTGGCGAAGATCAAGGAGCTCTCCACCGCCCGTCCCGACAGCGAGGAGACCGCCGTGCGCGCGGAGCGCATCATCGCCGACCACATGCGCACCGCGGTGTTCATCCTCGGCGACGTCAAGGGCGGCGTCAAGCCCGGCAACATCGGCGCGAACTACGTGCTGCGCCGCCTCATCCGGCGGTCGGTGCGCTACGCCAAGATGCTCGGCATCGCGCCCGGCTACACCCGCGCGCTCGCCGAGATCATCATCGCCAACTACAAGCACGTCTACCCCGAGCTGGAGAAGAACCGCGAGACGGTCATCACCGAGCTCGTGGCCGAGGAGGAGCGTTTCGAGAAGACCCTCCACGCCGGCCAGAAAGAGTTCGACAAGGTCGCGGGCGCGCTCAAGCAGCACGGCCAGAACACGCTCTCGGGCCGCACCGCTTTCAAACTCTACGACACCTACGGTTTCCCGCTGGAGTTCACCGAAGAGCTGGCCGCCGAGCTGGGACTCGCCGTGGACCGCCAAGGTTACGAGGAGGCTTTCAAGAAGCACCAGGAGACCTCCAAGCAGGGCGACGCCACCTTCAAGGGCGGCTTGGCCGACAACACGGTCGCCACCACACGCATGCACACGGCCACCCACCTGCTGCACAAGGCGCTGCAGACGGTCCTCGGGCCGCACGCGCTCCAGAAGGGCTCGAACATCACCCCCGAGCGCCTGCGCTTCGACTTCTCCCACCCCGAGAAGATGACGCCCGAGCAGATCAAGCAGGTCGAGGACATCGTCAACGAGCAGATCCGGCGCAACCTGCCGATCACGATGACGACCATGACCATCGAAGAGGCCCGGGCCAAAGGCGCGACCGCCCTGTTCGCCGCCAAATACGGCGAGCAGGTGAAAGTCTACACCATGGGCGACTTCTCGATGGAGGTCTGCGGCGGCCCGCACGCCAACAACACCGGCGAGCTGGGCGGCTTCAAGATCCAGAAGGAGGAGTCCTCCTCCGCCGGCGTCCGCCGCATCAAGGCCGTGATCTTGAACGTGGTGTGAGAACGGCGCCATGGGTGAGCAAGTCCCCCATCATCGGACGGATCGGACGGATCAGACTGATCCGTCCGATTCTTTCTCACGCTCCCAGCGCCTCCGCCCCAGCGGGGGTTACCGTTCCCTGCGCAGCTTCCAGACCGCGACCGTCATCTACGATGCCACTGTCGCGTTCTGTGAGCGCTTCATCGACCCGCGTTCGCGCACCGTCGACCAGATGGTACAGGCATCCCGCAGCGGGCGGCAGAATATTGCCGAAGGCAGCCGCGCTGCGGCAACTTCAAGCCAGACCGAGCTCCGGCTCGTCAACGTCGCGCGCGCAAGCCTCGACGAACTGCTGCTCGACTACGAGGATTTCCTGCGCCAACGCAGACTGCCCCAATGGGCCAAGGACGACCCCGAAGCCCTCGCCGTGCGTGATGTCGGTCGTCATCATCAAACGGATCAACTTTCTCTTTCCGTGCCCTATGCCCGCTGGCTTGACTCGGCCGACAGCTCGGTTGTAGCCAACGCGCTCATCTGCCTGATCCATCAGGCCAACTACTTGCTCGACCAGCAGATCGCCGCGCTGGAGCAAACCTTTGTGAAAGAGGGCGGCTATTCGGAGCAGCTCGCCGCCGCACGCCGCGAGTTCCGCGAACAAACGCCACCCTGCCCGCTCTGCGGCAAGCCCATGCGCTCGCGCACCGCCCGCCACGGCTCGCACATGGGACAGTCTTTCTGGGGCTGCACGGCCTATCCCGAATGCAAAGGCATTCTACCATCGGACCGATCGGTCCAATCCGACTGATCCGTCCGATTCCCGTGCCCCCTCACTCCCCCGCCACGACCTCGCGCGTGGACGTCAGGTAGCGCACAGGGCCGACGTCTGAAGGGCTCTTGCCGTAGAATACCATCCGGTCCGTCGCGTATTTGACGCGGCACCTGAAGATGGCGCAGCCCTTCCGGATGATCACGCAGCCCTTGTCGCCGAACGGTGTCTTCCACTCCGGGTCCAGGCGCAACGGCCGGTCAGGGCCCGCACGACCAGACCACAGCGACGAGGCATCCACGTTGCGCGTGAGCATAACCGGAACGGCGTCGTCCATCTCATCGCGCCACTCCTTGACGATGGTCCACATGTTGTTCTCTGGTTTCAGGTTGCCGTCCCTGCAGACCTGCACACCGCACCCCGCGAGGCTTGAATAGGCAAGCTCAGGCGCATGTTCCTGCTCGATCAGATTGCGGAACAGGTCGGTGCTGTTTGTGAACCGCCCGTCAGGCAGCGCCTTCTCTCCGCGCGGCTCACGCTCGGTGTTGACGCGAGCTAGCGCCACATAAACATCGCGCCCTTTTTGGCCGCATTCGCTCATCCTGGACTGCCATCTCGAATTCAGTACGGCAGGAACGGACACAACGGCCAACAGCGCCAGCACAGCGAGAACTATAATCAGCTCAGTCCGATTGAACCCCCTGCGGCTGCCCGTTCTCATGGCTTCACCTTTCCACAGAAATGCGTCCCCTACTTCGCCGGATACGCCCGCTCCACGTCGGCCCGGACCCGCTCGGCCAGCAGCTTGTAGCCCTCCGCGTTGAAGTGGAGCCTGTCCTTGATGAAGAGCTCCGGGCGCGGCTGGCCGTCTGGGGCGAGCACCATGTCGTACGTCTCCACGTAGCGCAGATGCGGCTGCCCTTTAACGAAAGCGGCGATGACCTACCTTCTCCCACTTGGAGACGCCCGGCTGCACCGGCAGCTCGGCGGCGAACGCCGAGCAGGCCGAGGCGAAGCAGGCGGCAGCCACCGTTCTCAACAAGCGTCCGGCATCATAAAAATCCTCCCTGTTGCGCACACATAAGGCGCGCAACCGCGCGACGCCTTGACGCAAGGTTAGTTCAAACATAACACGGCCGCAGTCGGCAGCGCAAGCGTATCAACAGCCGTCCATTATCAATTTGATCGTTTTTGATAATGATTGATAGATGGATGATCGACCACATAGACGACACCATTGACTCCGCCATGTTTCCGGTTTCCCCTCTTCGCCTGACTCTGCTAAGCTGTTCGCATGAAGAACAAGAACATCGCGTTGCTGATCGACTGCGAGAACACCAGCCGCGAGGCGGTGGAGCCGGTGCTCAACGAGCTAGCCAAGTACGGGGTCGTCAACATCCGGCGCGCCTACGGCGACTGGAAGAGCAGCCAGCTGAAGAACTGGGAGTCCCACTCCCTCCTCTTCGCGCTCAAGCCGGTGCAGCAGTTCGGCTACACCAAGGGCAAGAACGCCACCGACGCCGCGATCATCATCGACGCGATGGACATCCTGTACACCAACGAGGTGGACTCGTTCGCGCTCATGAGCAGCGACAGCGACTTCACGCCGCTCGTCGTGCGCCTGCTGGAGAGCGGCAAGGAGGTCTTCGGCTTCGGCCAGAAGAAGACACCCTCGCCTTTTGTGAAGGCCTGCTCGCAGTTCATCTTCACCGAAGACCTGATCTCCGCCGCGCGCGAGCCGGAGGAGGAGCCCGCCGCCGAGCCCGCGCCCGCAAGGCCCGCTGCCGAAACGGCCTCCAAGCCGGCACAGGCCCAGAAGACGAAGAACGAGTTGCGGGGCGATACCGGACTGGTCCGCGTGCTGCGGCTCGCCTGTGAAAACTCGGCGGGGGACGACGGCTGGTCGCACATGAGCGAAGTCACGCAGTACATCAAGAACCAGAAGTCCTACTCGCCGGTCAACTACGGCTACAAGAGCTGGAGCAAGCTGATCCAAGCGACCGATCTGTTCGAGGGCGACCTGCGCAACGGCACCGCGATGTACATCCGCGACAAGCGCAAGAAAGCCGCCATCGCAAAAAAGTGAGAAGCGAGCCGAGATGAATACTGTTTTGCCTTTACGCGCAGCAGCAGCTCTGTTTTGCGTGTTCGCCTGCACGCGTCTGTCCGCGGGCTCACTGGAAGACTATGTCCGGAAGCCCGACGACAGCTTCTCGTGGCAGGTCCGCGACACGCAGAAGATCGACGGTCTGGAGATCACCACCTTGGCGCTGACCTCGCAGACGTGGCGCGGCGGACGCTGGACCCACACCCTCTACATCGCCTGCCCGCCAGCGCTGCGCCATCCCGAGACCGCGTTCCTGGAGATCACCCACGCCGCCGGCAAGAAGAACGTGCCCGCCGTCAAACGGCTCGCCGAAAGCGGCGGCACGCTGGTCGCGGTCATCACCGACGTCCCCAACCAACCGCTCTACGGCGACAAATACGAGGATGCCCTCATCGCCTACACCTTCGACCAATACCTGAAGACCGGCGACGACACCTGGCCGCTGCTGCTGCCGATGACCAAGAGCGCCGTGCGCGCCATGGACGCGGTGCAGGCCTGGGCGCTCGCCGAACGGAAACAGAACGTGGCGCGTTTTGTCGTGTCGGGCGCCTCGAAACGGGGCTGGACCACCTGGCTGACAGGCGCGGTGGACAAGCGCGTGTGCGGCATGGTGCCCGTCGTGATCGACATGCTGAACATGAAGGCGCAGACCCAGTGGTCACAGCGCGTATACGGCCGCCAGAGCGAGAAGATCAACGACTACACCGAGCTCGGCTTGGTGGAAAAGATGGACCTCCCCCCCATGGTCGCCCTGCGCGGCATCGTGGACCCCTACAGCTACCGCGCCGCCCTCACCATGCCCAAGCTGCTGCTGCTCGGCACGAATGATCCCTACTGGACCGTGGACGCCCTGCGCCACTATTGGGACGACCTGCCCGGGCCCAAGCTAGTGTATCAGGCCCCCAACGCGGGGCACGGCGCGGGCGGCACCCCCGGCGCGGACCGGACGCGCGCGGCCTTCCTGCAGATGATGGCCGACGGCCAGACGCCGCCGCAGCTGACGTGGCAGCTGAAAGGCAACGGCGGCGCATCGCTCACCGTCACCGCCGACCGTCCAGCCAAACAGGCTTTGCTCTGGACCGCCTGTTCCCCCACGCGCGATTTCCGCAAGGCCCAGTGGAGCAACCAGCCGCTGCCGCTCGAAAGGGACGGCACGCGCGCCTTCGCCAAGATCGCAACGCCGACCAACGGGTTCACGGCGTTCATGGCGGAAATGGCCTTCGCAACGCCGTCTGGCCGCGGCCTCTACTCGCTTTCCACACAAGTCCAGGTAACCCCGGATCTGTAACCCTTTTTTAGTGCCGAGAAAACAAATGAAAAACGCGCCCCGTTTTATTTCCGCCGCCCTGATTTTCGCGTCCCTGTGCGCTTCAGCTCAAACGGCCACGCTGAAGACCGAAGACATCCGCATCCGCGACCCGTTCATCTTCGCGGACGCGAAGACCGCCACCTATTACCTCTACGCGCAGTCCGAGAACCGCAAGGGCAGCAGGTTCCAAGGTGTCGAAGTCTACACCAGCACAAACCTGACCGACTGGGCCGCGCCGCGGCCGGTCCTCGCGCTGCCCAATGACCAAGGGGTGTCGATGGTCTGGGCTCCGGAGATGCACGCCTACGGCGGCGCCTATTACCTCTTCGTGACGCTGACCTTCCGCACGGCGGTCGCGGACAAACCGCCGGCGGACGTGAAAAAGTGGCCGCCGATGCACCGGCGCGGCACGTGGATCTTCCGCGCGGACTCGCCGGCAGGGCCGTTCAAGCCGCTCAAGAACGATTCGCACACGCCGCCCGCCTGGATGGCGCTAGACGGCACGCTGTACGTCGACAGCGGCACGCCTTACATGGTCTTTTGCCACGAGTGGGTGCAGCTGATCGACGGCACCGTCGATGCCGTGGCGCTCAAGTCCGACCTGACGGACTCCGCCGGCGAGCCCGTCAGGCTTTTCAGCGCCTCGGATGCGCCGGGGGCAAAAACCGGTCCGCAGGAGGGCAAGGTCACGGACGGCCCGTTCCTGTACAAGAGCCCCAAAAGCGGCACGCTCTTCATGATCTGGTCGACCTTCATCCCCGGTAAAGGGTACTGCGTGCTGCTGGCCCGCTCGGAGTCGGGCCGCGTCGCCGGCCCGTGGAAAGGGCACACGCCGCTCTACACGACCAACGGCGGGCACGGCATGATCTTCACGGCGTTCGACGGCCGGCTTCTGCTGGCCCTGCACCAGCCGAACACGAGCCCGCAGGAACGCCTGCGCTTCATCGGCCTCACCGATGACGGCGCCACGCTGCTCTGCGCGCACTAGCGTTCGGCCGAAACCCCGCGGGGCAAGGCGGTACCTTGCCTTTCCGTTTTTTTCTTCATCCTCATCGGTTCCTGGAAAGGAGGGCTCGACGATGCGCGAAAAACGAGGCGGCCAACGCCGACCGGCAGACGGACAGAACACCCCCGCAGACCCCGGAGCGCAGGGAAGCGGACGGGCCCTGCGGGGCATACGCGACCACAACGATCCGGTCGACACGACCGGCCTGCCGTCGCTCGACAACGCGCTCGGCGGCATTCTGGCGGGCGACAACATCGTCTGGCACGTAGACCGCATCCAAGACTACCGCGCTTTCGTGACGCCGTACGTCCAGGCGGCGGTGCGGGACCGCCGCCGGCTGGTCTATTTCCGCTTCGCGCGCCACGCGCCGCTGCTGCCGGACGACTTCCCGTGCGAGCGGCACGCGCTCAATCCCGAAGACGGGTTCGAGGTTTTCATCCACCGCATCCACCACGTCATCGGCGACGCGGGGTTGGGCGCTTACTACGTGTTTGACTGTCTCTCCGACTTGGCGACCGACTGGTACTCCGACGCCATGCTCGGCAATTTCTTCATGCTGACCTGCCCGTATCTCTACCGGCTGGAGACGATCGCCTACTTCGGCCTGCTGCGGCGCCACCACTCGCGACACGCGACCGAGCCGGTGCAGTCCACGACCCAACTGTTTCTCGACGTCTTCCACGCCGACGCCGGGCTCTATGTCCGGCCGGTCAAGACGCAGTTCCGCTACACGTCGACCCTCCACTTGCTGCATGTCTGGAAAACGCATGACGTTTTTGAGGTGGTGCGGTCGAGCGCGGTGATCGCCGCCGTGCTCTCCAACGCGGGCCCGGACTGGGCCACGGACGAAATGTACGGCGAAGACGTGTTGCGCCGCGCGGAAGAGATGGTCTCAAACCCGGAATCCGTTGGCCTCGTCTACACCGCAAAAGACCGGCAGGCCGTGTGGCGGCAGCTCGTGCGCATGGTGGTCACGCGCGACGACGCGATCATGCCGCTGGTGAAGAAGTACCTGACCATCGCCGACCTGCTGGACATCCGCAACCGCATGGTGGGCACCGGCCTGATCGGCGGCAAGACCGTCGGACTGCTGGTCTCCCGCAAAATCGTGGCCGCCGAAGCGGCGGAGGTGGAGGCCAAGCTGGAACCGCACGATTCGTTCTACATCGGCGCGGACGTTTTCTACACCTTTCTCGTGCGCAACGGCCTCTGGCCCTACCGCGAGAAACAACACTCGCCCGAAACCTTTCTGGAGGGCGTCGACGAGGCGCACGCCAAAATCTTGGCCGGCAACTTCCCGGATTACGTGCTGCGCCAGTTCGAGGAGATGCTGGACTATTTCGGGCAATACCCCGTGATCGTGCGCTCCAGCTCGCTGCTGGAGGACAATTACGGCAACGCCTTCGCCGGCAAATACGCGAGCGTGTTCTGCGCCAACCAAGGCACGCGCGAGACGCGCCTGACCGCGTTTCTGGAGGCGGTCCGCACCGTCTACGCCAGCACGATGAGCCGCGAGGCGCTCAACTACCGCGCGCGGCACAAGCTGCTGGAGCGCGACGAGCAGATGGCGTTGCTGGTGATGCGCGTGACGGGCGTCCTCCAGAGCCGCACCTTCTATCCGCACCTCGCGGGCGTGGGCTTCTCCTACAATCCCTTCGTCTGGAGCAAGGAGATCGACCCGCGCGCGGGCGTCGTGCGCCTGGTCTACGGGCTCGGCACGCGCGCGGTCGACCGCGTCGACGACGACTACACGCGCGTGGTGGCGCTCAACGCGCCCTTGCGCCGCCCCGAGCCTGACTTCGAGGAAGTCTGCCGCCACTCCCAACGGAAAGTCGACTTCATCGACCTCGAAGCGGACGCGCTGCGCTCGGGATATTTCGACGATCTGCTCGACGACGCATGCGAGGTGCCCATCGACCTGTTCACCTCGCTCGACGAGCAGGCGCAGCGAGAGGGCCACGTCCACCGCATCCTGACCTTCGACAGGCTCCTGACCGAAACCGGTTTCATCACCGACATGCGGCAGCTTCTCAAGACGTTGGAAACGGCCTATAAGCGACCGGTGGACGTCGAGTTTGCCGTCAACTTCCTCGATGAACAGACGTATCGGATCAACCTGCTCCAATGCCGCCCGCTTCAGGTGCAGGGCACGCATAACCCCAACGTCCCGAAGCTGGGCATGAGTTCCGAAGAAGCGCTGCTGACGACTAAAGGTGCCGTGGTGGGACATAGCCGCGTCACGCGTCTGGACTGGATCCTGTTCGTGCATCCGGAGCTGTACGGGGCTTTGCCGGAGAACACGCGCCACGCGGTCGCGCGGGCCATCGGCGAAATCAACCGCGCGCTCGGCAAGCGGGGCGGCACCGTGCTGGCGGTGGGGCCGGGCCGCTGGGGCACGCACATGGCGTCACTCGGCGTGCCGGTGGGTTTCTCGGAGATCAACCACGTCTCGGCCCTGTGCGAATTGGCGCAGATGCACGCGTTCCTGACGCCCGACATCTCGCTGGGCACACACTTCTTCGGCGAGCTGGTGGAGATGAACATGATTTACTTCGCGCTTTTTCCAGAGCGCCAAGGGAATCGGCTCGACACGGCGCGGATCGAGGCCGCGACGAACCAGCTGTCCAAGCTGGTGCCGAAACTGCCCAAGGCGGTCGCTGCGGTCCTGCACGTGGCGCGAGCGGACGAGATCGAGCCTGACGGCTTGTGGCTCGTGGCCAACGCCCCCGAACAGCAAGTCATTGTGGCGCGGCGCGCCATGGGATAAACTGTTGACCTATCAGCTATGACCAGCCTTGAACACGAAAAACCGAACGTCCGGCCCCGCATCGCGGTCGGCCTTTCTGGCGGCATCGATTCCGCCGTGGCCGCCCTGCTTCTCCAAGAGCAGGGCCATGAGGTCATCGCCGTCACCTTGCGCATGAAAGCGTGCGGGGACGAGGCGGCCGTGGCCCAGGCCGGTGCGGTGGCTGCGCAGCTGGGCATCCGGCACGAAGTGGCCGATTGCCGCGCTCGCTTCGAGTCGACCGTGATGCGCCCCTGCTGGGACGCCTTCGAGCGCGGCGCGACGCCCAACCCCTGCGTGCTCTGCAACGCGTCCATGAAATTCGGCGAAATGCTGACCGTCGCCCAAGCCCTCGGCGCCAGCCTCGTGGCCACGGGACACTACGCGCGGCTGGCATTCGACGCGCAGGGCCGGCCGCTGCTGCGGCGCGGCCTCGATCCCAATAAAGACCAGACCTATTTCCTGCACGCCGTCTCGCCGGAGACCCTGCGCCACGTGCGCTTCCCGCTGGGCGGATTGGCCAAACCCGATGTCCGCGCGATCGCCGCGGCGCACGGACTCGTGAACGCCAAAAGCGCCGAAAGCCAGGACATCTGTTTCGCGGGGCCGGACGGCCATTTTGCCGAGCAGCTGCGCCAGCAGTTCCATGGGCGCGCCATCCCCGGCGTGTTCGTCGACGAGGACGGCAAGGTCTTGGGACGCCACGCCGGCATCCACCAATACACGATCGGGCAGCGGCGCGGCATGGGGTTCGCCACCGGCGCACGCGTGAAGATCATCGCGATCAACCCCGCCACCGGCACGATCATTGTCAGCGGCCGCCCCGAAGCCGCCTGCGCACCGACCTGCCATGCGGAGAATTTCTGCTGGCACCGCGAACCGCTGGCCGTCGGCGCGCGCATGGCGGCCCAGGTGCGCTACCGCCAGAAAGCCGTGACCGCCACGCTTGAAGCCGTGGAGGACGGGGAACGGACGGTGAGGGTCCGTTTCGACGAGCCCGTCTTCGGCGTCACGCCCGGCCAGTCGCTCGTGCTCTACGACGGCGACCTGGTGCTGGGCGGAGGAAGCATCGTGCGCTGACGTTCAAATCGACTGGAACTGACGCCACGTCGTGAACCCGCCCGACAGGTTCCGGACATCGAAGCCGTTCTGCCGCAAGATCCGCTCCGCCAGATAACCGCGCAGCCCGACCGCGCAATACGCCACGATCGGCCGGCCGCGCGGCAGCTCGTCCAAGCGCTTGCGCAGCTGGCCCAGCGGAATGGTCAGCGCGCCCGGCAGGGTTCCGCGCTCGCACTCGGCAGGCTCGCGCACGTCCAAAAGGCACGCGCCCTCCGGCAACGCGTCCGGATAAGCCAGACGGCTTTTGCCCGTCAGCACGTTCTCCGCCACAAAGCCGGCAAAGTTCACGGGGTCCTTCGCGGACCCGTAGGGCGGCGCATAAGCCAGCTCCAGCCGCGCGAGATCCGTCACCGTCAGCCCCGCCTGCATGGCCGTCGCAACCACGTCGATGCGCTTGTCCACGCCGTCGCGCCCCACAATCTGCGCGCCGAGGATACGGCCCTCGCGCGTGAACAGCAGCTTGAGGTGCATCATCTGCGCACCGGGATAATATGTCGCGTGGGAGAAGGGGTGGAGGTAGATCTTCTCGAACGCGACGCCCGCGCGTTTCAGCACCTTCTCGGAAGCGCCGACGCTCGCGGCGGCGAGTCCGAAGATTTTGACGATGGCCGTGCCCCACGTGCCGCGGTAAGGCGCGACGGGGACGCCGGTCATCGCCTCCGCCGCCAGGCGGCCCTGCTTGTTGGCCGGCCCTGCCAGCGGGATCTGCGTCGGCACGCCGAGGACCGGGTCGGTCACCTGGACCGCGTCGCCCACCGCATAGATATCGGGGTCGTCCGTCCGCATCGTTCCGTCCGTCACAATGCCGCCGCGGTCGCCGGTCCGCAAGCCCGCGGCCTTCGCCAGCTCGGCGTTCGGCCGCACGCCGATCGAGAGCACGACCAGATCCGTTTCAACGGCTTCGCCGCCGCGCAGCCGCACGATCAGGCGATTCTTGTCGGTGCGTTCGAATCCTTCCACCGCAGCCCCGAGCCGCAGCGCGACGCCGTTCTGCTCCAGCTCCTCGTGCAGCAGTGTCGCCAGCTCCGCGTCGAGCGTCGGCAAGACCTGAGGCAGCAGCTCCACCAGCGTCACCGCCACGCCGCGGTGGCGCAGATTCTCCGCCGCCTCCAGCCCGATGAAACCGCCGCCGACCACGACCGCGCGCCGCGTCTCGCCTTCGGCCCGCGCCTTGATCGCATCCATGTCGCCCATGGTCCAAAGCGGCAAGACGTCGGGGTCATGGATCCCCGGCAGCGGCGGACGCAACGGCGTGGAACCGGTCGCCAGCAAAAGCTTGTCGTACGTCTCGCTTCCGGTTTCACCGGTCGCCAGATTCACATACCGCACGACGTGCGCGGCCCGGTCGATCGACACCACCTCGTGGCGGATCCTCAGATCGACCGCCAGCCGTCCCTTGAAGCGTGCGGGCGGCATCACCAGCAAATCGTCCCGCTCGGCGATCACGCCGCCCACATGGTAGGGCAAGCCGCAGTTGGCGAACGACACGTTCTCGCCGCGCTCGAACAGCACGATCTCCGCCTGCTCATCCAAGCGCCGCAGCCGCGCCGCCGCGCTCGCGCCGCCCGCCACGCCACCGACGATCACGATCTTCATAATGGAAGCCTCCACGGTCAGCATCAATGCTCTTCGAACAGTAGCATGCCCGCGTCTGCCGATCAACCGGTTTTTGTGATTTCCATTCCACACGCGTTTTGGTTAGATACAGTTTAACTTACATGGGGGTTCGATATGAAACGACGTTTCCGTATTCTGGCCGCGGCGATCTTGCCGTGCATCCTCTCCGCGCAGGACTTGACACTTGCCACGCGCGGGCAGCCCGCCACCTACACGCTCGTGCGCGCCGCCGGAGCCTCGCCCTCGCAGGTCTACGCCGCGGAGGAGTTCCAGACATTCACAGAAAAGCTGACCGGCGTGAAACTTCCGCTCGTCACCGACGAGGCGCCGCTGCCCGCCCGGGCAATTCTGCTCGGGCAAACCCGCCACACCGACGCGGTGCTCGGCGCTCCCGCCGACCTCTCGGCCCTGGGCATGGACGGCTTCCGCATCGTGACAAAGCCGCCCCACCTGCTCATCCTCGGCGGCCCCGTGCGCGGCACGCTGTACGGCGTGTATGAGACGCTCGAACGCTTCGGCGGCTGCCGCTGGTACAGCTCATGGCACAGCGTGATCCCCGCGCTCGACGCTTTCGCCGTCCCTGCGCTCGACGAGACGCAGAGGCCCGCTTTCGCCCTGCGCGAGCCGTTCTGGTTCGACATGTTCGACGGCGACCTCGCGGCGCGCAACAAGGCCAACGGCAACGCCATGCGGCTCGCGGACAAGCACGGCGGCCACTCGCACCGCTTCGGCGGCGGGCTCGGCAGCTGCCACACCTTCAACGCGCTCTGTCCGCCGGAGCAGTACTTCGACGCGCACCCCGAGTACTTCAGCGAGATCAACGGCAAGCGCATCAAAGACCACACCCAGCTCTGCCTCACCCATCCCGACGTCCTGCGCATCGTCACCTCAAACGTGCTCGCGCGCATCCGCAAAGATCCCGGCGCCGACTTCTACGGCGTGAGCCAGAACGACTGGTACAATTTCTGCACCTGCCCCACGTGCAAGGCCCTCGACGACGCCGAGGAGTCGCACGCGGGCACGATGATCGCCTTCGTGAACAAAGTGGCCGAAGCCGTGGAGAAGGAGTTCCCGCGCGCGGCCATCGAGACGCTCGCCTACCAGTATACGCGCAAACCCCCGAAGACCCTCCGCCCGCGCCACAACGTGATGCCCTGCCTCTGCACCATCGAGTGCGATTTCGCATTTCCCATCGACAAGAGCGCATTCAAGGAGAACCGGTCGTTCCTCGACGACATCCGCGGCTGGGGCGCGATCTGCGACCGCCTTTACGTCTGGGACTACACCACCAATTTCCGCGACTACATCTCACCCTTCCCGAACGTCCTCGCCCTTCAGGACAACGTGAAATTTTTCCGCACGAACCGCGTGGACTACCTCTTCGAACAGGGCGCGTACCAAGGTCGCCACGGCGACTTCGCCGAACTCAAGGCGTGGCTGCTCGCCAAATGGATGTGGAACCCCGACCTGCCGCAGGAGACGCTGTTGCAGGACTTCTTCTCCGGTTACTACGGCGCGGCCGCGCCGTATGTGCGCACCTACTTCGACGCGCTGCACAGCTTCTACCGCGACCCCGAGGCACACCCGCTGCGCATCTTCGAGGATCCGCGTCGCAGCCAGATCCCCGACGGGTTCTACGCGCGCGCCGCGCTCCTGTGGCAGCAGGCCGAAGCCGCGGTGAAGGACTCGCCCGCGCACCTCTACAACGTGCGCATGGGGGGGCTTCCCGTCCTCAACGTGCGCCTGCAGCGCCAGCCCCGGCAGGAGGAGATCAAAGTGTGGGTCACGGCGGACCCCCGGCGCTACGAGGTCCAGCCCGAGACGCGCGCCCTCGCTTCCGAACTGCTCGCTCGCTTCGCCGAGGCCAAGAACATCCGCATTTCCGAGGGCGCAGAGCGCCACGACACGACGATCGCCCAATGGAAAGCGCTCGCCACCCCGCCGCCGTTGCCGCCGCCTCAGGCCCGCGCCGTCGTCGAAGACACCGTGCTCTCGCTCGGCAACCGCGGCACCTGGGGCGACACGGTCGCCGATCCGCTGGCCGAAGACGGCTCGGCCATGAAGCTTTACAACACGCATTACGAATGGTGCACGTCGCTGCCCTTCAGCAAAGTGGCGTTCGACCCCGGCAAGAAATACCGTATCCGCATGCGGGTGCGCGTCGAAAAGGAGCCGGGAAAAGAGGGCGAAGCGTTCTGGTCCGGCGTCTACGACGCAAAAAACAAGAAGGGGTGCGGCGGCTGCGACCGCAAGGCCTCCGGCGTCGCCGACGGCTACCAGTGGTACGACGTGGCCGAGTGGGTGCCGGAGGCCGCACACTACTTCTGGATCGGCCCCGGGCGTTTCGACAAGCAAAACGGCACCTCCGCGATCAAAGCCCTTTACATCGACAAGCTCGAGCTCGCGCGCATCGATTAAGGCACCATCACGGCCACGGCGTTCGGCTGCACCGTCACCGTGACCGGCGTGGTGCAGATGATGTCGCCGTCGGCCTGCACGGAGATCGTCGCATCGCTCCGCACCACCACGCTCTTTTTGGCTGGCATCTCGTGGATGATGCGGTTGACGTGCCCGGGAAACAGGCTTTTCCGGAGATAGTACCACGGATATTCGAGCGGCATCTTCATGCAGATGATGCAGACGTCCACCTGCCCGTCATCCGCCCGGATATCCGGACAGTTGGGGTGAAGCACCCGCGCCAACGTCCCGCAGTTCGAGATCAGCACGTCTGTCGCCTCGTAGGTCCGAGTCTCGCCGTCGACCGTGATCTCCAGCCTCTGCGGCTTGGCCTGCAGGACCTTCCAGACGGCCGTACCGACATAGGCGGAACGGCCGAAAAGGCTCTTCCCCAAGCGCGACGTGCGGTCGATGACCTCGGCGTTGATACCGACGCCCGCATTGAGCAGATACGTGCGCCCCGCGATCTCCATCGCGTCGATCTTACGCAGGCGGTGCGGCCCCGCGATGAGTTTGACCGCCGCCGTAACATCGAGCGGGATGCCGAGTTCGCGGGCCACCAGATTGCCGGTGCCGGCGGGCACAATGCCGAGCGGGATCTCCGTTCCCACGAGCGCGTGCGCCACCGATGAGACGGTCCCGTCGCCGCCGACCGCCACCACGCACGACACCTGTCCGGCCATGCGCTGGGCGACCGCCTCGGCCATAGGTTCGCCCGCCCGGATTTCGCGGATCTCACACGATTCCGCCGCCGAATCGAGGCTGTTACGGACCGCCACGCGCAGAAGGTTGCGCGTGTCCGCGCTCACGGTCGGAGCCACTATGATCAACGCTTTCATATATAACTTCAGATGCTTGGGCACTTGACTCCTACGATCTGAGTTGCACAAGCGACACATGGTT